>JAFRZH010000010.1 GCA_017442645.1 bacterium | reverse complement strand
GAAACTCCTCAAAAGGTGTTTGAAGAACATATACAAAAATGCTATATCATTTAGTGAATATTATTGCTATATACTCAAAATGAATACAATTCATAATTGTATTATTTGCATATTTATTGCACTTGATTTTTGAAACTACAACCAAACTCCTCCAAAAAATAGAAAAAGAAGAAAAATCTGATTACAATAAAGTAGTTTTATTTTTCTTTTTTTGTATCTATGAAGAAATCGTCTCAACGATGAATATTAGCAATGCTTGGAATCTGTAGTATTGGAACAACCTTTGCTGATAATGAATTTGTAGTCCATGATGTAGAAAAAGGACTTATTACTGTTTATTCTCAAGATAAGAGTTATGGAATTACTCTGCAAGATAAAAATCTCTGAGCTACTACGGTAGGAACAGGAGAGTCCTCTTATGGTAATTACTATCAATGGGGAAATAATCATGGAAATCCTGCTGGTTCTTCTACAAGCACGGATCTGCTTACACGAGATGATTCGTATAATCAAAAAGGATATGATGGAGCAGTAACTTCCTTTATCCAAAATGGAAACACTAAATTCGATATCCGATCTGATAATACTTCGCATGATGATCTCCGAGGAGGTGCAAATGATAGTGCAAGTAATAATTATGGATATGACTTGACTACTCATAGAGTAACAAATTCTGAAAACAGACAAGGTCCTTGTCCTGAGGGATTTCATGTACCAAGTGCAGGAGAATGGAGTCATCTTTTAGAACTCTATTATGCTACTCAAGAGGGAATTACTCTAAAAGGATCGAGTCTCAAATATACTTATGATGATTCAAATCTTAACTTTGTCAATGATCTTAAGATTCCGTTCGCGGGTAACCGCGGTTACGCGGATGGTTCGATGATCAATACTGGACGATACGGAGTACTCTGGTCGTCTAGTCCTGGCTCTCAGCTCGCAAGGTATCTGCTCGTGCCGTATGACGGAAGCGTGTGCGCGAGTAACAACTACCGTCGTGCCTACGGTCTAGCTGTTCGTTGTTTCCAGAATTCCCCAGAAAATCCTCCTAAAACCTCTTCCCTTTCCTTGTCTGCCTCTTCCTGAGACCTTGTAGCCTCAGAAGAAGTCTCTTTCTCCAACGGAGTCGTGAGCTATACGCAGTCGGTGAGAGATGCGATCCAGAGTATCAGAGAGTTTCTTCAGCTTTCCGAAAAATATATCATCGAATGGTATCAGACGAATGCTCAAGGTGAAAAGGAGGTAGTCGAAATCGAAAGTATCAACAGCACGGAGTCTATGGCACTCAGTGGTCAAGTAAAAAAGAAATGGATGTGTAAACCTCCAGCTCATTATCACGGTGAAGGAAATTAAAAAGGGATAGGGAACCTCACCATAGCCCTCTCCTTAGCAAGGAGAGGGAAATCATGAAGTGATGGGAGATGTTCAATAAAACTTGTAGGGACGGGATTCTTCCCGTCTTTTTTTTGTGTATGAAATGTTTTCCTCCTTTGTAAAGGAGGTGGCTCGAAGAGCCGGAGGATTTTTTTTGAAGCAAGAGAACCTCACATTTCAAAGGAACCTCACCCCTATCCCTCTCCTAAGATAGGAGAGGGAATATCAATGAGAATTTTCCTTCTCCTAATTTAGGAGAAGGTGGCCGAAGGCCGGATGAGGTTCAATAAAACTTGTAGGGACGAGATTCTTCTCGTTCTTTTTTGTATGAATTGTTTTGCTCCTTTATTAAAGGAGCTGTCACGAAGTGACTGAGAATTTTAGAATCTATAAGACAGAAAAGATATTTTTATATTGATTTTTTCTTTTATATCCCAACTATCAAGGTAATTTACCTCTCATAATCACAATGAATGTTATCGATCCCTTCACTTTCTACCGCCAACTGTTTCATGGAAGAGAAGATCTTTACGCTTATCGCCGAGAAAAAGGAGAAAAATCTGGCTATTCCCCCGCGTATCAATTTAACCGAAAAGCTTTCAGACTTCATCAATCTAAGGGATGAACGTTAGCAAATTTTGAAGAAAAATCATTAGCTCCTTTGACAGATGCGATCATTGAAAAGCATTTGAAAGGAGAAAAGGTAATTGGGATTTATCCACTCTTAAAGGATAATACTTCTCGATTTTTAGTTGCAGATTTTGATGATGGAGACCGAAAACAAGATAGTGTCAAATTTGTACAAATTTGTGAAAAATATGGTATTCCAGCATATCTTGAAAGGTCACGTTCTGGAAATGGTGGACATGTGTGGATTTTCTTTGCCCATCCTCTTCCTGCAAAAGATACAAGAAAAGTATTTCTCCAGCTCTTAACAGAAAGTTTTTGAAATAAAACAAAAAAAGAAAGTTTTGACCGTATTTTCCCAAATCAAGACACCTTAAGCGGAAAAGGATTTTGAAATTTAATTGCTCTACCCCTCCAATGAGAAAGTATGAAAAAGGGGAATTCTGTTTTTCTAAACCTAAAAACTTTTTGTCCTTATGAAAATCAACGAACGTTTCTCTGAACCATCAAAAAACTCTCAGTCTCTCATTTTAATCAGATTTTTTCTTCTTTTTGTTTTACAACAACACATGAAAATTATACCTCTCAGCAAATCCCACAAAAAGAAACTCCAAAATTTTCAACAAATGAAGAAAAAATTCATGACAATCACCCCTTTCCCATCAAAATCACAAATAAAATCTCCTTAAAAAGAATGGAGCTTCCTCAAAAAGTGATCAATTTTCTCTATGATGAATTAAGAGTTTTGAATACAGAGTATCTCATCAAAAAGAAACTAGGAAAAAGCACGTACTCCACAACAAAATATTTTAGTTGCATTGAAGAGAAAGAGGACAAAATCATGATCCCAAGAGGATGTTGAAAATCGCTAATTCATTTTTGTGAAGAAAGAAATATTCCTTATCAAATAGAAAATTTGATTCCCCCCTATCCAGAAATTAATTTTCCAACAAAAATCACCTTACATCCTCACCAATATGAATGTATTAAGTCTGCTTATGATAAAAAAGTTGAGTAATTGTAGCTCCTCCGGGATTTGGAAAGACCTTAATAGCTTTAGATTTAATAACTCAAAAAAAGAAAAAAAGTCTGATTGTTATTCATCGTACCCAACTTCTTCAACAACGAATCAGTAAAATCGAGACTTTCCTCCATATTCCAAGAAAGGAAATTGGAATCATCGATGGGAAAAACTTCCAAATCTGAGATAAAATCACTGTTGCAATGATTCAAACCTTGAAGAACAAGACACTCGAAAGTTTATGTTCAGACTTTTGAACTCTTATTATCGATGAATGTCATCATATCCCTGTCGAAACTTTTCGTACTACTTTGAGTCAAATTTTCCCAGAAAATCTGTTTGGATTTACCGCAACTCCTCTTAGAAAAAACAACGATGAAGCTTTTATTTTCGCATATCTTGGACCGATTATCGCAACAGGGATTCTGCCAACCAATGAAAAACCAACAGAAATTATCATAAAAACAACAGAGACAAACCTGCCTTTTGATTATCAAACTGATCCGTTCGAACTTCTTGCAAAAACGCTTATATTCGATCCCAAGAGAAATCAACAAATTATCAACGATCTCCTTCTTGAATTGAGTTTGGAAAAGAAAATTTTAGTTTTAACAGAAAGAAAGGAACATCTCGGGATTTTACAACTTTATCTGAAAAATCAAAAAGGAGTTCTCACCTTAACAGGAGATGATACACAAATTTCTAGAAAAAAGAAAATAAATCTGATCCAAAACGGAGATTTTCAAGTTTTCCTGACGACTGGACAGCTCTTGTGAGAAGGTTTCGACATACCATCATTAGACACTCTTTTTCTTGTCTACCCCTACTATAAGAGAAGAAAGATAATTATATAGTAAAATTATAGTTATTAAGTATAATATTATGTGGAAAATCAAGTGGAATAGAGAATTAGTTCTCCCCTTAAGCATTAAACTTTTAACAAAGATTATTCCTATTCCACTTTATCTATTTACAGGATTGATTAATAGGTTAGGATGTAATTTCTTACAAGCCTTTATAACTAAGTAGGATATCCCATATAAATAGATCTTGATTTATCCATTTTATTCTCTAACCACTTATTACATGGAAAGAAAATTATCACTCCAATGAATTAAACTTGAAGAAGTTGAATCTATTGGATTAGATGTATCAATGGAGAAGATAGATGTTTGTTTATCGAACCATTGACAAAAACAATACTACAGAATTCAAAACAATTCTCAAGCTATTTCCCAATTTTCGAAAGAATTACAAGAATGATGACTTAACTCCAATGTCCCTTTAGTTATTGAATCCACAGGGATGTTTCATTTAGAAGCGACGTTAAAATTAAGTGAAGATGGATGGAATGTAAAAGAAATTAACCCAATTATTACCAATCAACAAATTAGATGTACTATTAGATGAACTAAAACCGATAAAACAGACTCTGCCATATTAGCAGAATTATGACAAACTAAAGAAAATGAATTACCTACATTTTCTCGTGATATTACCACCATGAGTTTAAGAAAGAAAATGAGTGTTTTAAATTTCATAGATAAGACAATTATCAATATGCAAAAATCGAGAAACAATTATGTAAAAACTATGGAAATACTTAAAGTTGATTGTACATGATTAGCAGAATTTGATCAAGCTATTGAACATCTAAAAAATCTAAAACAAGAGATTGAAAAATCTATGGTAAAAGAGACATTAGATGAAGAATGAAAAAGAAAAGTAGAAATATTCGATTCTATCTATGGGATATCTACATTAATTGCGATAATATGTTATGCTGTATTTGGTAATATTAATTTTAAAAATAAGAAACAAATGCTTGCTTATATTTGATTAGATCCTAAGTTGAAACAAAGTTGAAAAAGTTTTTCGTGATACAGATTATCAAAAAGATGAGATTCTTATATTAGAAAAAAATTACGACAAGCAGCCCATTGTGTTACCTTAAAAAATTGTTACTTTAAGTCAATATTTGAAAGAGAAATACAAAAATGAAAACATTATACAGAAGCAATTTTAACTGTTGCTAAAAAAATGGTCTACATAATGTTTTCATTACTCAAGAAGAATGAATTATATGATGAGAATTATGTTTTAAACTTTGAAAATGTTAATATGTAAAAACTTTTTTATCAATTCCTCTTGATTTTTCTCATAATAGGACTTTTCTTTTGAAGGGAAATTAATCCAATACTTATGAAGAATCTGGAGAGGAGATGGTGAGAAGAAAGTCTATGATTACGCAGATGAAAACATTAAAATTCTCAATTCTATGTTCAAGAAAAGACTTAAACATTACGAAAGCTTAATGAAAGACGGAAAAGTTAAAATTATTTTAAACGGAGAAAGAGGATTATTTTAATACTACTAAACGTTGCACAACAATTATTGTGTCTCCT
>JAFRZH010000009.1 GCA_017442645.1 bacterium | reverse complement strand
TTTTTCTTGTTCTTCTGGTGAGAAATGAGTAATCCCGAGTGTTTTTAAAATGGATTTATGAGCGATCGATTGAAGGCTTTTCTCGGAATGTAGTTGAGAATATTTTGAAGTGACTTGTACGGAAATCGAATCACTCGTCAAATAGTTCCCAAAAGGGATCGTCTGCAAAAAATCAAAAACCTCATCAAAGGTCGTAACGGCTTTTACACCTAAAGCAACATACACTTTATTCGCGATCCTTGACCACAAATTTAGACGATAAATTCCATTCCAATCCGTTTCCACAAAAGTCCCTGTTTCAAAAGTATTGATCGGTGAGAATTTGAGTTTTTTGAGTTCATTATTGAGTAAACTAGAAAGTCCGAACGGACAAGTTACCAGTGCCTGCATTAAGAAATTTTCAAAAAGAAAATAAAAGTCTGACAAAACTTTAGTTTTTTTCTGCTAACTGAGAAAGTTTTTTTACTCCCGTTTTATACCCTTGTTCAAATGCTTTTTCCCATTTTTTTTGCTTAATCTCCAAGATAGAACAATCGATAGGCTCGTAAAAACTGAGATCAATCATTTCTGATCTTCTTACCTGTTCTTTTCTGAGCATAATTTCAAAAGAAGTCACGAGCGTATTGAAAATATTGGAAATCTTCTTGTTTTTTTTGAAAACATTGAGAGCGATTCCGATGATTTTATGATTTGGATATTGCCTTTTGGCTGTAGTTGTAGGAAAATTATCGACAACCCCTCCATCTACGAGCAAATATTTTTCATAAGGAACCGTAGGAAAAATTCCAGGAATCGCCATACTTCCCAAAACGGTAGGAATTAATTCTCCATGATTAAACATAATCAATTTTGCTGTATTTAGATCCGTTGCTCCAATATAAAGCGGAATCTCAAGTTCTTCATAGGTTTCCGGTAAATCTTCATGAAATTTCTTTTCAAGGACTTCTGTTCTCAAAAGATAATGTTTCGGATGAAGAGAAATCCATTTTGTTGGAGAAATATCGAGATTACAAAACTTATCATAAATTTCTTGAGCAGCATATCCCGCTGTCCAATACGCTCCGATGATAGATCCTACACTAATTCCATAAACTGCATCAATTCTTTCTCTATATCCAAATTCTTCCAAAGCTTTCAAAATCCCCAAAGTATAGAATCCTCTCGTTCCTCCTCCTGAAAGCACCAATACAAATCTATCTTCTCCTCTGATAAAATTTTCAAGAATTTTTTTTAAGTCTTTTGAATTGAATTCCATCCGTATTTTTTTAAGTAAATTTTTCTCCAAAAGTTGATGATACGAAAATTGAGATGAAAAAAAAGAGAAAAAAAATCTGACCATCGAGTACGAATACATCGTCTTTTCAAAGTCAGATTTCTATTTTTATTTTTTTTATTCGTCTTCTCTCGTAAGTTCGAGTTTGATTTGATTTTTATCCATTTTAACTTTTCTTCTTCCATTTTTTGTTTCAATAAAGTCTTTGTCGCTATTTTGTAAAATGAATTCTTTAGATTTTTTTCCATCTTTATAAGCTAATTGGATACCTGGCTCTTTCCCATCAATCTTGATTACTAAGTTTTCTGAACCTTCATATACTTTGATGATATCATTGAAAGAATAAGAAATCATAGTATTTGTAGCTCATGCATTAATATTCCTGATATCTTCTCCTTTTTCATTTACAATCTTCATAGCCTCAATAGTTTGCATTTGTTGATAACACTTTCTGATATCATTAATCATTTCTTCTACAACAGGCAACTTTGCACTAGTAATATTAAGATGAATATTGTCTTTTGTGTCGAGAACACAGAATTCTCAATCAAATACGATTCCGTTCATGTCTTGTACTGCTGCTTCAATATCTTGTTTCTTCCCCTGAAAAATATGATCAAAGAGACTATGAATACTTTCTTTGCTGATTCATTTTATTTTTGAAGAAGATGTATCGATGGCTTGATCCAATTGTTTGTAAAAATTTGAGGCTTGAATTTCTGTTTTTTTCATTACTTCAGAATTGAATCTGTATCCTGTTTTTTCATCAAAGGTAATAGGGCAACTCATAATGGATTTTTGTGTATCAGGGTTGTAAAAGTTGATATTACTTCCATTGATATTTCCTACTAATGTTTGTGGGATATTATTGAGATTAATAGAGAGATATTCGTATTTCTTTTGTTCTTGTCCGTTTGCATATTCACTAGTTGTAAGAGTTCATTCTTCATTAAGACTAATTTTTGTATATTTTCCATCTCATGGAATTGTCATACTAGTTACTGGATTCCCATAAAGATCTACTAATTTTAATTGTTCTCCTTGTTCTGTAGACTCCATAATAAATGGAACTTTGATTCCGTTGATATTAAGTACATTATGTTCAATGGTATTTGGATTTACAACATCTAGAGGGGAACCTCCTTTGTTTATTGTAAAATCTTTGCTAATTTCATTTCAAGAATCAATAGTACTTTCAAGAATCATATTTTTTTGTTTGATATAATGAAGTTTGAATGCTTCCATATCTTCTGCTTTCAATTGCATATCGATAGTATTAACGATAGTATTTTGTTCTGCTTTTTGATTTTTGAAAGTGAAACCATTTATTTTTATTTCATCTAATTGTGGAATGACGGTTTCAATTTTTCCTGTTGGAGTAGTTTTGTATTCAATAAATTTCCCTGTAGGTTTTCCCTCTACGAAAATTTCTCTTTTATAGCTTTTCTTTCCGTCTACTATATTTTCTTCAATATTTTTTGAAAGTGAAATTGCATTTTTTACGATATTTTTTACCGTTTCATCAAGCCCTTTATAGATAGAATTTTCAATTCATGCTTTATTTTCATCGGAATTCGCTCCTTCATAAAAAAGATTTTCTTCTTGTTGAACTTTTAATTTTTTGATAGTATCTGTTTCAGCTCCTGTTTCAAAGGTAACAGCATATTTTGATTTTGCAATATTATTTTTGTATGATGCTTCAGTATCAAGAGGACTCCGTTCAATATTGAAACCTGAAATTTCGCTATTTTCTTTTGGAATATTAAATACGAGGTTATTGATAACAAGTTTCCCATTCGAACTTTTCCTTGGAGTTTCTCCTGTTGGAGTAATTAATTCGTATTGATTGTGATAGGTCCCATTTGTATATACATATTTCCCATCTTTTTTTGCAATAAAAACAGTGCTTTTAAAAGTATATTCTGTATTATCTGGACCTTGAACAGTTTTTTGGATAGGAATCTTATAACACTCTTTCCCTTTTTCATTTTGATACTGCATTTCGTCGGTGTTTACTTCGTTATCATTCAGATTTAATTTCTTTTTTAAATCTTTTGCAGTTTTTGCTTCTACAGGAACCCAAGTTTCTACTTTATCGATTCCATCAATCGATGATTGAACAGTTGTTTGAAGATTATCGATTTCCTGTTTAGTTTCTTGTTTGATGATTTCTTCTTGAGTGAGTTCGTGAGATAATGTTTCTTTTGAATTTGTCATAGTGATATTATAAAAGATAAAAATTTAGGTTGCTGATTTAGTTTGATGTTTCTTCAATCTTTCATCCTGCTACTTTAGGAGTATCTATATTTTTTCAGTCTTGTGTGAACATTGTTCATTGAGGTACTTGAATACTGAGTGTTTTGTCTTGACTTTCTGTTGAGACGTCAATTGCTTGTTCTTCTCGTTCAATTTTATTACTTTTTATGATAATTTTTTTTAGATTTCTACAGTTTGTGAATGCGTTAGTTTTTAGGGTAAGAGGATCTGTAGTTTCAATAGTAATTTCTTCTACATTATCGTTATTATTGAATGCATTTTCGGCGATTGTGGTAAGCTCCTGTGGAATCGTTACGCTTTTTTCTGTTCCTGTATATTTTTCAAGAACATTTCCCTCACTATTTCTTGTAAAGTCTTTATATTTATCATTTTCTTCAGCTTGTTTTTTTGCTTCTTCATAAGCTTTTTTTGCTTTTTCAAGTTCCTTTTTTGCTTCTTTGATTTCTTGAAGAGAAGCTGTGTTGTTATTTATAACATTATTTGCCTCTGTTATCGCTTGAAGATATTCCCCTTTGCTATCAATGCTCTGATCTACAGTGTATATATTAATTCCATTGAGTACAGTTTCAAGTTCTTCCAATGCTGTCTCTTTTTCGGTTTGATAAGCTGTTTCATATGCGTTCTTCTTCTCTTCTAATGCGGTTTTTGCACTTTCGTAGTTCGCTTTAGTTGATTCGGAATTTTTTAAAGTATTTCTTGCTCCTTCAAGAGCACTTTTGTATGCTTTTGCGGGATCTCATACTTCGTCATCAATTTCACTTTCATTAATAGAGTCTATTAAATTTTGAAGTTCAGATTTTTTTTGTTCTTTTTCTGTATCTTCTTGAACTTCTTCGCTTGTGTCTTCTGTTTCTTCTTCTTGAGTTGTTTGGGTTTCATCTTCAACTTCTATTTCTGGATTATTTTGATTTTGATCTTCTTGTTCATGAGTATTGTCTTGAGTATTGTTTTCAATGTCTTGAGTATCGTCTCTAATATTATCTCAATTACTTTCTCCTCGACTTATTTGTGTTGGATTTCATTCTTCATAGAGAATTTTATTTTCATCAAGTTGTTTTCAGAATGTGGTATCGTTGAAACATTGGATAATAAGTTCTTCGGATTGAGGTTTATTTGAGCGGATGAAATTTCCCCATCTTAAGTTTAAACTTTTTTCTTCCGTTTTCCCGTTTTCTTCTTTTTGTTTTATTTTAGGAGCTTTTTCTGCTTGTGCTAGTTTTTTTAGATTAGATAAAACTTGCTGAGGATCTTTTGTACAATAGGTATCTACATCTTTTTTGTCTGTAAAATAAGGTTTTGTTTTATCAATAGGATTTCCCTTTGCGTCGTAATTCTTTCTATTGAGTGCATCTTTTAAAATTCTAAAATCTTCTTTTAGGTTATAGATGGTACTTGCATTAATTCGTTGGTCTTTATATTCTGAGAGTTTCCCATTTCTTTCCTTTAAAATATTCCAAATCTTATTGTAATTTGCATCCGCTTTTGCTCTAATAGTTGGATCTTGGATTTTGCTTATTTGATCAAATAGATTTTTCCCTTGTTTTCAACATGCTGCTTCAATGGCTTCTGTTATGTCTTTTATTTGTTTCATTGTTGCACGAGACGTATCTTGGATCTTTAAATTTTCTATATCATCATTAATGTCTTCATTATTTATGTAGTCGATGATTTTCAAGTTGTTTTCTACAGATGTTGGAATTTGATAGTTAGTTTCTCACGCATTTTGTGCTAAGTTCATGATTGCATCTTTATTAGTAAGTCCTTCTTCTATAAGTTCTTGGAACGTCATGGTAGCAACTTTATTTAGTTTCTCTTTATTTTTTTCTTGTTCAGTTGTTTGTTGTTCAGTGTCAGTTTTTTCTTTCTTTTTTAGGAGAGCTTGAATAGTTTTATGGTCGATTGTTCAATTTATATTAATTTTTTCAGAAGGATTATCTTCCTTTCGCTTTTTTTGAAAGTCCTTAATTGCATCTCTTGTCTTATTAATGCCACTCCTATCTCCATAAAGTCCATCGATCCATTCCGTTCAAGCATTTTCTCATTCTCTATTTTTGAGATATCCCATGTTCTGGAGAAGTGTTTGAACCGCCATGACACACATTGTGTATTGTCATTGTATATCTTTTTCTTTCACAGTTTTGAGATATGTTATTGCTCCTTCAATTTTTCTTAAAGAAAGCTCATCTCGTTTTTCTTTGAGTGTGTTTTGGTTATCAATGTTTTTTTTAATTTCATTAATCTCTGATTTAATACGGTTTACTAAATCAGCTTCATCTTTTTCTTTCATATCCTTTAAGTTTTTTTCAATACTAGAAGTGACGGTATTAATTACCGTTTTATCTTTATCATAAGTATCCCAATTCTCTGTTGGATTTATTCAAGCCATGTTGTCCATATTTATAAATTAAAAATGATAAATTTTCTCTTAATTTTAAACGTTTTTTTTTTTTTGTCAAATTTTGGAAAACTTTTGTTATGATGTTGTTATGATTGTTATTCATTTTTGTTGATTTTTACTTTTTTTGAAGAAAGGGGGGATAAAAAAATTTTTTATTGGAAATTTAGTTTCATTTCATTATACTTCAGTCGTTATTTTTTTTAGTATTTTTTTAAAAAAATGAGCATTAGAAATATTGCGATTATTGCCCATGTAGACCACGGAAAGACTACTCTTGTGGATCAATTGCTTCAACAGTCTGGGACGTTGAAAGCCTTGGAAAACGAGGATTTGATTATGGATAGCAATGATCAAGAAAGAGAAAGAGGAATTACGATTTATGCTAAGAATACTGCCGTTGAACGAAGGGGAAACAGAATCAATATCGTAGATACTCCAGGTCACGCTGATTTTGGTAGTGAAGTTGAAAGAGTTTTGAGAATGGTGGATTCTGTTTTACTTGTAGTTGATGCATACGAAGGACCAATGCCCCAGACGAAATTTGTTTTGAAAAAGAGTCTAGAACTCTGATTGAAACCGATCGTTGTCATCAATAAAATCGATAAACCTACTGCCAGACCAAGTGAAGTGATTGATATGCTTTTTGATCTTTTTATCTTGCTTGGAGCAACGGATGAACAAGCAGATTTTCCAGTTGTCTATGCAAGTGCAAAAAATGGTTTTGCGATGAGAAATCTTTGAGATGAACAAAAGGATATGTCTCCCCTTTTTGAGGCTATTATGGAATATGTTCCTGAGGCTCCAAATCTTCCAGAAAAGAATTTTAGAATGCAGATCGTAAATCTTGGATATGACAATTTTTTGGGAAGACTTGGAATTGGACGTGTGTATGAAGGAACGGTAAAACCAGGAGAACAAGTTGTTGTCTATGATAACAACGGTAATAAGAGAACCGGGAAAATCGCTCATATTTTTAATACTCTTTGAATTTCAAGAATCGAGCAACAAGAGGCAAAATGTGGAGATATTATCACGATTAGTGGAATCCCTGATATTTTCGTAGGAGAAACGGTTGGAGTGGGAGATATTGAACCGCTTCCAACGATCGAAATCGATGAACCAACCCTTAGTATGGAATTTTTCGTTAATGATTCTCCGTTTGCGGGAAAAGAAGGAAAATATATGACCACAAGAAATCTTGAAGAAAGACTTCGTAAAGAATTGGAAACGAATGTTGGATTGAAAGTGGATTTTAATAATGGAAAATTTGTCGTAAGTGGAAGATGAGAACTTCATTTAGGAGTTTTGATCGAAAGTATCAGAAGAGAAGGACGAGAACTTCAAGTAGGAGCTCCTCAAGTAATTTTCAAAGAAGAAAATGGAAAGAAAATGGAGCCAATTGAAACGCTTGTCGTAAGTGTGGAAGATGATCTCAGTGGAACGGTGATCGAGATGATTAGCAACCGTAAAGGAATGATGAAAAATATGAATTCTGTGAATGGATTGACTACCTTGGAATTTGAGATTCCAACAAGAGGATTACTCGGTTTCAGAGGAGAATTTATCTTACTCACGAAAGGAGAAGGAATTATGTCCTCTTCTTTCTCGCATTATGAGGAATGGAAAGGAGAAATCAAAAAGAGAGAAGTCTGATCAATGATTAGTTCTGCAACGGGAACTGCGATGAATTATGGAATTTTCAAGTTACAAGAGAGAGGACCTATTTTCGTAGAACCTGCTCAACAAATTTACGAAGGAATGATCGTTGGAGAATATTTGAAAGGAAACAATGACATGACAGTAAATCTTACCATCAATAAACAGCAAACAAGCGTGAGAAATAGTGGAAACGATGAAGCAATGATTATCAAACCGATTAGAAAAATCACCCTTGAATATGCTCTTGGATATATTGGAATGGATGAACTTGTGGAAGTGACTCCAAAAAGTGTGAGAATTAGAAAAAAATATCTCACAGAAAATGCAAGAAAATTAGCTGCAAAAGAGGGAAAAATCTAGAGAATAATTTAAAAACAGAAAAAAAAGTCTGACCGTGATGAAAAGTCAGATTTTTTTTTGATTATTTTCTAAAAAAGGACATCAAGAATGATGCCCCTATAGATGTTAATAATTTTCTTGATTTATCCACCTTATTTCATCAGCTGTAATTTTTTGTGGATTATGCTTCCCATTCATTAATGCTTCCCATATTTCATCTCCTTTATGTTTTAATGCTTCTTTTTGTCTTATTGTTTCTATTGTTTCTTTGAGCTCAAGATACATCGATTTTTCTATCTTTCAAATTTCTAATCTTTCATATTCATGACACTTCTCTTGATATTCGTAATTTGTTAAATCAATATGATTTTTACATCGTAAAATTTGATTTATGAATGATATTTTATAGAGATTATTATCGAAAGGATTGCTGCTCTTTTCTTTAAATTCTTCTTTTTTTTGAAGTAATTCCTTTTCTGATAAGGCTAAATATGGTTCAATGTTTTTATTAATAAAATCTTTTCGATTAAAATCTAATTCCTTTTTGGTATTTTCTGCTTTTTCCATTTTTTATTCTAATTATCTAAAAGTATTAATAATATACATATTTATCCATATAAGTCAAGTGTATTTTTAGTTAAATGTAGTGATTATTTTTGAATAGGAGTGTTTGTTTTTAAAGTTTCCTGTATTTCTTTTCTTGTTTTTTGTATTATTTCCCCATTTACGATTCCTTTCCCATTCAAAAAATCCTCCATAGATGGGCTAACTGTTTCCGTGTAAAACTGATATTTCCCGTTATGTAATGCTATATTATTTCTTGCTCGAGTTTTAATGTGGTACATTTTTCTTTATAAAAAAATAAAATTCTGAATTTCTGTAAAAGTGAAGCTTACTTTAATAATCTGTATCTAAAATTCAACAAATTTATCTCGAAGAAGTTTATCTCAATGAAAAATAAAATGGTCAAAAAAAATCTGATTCTTTTTTTGTGTTATATCACTTCCGAGAAGAAAATGAAAAACTCTTTCAGAATCAGATTTTTAAGTTATTTTAGTATACTCTCCATCCATTTCCTATAAGAAATCCCTCTACTTCATTAAGTAAAGTAGTGATAGCATCATCAATAGACATTGTTTCATTTCCGTCGGTAGGGATGATCTCTTTTTGACTTACAACTTGACGTCCAGTACGTTTAAGATCAATAAGCTTTTGAATTAATTTAAATCTTGCTTCGATTGTTTTTCTATCTTCTGCTGTAAATGCTTCAACCTCGTTTTGAGCTTTAAAGGTTGCTTGGAGTTTATCAAGTTGTTTTTGATACTCTGAAGCTTCTTTTTCTACAGAATCATCCACAATTTCATAACCTGGATCTTCATCTTCTTTACATGAAGTGTACATTGTTCCTTGAACTCAGAGCAACAGAGCAACTGAGAGAGCTCTTAATCGTTTTCTTATGCTTCAGTTTGTGCTTTTATCTCCTTTGTCAATCTTCCTTCAATATTCTGGGGCATTTGCATAACCTACGTAATCTTCTGGCTTATAATTTCCTAAGTATTCTCCTTTACTTGTCATGGTATCATACATATAAAAATAAAAACATAAATATCATATATATATATATCTTAAAGTCAAGAGATTTTTGAAAAAATTTATCAAAGCTTTATCTTGATTTTTTTTCTGTTTTTCTTATGCTTTTATTTTAGTGTAGTGTATTTTTTATTTTTTGTTTTATTATTTATGAAAAAGTTTTTTTTTCCTGCTTTGCTTTTAGGACTTTTAGTGGTTGCTGGATGTAGTGATAGTGCTGTCGAATATAATGATTTGCTTGTTACGACATCAAAACAATGTGATGATGCTATTTCTCAAATTTTAGGAAATGATTCTGAACTTAATGGAGATGGTTTCCCATCAGCTTTGCAAACTTGTAATAATGCTCTTGATACTTTGAAAAATGCTTGATGATATGAAGAAGATACTGATTTACAAACTTCGATGATTCAGTATGTGACTACGGAGGTTGAATATCTTAAAGATTTGCAGAAAATTTATCCTTTCTTGCAAAAACAGGATCTTTCTGATGCAACTGAAGACGAATTAGCTGAATATAGTAATCTTGTAGATAAGATTGGTCAATATGAGAGTCGTATGGATACTGAGTTTGAAGCAGTAGAAAAGGCTCAAAAAGACTTTTCAGAAAAATATTCTTTCAATTTAGCTGAAGATCCTCAACAGGAGGTAAAATAAAAAAAGCTCCTTTTTAGAGGAGTTTTTTATTTCTCTAAATGTATTATTTTTTCTTCCCAAATAAATCCTTTTTCGTTATCCAGCTTTGTTTGAATAGTCCTGAGATCTCCATTCTCAAGTTGAGTTACGTAATCACAAAATAAATCTTCATGGTATGGACAATTTTCTGTTTCTGGATGAATTGGAAGTTCTGGGATTAGAAGTTTCCATTGGTTGTTTTTTAATGTTCGTATTTGATAAGTACTTCGATCGCTTGTAAATTGATTATAAAGAATTCATAGTTCTTCAGCTCAATCTTTATCTAAATCTGTTTTGTTTTCGATGATAGAAATTTGATAACAGTTATGAATTTCAAGAATTGGAAGTAACTTCGTAAAGTAAATGTAACAAGTTCAGGAAAGATTTTTTCGATCTGTGTCCATTGTGATCGTAGTTCACTCTCATGTACCATCTCCATTATAATCTCATCCAACATATCTCCTTGGTTCTTCTTTATTTCCAATTATTTCTTCACTAGAAAAATGATATTTTGTCAGTTCTTTTATTTCTTGGTTTATTTGGTAATTGTAGAGAATTTTTTGGCTGATAAAAATACAACTACAGCAAAGGATACTGATTCAAAGGATTTCTTTTCGGTATTTTTTGATAATTAATTTCATGGTAAGATTGTCGAAATAAAATTGTATTTGAAATTTTTCTCAGTAATAGTATATCTATAAAAGGTTTTTATTTCAAATAAAATGATGGTTACATTGGATGAAGCGGATCAAGTTGAGTATGAAGTATTTCTCAAAGGACTTTCAGAAGAAACGATTATCGGAATTTCACAGGATTTACAAGAGCCTCAATGGATGCTTGATTTTAGACTTCAGGCTTTTAAAACTTTTCAAAAATCTGAAAATCCCTCTTATTGACCTGATCTTTCATCGTTAGATTTGGAAAATCTTGTGTATTATGCTAAACCTAAAAAAGGATTTCAAGGATCTGCTTCTTCACGAGAACAAGTCCCAGAAAAAATCAAAAATATCTTCCAAAAACTGAATATCCCTGAAGCAGAGAGAAAATATTTGGCAGGAGTAGGGGGACAGTATGATTCGACGGCAGTGTATCATAAATTAAAAGAAAAACGAATAAAAAGCTGAATCATTTTCGAGGATATGGCCGATGCAATAAGAGAATATCCCGACTTGGTAAAACAATATTTCATGAAATTAGTTCCTCCTACGGACCATAAATTTGCGGCTCTTCATGGAGCAGTTTGGAGTGGAGGAACCTTTGTCTATATCCCTAAAGGAGTGAAACTTTCTGATCCGTTGCAGTCATATTTTCGTATGAATACCTATGAAGGAGGACAATTTGAACATACCTTGATTGTTTTGGAAGATGAGGCAGAAGGAGCGTATATTGAGGGATGTTCTGCACCAAAATTTGATAAAAGATCACTTCATGCGTGATGTGTAGAGGTTTTTGTAGGAAAAAATGCGAAGATGAGATATTCGTCTGTGGAAAATCGATCCCTCAATACCTTTAATCTCAATACTAAAAGAGCACTTGTCGAAGAAAGAGGAGTCATGGAGCGAATCGGTTGAAATCTCGGTTCATGAGCTACTATGCTGTATCCTTGTAGCATTTTAAAAGGAGATTATGCAAAGTCGGATAATATTTCTGTGGTGGTTGCTTCAAAAGATCAAAATCAAGATGTAGGAGCAAAGGTCTTTCATTTAGGGAATTATACTTCTTCCAATATCGTTTCAAAATCGATTTCCAAAAGTGGAGGAATCAATACGTATAGGGGAACCGTTGTGGTTTCTGAAAAAGCAAAAGGAGTGGTACATTCAACGCAATGTGATGCGTTATTGCTCGATGGCGATTCGATTTCCAATACAATCCCGACTTTTAAAGTTGAAAGTTCTGATGCGACGATTTCTCATGAAGCTTCAGCATGAAATATTGATGAAAATAAGCTTTTTTATCTGATGAGTAGGGGAGTCTCTTTCTCAAAAGCGAAAGCCTTGATTGTCAATGGATTTATCTCTGATGTTGTGAAACAGCTTCCCCTAGAATATGCAGGAGAACTCAATCATTTGATTAGTCTGGAGATGGAAGGAAATGCGGGGTAATATTTCGTTAATTTTTATTGATTGAATTCATTGAAAAGTTGGTACAGAATGAGTAGAAATCCAAAAAGTGCAATTCAAGAAACAGCAAGATTAATCAGTCGTCCTTTTGCCCTTTTCATTCATTCTCCGCTTCCGTTATCAGTAATTAATGAATATCCAGCAAAAATCACGATTCCTGTTGCTGTAACTCCATAAAGATATCCAAATACTTTTGCTACTTTTTTGATCAATTCTGTTGTACTTTCAATAAAATTTGATTGTGAAGCGATATAATATACGTAATCAACCCCTTTTATGATTAAAAGGGAAACTACGATATTAATAATTCCTTTTGCAATTAATTTTCCTTTTTCTCCGTCTCAAGCGGAAATCACTTTAAATCATGTGATGACCGTCATAATAATTGCAAAGAAGAAAGCTCCAGCTTTGAGCAGTGAAAGTACATTCCAAACAAGAGAATTTTCTCAATATTGTGCTTTGTCAGATAAATCTTGCAGACTTGCAGTTTGTTCTACAGTAAATACCGTTCCAAATAACCAACTAGCTCATCGAATAAATACTGCTCCTAATGCAATATATCAAAGATTTTTTGCAGATTCTTTGATATCTTTTCCTTCTTTTCATTGAATTACAAGTTTTGCTCCTTCGATAACAATATAAAGGATAATGAGAATTAATGCGAGATTTTTTATAAGATTAAAAAGTTTTGTATTAGCTCCTGGAAAAATAAGTTTTTCAATATTAGATTTAAGGGTATCGTCTGCACTAATGGTTTGATTTGAAATTTCATCGGAGGAAACGATTCCTATATCTCCATCATTTTTATTGTACATGTTATTAATAAATTGATGATCAAAATCTGGTATCGTCCCCGCAAATACTCAAGGAATACTAAAAAAAATTGTACTTATGGTTATTATTATCAGATTTTTAATTTTTTTTTTCATTTTCTAAAGGAGAAGGTAAAAATCAGCAACTTTTTTTGAGGTTAATCCATAACAAATCATACGACGGCAATGACAATATCGACCAGATAGTAAACTCCTGTCATAATCATAATCCCTATTCCGATATAAAGAATACGATTTTTGAGAGCCGCGACGTCATGTCATCCTCCACTGACAGTATTTGTAACAAGGAGAAATCCATTATAAATCAATAAAATAACACTAAGAGTTAATCCTACATATACAATCCATTGAATATAAGGGGAAATATGATCTTTTATCCAATAAAGAGTCCCTGTGATTCTTCCTCATCATGGGATATTTGATCCTCTTGAGGTTACTCCATTAAGAGCAGTTTCTTGGTATTTATCATTTTGTTGAGACATATCAGCTACAGCATCTAGTAATACAAAAGGACTGCTATTTTCATCGAGATGGATACCCATTACTTTTGAGCCATTGGTATAAATGGTAGAATGTTCAGTAATTCCGTTAATAGGTTCTCCATCAGGAATTGCTTGGAGTTTTTTTATTTCTTCTTCTAATTCATTGCATCTTGCTCCTAATTCTTTTTTTTTCTGATCACATGATTCTTTCTTTTTTTCTTTTACATTTGTGCAATCTACGGAAGAATAATCGTAATTTGCGTCTATTCGATCTTTTGTTTTAGAGGCAATTGCTTTTGCTTTTTCTATTTTATTATCTCTTTGTTCTTTTAATTTTTGAATTTCTTTTTGAATTTCTTCTTTTTTTTCTTCTCCCTGCTCTTTTTCTGCTTTTTCTGTTTCGTATGCCTTATTGATTCATTCTAAAATACTGTTTAAAAGATTTTCTGTATTATTTTTTGCTGTATTTCTTTCTGCTTTTGTTTTTATTGGTGTTTTTATTGTGTCTCAAATAGTATTAATATTTGTAGAATCTTCATTTGACATTTCTACATCATCTTGAGTTTTTGCGTTTACTGTGCAATATCAAAAACATATTCATATTACGAGTATTAATCCTAAGAGTTTTTTCATTTTTATTATCATAAACATAAAATTCTCTTAATTATACTTGTAATAGGAAAAAAATGCAAAAAGTTGTATGGTTATCTTTTCAGACTTTTTAATTTTTCTTTTAAAACTTCCGAAATTCTGAAACTCTCCCTTGCTTTACTGATGGTTTTCTTCATCACAAAATCATTCACTCTTCCTCTTTGTAAAAAATCCCAAATTCTCTGCTCATGAAAAATCAAAAGTTCACATAAGAGCCAAGCAGAAGCCATATTCACATAATATTCTTTTTCACCCTCCAAGCTTTCGATAAACTGTAAAATCGTTTCTAAATACGTTGCTTCTTTTACAAAAGAGAATAAAATTCTGATTCCGATTCTTCTTTGGAAGGGAAGTTCTGAATGGATTAGTTCTTCTGCGTAGGTGATTCTCTCTTTTTCGTTTCCTTTTACGCAAAATTTCAAACTATCAACCGTTGCTCGATTGTCAATTCGTAGGGAAAGTTTTTCGATATATTGCTTTTGTACTTGAAAATCTTTAAGCCTATTGATGAGATAGGTGTCAATCATCGTTGCTTCAAAGACTTCGTGGGGCATTAAATCCAAAAACGACAAAAAATCTCCTTTTGCAATTCCTTTTGCAATCTCTTTCAATTGGGGACTGGGAATCGCGAGGACGGGTAATGCGGTATTGATAATCCTTTGCGTTCGTTGAATTTTAGTCAGATTTTTGAAACTTTTTAAAAAAGAATAAAAGTCTGAAAGATCCTCTTGTTTCCATTGTTTTTTCTGTAGATTCATTTCCTCCAGAGAAATAAAATAAGGAAAATCGTGGTTATGGATTTTCAAATCCTTCTTCTTTAATCTGTTCGATGAGTTCTGGTCAGGCTTCTTTCTCTTTTTCTCCTTCTTTGATGACATAGACGGTATCGATAGGGAGATGTTCAAGGAGTGAAAAGGTATGGGTGATGATGATAAAACTATTTTCTTGGGTGTTTTCTGCTCCAAGCATCTCGCTAATCAGTTTACAAGCATCAATATCGAGTCCGCTATCTATTTCATCGAGAATGATAAATTTTGGCTTCAAAAGTCTCATCTGAAGAATCTCAATCTTCCTTTTTTCTCCTCCACTAAATCCGACATTGAGTTCTCTTCGGAGAAATTCTTTCGAAATTTTTAATTCTTCCAAAATCGGTTCGATCAGTTTTTTGAAAGAAAGAAAGGTGGTTGTTCCATTTTTCTGATCGTAAATCTCTTTCAAAAATTCAAAAAGTTTCAAACCTGGAATTTCAGGAACATTTTGAAAAGCGAGAAAAATCCCTCTTTTTGCTCTTTCATCAGGAGAAAGATTTGTAATATCTTCGTTATCAAGGAGAATCTCTCCCTCGGTAACGGTATAAAAAGGATGTCCCATGATCGTCGAAACGAGAGAAGATTTTCCACTTCCATTTTTCCCCAAGATGCAATAATTTTTCCCTTGACTAAAAGAAAGAGAAATCTGATGGAGAATCGTTTTTTCTTCTCTTTGAACCGTGAGATTTTTGACTTCAAGATTCATAATGTTTGGATGAAAAGTAAAAATCTTAAAGCATTGTAAAAATTTTACAATATTAATCAAGGAGTTCTTGATCTTTTAGAGGGGCTTTTTGATGGCTAAAACCGTTTCCCCGTCGATCACTTTATCTCCCACTTTACAGGAAATCTCAAAATGTTCATCAAGTACAATACTGACTTGAGATCCTAATTTAATTAATCCGATCTTTTCTCCCTGAAGAACTTTTGTTCCGTCTTTCAGAAAAGAAACAATTCTTCTTGCTACAAATCCTGCGATTTGAATAATACGGAAGGAAAAACCTTCTGGCGTTTTAAAAAACATGGAATGATATTCATTCTGAAAAGTTGCATTCAGATTTTTATCTTTTTTCATAGCATTCAAAAATTTCCCTTGATGATGTCCTTGATAGTGTAAAGTGGCTTCAAGAGGTGCTTTCTGAAAATGAACATCTAAAGGAGTCATCATAATCGAAATCAAGGTTCCCTTTTCAAAACCTTCCGTCCAATCTTCCAAAACTTTACGATGTTTTTTGTAGAGATTTTTATCTCTCTTTAAATCTTCTTGTCTGAGAATCGCAATGATTTTCCCATTTGCAGGACTCACAAAAAGAGCGTTGTCATGAGGAATCTTACGAAGAGGGGTACGAAGAAAATAGCATTGATAAAAAATCCGTAAAAGGAGAGTGATTCCACCGATACAAAGCAAAAAGATGATCATATTATTTTTGCTCTTTTGGGAAAGTAAAAGTTTCTCCTTCTTCAAGCAATTCCCAATCAGAATGAATGACTTTTATCGTAATCATTTCGTCATTTTGTGTTGCAAGAAAGCTTATAGGGCGAGCGAATTCTCCTGTTTCAGCAAGAATCAAATCATTTCAAGATTCGGTCACTACCATATCAGAAAAGGTGGTTAATCTAAAAATCCCAAGTTCAGCTTTCATTTCTCCGTTTTCATCTTTGGTAATCGTTAAATCGGAACTTTTATCTTCATCAGAAAAATATTCTCCTTCTCGTTCAAGTGGTGTATCACATCAAGTTAAAAAGAAAATAATGAAAAATCAGAAAAGAATCATTGTTTTTTTCATGCTAAGAATATTATAAATAAAACTCTCTATAAAGTAATCTTTTTCTCTTAAATAGCAAGAAAAGAAAAAAATCTGACTCTCCGTCATGAATCAATGAAAAACAAAATCATGAAGTAGTGAGAGTGTTTTCTCTTTCTGAACCGCTTGCGGTGGGAGATTTTTTTTAATCCTCCGGCTCTTCGAGCCACCTCCTTTACAAAGGAGGACAACAATTCACACAAAAAAAGGACGAGAAGAATCTCGTCCCTACTGATTATACAGAACCTCATCCGGCCTTCGGCCACCTTCTCCTAATTTAGGAGAAGGACATTTTCTTATTGATATTCCCTCTCCTTGTTAAGGAGATGGCTAGGGTGAGGTTCCTTTTCTTCAAAAAAATCCCCAGTCACTTTGTAGATGTAAAGCAATCCCCTCAAAGAGAAATCAATAATATTGTGTTGCAGCTTCTTTATACTATTTCTTTGTAAAAAATCAAACCAAAAGCATTTTTTACATTCACAAAAAAAAAGACGGATTTTCCGTCTTCTTTATTCATTTTCTATCACTTTTAATCCCAATTCTTCCAATAATCCTTCATCTAATACTCCTGGAGCATTGAACATCGGATCGCGGTATTTTTGATTTTTGGGGAAGGCAATGACTTCTCTGATATTCTCTTTATTTTTGTAAATCATGACCATTCTATCGAGTCCTAGAGCACAACCTCCGTGAGGGGGCACTCCAAATGAAAAGCATTTTAACAAGTGTCAGAATCTGACTTCTATTTCTTTTTCTGAAAGTCCAAGAATGGTAAAAATTGCATGTTGTAAGACTTGATCATGGATTCTGATACTTCAACCTCCATTTTCGTATCCATTTGCAACGATATCGTAGGTATCAGAAGTGATGGTTGTCAATTTTTTCTTATCTTCGTTGGTCAATTGGTATCCGTTTCTCATTCTCTCGGCAAGGTCGATGAGATAAGGGATATCTTCGTCTTTTGGTTTCGTGAAAGGGTGATGAGATGATCCAAGTTCTCCGTCGTCTCCTAGTTCAAAGAGAGGAAAATCCACGATAAAGGTGAAATCCAGAAGATTTTCTTTTCCTTCCAAAAGGTTCAATTCTTTGATCAAGGTTTTTCTCAAAACTCCGAGGAGTTCGACCACATTCAATCGTTCTCAAAATTGGAAAAATAAGGTCTGACCGTTTTTAACGTGCGTAAGGTCTTTTAAAGATTGGATTGTTTCTTCCGTTAAGAATTTTGCGAGGGGACCTTTTAATTCTCATTCGTTCGTGAAGATGAGGTATAACAACCCTTTTCATCAGCTTTCTTTTATCTTTGTTTCTAAATTCTTTTCAATTTCGCTTCTGGCGTATTCTTTCGGTGCGACAAGACATTTTACACATTCTACTCCTTGAAAAAGAGAGAAAGGAATCTGACGGCTCCACTCGGTCACATCGATGAAATCAAGGGCTTCTGTCCTCAATTCTGGTTTATCTGACCCGTAGCGATCCATCGCTTCTTTTCGCGTCATTCTTGGAAATTGTTCAGATTTTATCTTTTTTTCTGGAAAATTTTTTGTCATTGTGAGATAATAATCCTGAATTAATTCCAAAATATCTTCCTGTTCAACGAAAGAAAGCTCAAAATCGATTTGAGTAAATTCAGGTTGTCTGTCTCCTCTCGGATCTTCATCACGGAAACATTTTGCAAGTTGGATATACTTATCGTATCCTGCTACCATCAAAATTTGTTTGTATTGTTGAGGAGATTGTGGTAAAACGAAGAATTTTCCTTGATCAAACCTAGCTGGAACAACATATTCTCTTGATCCTTCGGGAGTGTTTTTTGTGAAGCAAGGCGTTTCAAAATACACAAAATCTTTCTCTGTGAAATACTTGATCGTATCGGTGAAAATCTTACTTCTCGTCAACATCACGTCTTTGACACTTTTTCTTCTCAAATCAAGATAACGGTATTCCAATCTGATATCTTCTCCAACATTATTTTCATTATCTACAGTGAAAGGTAATTCTGCACAGGTAGAAATGATTTTAATTATCGTTGGTTGAATCTCGATTGCTCAAGTGGTCATCTCTTGATTGATCATATTTTCAGGTCTTGAAATAACAGTTCCTTTCACTTGAATCACAAATTCTGCTTTGATTTGTTCCAAAGTCCCGTTTTCAAGTTGT
This sequence comes from bacterium, assembly GCA_017442645.1. The sequence goes on along the minus strand of JAFRZH010000009.1, from coordinate 2,716 downwards.
AAGGGGTTTTTCGGATCGATGGTGATTTGGGTGATTCCATAGCGATCTCTCAAATCGATAAACGTTAATCCTCCTAAATTTCTGATTCTATTGACTCGACCAATAAGAGTGACTTCTTGATGAATATGTTGTTTAGTTAATTCTCAACAGGTATTTGTACGATACATCGGTATGATAAAAGATAAAGATATTTACTTATAAATTAATATTAGAAGATTTCAACGGGAAAATATTTTTTCGTTTGTACAGAATAAAGGTTCGATTAATTTCGTCGCAAAATGGGAGGAAAATAATCCTAACTCATGTGTAAATTTAAATCTTTATGGTATGGAGAAATGATATCTTAGTAATGCTAATACTACTATTGTACTTGAACCATGATGCAAAAACTGAACGGAATATACTTTTAATAGATCATATGATCCATCATATCCAACATATTCTTCATCAAAATGTTGGGATTCAAATTCTAACGGATTGTCTGATCCAGAAATCTCTTGTACTTTAACAAATTTATGTTTTAAAAAACCTGATGATAGTAATATTGATATTGATTTGAATGTAGCCCGAAGATTTCAAAAAAGTGATTGTGAATGTTGAAATTCTGCTTATAGTTGTATTTTATGAATTCCGACAAATACATGAAGAGATTCTTTTAATACTGCTTCTACATGGAAATGTGTTAGAGAGTGAACTACTGAATGAGTATCTTGTACAAAATATGATGAAAATCTACCTTTACCAACATGTTGAAGTACAGCAAATACATGTCTTGTAGGACGTGTGTCTGGATCCAATTGAAGTGATAACTGGGACTGTCAAAATTGAGCTCATATAATAAATTGTAACACACCAATCTATACCTGTTCTGCATGAACATATCTTCCAAAAAATCAGACTACTTGTGAGATTTGCCCTGCGTGATATTATTGTCCAGGATGATCTCGAGATAATAATACTTTTGATAAGGGAAAATATTCTTGTCCTTCTTCTATAGAAACTTATACAGATAGCAATCAAAATCAGACTTGTACAAATAACGGTTGAACTGTTACTGGAAATTGTACAGGTCCAACTAGTTGTACATTTACATGTACAATCGAAAAAACAAGTAATATATGAGCAGCTTTAGAATCTCAATGTTACGCTAACACATCTTCTAATTCTAGTTCTTGTAAAAATGGAATCCCAACAATGAAATGTTCTCAATCATGGATTTGAGATACTAACGGATATCAACAATGGATCTGTACATTTTCTTATAAAACTTGTAATTCAGCATATTATGAAGCACAAGTATTGGGTCTCAATAACGTATTAAAAGGAAGTTGATTTGGTCCATATCGTTCTACTAATTGGGCATGAGACCGAAGAGAGACAGATCCATGGGAAACTCATTTAGCAGGATTTACTTGTAAATATTGTCAATGAACATCATGTATCGAAGGAAAATTTAATGCAAATAATGAATGTACTCCAGTCCAATAATTCCTCTAATATTTTCGTTTTAAAGCTAACAATGTATTCAACTTACAAATACCATATAACTGAAAAAATCTGACCTCCCGTGTGTGGGAAGATCAGATTTTTTTATCTATCTTGTTTTTTATAAACAACATGTAGCACACCACATGTATTCTCCATGACCCAATTCAGTCCTGTCTGGACGTCCACATCCTTCTTCTAGACTACCATTACCATAAAAATCACGTTCTTCAGAGTAACATGTTTCATGGCATGAAGATCCAGAGGAAGAGATTGTTGAATTTTGAGAAGTGTTTGATTCATTATTATTTGTTGTATTGCTTGTTGTATTACTTGCTGGACAAGATATACTAAGAGTAGGAGTTTGAATTTCTGAAGACGCATGGGTGCTAATAACAGGCGAATAATATGAACGATCACATCAATAACTATTACTAGCAGTAGTATAACTAACAGCTCCATTACTTTTTGCGATACATATATCTTCTACATTTAAAGGAGCTCAAGTAACATTGCTATGTCAAGCAAACATTGTTTCTGTAGTTCAAGTTCTTTTACCTGTTTTTCATGATTCATAAGTATCAGTATAAATGGTTGTTTTTTCTAAACGATCATATCAAATAGAATATGATCCACTTACTTTTTTATGATAATAATTAATTAAATTACAACTATAGCCAGTTGAAGTAGATATAACTTTATCATAGGAATAATTATTATTTACAGATATAATATCTGATGTTACTTTAACACTTTCTCATCTACTTGTTGTACATTGAAACGTGGTTCATGGTTTAAATGAGGTTCATCATCACATTATTTTAGGGATTTTTATATGAACGACAGTTTTTCATTCATCATGTGTTGAAAGTGTAGCTTGTTGTGGTCATCAAGTTTGTGTACCTGTAGAGTTATCTACAAAAAATGTACAATTATCTGCAAATTTGGTAATAACATTAGTAATAATTCAATCGGTAACTTCTAATTTCACTATTTTATAATCATAAACATTATCTTGATTTTTATCATTTACATAAGTATCAGTAAAATAATTGCTCATAAATGCATCAGAATATATGTTTCATGTTAATGTGGAAATGTTTGTATCATAATTTATAAATTTATAATAATATTTTTTTTCGGAGTTTTTCTCCCACAAAGCGACGAAATTAATCGAACCTTTATTCTGTACAAACGAAAAAATATTTTCCCGTTGAAATCTTCTAATATT
>JAFRZH010000008.1 GCA_017442645.1 bacterium | reverse complement strand
AATAAAGGAAAGGGAAAAAAGGAAAGGGGTGGAGAAAAAACAAGAGGAAAGGAAGAAGAAAGAGTTGACAATGGAAGGAAAAGAGAGAAAGTAAGAGGAAAGAGAGGGTAAACCAGAAAGGGAAAGTGGGAAAGAAGAAAAATATGGCAAAAATATTCTTGCTTTTTTTGGAAAAATGATTAATGTTTCGTATATAGTCGAAAAAATAGATAAAAAATAAAATATTTCGTGTGTAGTCGAATAATTTACTTCATAATGTTTCAGTTGATGATAAAAAATATCGAAAAAATCCTTAAAGAACCTCTGATAGAAAGAGAGTTTTATGGAGAACAGATTAAAAAATGGATTGGAAGTCCGCTTATTAAGGTGATAGTGGGGCAAAGAAGAGTTTGAAAAAGTTTTTTGCTTAAACAAACAATTCAATCTCTCGTAAAATCAAAATCTTTCCTTCCAGAATCTTTTTTTTATCTTAATTGTGAAAATCCTCAATATGATTTTATCAAGGAATATAGTGATTTAAATAAAATTCTTTTGCCTTTTATTGAACAACAAGGGGGAAAGGCTTTTATTGGAATAGATGAAATTCAAAGAATTAAAAATTGGGAAAAAACGATTAATGGAATCCAAACCTTATATCCTCAATGTGAAGTTTTTATTACAGGAAGTAATTCTGATTTACTTTCATGAGAATTGGCAAGTTATCTTTCATGAAGATTTATTGAAATTCCCGTTTTCCCTCTTTCATATGAAGAGTTTCTTAAGTTTCGTAAGGTACAAGCTTCTTCTGAGATTTTTAATGAATTTTTAACTTATGGATGATTACCAGGGATTTTTTCTTTAAACTATGCGGAAGATACCATTTTTGATTATGGAAAATCTGTGTATAATACGGTGGTCTTAAAAGATATTTTTTCTCGTTGGAAGATTAATAATGTTTATTTTTTTGAAATTCTATATAAATATATTTTTGCATCTATTGGAAATGTTTTTACTGCAAAAAATATTACGGATTATCTTAAATCACAAAAGATTCAAATTTCTTTAGACTCTGTTCTTAATTATTTGCATTATGGGGAACAGGCTTATTTACTCTTTAAAGTCAAAACTCAAGATTTATCCTCAAAAAAACAATTCAGTATTTACAATAAATATTATGTTTGAGATATTGGAATGAGAAATGCTCAAGTTTGATATTTTCCGCAAAGAGATATAGGATGAATTTTAGAAAATTATGTCTTTTTATTATTAAAAAAACATGGGTATACGGTTCATATTTGAAGATTTCAAAATAATAAAGAAGTAGACTTTATTGCTGAAAAACATGGGAAGATCAAATATTTCCAAGTCGCAACTTTTATTATGGATGATACGACGAGAGAAAGGGAATATTCATCATTAAATCAGATTCATGATTCACGGGAAAAATATGTGGTATCAATGGATCAATTTGATTTTTGAGTTTCCGAAACAGGGATCCAACATATTCATATCCAAGACTTAGAAAACTATTTATAAAAAAAGAAGAAGTCAGACTTCTCCTCTTCTTTCTATTAGAACTTAAAGAGATAAAATAAATCTTGATTATCGATATACTTACAATTACGATCTCAAGATGTAGGATATTTTATCTTGTTATCTGTCGCTTTTTCTATTGTTTCACAGGTATAGATATTATTAAATTCAGATAATCAGGAAGCGGATAAGCTTCTTCATACCCAATTAGATTTAGCAGGAGTTTCTGTTTTTGCTACAATATATCCTCAAGCTTTTTTTGAACTATTTTTGTTGATAAGACAATAAACATATCCTCATTTTACAGATACACCGCTTCCTGCATCATATTTCCCATCTTTTTTATATTTAGATCATGTAAATGTTCGAGTTTCTTCTGGATTAGGATCTACTGGCATTTCTGTAAGAAGACCTTCGTTCATTAGTAAATCCCAACTATAAGTATTTGTATCATTTCCAGTACGAGTTGCTATACAATCTCAAACAGCTTTTAATTCGGGCCATTTCCCATGTAAAGATTTATAAGACATGATAGCGGTATAAAGTTGGTTAACGGCGACCTGTCTGGAAGTATCTCTGGCGATATCTTGCGCACCTGATAGTCTAGGGAGGAGAGCGGACATAAGGATTCAAATGATGACGATGACGATGAGCAATTCAACGAGAGTAAAGGCATTAATTTTTTTCATTAATTTTTATTAAAAAAATAAAACCAACTGGAAGATAGTGAAAAAAAGGAAAAAAACAAGAGGAAAGGAAGAAGAAAGAGTTGACAATGGAAGGAAAAGAGAGAAAGTAAGAGGAAAGAGAGGGTAAACCAGAAGTCTTTTTTGAAAAAAAGAAATATATTTAAATATAAAATATAAAAATGTAAACAATAAATAATGATAAAAATATAAAACGCAAACTTAATTGCGTATTTTTTTGTAATTATTTGTTTTTATTTTTTTTCTCTAGTAAAATGAGACTGATAATTATTTATCTTCTATTATCACAGTATGAAAAAGTTACGAGCAATCCTGATGGTGGTGATAATGACGTTTGGAAATTCTTCGCCGTTATTAGCCTACGATCAAAATCAAGCTCTGATTCAATGAATGGAGAATATGGTAGATTCTTTATCAGAAGAAGAACTTCTTGATTTTGAGAAAAAAATCGCTCAAAAAACACATGCTTCAAGTCCAGAAATGGATACGAAGGAAATTAAAATTATGGTAACGGTTACTTCTGAAAATCAAACGGTTACTATTAATCCTTATTTCAAAAATGCTTTTCATATTTCTTGGGGAGACGATACTCCTACAGAGATGGTTACAGAACAACTTACTCATGCTTATACAGAAGAAGATATTTATTTTATCACTTTAACTCCAGAACAAGAAAAACGAACATTTACTAATACTACTCAACCTCTTTTCCCTCAAGATGGTACAACCGTAGAAAAACTTGAACTTATAACTTTACCCCTTCTTTCAAAATATTTCGGAGAAAGTGAAAATATTGCTGGAGATTATTTCTTTGCTCATTTCAATCATGATGGAGCTCTTACTTCATTGTGAAAAGATACTTTTGATACTTCTTTACTTACAACTGCAGGAAATCATTTCTTTGAGTCTTTCAATGAAGGATGAAAATTAAAAAAACTTCCTAAAAAATCTTTTGATTTATTTTCTCTTACTACTGCTGGAAATGATTTCTTTAAAAGATTTAATGCTGATGGATCTCTTGTAAATCTTCCAGAAGAAAGTTTTGATACTTCTTCTTTGAGTTTTGTTGGAAATGGTTTCTTTGCGTCTTTTAATGAAAATGGGGCATTGCAGTATCTTCCAGATGAATCTTTTAATCTTTCTTTTATTACTTCAGCTTGAGAATATTTCTTTGATTCTTTTAATTTTAAAGGACAACTTAAAAATTTACCTGAAGGAAGTTTTTCTTTCTTAAACCTTGAAACAGCAAAAAATCATTTCTTTTCTTCTTTTAATAGAGAAGGAATGCTTGAACGTTTGCCAAGTAAATCTTTTGATTTGCTTCATCTTACGAAAGTTGGAAATTGCTTTTTTGCGAATTTTAATGCAAAAGGAAGTCTTCTTTCTCTTCCTGAAGGTTCCTTTAATACGTATTATATTACTACGGTAGGAGAGAAATTTTTCTATTCTTTTAATGCTTATGGAAAACTTCAAAGTCTTCCTTCACAAAGTTTTAAAATAAATGCGATTAAAGTTTCAGAATCAGATTTTTTTGCTTATTTTAATACCGAATGAGCACTTCAATGACTTCCTGGGGAGAGTTTTAATTTGGATAATCTTCAAGTTGCAGGAAAAAATTTCTTTTGATATTTTAATGCAAATGGGAATATTACTTTTTTGCCAGAAAAGTCTTTTAATACTTCAATGATTTATCTTATAGATGATGGTTTTTTCCCTTCTTTTAATGAAAATGGAAAACTTCTTACTCTTCCAAAAAATTCTTTTAGTCTTGATTCTCTTTCTTCTGTTGGAAATCTTTTCTTTAGTTCTTTTAATAAGAGATGAGAACTCAGAGTAATCCCAGAAAAATCTTTTAATACTTCGAAAATTAGAACGGTTTGAGATGATTTCTTTTCTTCTTTCAATGAAGAATGAAAAATTACTTCATTAGTAGCACATTCTTTTGATACTTCGAATGTGAAGAAAATTTGAAAAAATTTCTTTAAAAATTTCAATTATAATGGTTCTCTTATGGATCTTCCAGAAAGTTTTCAGTGGCCTACATTAAATTCTTTAAATCTTTCTCAGGTGTGAGTATTTAAAAATGCATTTAATTCTCCAGAATATACCCTTACAAAATCGGTTCTTCCTCTAGTTCATGGAGACTTAAAAGAAAAAAGAGATGTTTTCTCTATCAATCAACCTCAATCTTGTAAACTTACGAGAAATTGGAAAACGAATCATTTTGAGTGTCCTGAAGAATTGGTTATTGAAGAGATGGAAAATGTTATCTCTACAGGAAGTTTAGAAAAAGAAGAAAAGGCTGATTTTGTATGAGAGATGGAATCTGTCAATGAAGATATCCTTGAAATAAAATGACAAATTTCTCATTCTTTAAAAGACCTTTCTCAAGAAAAATCAGAATTCTCTTTTGTAGAAAAGATGCAAGAAGGATATCAATCTACAGAAATTTCTTCTGAAATTGCTACTCTTGATGAAAAAGATACTGAAAATGATGAAATTTTATCTACAGGGAAAAATGCTATTTACTCTGTAATGTTTCTTTGAAGTACGTTAGGAAGTATGATTGCTCCGTCAATTGAAGAAAAAAATGGTTCTTATTTTGTTACGGACAATCCTTCAGATATTCTCTTTAGTTTTCAAGTGGCTGATGATTCTTGAAAAATTACCTTTAATAAATATTTCGAGAATGATTATCAAATTGATTGGTGAGATGATTCACCCCCAGGGGTTATGGGGAGAGAAAATGATCAACTTAGTCATATCTATTCTAGAACATGAAAATATCAAGTAACACTTTCTCTCCTTAATACTTCAAGGTGGAAATTCCAAGAGCAAGAACAGGGATTGATTCCATCATCGGAAACAACTGTAAAAAATATTGAAATCTTGTATCTTCCGAGTCTTGCAAATTACTTCGGGGATTCATCGAAAAAAATAGGAAATTATTTCTTTGCTTCTTTCAATAAAGCAGGAGCAATAGAAAAACTTCCAGATAACACATTTGATACTTCATATATCAAAACTGCACCGTATGCTTTCTTTAGTTCCTTTAATGAACAATGAAAGATAAAACAACTTCCGAAAGGATCTTTTAATATTTCAAATATTACTAATGCATCGTATAAATTCTTTTCTTCCTTTAATAAAGAAGGAAATCTTGAAAAATTACCAGAATATTCATTTAATACCTCAAAGATTACTTTAGCATTTGATGATTTCTTTAGTTCGTTTAATGAATATGGAAAAATACAAACTTTACCAGCGTATTCATTTGATCTTTCAAGTGTTTCGTGAGTAAAATCAGATTTCTTTTCTTCTTTCAATAAAGAAGGGGCTCTTAAAAAATTGCCCGAGTGATCGTTTAATCTTTCAAATATTCATGTGGCAAAAAAGAATTTCTTTACTTCCTTTAATGAAGGGGGAGAAATAATGGAATTGCCTGATTTATCATTTGATACTTCACAGATAGAAAGTGTTGAACAAAACTTCTTTGCATTCTTTAATAAAAGAGGAAAAATTAGAAAGTTACCTTACGGTTCATTTAAACTTTCAAAAATTCAAAATGGATCTGAGAATTTCTTTATGGGATTTAATCATGGAGGAAAATTACAATCCTTGCCGGAGTATTCCTTTGATATTAAAGGTATTACTGTCGCGGAAAATAACTTCTTTGCGTATTTTAATCGAGAAGGAAATATTGAGACTATCCCAAAAGATTCGTTTGATTTATCAAATTTAGTACAGGTGAAAAATGATTTCTTTAGATCGTTTAATGAAGCTGGAAAAATTCAGAAATTACCGGAAAATTCTTTTAACTTATCAAATATTCAACATATTGGAAACTGATTCTTTCAACATTTCAATAGAAGGGGAAATTTGAAGTCGTTACCAAATGATTCGTTTAATTTTATAAGGCTGAAAGAAATTCCAGATTCTTTCTTTGCAGGATTTAATGAGGAAGGGGCATTATTATCATTACCAGATTTCTCTTTTGAAACTTCAAAGATTGAAAAAGTTTGAGATGATTTCTTTATGAATTTTAATGCTTCATGAAGTTTGCAAACTTTACCGAATGTTTCGTTTGATATTTCGAATATCTCAGAAAATGGAATCCATTTCTTTGCTTTCTTTAATTCTAGAGGGAAAATTACTTATCTTCCTAAAAAGAGCTTTAGATTGCAAAAGATAAAAGAAAGCTGATCGGAATTCTTTATTTGATTTAATGAGGGATGAATGCTCCAATCACTACCAGATGGATCATTCGATACTTCACAAATTCAAATGGTTAATAATGGATTCTTTAAAGCGTTTAATAGAAGCGGAAATTTATTAGTATTACCACCTGGAAGTTTTAAAACTCCGAATATTACTATGATACCTGATGATTTCTTTGATTGATTCAATGAAGGGGGAAATTTGAAATCATTACCAGAATGATCTTTTGATCTTTCTCGTATTCGTATCGTAGGAAATGCATTCTTTAGGAGTTTTAATGCTTGAGGAACTTTGATAGAGTTACCGATAAATTCTTTTAATACATCGCAGATTCAATTGGTTTGAAACGATTTCTTTGCTTCATTCAATGAAGGGGGGAGTTTAAGAACGTTACCTCAATCTTCTTTTGATACTTCGATGATTCATTCTTTATCTTCAGATAATTTCTTTAAATCTTTCAATAGAAATGGAAGAATACAGAAAATTCCAGATAGTTTTCAGCGACCTGTTTTGACTTCAGAAGAAACTTCAAGAAGGGGAAATTTTGAATGGAGTTGGAACTCTCCGTATGTAAAACTTGATAGAGAAGTGACAGAATTTATCAAAAATTTATGAGCACCGGTTCAAGATCAAAATACTTTTTCTGATAATCAACCTTGAAGATGTTGGCAGAATGAGAATTGGCTTGAGCATCCGTGAGAATGTCCGATTTTTCAGTGAATTACTTCTAAAAAACTTAAAAATCTTCAAGAAAATGTTCTTTTAGAAGTTAATGCTGATGGAGTAAAACATATTGAATATAGTTTCGATAATGGGAAAACTCGAAGATCGGAAAATACGGCATTGATTCCGTATCAAAAATCAATAACTATTTTAACGAGAAATAAAAAAACTCCTTACAATATTGAGATTACAGAAATCTCTTTAGTAAAGGATAGAGATACTTCTCTCTTGTGAGTATGAAGTTCTTTGACGGAAAATTTACAAGAAGATGAAAATCAAACTTCAGATTTGAAAAATTATTCTCTTATTGTAAGAGGGGAAACAAAAGAAATTATTAGTTTATATGTAAGAAAATGAATTACAGAGAAAAGAAAAAAATTGTTAAGTTTTTATTCCTATGAAGGGGTAGGAGATGACCAACTTCAACAATTTGTCTCTAAAACTCGTAGGTATGAAGATCTTTTATCTGGTGGAAGTCTTTCATCAGGTACAAGAAAAGAAATGTATACTCTTTTTTCTAAAATTCTTATGGGGTAAATCTCCCAACATTACCATTAAATTACAAAAACAAAATGATCAAAATTTACTTTCCCAATAACAAAAATACCAATAAAAATATTACAGAATAATAAAAATTAAAAAAATTAAAAATATGAGTGCTAACACCAATTGATAGCTAAAATTATTTATAATGAGTTCAAATTTATCCACTCTGTATTGTATTCAATATGTCTTTAAAACATTCTCTTTTATCTTTTAAAAATATTCCATCGTAAAAAATTAAGTAAAAATTAGAAAAAAATCAGACTTTTAATCTCTTTTAAAAATCTGAATATCTTAAAAAGGTATTATAATTCATAAATTAAAAACAACGAAAACACTAAAAGACAATTAGCTATTATGATTTGAATGATTTCTTTTATTCTGTCTTTGTAAAAGAAAGATGAAAAATCAGATAGTATTGAAAGAATAGAAAAACAATGGAGTCTGATCAACTTCATTAAGACTTGGTAAGTTTATCGACAAATAAGATTCCTTCGAGATGATCCATTTCATGCTGAATAATGATTGCATTGTATCCGGAAAATTGTTCAGTATGTTTGTGTCCTTGTTCATCGAAGTAGGAAATCTTAATGTTTTGGTATCTTCTTACTTTCCCAAAGGTATCGGGGAGGGAAAGACATCATTCTTCGAAGAGAATAGTTTCTTGTGAATGTTCCAAAAGGACGGGATTGATCAAAATCTTTTCTCCAAGATGGATTCTTTTCTTTCCTTTCTCTTTCCATTGGGTTACTGCAACCATACGAATCTCTTTTCAGAGCTGTGGGGCAGCAAGTCCTACACCTTCATAGTAGTACATCAATTCTATGAGAATTGTTGCAAAATCTTGGATTTCTTGATCAAAAGTTTCAACTTCTTTGCAATGATCTCTTAGAAGAGGATTATTTTCTCCTGTTACGAGGGGATAGAAGAAAGCTATTTTTTCTATTTCTTTCATTTTTTTTATTTTAAAAGTGATTAAAAAGTATAAAAATCTGACTTCTTAAGAAGTTTTTTATTTATAATAAAATTCCTCTTGAAAATCAATAGAAAAAATATATAGTATTGGATGTAATGTTCAACCGTGACAGTAGAAATCTAGCTTTATTCGTTATAAAACTGATTTGTAGTGGAGGGATGGTAGAGCGGTTGAATGCGGCAGTCTTGAAAACTGTTGATCGATTATTCGGTCCGTGGGTTCGAATCCCACTCCCTCCGCCATTTATGATTCTTATGATATATGGTACATAATCGTAATGTAAGTAAAGGAAAAATTATAGGAACTATTTGTGTATTTATAGCTTTTATTCTCATTGTTATCAATGTGAATAAAGTGGAAACCTATCAGCTTTCATATGTGAATCCTAATTTTATTGGAGATTGATGAAAAGATGTTACAATAAGTATGGATTCATTAGATATTTCTATGGATACAGAGGAAGAAACAGCAGTGATTCAGTATATTGTTAAAGAGGGAGATACGTTGAGTTCTATCGCTACAACATTTTGAACGACGGTGTCTAATCTTAAAAAAATAAATGGTATTTCTTCTGTAAAACCTAAGGATAAAATAGTAGTTACCAATGAAGAAAATGGTATTCTCTATAAGATTAGAGAAACTCAAAATATTAAAGTATTTGCAGATAAGTACAATCTCAATCTTGAAGATTTAATGTCTTTAAATTATATTGCGGATAGTACTGAGATGCTTTATAAAGGACAGGAAATTTTTGTTAACTTGTCGGAGGAAAATGCTAATAAGATTCCTGGATTTATTGATAAAAAACAGCCTGATCTTAGTCCAGTTGTGGTTGCTCCAAAGAAAACAACGACACCTACAACTCAGAAAAATACGGCGACAACGACAAAAAATGTCACCAAAACGACATCTTCTACTGTAAGATTGACAGATTGAGAAGGTGCTTGAACTTCTGCTGGAAAGATTCTTAAAAAATGGACATATACAGAAAATGTTGTCAATGGGTTCTATCGTTGATATTGTACATGGTATGTTGCTACTCAGGTTCCTGAGATTTTCCCTTATACTTCCGCTACCAAACAGAGTAGACCTTTTGGTTGAGATGCTAAATATTGGTATGCAAATGCTGAAAGAGCTTGATTCTCTGTCGGTAAAAAACCAAAAACAGGTGCTATCCTTGTTTATGGTCCTATTAGAAATCCAGCATGACATGTAGCAATTGTAAGAGCGTATTATCCTGATAGATGAGAAATGTTGGTTGAAGATATGAACTATGCTTGAAAATTTGTAGTAACCCAAAGAATTGAAAGTGTTAATAGATCACAGATTATTGGATATATTTATCTTCCAGAAAAATAGAAAAACACTTCCTTAGGAAGTGTTTTTTATTCATTAAAAGAGAATTCTTTTACTATCCAATGATAGTTATTCTACGACCGTTATTTCTTGTTGAAAGGTTCTCATTTGATTTTGTACAATGACGAGATCTGTTTTGATTTCGGCTAATTCGAACGAATACACTCTTAAACTTCTTTGTTCCATTACTAAAGCTGGAAGAAGTTTTTGTTTCGTATGGAGAACAGTCTTTTTTGCTTGTACAGGAGTGTTTTCTAACACATTTGAAAGTTGTGTTTGAATTTTTGACATGATTGTGATAATTCAATCACTCAACATTCTCTCCTTTTTTATTTCATAATGAGCTTGTTTCTTTGCTCTTTTTGAGAATTTGAAACTGTGGTGGTCGAATTTTCCTGTTATAGGATTAATGAATCATTTTTTTGCCATGGTTATTATTGGTTAAGAATAAAAGTGTTTTTTGTTATTGATTTATGATATTTTCATGAAATTCCTTAAATCATATCGTAAGTTATTTTCTCAGGAAGTTTCTCCTTGAGAAATTTGGATTCAGGATTGTTCTTGAGTTTTTTTATCAGATTTATTAAATCTTTTTTTTATATTTTCCAATGAAAGAAAATTTTCCCCGTTTACTAGATTTTCTTTCGTTGTGTCAAATCAGAAGATAGTATAAATAAGATAAGCTAACTCTCCTCTTGAAATAGGTTCTTCTCTTCGTTCATCTGGTATTCCAAGTTTAATTTCAGTAAGATTTGAGAAAATTTTTTCAATTTCTCACCGAGATAAAATTTTATCAGCTTGAAAATAAACTCATGATGATCCTTGAGAAAGTAATGAAGTACAGACTTGAGAGTCAAGACAATACTCAAGATACGGAGCATAGGCAGAATTGGTGGACACATTTTGTAAATTGTTTAAATAATAAAAGTTGGATAATTGTAAGGGACTATTTTCTTTAGACAGGAGGCCTTTTATGACCATACTGACAAAGTCCTTGTTTTCGACTGATGCGGAAGGATAAAAATTTCCTTCTATTCAAGAGATGATTCAACGATCGGCGAGATATTGAATTGCATCTTGATACGTCGTTCAACTTATATCATTAAACGCTGGAACGGTCTTGGTATCCATTTTTAGATGGAAACTTTGCACCAAAAACTCTGCTAATTCTTCTTTCAAGATTACTTTTTCAGAAGAAAAGAGTGTTGTTTGAGGAACTTTGACAAGTTCTGGCGATTTTTTTTCTAGATTTTTTATTATCGTTTCAGCTTGTCTAGGTGATATAAACTGTTTTAGTCGTATATCGTTTTCCAGAGTTCCACTTTCAAGATTTTGAAATAATCATAATTCATATGCACTATTTATTCTCCTCATAACTTCGGTAGGCATGTTTGACTGAGAAAAATAATTTTTTTCTGTCAACACCCCTAGATTACTAGGATTTTTTAGACGGTAAGTGTCCATCACTACCCTAATGAAATCACTTACGCGTACGTAATTCTTTGGTTGAAATTTTTCGTTGCTTTGGAAAATTCCATTAGAATATCCAATGAGAATTGAATATTTAAATTTAGAATTCTCGATATCTTGATATGGATATCCTGTTGCAAGTTGTTGTCCGGTAATAACTTCAATAAAAGAAAAAGTCTGATCGTTTTTTTGCGTTTGTTCTGTATTTTTATTCTCTTCTTGAGAATTTCATTCAGATTTTTCTTCTTTTTTTTGAATATTAAAAGTATTTCCGAAAACATTGTCGAGAATTTCGTTTGTTCCTTTGGCAACTTCTTTTTCAAGCAAAGAAAAGAGAGACTCTTGTTCTTGAGTGCTATTTTGTATTGATTCTTTATCAGTATTATCTTTTTGATTCATTTCCATCGCAACAGCGGGGATAAATGAAGGTAAAAGGTATCCTGACAAAATGGTAATCGTAAAAATAGCTACTACCGTCAAGAAGCTTAATGATTTCTTAGGTGCTTGTGTTTTTTGCATAAGAAATAAGTGGTTATGGGATAAATCAGGTATTGTGTGTAGAACCAGATTTATTTTATTTTACATTTTATTGAGGTCTGTAAGCTTATTTAGAATTCTCATCCCTAAATAAAATTAAAATAAATTCCCAAGATGTAACAAGTTTTTTTTTCTTGTTACGTATATATTATATCATAATTTTTAAAAATGTCAAATTTTCGGAGACTTTTTTTTGAAAAAAGAAAAATCCTAGTTTATACTAGGATTTTTAGTCTTTTATTGAGTTTCGAAATCTGTCTAATTTCAACGTATCTCTATATGTGAATTTTTCATTTTCTGTATCATCTCGTAAAAGATTATAATTTCCATTTTCGATTTCTGTTTTTATATATTGAGTTAGTTCTTTTGCAATTATTCTATATTGTTCTTCTGGTAGTTCCATCAAATCCTTTTTATCTTTTCTTGAAAGAATATTGGTATGATTTAATAAATGTTTTCCCCTTCTTTCTCATTCCGCATTTTCTGTTGTTATATTATCATATTGATACCGATCAAATAGTCTTTTTGGATTTCATCTTTCTCGAAAGTTATTGCTGTAAGCATTTTCTATTATCTTCATTCAATCTTTTTGCATTTTGTGACCTAGTCAAGTTGTTTCATATATTTCTTTCTCTAAAGTTTGAATTGCTCTTTTCCTGTTTAATGTAGGTCTTTCGTTCATCATATAATTTATTCGCTTTTCGATAGTATCATTCTCTGATAAGGTTATTCATCATCTTATTTGAATCTGATTTTTAGGATTGATAGAAAAATATTTTTTTTGAATATGATCTTCTATTTCGTGATAAATAAAGTTTCGTTCATCATCCTTCATATATTGTATATAATTGATGATATTTTCTCAAAATAAAGATTCCCATTGATTTTCTTTTTCTTTTCATCGATTCTTTTTTTCTTCTTCTCTTTCCTTCTTATTTTTGAATCGTTTTGAAAATAAGGTTTCTTTTCTGATTGTTTTTTGTAGATTTTCGTAATCATCTTCATGTTCAATAATATCTTTAATTTTTTCCCCTTCTTCTTTTCTCTTTTTATTAATATCGTCTTGATATTTTGCAAGTAATTCATTTAATTGTTTTTCTCTTTTTTCTCTCTCTTGTTCTTCAACTTCTTCAGTTCCTATTTCCCATGTGTTTTGCTGTTGTGTTATTTTCTTTTGTTCTTCTACTTCTGTTTTCTTGATGTTTCAAGGATTTTCTGGTGTTTCCGGAGTGTTTTCTGTAACGTTTGTGCTTCCCTTTTCTGTGTTGTCCTCTGGACTTGTGTCTTGTTTTATTGTTTTTTCTTGTGTTGGTTCTTGTTGTTTGGGAGTATTATCTTTTCAATGTTCATTGTTTTGTTCGTTGTCAGAATTTTCTTCTTTTTGCGTATTAACTGTTTTAACTTTTACTGGTTTTTGATTTTCTTCTTTTGGAGCTGTTAATGTCTTGGCTACTTGTTCCGTTGTATTATTTGTGATTCATGCAATATTCAAAAATTCATTGATATTTGTTTTATTTTCTGCTAAAGTATATGCAAAATCTTCGTAGCTTTTTAGAATTTTAAACCATTTTGTCTTTTCTTGTCCTTTTTCTGCTTTTGTTTTCTTGAGTTCTTCTAGTTTTTTTTCATTTTCTTGTATTTGTTTGATAGTTTCTTGTTCTTGTTGAGTAATGGTTTGAATATTTTCATTTATTCCCTTAATAGCTACTTGGAATAAAGCATTATTTTTTCAGATGTTTGTTAATGCTTTTTCTAAGGTCTTTTTTGATTGGATGAATTCTTCCTTCTTGGACTTAATTTCTTCTTGTTCTTGAGTTATTTTTTGTATTTCATCTTCTATTCATTGGTACTCTTTGTTGAGACTCTCTATATAATTTCAAAGGTTTTTGACATGTGGATCTCATTGAATTTTACTGTTTTTCCGCTCTATTATTGTTTCCATTTTATACAATATTTACTATCTAAAAGTAAATATAATATATTAAAATACTTTTTAATGTCAATATTTTTTTGTGATTGATTTTAAAATTTTGTAAAATTATTTTGTTGGTAGGAGATGAAGCATTACGATTTCACTTTGAGTTCCTAATCTAAATGGTAATCCCCAAGTACCTATTCCTTGGGTTACGAATGCGATTTTATCTTTATAGTGGTATTCTCCATATCCGTATCCATTGACAAGTTCGACTACTTTTCTCATTCCATAAAATTGTCCTCTATGGGTGTGTCATGCAAGTTCTAAGTCGAATGGATATTTTTCTATTTTATCAAGAGTAATAGGTTGGTGTGTCATGAAAATGGTGAAATTTTCATTGTTTGGTAGAGAGATTTCTCATAGGATTTCATCGAGATTTTTATGTTGTCGGTTGCTTTTATCCATTATTCAGACGAGATTGATGGAGTCTATTTCTGTACTTTCATTAGTGAGAATTTTGATAGGAGAGAGATTGGGAATTTGATAAATAAGTTCTTTATCTCCCATAATATCATGATTTCCGACTACTGCATATATTGGAGTTGTTTCATCTTTGAAAATTTCATATGCTTTTTCGTATCCTGGATGTGCTTTGTTGAATAAGTCTCCTAATATGAGTACAAAGTCAGGTTTTTCTTCTTTTATTAAATTTTTTATTTTCTGGAGATGGAAAGTGGAAAAAACAAAATCAACATGGATATCACTTACTACAAGAATTTTCTTTTCTTCTTTGATTTTTTCTGAAGTTATTGTTAAGTTGGTAATGGTGGTTTTTAATGCTAAAATAGTCCCTATTCCCCGGATGATACCGATGCATCAGCATATGATGAAGGGGGATATTTTATATCGATGAGAAATGAGATGTGTTATGGCAAGTCAAAACATCAAAAGAAATGCTCCGACTAATAATCGTGAAGCTATGGTTTGAAGAATGTCTATCCGTTGGATATTGCTTTGATTTCATCATAGTAGTGATATACAGACTATACTTGCGAGGATAAACGCTATCCCTAAAATGATTCGATGAGAAAGTCGGTTATTGAATATACGGAAAATTCTCCATATATCATAAAAAAATATTCCTGTACAAACTAATAAAATAGCAATTCATCCATAAGGTATCATTCCCCTTTTTTAAAAAATAAACTATAAGAAAAATAAAAAAATCGGATTTGTTGTCAATGTTTTTTTACTGATATCTTTCACTTTCTTAGTGAATTTTTTCTTTTTCGATAAAATAATATTTTTTTGACAGGTAAAAAATAATAATTTCTCCTTGATTTTTAGATAAACTTTTTTATATCAAAAGTGTTTATATTTGGACAGAGTTTGAATGGTACAATTTATCAAAACTTTCACAAATGTGGGATTGATTGGACATGAAATTACGATAGAAGCAGATTCAAGTAAAGCACTTCCTGCTATTGATATTATTGGTTTGCC
This sequence comes from bacterium, assembly GCA_017442645.1. Next base: position 33,105 of record JAFRZH010000008.1, on the reverse strand, counting down.
TGATACTACGATCAAAGAAGCAAAAGAAAGAATGAGAGGAACTTTTAGAAACTGTGGGATCGAAGTTCCAAGGAGAAAATTTATCCTCAATCTTGCTCCGAGTGATATCAAAAAAAACGGGACTTGATTTGATCTTCCTATGACCTTGGCGTTACTCATTTATATGACAGAAACCAAGATTTATCATGAAGAAAGTCTGACTTCTTGACTCTTTTTTTGAGAACTAGGACTTGATGGAAGTATCAAGAGAATTAATGGGCTTTTACCTTCGGTTTTGTCAGCAAAAAAGCAAGGTCGACAGGAGTTTTTTATCCCTGAAGAAAATAGTTTTGAACTAGAGTATATCCCCGATATTATTGTCCACCCTCTCAAACATTTTAATGAATTGATCGAATATTTTGTCAAAGGAGGAGAAATTCAGACTCTTACGACAGGGAAAGATCTTGAAGAACTTGGAGAAGATGCTTCGTTTGAGATCGATTTTCAACAGATTAGAGGACAAATCTTTGCAAAAAGAGCTTTGGCTTTAGCTGCGGCGTGATTTCATAATGCTTTATTGGTTGGTGCTCCTGGAAGCGGAAAAACAATGATGAGTAAAGCAATGAAAAGCATTCTTCCTCCTTTAACCTTCGATGAAATCTTGGAAGTTAGTCAGATTTATTCGGTTGTTTGAAAATTAAATAAAGAAATGCCGCTTGTGATTCAGAGGCCTTTCAGACAGATTCATCATACCGCATCCAGATTTTCGATCATCGGAGGAGGAACTCAATTAACTCCAGGAGAAGTGTCTTTGGCACACAAAGGGATCCTCTTTTTCGACGAGTTGACAGAGTTTCCAAGAGAGACACTTGAAGTATTAAGACAGCCTTTGGAGGAAAGAGTTGTCAATATTTCCAGGGTAAGTGGATCCGTTCAATATCCTGCTAACTTTATGTTTATAGCTTCGATGAACCCTTGCAAATGTGGTTATTACAAAGATAAAGAAAAACAGTGTACTTGTTCACTTTCTGATGTCAAAAGATATCAATCTAGAATCTCGTGACCACTTTTAGATAGGATTGATATTATTTTAGAAGTTCCAAGGGAAAAAATCGATACGATTTTGGAAGATCAATCATGAGAAAGTTCAGAGAGTCTGGGGAAAAAAGTTATTTCTGCATGGAATTTTCAGCAAGAGAGATTTAAGGGATTGAATATTCATGCGAATGCTCATATGACGGCAAAAGAAATTCAAGATTTGATTCATCTGGACAGTCAATGTAAGGATTTTCTCTCTCAAGCTGCGAATGCTCTCAATTTGTCAGGAAGAGTTGTCCATAGGACGATCAAGCTTGCGAGGACAATTGCGGATATGAATGGACAGGAAAATATCTTGGTCCAACATCTGTCAGAAGCTATTCAGTATAGAAGTAAGACGATGTTTATCGATGAAGAATAGAGAAAAATCTGTCAAAATTCTGTCGTTGACGATGGTTGAAAGAAAGTTGAAAGAAGTAGAAAATATTTGAAATTAAAAAAAATACAGGAGAAAAATAAAAAATCTCTTGTTTTTTTTGGTTAAAATCTTACCTTGGAAGTAGCTTTTAGTTTTTTTGTGCTAGTTATGAAAAACTTTTCTCCCAAACACAATCTTTCTCGATCTCATACGAGAATTACGGTTTTAGAACGATGTGAAAGAAAATATTATCTCAATTATTATGATTTTGATCTCAAAAAAAGAGATCCAGAACTCTGAAGACAAAATAGTGTTTTGAAAAGGTTGAAAAGTGTGGAAATGTGGATTGGAGAAAAGAGTCACTTTTTATTGTCCGATTATTTACATTTATTTCAAAATTTTTATAAAGAACGAGATGTGAATCCTGCTCTTCGTGATGAACAAGTACAAAAAATTAAAGACAAGATAAAAACGGAAATGGAGGAAGAATTTTTACTTTCTAAAAGCATGGATTTTTCAGATTATGATAAATTCTTTGAAAGAAAATTTTGATTGAGTGAACATTTTTATGGAGAAAATATTGATGAGAAACTTCCCGAAGCTATTGAAAAAGTGCAAGAGAATTTAGATCGTTTTATGCAAAGTACTCGAAATACCAAAATTCAGGGATATTTTGAAGATGGATATCAAGTATATATTGAATCTCCAAGAGAACCTTTTCGTTCTATGAATGTCGATGTTTCTTTGATTCCTGGGTTAGAAGATGTTTCTGTCTTGGCAGTTCCAGATTTTTGAGTTATTTTTTCTGATCAAAAATTCTTGATTCTTGACTGGAAATCTGGGAAAGAAGACATTCTTCAAGATCAAATTTCTACTCAATTGAAAGTCTATGCTTTGAAAAAACTTTTAAAAATGAAAAAGACAACCTTGGACAATGTAAATGTTGAAGCGTATGAAATTTATCTCAATTCGATGAATGCATATGGAGGTAAAATCCAGCAAGAAGACATCGATTTCATTGTTTCTAAAATCAAAAGCGATATTGAAACACAGAAAAGCTTTCTCCAAGATGGGGATGCCGAAAAGAATCTTCCTCTTGATCCCGATTTCTTTCATGATGCTTTAAGTGAAAAAAAATGTGAAACTTGTACTTTTAGAGAAGTTTGTAAAAAATTTTTTAAATAATGTCCTTGAATAATGCAAAAAATACAGAAAACGCAAAGAAATTTTCCTCAAAAACGTTTCAGAAAAAAAGAAATCTCTCCTTTAAAAAGAAGAGTTTTTTGTGTTTTTTGTGGATTACTTATGGTTTTTTTTGTTGGACTTTGGGGACATTATCATTATTTTGGTAATTTCCCTCATTTTTTTGCTTGAGATCTTTCTGATTTAAAGTTACGTCCTTTGAAATCTCAAAATTTACAAGAAATCTGAAATGGTGTTTTGTCTCTCCTTTCTCAAAAAGATTTTTCAGCCCTTTCAGAGTATCTTGCGGATGATGGGGTAGACTTTTTACCTTATCCTTATGAGGAAAATCTTGATCGTATTCAAACGATAAAAAAAGAGAAAAAATCAGACTTCTCTTCTCTTTTTTCTGGAATATTAGAGTGGTGAAAATGGGATGGAAGTTGAGATCCTATTTCTATGACTTTTGATGAATATTATGAGAGATTTATCTGGGATGAAAATTATCTTCAAGCTCCCGAAATTTTGGAAAATGAACAAGTGCAATCACGTGGAAATACTACGGTTAATCTTGCTTCTCTTTACCCAGAAAGTCAAATCATCGAATATCATTTCACAGGATTTAATGAAGAATATGCTGGAATGGATTGGAAAAGTTTGTATCTTGTTTTTACTCCTTCAGAGTGATGAGATCTAAAACTTAGAGCTCTTGCTCATGGAGAGTGGACGGTTTAATTTTTCTAAACATGAGGAGAGATTTTCATAAAAACTTTCTTTAAGTTTCTTTTTAAGAACATTATTTTTGTTGTGCCATTCTTCTCAGTTTTTATTGTAGTAGTGATTTTGGAGCGTTTGTGCTTCTTTGTAAAGTTGTTGGAGGTGTTTTTTTTCTATTTTTTTTGTGTATTTTTTGAGATATTGTTTTAATTGTTGTTGTAATGAAGCTTTTTTTTCTTTTTCGATATGATTTTTTTCTTTTTGTAGTTCTTCTTTTCGAGAATCTTTTGAAATAAAAAAAGTAATTTTGTCTTTTTGACATTTAAAAGCATTTGCTTGTAATATTCATGCCATTTTTTGAGCAAATGTTTTTGTGGTATTTTCATCTCGTTCAGTATGGCAATCTTTTTTTACAGAAATGATCATTCTGATAGTATCGCTCTGGTTTTTATAAGAAAGTTTTTCAAATTTCATGCCTTTTGTGATAGAGTAAAATACTTTTAATGTATAAAAAAATCTTTGAGTTTTTGAAATCGTGAGTACTTTCTGATTTTTCTTTTCTTTTTTAAATCTATTTCTCTTAAAAATTTACCAAAAGGACTTTCTTCATCAGTTTTTTCGATAGCAGTTTTAAGGTTAATTTTTTTTAAATGTACTATATTGTGGTTTTGTAGAAATTTAGGTGAAAATTTTTGTTTTCATAGTTCTTCATCTTTGATGATAAAGAATGCGATCTTGATATGTTTTTCTTTATTATTAAAAACCGAAAAAATCTGACTTCAGAACTCTTTTGCTAATTCTGCATAAGCAATTCATTGAGTTTTAGGATCAAAAGTGGCTTCTAAAATTTTCATCATCAATTGCAAAATAAAAGTTTCATTTAATTATAATGAAAAACTTTTAAAATAACAAATTGTTGTTTTCGATTTTATTCGTTCAAATATTGCGTAATAAGATTTTTGTAAGAAAGTTCAGGATTTTCTCATTCTTTTAATTTTGGTGCATCGTTGCAATTGAAAAGGTATTTTTGAAAAATTAAAAATAAAAGATGAATGAGGTGATCTTGTTTTAATGGAATATTATCGTGGTATTTATTGGAAATTGATTGGAGATATTTGAGGTAAGATTTTATGGTTAAATCGTTGGGGAGGAGAGGTCAAAATAGTTTATGGAGATTGTATTTGCTTGCTTCTTCTCTGAAAAAGGGGAAGAAAATACCACAAATAACAATGTAATTCGCGTTTTTTCTTAGGTACGTAATCCCTGTTTTGGTATCAGTTGTCATATAAAAAGTATCATAGATTTGGGTTATAATTTCATCATCCAAAGTCTTCATTAAAAAACTTAGAAATCCAGCAAATTGACCGTTTGCTGCTTTGTTTTTTTTGAGCTGTTGAGCTACTTGTTTGATTTGTCTAGCTTCTTCTTGGACTCTTTGAATGTCTTGTTCGTTTACTCCTTCTGCTGAGTTGTTCCCTGATTCTCCAGTTTCAATCGTTCAAATATTTAACTCATCCATTTTTTTCTTTTTTAAAAAAGAATAAAAGTCTGATTAAAAAATATCTTTTTTCTCTTGAAAAACAATACAATTTCTTTATAAATGGAATGTGATATTATTTTGGTGAGGTGGATGAGAGGCTTAAGTCAGCTCACTGCTAACGAGTCGACCTGTAACAGGGTCCGGGGGTTCGAATCCCCCCCTCACCGAATGTTTATCCATAAAATGGCTCCATAGCTCAGCCGGTTAGAGCGCGTCTCTCATAAGGACGAGGTCGGTGGTTCGAGTCCACCTGGCGCCATAGTATGATCATCTAATCGTCATTCAAATATTTTATTTAGTAATTAACGCTTAATGGCAGCAAAAAAGAAAGGAGGAGTGATTACTGTAGCTCTTGTATGTGAAGAATGTAAAGCAACCAATTATTACACTTCTATCAATAAAGCAGTAAAACCAAAGATTTCTTTACATAAATATTGTAAACATTGTAGAAAAGCTACAGTTCACAATTCTAGAGAAAAATTAAAATAATTTATTTTATATTATTTAGTAGTAAAGAATGTTAACCATTAGACTTTCAAGACATGGAAGAAGTAAGAGACCTTTTTATAGAGTAGTTCTTACAGAACATACAAAACCTGCAAAATGTGGATATATGGAAGTGTTAGGTTCTTATGATCCTCTTAAACATGTATTTACGGCAAATGTAGATAGTATTAGAGAATATATTTCAAAAGGAGCTCAAGTTTCAGAAAGAGTTGCAAAATTACTCTTCAAAGAGACAAATGATGAAATGTTTAAGAAATTTTATAAAGAAGTTGAGAGAAAAGGAGTAAAAAAGAATGAGAAAAAATAAAAAGTATGAGCCCTTGATTAGGGGCTTTTCTTTTTCATATATTTTTATGTCTTAATATTATGAAATGCCGGAAGTCTTTAATAATCTTTTTAAAACTTCAGAAGATATTATTCTTTTTGCTTTAGCAATTATTATTTTGATTGTCTTTTTGGGGTGTATTTATGCTTTTTTTCGTGCTATTTTCCTGTTTATTTTCTCTAATGGTGCGGAAGATAAAATTAAAAAAGCGTGAGATACGATTCGTTATATGGTAATTGGTTTATTCCTTACGATTATGCTTCTTTTTGTAGGACCTTATGTTATGAAACTTTTTGCATCAGAAAGTGTAGATACGAGTAAATATACGGTCAAAAATGTATTTAATAAAATTTGAGATATTGTAAGTACGACAGCAGATTTGATTGCGATGATTGTTACCAATTATCCAAATGGACAAAAACCTGATTTTTCGTCTCTCAATAAAGATTCCTCTTCTGTCACGAAATATGAATTGTAGTTTTTTGAAATCTGATTCTTTGTTTGAGAGTCAGATTTTTAAAAAAGCCCCTATATTATAGGGGCAAGAGACTGTGTTAGTATCCAACTGTTACTTCTAATGCGGATGGAAATGTTCCTAAAAATACATCTGAACAAGAAATATCTAAATCGATTTCATCAGTTGTATTTTGCACTGTTTTTGTTATGCTTCCATTTGAAGAAATACTATAACTTTTGTTTCCTAGGTTGTGGTGTCCGTTTAAGAATTCCGATATTGTACAACCAATTGTATAAGTTTTTCGACTCCCAAAGGAAACATAAATCTTTTTTGTTCCTTTAGGAATTTTAAAGTAATTATGTCCCACGAGACGAATAGTTCTTGACTCTGATAGTTTCGAAGATTTTGAAAGAGAAGTTTCAATTGTATTAACACTATTGTTAATATCCATGGCTTCAGTTAGATCGCTTTTTTCACAAGCTATAAACAAACAGCCTGTTAAGAAAAAAATAATAATTAACAAATCTTTCATTTGATTTTTATTTTTGTAGAGGTTTTTGGTAAAGAATTACCTCTGTTTTTGAAATATCAGCTTTCTTTACCTGCTGTTTCATTTTTTTCGAAATTTTCTAATTCTTCGGAGGGATAAATGTCTAAAAAGACTGAGTAACGGGGACTATATCCAGCCCATCATAAATAAAAACATTTATGATTGAAGTTTTCTCTGATTCAGAGTTTTACCTCACCGGAGAAATAAAATCTATCGAGGAATTATTTCTCTTTTTGTTTTGTAATCATGATTATTTCTCTATGTTAAAATTTTAAATTTAAAAAAAACGATTTGATGACAGAAAACTTAAGTAATTATTTGTCTTTACCTATAAAAAAGCTATAATATAAAGATATAATTTATTTTATTAGCCTTATTTTATGAATCAATCAAAAATTTCTTCTTTTAGTCGATGCATGACTAATCTCGCTTGAATGTATCTTCTTATTGGAACTGTTATTTATGGAACCGTGTTGCAAACTTGTGCTGAATTCAAATCTCAAAGAATTGCAACTTCGTTATCTTTTTTTGCGAAACAAGAAGAAATAGGAGATGAACTTTATACAATGTTTCTTGAAATTATTCAACAATTTTTTAATCAAGCTTATGAAAAATATCTGCTTTGAGGAATGATTTTTACCCTTATATTAATTGGAGTGACTTATTTTTACCAGAGAAAACAATGAAATTTAACATTGTTTTCTTTTGTACCTCTTTGTTGTATTTTTGTCATTATTGTTTGTCTTTATGTAATTTTTTAGTTAAAATAAATCTGTAAAATGGAAGAAACCGTAAAAAAATATTTTTGACCTCTACAAGTTTTTCTTTGATTTTTTGTTTTATACGTTGTTATGGGATTGTTTCTTTTCTTTTTTATTTTTTTTGATAAAGGTCATTTCTTTTCCTTTGAAAATTTTAGCTTAGTTTGAGAATCTTATATTTTAAGTCAAAATTCCCCTAATCAAAATTTAATTATAGAAACAGCTAAAGAAGTTCCTTTTAATTTTTTTTATAAAGGGATTTTGACTACATTCCCTGATCGATATTTTTGTATCTGAATTTTAGTTTCTCTGATAACTTTAGGAGTGCTTTTTACGAAAAAAACTGCTTCATGGACAAAAAAACTTGTTATTCTCTTATTATTAGTTCAATGATGTTTTCTTGTATTTTATGGACCTATGATTTCAGATGGATTTTGACCAATAGGATATATTTTTACTTGTCTAATTCATAATCATTGTTCTATTTAAAAAATAGTCTGATTCTTTGTTTGAGAGTCAGATTTTTTTTATTTTTTGTAAAATTCTCTTTTTGTTTTTAAATTAAAAAATAACTTGACATAAGTGTGTTAATCTTTATATATATTCTTCAATATGGAATAACGTTTTATTTGTGTTTTTTTTGTAAAAATGTCTCAAAAAAAAGACTTAAATTATGAAGAATATTATTTTTCGTCTCAAGATTATGATGCTTTTATTAATGGGGTTATTGATCTAAAAAATCCTCAGTCGTCCAAAACTACTATTCAAAAAGCAAGAAAAACTCTTAGAGATCTTTTTTGTAAAAATTTTTATAGTCCTTTAGAGCAGAAGAAGATTTTTTCTTTGATAAGAAAATGAATTACCAATGTTTTTCATGAAACCTCTGATATTGCTAAACTTAGAAGGGAAAAGTGATGGTATTTTCCTGAAAAGGTTTATCAGGTTTTTGAAAATTATGTACAATACAGCCAAAATCCCGAGAATCTTTCTCCAGAAGAATTAGAATCTTATTATACTATCAAAGATTTACTAGAAACTCAGTGTTATGATCTTTTGGAAAAATATGTGGAAGATGCTTGAGATATAGAAACCTTGGTAGAAATGCTCTCTCAAGGAGATTTAACTCATATTTGGAAAATGGGTAAAATAAGAGGGAAAGAGTTGTCTTCTCACCAATGATCTGAGGAAAAATTGATGACTATTAATAAAGAATTACATGAATTTTCTCAAGCAATTTTGAAAAAATGTGAGGAAAAAAAGATTATGGAGCAAGTTTCTCCTCAAAATGCAGAAGAAATTCAAGTACAGATTGATGCAATGATTGAAATTATAAAAAAATCCCTCCAAAAACAAGGATTTTCAGATGGGGAAATTTCAACTTTTTTAGTTACCCTTTTTCAAGGGAAATATATTCTTTCGATAGATTCGAAAATGAATGGAGGAGTTTAGATTTGATTGGTTAAAAGTTGTAGAGATTTTTCGTAGCTCGTTCCTTTTCGATGATGTTTGAGATCTTCACATCTTTTTTTGAATACTTCGATGATCGTGTCTAAGGTAAGAAATTTTTCTTCAATAGCTCCTAGTGAGAAACTTGCAGGGATTTCTTTTCAGAGAGCTTGGTAACATTTTTTTACAAACTCTCTTTCGGTCATAAGTTTTTCATAAAAGGTTTCTTTTTTTTCTTCTTGATATTCTGAGAGGTATTGAATAAATCGTGCTTCTCCCAAAAGATTGAGAGGATGATTTTGGTTGAGATCTAAATTACAGAGAGGAGAAAATGAACGATATTCCGCATCGATTCCAATATCACGATCGAGATAAATTTGAGTTAAACTTGTTAAAAATCTTCCAGATTGTGGTTCAAAATTGAACATAATGTTGATATTTTTCATAGCAGGAATGTGATCGTCATTTTCCATTGCAATATCTGTAAAAATATTGTCTACATGGAAATCTAATTTTTTGATTTTATATTTTTCCCAGGTTTTATACCCTATTTTTTGGAATGAAGTAGCAAAATTAAATACTACATCATACATATTTTCAATATCGATGAAATTGATGACAAGATTTGGCTTTTTTCAGAAAATGTGTTCCATTTTTTTTAAGTTTGTTACTATTTCATCGTGAAGTGTATCGTTGTTTTCCAAATACTTTTTGATGATGGTTTCTGATTTGATACAAATATAAATATCTAAATCGTCTTTGAAGTCTTTGAATATTTCTTGGTAGGCATTGGTAGGAAAATCTTCTAATAATGCGTGAAATGAATTTTGATTTAATGCGTTTCCCTCCATTTCAATATAATATTTTTTTCCAGTTTCAAGGTAACTTTTTAATTGATTTTGAATATTCTTGAGATATTCTGTGTATAAAAAGATCCCATTATTCATTTTGTTTTTTGTTTTTAGTGATAAAATCATCTAAGTATATTCAGAACTCCTTTGTTTGTCAAATATTTAGTGGTATTTGTAGGTAGAATCATGATTATTTTCAATGATCATTTTCCCTTTCTTATTTTCTTATTGAAAAAACACCCTCAAAACGTATAAGTAAAGTACTTTATTCATGTTTTTGGTGAAATGGAGAATGAAATGGTGAAAAAAATTATAAAATGAGCTTGTAAATTGTTTTTTTTATGATTAATGGTTCAATTTTTTTTACAAACCTATATTACTTATAAATTGGAATATACAGGTTGAATTTGGACTTTTGTGTGGATGTGGAAAGAATTTTTGATTCTTCTTTTTGGGGGAGTGGTTTTGTATACTTTACTTTCTCAACTTCCTCGTTATCTTGCTGATTTAAAAAAAGAGAACAAAAATCTGACTTTCTCGTCTCTTTTTCAATGTTTCAAAACGTATAGTTTATGGCAGTTTGTAGTGCTTTTAATTGGAACGACTTTGCTCTGTATTTTGATTGCTTTCTTATTTCAGCATTCAGCTTTTAAAGCTTTTTTTCTTTCTTTTAAATATGATTTATTACCTTTATGGATTTTGGGGATTGGAATAGGACTGGGGTATTTTTATTTTACTGAAAAAGATGAAGATGTCCTTTCTTTTTATCGTAAAATGATTCGTTGGGTTTTGTGGTTATGAATTTTTTGGTGGTTTGTTGTCTATTTTGGTCCTCAATGGTTGAGGCATCTTTGATATTCTCCTTATACTCCAGAAGCTTTGGTTTGACAAGCTCCTCCAGCAGCATATTATACCAATATTTATCCTCATTTTGAAAATAGTTATGTGAGAAATTCGTTTCTTTTTGAGAGACCTATTACGTTTTGATTTTGGTTGGTTGCTTTTTTCCCTTTCTTTTTCTTTGTTTTCTTGAGAAAAAACAAGAGATTCTCTCAGATTTTTTTAACTTTTCTTTATGGACTTCTTGTCTTTTCTACTTGGTCGAGAGCTGCTTTGGCTTTATGGATTCTTGAATTGGTTGCGGTTATTGTTCTTCTTAATTGGAAATTTTTTAAGCAGCATTTATTGAAAATTTTGATTATTTGTTTGATTGGAGGTGTTGGAGTTGCTTATGTGGGAAGAGGTATTTTTGCGAGAGATTATTCCAATACTTGACATGTGATTTTGATCGTAGAAGGGTGGAAATTGGCTAAAGAAAAATTGTTCTCTTGATGGGGAATTTGATACGCAGGACCGGCTTCTCATCAGCTTTGTGCGAGAGATTTAGTTGGTTTGGAAAATCCTTTGGAATTTTCTTTCTCAGAAAAACATCCTGATGAACGTTGTGAAACGATTAGAAAAATCAATAATCAATATGATATCAAAACCTTTGGGTATAATCCTGAAAATCAATATCTTCAAATTCTAATGGAATATGGTATTTTTGGACTTTTGGGACGAGGATGTTGTCTTTTGTGGATGGTATGGTATTCTTTTGTCACTTGGAAAAAATATCATTCTTGTAAGAAAACAAAATTTCAAGAATTGCTTTATTTTACCGTTATTTGAGCAGGAATTTGATTGGTTTGACTCTGTATGGAAGGAATGGTTTTGCATAGTTTGACTGATAGAATGGTGGTTTATCCTTTCTTTCTTTTGTATGGAATGAGTATTGGAATGTGGGAGAAGGAGAAAAAGAAGATTTATTTGTCTACTGAGAAATAAGTTAATTTTGACGTCTTATTTTTGATCAGCAAAAGGACACGAAGAATTGTGTCCCTACAGATTATTTTTGATTGTATAAATGGAAATTTTGATAAAGGAACCTCACCCCACCCCCTCTCCTTAGCAAGGAGAGGGAATATCTAATAGGCGCTTTCTTATCAATGAGAGTTGTTGTCCTCCTTTATCAAAGGAGGTGCCGAATGCAATGAGGCGGAGGATTTGTATAGGGGAAAAGAAATCCCCAGTCACTTCGTGACAGCCCCTTTCAAAAAGGGGCACATAGAATGCAATGAGATGGAGAATCTTGTCCTCCTTTATCAAAGGAGGTGGCTCGAAGAGGCGGAGGATTTTCTTCTTCATAATAAGACTCTCCCAAAAGATAAACAAAATCCCCTCGGCTATGCCGTATTCCCTTTGCAAAGGGGAAAAATAAAATAATATAGAAATCTCACCCCCTACCCCTCTTTTTCGTAAGGAGAGGAATTATGAAAGTGAAACATAAATCAAAAAAACAGACTTTTCGTCTGTTTTTTATGTGGTTTCTGAAATAGTAGTTCCATTTTTATCTTCTGTGAGATTTCCGATAATCCACATGATGAAACTTACAATCATTCGTGAAAAACCGATAATTACTAATCCAATTGCAGCTTTTTTTATCATATCTTTTCCGTCTTTGAATCTTCCATCATCTCCTCCTGCTGTCATCATTTTGAATCCTGCATAAAGGCAGATGACAAGAGCAACCGTTGCAAGCATTCCCAAAGCCCAGTTGATGAATTTTTTGATAGAAGTAAGAAGTGAAGCTCCGGTGTTATCTGCATTTTGAGTTCCTGGAACTCCGATTTCACTTACATAGGTATTTTGTCAGAATCCTTTTTTTTGATTTGCTCGTGTGTATTGTGGAGTAAGACTTCCTCCTAGAAAAATGATTCATAAGATTCCTATAAGAAGTCTTTTGGATAAGAGTTTTATTTTCATTGATGAGAAAAAAAGATAAAAGTCTGATTGGATGGTGAAAATTTGAGTAATAGATGAAATACCTTTTATTTTTAATCCCCTCGGTCTTCGACCGTATCCCCTTTGCAAAGGGGAACAAAATAATATGGAAACCTCACACCTACCCCTTTCCTTCGTAAGGAGAGGGAATATAAATGAGAATATTTTCTTTTCTTATAGTAGGGGAATAAGTATTATCGTGGATTCCTATCCAATAAAGGACACCAAGAAAGGTGTCCTATTTTGTAGTAATTGTGTTTTTGGCCTTTACTTGTTGTTTATGTCGATGAATGTATAGAACCAAAGCAACGGTAGCGAGCATACCCAAAGCCCAGTTGATGAACTTCTTGACTGAAGTTAGGATACTGTCTCCTTTCATGGCAGTATTTCCTCAAACTCATCTTGCTCATCAGTTGAGAAAATTAGCTTGATCGTCATCAAAACCTTGACCTCGTACTCATCCACTCGCAACTTCAGAACCAAATCCTCCTTTATTCTCAGTAGCGAAAGATAGATTAGAAGAAACAGAAGCTAACATAAATAAAGCAAGGAACCCATAAACAATTTTTTTCATGTTTTTTGTTTTGGATTTAAGAGGTAACACTTCCGATTAACCACATGACTACAGATACGAGCATCCATGCGCCTCCGATAACTACTAGACCGATAGCAGCTTTCTTTAAAATATTGATACCTTCTTTATATTTAGTGTCGTCTCCACCGGCAGTCATCATCTTGAATCCTCCCCAAAGACATAGAACCAAAGCAACGGTAGCGAGCATACCCAAAGCCCAGTTGATGAACTTCTTGACTGAATCGAGTAATTTTGCTCCTTGTTGTCATTTGGCTCATGCAATACCTCCAGCTGTTCCATTGAGCATAAAGCTGTTTGTCCCATCTGTTTCTGCATCTGCTTTCATATTATCATTAAATCACCAAGAATCAGAACTATTTTTTGCCCATTCAGCTTGATTGGTTTCAGTAGCGAAAGATAGATTAGAAGAAACAGAAGCTAACATAAATAAAGCAAGGAACCCATAAACAATTTTTTTCATGTTTTTTGTTTTGTTATAAATTAAAAGTAATAACATTATAAATAAATTTTTTCATTTTTGCAAATTTTTCATGACTTTTGCAGAAGTCCTCGATAGTAAGAGTAACTCTAAGAAAAGTCAGATTTTTTTCTTTTTAGAGACTCTTTTATCCACTATCTTCTAGGATCCTCCATACTACAGGTGAATCGGTGGAGAATTTCCAGAATTTTTTCATTGATTCTTTTAGTAAATAAAAGTGATGATTACTTTTCATCATTTTTATTTTACTGAGTTCTTTTTTGTTTTGCAAATTTTTGGGGAGATTTTTTTATCATAACAAAAACTTTTTTTTCAATTTTTTTATGAAAAGGAGAGAAGTTTTCCCATTTAGGAGTTTGATATTTACTCTTTTCCTAAGCACTTTCTCTCAAAATCTTCAAATCCTTTCTCTAAATTGTGATAAATTTCCAATTTTTCATCTGCAACCATCCACAAAAGATTCGAAGTTCCCTCCAAAAAATCTCTATCATGAGAGACGATAAGACTCACTCCATCAAATTGCTGAAGCATCAGTTTTATCGATTCTTTCGCTCCTAAATCCAAATGATTTGTCGGTTCATCAAGAACAATGACATGCGGTTTTTGCAAAAGCATTTTTGTTAATGCGACTTTCGCCTTTTCTCCTCACGATAAACTTCCGATTTTTTGTTCCATTTTTTCATTATCGATCAATAAACTTCCCAAGAAATATCTGGCATCTTTGATCGAAATTCACGGTCAAACCACCTCTTTCAAAATCGTATTATCATAATCAAGTTCATCTAATGCCTGTGAGTATGATCAGATTTTTAAATCTTTATGCAAAGAAAAAGATCCAGAAATCTGACTAATCTCTCAAAGTAAGGTCTTAATCAAAGTCGTCTTTCCAATTCCGTTTTTCCCAATGATTCCAATTTTCATTTCTTTGGTAATTTCAATCTTTTTTGGAAAGGTGATTAACGGTTTTCAAGCGTATCCCACCACAAGTTCATCGATCTCCATAATCAAATACGGCAATCTTTGCTTGAGTTGAAAATCGATTTTTCTGGTCATCACTGCATTTTCTGGTTCTTCAATTTTCTCCATTTTATCAAGCATTTTGATTCTACTTTGGACTTGTGAGGCTTTCGAAGCTTTATATCTGAATCTCTCAATGAATTTCTCCTGTTGCTGTAAATATTTCTGCTGTGCAACGTAATTTTTCATCTGAATTTCGTGATTTTTCTCTTTCTGCTCCAAAAAATCGTCATAATTTCCCCTATATTCATAGAGTTTTTTATTGCTAATTTCTAGAACTTTTTGAAAACTCGCATTGAGAAACTTCCTATCGTGACTGATACAAAGCAACGTTTTCTGCCAAAGTTCACAAAATCTCTGCAAAAACAAAATTCCCTCCAAATCCAAGTGATTCGTTGGCTCATCGAGGATCAAAAAATCCACTTCTTGAAGCAAGAATTTCGCTATTTGTACCTTTGTTTGTTCACCTCCAGAAAGCTGAGAAATTTTGAAATTCATCTGTTCTTTTGTGAATCCAAAATATTTCAAAATCTCCTGTTGCATCCCGTATTTCTGAAACCCGTCATTTTGCACCATAAACTGCATTAACGCTTCCTGTTCCTCCAGGAGAGAAAAAGAGTTTTCAGAATTTTGATTGAGTAAAATTTCGATTTCATCGAGTCTTTGCGTTGCTTTGGTGATTTCTGGAAACGTGGTTAACATTTCGTCTTTGACCAATCTGTCCCTGCTTTCTCGGAATAAATCTTGGGAAAGATATCAGATTTTTACTTCTTTTGGAATTTCTAAAAGTCCCTGCTCTAAATCTTCTTTCCCGATAAGCATTTTGAGTAAAGTGGACTTCCCAGCTCCATTTTTTCCGATGAGTGCGATTTTTTCTCCATATTTGATTTTCAAATCTGCATGCTCAAAAAGAATCGTTTTCCCCAATTGCTTCGAAAAATCGGTAAATTTGAGAATATAATCTTTTTGGTCTTGTTTCCCCTGAAAATATTGTTTTGGAATGGATTGTAAAGGAGTCAGACTTTCAATATTTTTAGGAGAAAAAGAAGAAAAATCTGACTGTTCCTCCTGTCCTTCTTCAAACGATACTCCGAACTCTCTGATCAGATATTTTTTCAAACTTCTGAATTTTGATTCTTCTTTCGTCTTTTTATTGAATTGAGCAAGATACTCTAAACAAAGTTCTTCCACTTCTTCATAGGTAAATTCTGGATGTTTTTCAAGAACCACTGCGACATATTCCGATAAACTCATAGATTTTGATAAAGAAATAATTTTAATTAACGGTACATATCTTTATTTTAAAATCAAGGACATTAACTTATTCTCCTTGTTATTTCCTTTTGATTTCTTGTTTTAGAATGATATTATCAAGTTACTTTATCCTCTGTAATTTTTATGCTCATTGAAGAACATCTCGCCCAACTTCCTGAACAACCGTGAGTCTATCTTTTCAAAGATAAAAAAGACACGGTCATCTATATTGGGAAAGCGAAAAATTTGAAAAAAAGAGTTTCTCAATATTTTGCTCCAGGATCCCTTCGAAAACAAGAAATGCTCAAAGTAGCAGATCATCTTGATTTTTTGATCGTAAAGACAGAAAGTGAATCGCTCTACCTGGAAAATAATCTCATCAAAAAATATCAACCCTTTTACAATAGAATGCTCAAAGGAGGAAACGGATATACCTATATCAAACTCACGAATCATCCCTTTGCTCAAGTTTTGGTCACGAAGAAGAAAAAAGACGATTCTTCGATGTATATCGGTCCGAAACATCAATCTCATGAACTCAAAAATTTCCTGCAATATCTCAGAATGATTTTACAATACAGGACTTGTCCAATCACGCAATTTTTGAAGAAAAAGGTTTGTTCTGATTACTATTTTCAACTCTGTAAAGGACGATGTGAAGACTGTCCTCAAAGGGAAGATATGAGAAAAAAACTTTCCCACGATGAAGCAAAGGAAAACTATAAAAAGCTCATTCAGACTTTTAGTTCTTTTTTTAAAGGAAATACGAAACTGATAGAAAAAGAGTTGAAAAATCAGATCGATGAGGCGGTGAAGATTCTGAACTTCGAACGAGCAGCGAAATTGAGGGATATTTATCTGCATCTTGCGCAACTTGTGGAAAAACAAGATGTTGAACTCTCAAAACAAATCACTGGATCAATTTTGAGTTTGAAAAGAATCGGAGAGACGGTTGTTTTTATTTTGCTCCAATTTTTTGAGGGAAGATTGATCGATGTGATTCGTGATAAAGTGAGTGATGAACAAGATTTTTCAACAATTTTGAGTGGATTCGAATTGGAACTTTGAGAATTGAAAAAAGAGGAAAAGTCTGACACGGTTTTCGCTCGATCAGAGAAACTTCGTTTTACCAAGGAAGAAAGAGCGATCTTCGATGAAATGATCAATAAGTTTTTGGAATCGTATTTAATCGTGACTTCCTTTGAAGGCGAGAATCTCAATAACGATCTTTTGAAAACGTTACAAGAAAGATATCAACTAAAGAAATTCCCGTACCGAATCGAGTGTATCGATATTTCGCATTTATCGTGAAGTCGAATGAGTGGAGGTTTGAGCTGTATTAAAGGCGGACTTGTTGAAAAAAAAGGGTATCGTAAGTATAAAATCCAATCAGTAA
Organism: bacterium; assembly: GCA_017442645.1. Next base: position 15,774 of record JAFRZH010000008.1, on the reverse strand, counting down.
TCGATGAAAATAATAATGACTACCTTGCTCTCAGAGAAGTGATTGAAAGAAGATTTCACCTTGATGAGCAACTTCCTGAAGAACTTCCCGATCTTTTCGTACTCGATGGAGGGAAAGGCCAACTCGGGATTTTAAAAACACTTTATGAAGAAAATCAGAATTTTCGCCTTCTTTTTTCAAAAATTCAATTCGTCGCACTTGGAAAAGGAGAAGCAAGAAAAAAGACAAAAATCTGAACAGAATCAAAAAAGTCCTCCGAGGTGATCGGAGAACATCTCTATTTTTTCGATGAGCATTTCCAGATTCAGACGATTCCGTTGGTGTATGATCAAGCGGATAGAATCTTGATCAAAATTCGTGATGAGGCTCATAGATTTTCAAATGCGTATAGGAAGCAACAGATGAAAGGGGAATGGAAAGGGTAAATATTCTTTTGAAATATTACAGAAGAGAAAATAATTTTTGGATATTATGGAGTATTTCTTTTTCGATTTCTTCTTTTGGTCTTTCAGTCCATTCTTCATATTTTTCGTAGACATAAGAAACATATTCTGGAAAATTGGTTTCTCCTCTTTTATTTTGAGGAGGAAGATAAGGTGCGTCTGTTTCTGTCAGAAGATAAGAAGTTTTTTTAGCTAATATAGCTTCTCTTGCTTTTTTTGCACTTGGGTAGGTAATCATATTATTGATTCCTATTCGTAATTGAGGAATCAGATTTTCAACTTTTTTTAAAGATTCTGTATCATAGGCTCGTGAATGGATATAAATTTTTAAATCTGAAAAATTTTGCAAGATCTCTAGTGTTTCCTCAAATGCATCTCTTGAATGAATTACAAGGGGAAGTTGATATTTTCTTGCGAGTTCTGCTTGTGCTTTAAATCATTCTTTTTGAAGTTCTAATGTTGGACTATCAGGAAAATGAAGATCAATTCAACATTCACCAATGGCAACTATGTACTGTGAATTGTTGCGATATAAGGTTTCAACTTCTTTTATTTGTTTTTCAAAGTCTTCTTTTATATCACAAGGATGAATTCCTATTGTTGATTTTATGATAAGATTGGGGAAAAGAGTTTCTGCTTTTTTTGCAATTTCAATTCCCCTTTTATTATAATGCTCATTTGCTCAGGCGTTGATTAAAATTTCCCCTCCTTGTTTTTCAAATTGTTTTACGTATTCTTCCCGGTTTTCAAAGAGACGGTCTTCATTTAAATGGGTATGGGCATCTACAAGCATTTTTTAAAGAGTATTTAAAAATTTGATATTTTTTAGTATACTAAAATATCTTTTTTTTTCAATTGGTTATAGATAGTTTGAAAATTAAGTATGGTTACTATTTATGTACTTATTTTTTTTATGTCAATTCGTAATACTTGTTTTTTTTAAGAAAAAACATATAAGGGAAAAAATTTTAGTTTTTAATCTTATTTTTGAAATGAAATCTAAATTTCTTTTGTGAGCAATGGTTGTTATTTCAGCTTTTGCTTTGACTGCTTGTGATTCTTCTGAAAAAAATGAAGAAACTCCTACTACTTGAGATGTTACTTGTACGTCAGGTGATACTTGTAGTATTGAAACAGGAAAATCTGAAACAACTCAGTTAGCTAATCCAGCTTCTGAAAAATGTCTTGCTGATGGAGGAACTCTTCTTCCTCAAAAAGCTGAAGATGGTAGTGAATATGCTCTTTGTCAATTTGCTAATGGTTCTATTTGTGAAGAATGGGCTTATTATAGAGGAGAATGTGCTCCTACTACTGATTAAGATGTTAACAAAAATAAAAATATATGGAAGGCGTTATCTCTTTATAGGGGTAGCGTTTTTTGTAAAAATTTGAAAAAAAAATAAGAACTCTTATAATAGAATCAGACTTTTATTTTTTTTTTTCTAAAAAATGACACACCAAGAATTTATGCAAGAAGCAATTGAACTCTCTCGTGAAAATATGAGAGCATGAAAAGGAGGGCCTTTCGGAGCTGTAATCGTAAAGGACGGAAAAATCGTCGGAAGAGGTGCAAATAATGTAACTTCCCTCAATGATCCAACTGCTCACGCAGAAGTTATGGCAATTCGTGATGCTTGTAAAAATCTCTGAACCTTTCAATTGACAGGATGTACAATTTATACCAGTTGCGAACCTTGTCCTATGTGTTTAGGAGCAATTTATCGAGCAAGACCTGATGCAATGTATTATGCAAATACGAAACATGATGCTGCAAATATTGGATTTGATGATGCATTTATCTATGAAGAACTTGCAAAACCAGAATCTGAAAGAACCTTAAAAACTTATCCCATGCCAAGTGAGGACGCTTTAGACGTTTTCAAAGAATGGAAAGAAAAATCTGACAAAATTGAATATTAACCCTTTTTACTTATTTATGTAATATAAAATGAAGGAACCAAATACAAGACCACTTGAGGTGCATCAGATTAAGATTAATGCTGGACATATTCTTACTGAATTAAAAGGTTTGCAAGAGAACTTGAAAGAAGAAAATATCATCAAAAATATTCAAAAATCTGCTACTGAACTTCAATCTCAAGTCGTGGAAACTGCTTGGAAAGATTTCCCATTAAGAACTGAACAAGGTGCAAAAGATTTTTTGAACTTGGTTAAAAATCTCTCTTTTGCAAAACTTTATGGGAGGATGGATACAAGTAAAGATGATTCGCGTGACGGTGTTTCTCCTAATGAATATTGATTAAATGTTGCAGTTACTATGGCTGTTCAAACACTATTGTTAAAGTTGGATGGTAAAAATCATAAGTATTTTGCAGAGTGAAGTGATCTTAATGATGCAGATGGTATCTTAGGAAATAAGACTAAAAATGCGATCAAAAAATTTCAAAGAGAGCATGGTTTAGTTCCTGATGGTACTCCTGGATCAAAAACAATAGCAAAGTTATTGGAACAAATATGATGAAATGTTGAAAATGTACAATTGAATAATCCACAAACTAATCAAAGCGAGTCGATTATTGCAGAATTTAAAGATTTTAAACTCTATTTGAACAAAAAAGAAATTGATATTCGTAATCGTAATGCTTGGAATGGTTTGACATATCAACAACAAAAAATTCTGAAAACTGCTATTCCTAAAGAGGAAACATTCATGTTATCTCTAATCGAGCAAAATGAAGAAAGATTTTTAGATGAGAAAAAAGAAATCTTGGAAAAGATTACATTTGATGAATTTCAGGGGCATGATAAATATAAATATCTGAAGCTCGCGAGTGATATTTTGAAAGGATGAGACGTAACGTTAACAAGCGGTTACAGCTATGAATGAGAAGCTTTATGACCAAACGATATAAATCTAATTACAGAAATTATTCAAGCTTTACAAAGTAAAACCAAAACTGAATAGTTTCTTATTACTAATTATTTTTAAAATCTGTTGACATTTTTTTGTAATTTATTATACTTATAAAATATTCTTTATTTTATAGTATAGTAAATATGAAAAATTTATTGGTAGGAGCTGCTACTGCAGCAAGTCTTTTAGCTTGAACACCGTCTGGAAATACTGGACAAGATACCTTTTCATCTCCTTTGGTAGAAGTCCTTTCAGATTCTGATACATCTAAACCTGAATCTATTATAATAAATGGGAAACATTATCTTGATGAACGTGACTATCAGACTCAGGAAGAATGTGGAAAACATGTAAATACAATCAATTCAGAGAAACCTGCTGTTTATGCATACTGGCTTGTTGTGAATGATGAAAATGGTACAAAGCAAGTTGTTGTAGACTACATAACTCCTGCGGGGCTCCCTCTAAAAAATAAAAAAACATGAGAAGTTATTCCTGCAGCAGGTAGTATTGCTGTTACAGATGGGAAAACTATTAATTTTAGTAAAGATTGGGAATATGCTCCAGGAGAACAGGTTAATGCTTCTTTTACAGGACATAGTTTGTATTGGGCTGATGGAGTTTGAAATGTCATGTTAAGTCCAGTATATGTTGTTTCTAGTGATAGTAAAGTACCGTTCTCGTTAGAAGCTGCTAAACGCTGGTGTATTGTTGAGCTTGTTATGGTATTGGGATGACAAACATGAAAAAAAGATACTCTTACAAATGCTAACGATCCTAGTTCTAACTATAAAATGGTAAAATCTAATAATCCTTCCCTTGATGGCTATTGGGATCCTAACGCAGTTGATTCTACTTATTATTTTTATGATACTGATACTGTTAAGACTATTCCAAATGATCCAAATCTTTGGAATACAACTTATCAAAAATATTGGCCTTCTTATTATGATGTGTTTTGACAAAAATTAGATAAAAATTTGAAAGTTAATATAAAAAAAGATTAAAAAAAACTGATTCTTCGTTTTGAGTAGTTTCGTGACGAAGAGTCAGATTTTTTATTTTTTTGAAATCTTTTCATTGGTATATTCATAAAAATCTTTTTGTTGGAGGAGTTGTTTTGCGAGTTCCATTTTATTAAGAGAATCACTATAAAGGGTATAAATCGTTTCTCCTTTTTTTATAGGATCATGTAATTTTTTATGAAGGAAAATTCCTGCTTTGTAATCGGTCGGTGCTCAAAGGGTTCTCACAATAGTGTTAAGATATTTCATATCAATATTTTTGATGGTACTCTTTTCTTTTGCTTGGACAGCATATTGATATTTTCAGAGTTGAATTTCATCAGCTTTGATTTCTGGATTTGCTCCGTTTTGGGCTGCAATAATCTCAGACATTTTCTTCCATGCCTCTCCATTATCAAGTTGTTTCTTTGCGATTTTTTCTGCCTCTGACATGGTTTTTGCTTTCTCACAGAGAAGAAGAAGTTTTGCAGCTAAAAAGAGAGTCTTTTTTTCAAGTTCTTCTGATTTTTCAGGGTGTCTTTGTAAAATTCTAAGAGCCTCTTGTGCTTGAAGTGCTGCTCCAATTCCTTTCCCGACAGGTTGTGGAGATTCAACGATTTCTACATCCATTTTGATTCCAAGATAATTTCCGATTTCTTCAAAATGTTTAGCTACTCTTTCTGCGTCTTCTTGACTTGCAACTTTTGCAGTTGGTCCCATTGGAATATCGATAAGACAGTGAGTGACTCCCATTGCATAATTTTTGGCCATAATAGATGAAATCATTCTTGCATACGGTTCCATTCCAAGCGGAGCAGAAACTTTGATAATTCTGTCATTGACAGGAGCGAGGTTGAGTCCTTCATTCCAAACGAGACAAGCTCAGATTTTGTCGGTAATCCTTACGATCTCAGATTTTTTGAAACTAATATCCATCAGTACATTGACACATTCTCCTGTGGCAGCAGGGGAGGTGATCGCTTTAGAAAAGCTTTTGGGCATTGTAATTCAAAGAGAAGCAAGAATCGGAACGAGAATCATGGTTGTCTCATTTCCAGGGACACCTCCAATACTATATTTGGTCGCTACAATTCCTGGAAAGCGGTACATGTCTCCGGTGTAAGCGGTTGCTTTCGTGGTATAAGCCAGTTCGTGAGGGTCGGTTTTGTAAAAGAAACTCGTGGAAGTGTAGTAGGCGAGTACGAGATCAGAAAGTTTATTATTTTTGATATCATCGATAATGGCATCAATCTCTTCATCAGAGATTTTTTCTCCCAGCATTTTCTTTCTGATTGCTTTCATGGATACTGGATTATGTTGAGTGAATGCTACGACAACGGTATCTCCTTCCAAAAAAGGGTAGTCTTTAAAAAATTCTTCAGATACTCAGATTTCGTTTGCTTTAACTAAATCAGAGGAAAGCGATAAATCAAAAACAAATTCATCCCCTTTACGGATGAGGGAAATTTTATCATTTTCATTAAGTCCATATTTGGATGCTTGTTCGAGATTCATCATTACGGTACTTCCACTATTTCCGTATTTGATAGGAAGTTTGATGAGTTTTGCACTAAATATTTCTTGCATGTTTTTTTTATAGAGATAAAATATTTTTTGTATTAGTTGATGGGGGTAAATTGGGATTGGTGGAAAGCTGAAGAAAGATCAATATCTTTTCAAGTCTTTATTTGAGATTCAGATTTCTCCTCTTTCCCTTTTAGGTATGAAGCGAGTTCTGTATTGTTATATTCTTTATAGGTTTCTCATCATTTTCACAAAAAAATTTCTGATTCGATTTTTTTGAGATTGTAATCTTGTTGCTCATAACCTCAATTTCATAGATTATTCCCGATAGCATTTAGCCGCTTTGTAGCTGTTCAATTTTCAAAAATAACACTTCCATCTTCTTTTTTATGAGTAAAATGAGAAAGAATCATGAGAATACTATTTTCTTTGTTTGTAGAAAGATTTTTATAATCTGTTTGGATTTTTTCATGATTAAAAAGATTTTTTAAAATATCTGATGTGTTTTGTTCTTCTTTTCTGATTCCTTCTGGTAGATTTCCTAGTTGATATATTTTTTGAAGAAATGATGTCATATTTTGGAAGTCTGATGGTCTGTTTATTCTTGAAAATTTCTCATTAAAGAAAGAAAATAATCCTGGATGTCAAATTTCATTGATATTTTCAATGGGACTTCATCATGGTTTTTGTATTCATAGGCGAAGTACACTATAAAATTCATTTTCTGAAACTCTTGATTCGAGTTTTTTAAGAATATCTGGTGCAACTTTTGTGTCTCAATTTTCGAAGGTATTGTTTCATTTTACCTTTTGATTCCTTTGAGAAAAATCTGTAATATGATCTAGTGCTTGTTTTTGACATTCTTTAAAGGAAGGAACTTTAAATAGAGTATAATTTGGTTCATTTTGCTTGAAATTAAATTCTGTTCTATCATTTGTAAAGGAACAAGCAGTATTAATTTTTACTTCTCATGTATCTAATTCTACGCAAAAGGTACAAGGTGAATTATCTAGATTCCCATTGATATAAAAATTTCCCTTTTCTATTTTGATTCCTTCTTTCCCAAAATTATTTTCCACATTCCCGTCAAAGCTGAAATTCTTTGTGATTTCATTTGATGCAAAAGTGCTTCTAATTTTATTTAAGTAATCTGTAAGAATCCCTTCATTAATTTTTGTTTCTATTCATTTAGGGTATTCTTTTTCTTTCTTTAATATTTGTTCTGTGATCTTTTTCTTTATTGTTTTAAATTGTTCTTTTAATATTGGTCAAGCTTTCTTTTGTAATTCTTGAATTTCTTCAGGAGAAAGTCAGATTTTTTCTCCTTTTTTTTGAATTCATTGGGTAATGGTGTTTTCATTGATATTGTTGCTAGAAAAAAGGTTAGAAATTTGATCTTTATTGTAGAAATCGGTAAGAGAAAAAGTTATTTCTTTATTTCTTGTTTTCTTTTTTTCTCCTTCTTTTTCTTCAAAATTTCCTACTGATCGGTTTCATCAGTTAAAATATTTATTTACTTGATTGAATAAAAATCTTGGGGTTGAAAATTTATTACTGATTATTTCTTTTATTTGATTTTGATATCCTTCATCTGATAAACTTTCTAAACCTTCCTGTAACTCTTGATCTTCTTCTATAGCATCTTCTAAAATTTGTCTAGAGGAAATCTCTCCTGTAGCTAGAACTCCTTTTTTATAAGTGTTTTTTGTACTTTGATTTTCTGTATTTGTTTTTTCTTTTTTATTTTCACTTTGTTGTCTATGTGTTTCTTGATTTTTTTTGTTTTTTTGAGAAGAGCTTTTTTGTTCAATTTTTATGGTATGTTTTGTTGCTTCTGTTTTGAATCTTTTTGATGTATCTACTTTTTCTTTACAGAATTGTTGTTTATATACATCTTCAACATATCCATTGAGAAGATCAGGGGTTAAATAGTAAGCAAGATATTTTCAAAGAACGGCTTGATGAATTGTATCGAGTCTTGTTGTATCTTTAGGATTTGATTTATTGGTAAGAAAGTCAAAAAATGCAGCTTTTTCTTCTTTATTTAATCATTCTGTAAATTTTCCTATTCCAGAAGTATTTCATTCTGAAAATTTAATGTCTTCAAAACTCTTAAATTCTGATTTTTGTTTCTGAGTTTGTCAGATAATAAAATTGAAAAAGGTAGGGAAAGAGTTTGTGATGAAAAAAGAGTTAGAGAACATTGCTTGTACTAGTGCTTGTTTGTCTGGATCTTCATGAAAAAAATCAGAATTTTTCTCAATGATAGTTGTGATATTTTGTCAAAATTCTTTATTTTGAGTATTGGTATTTAATTTATTGAGTCTTTCTGTAACAAGTTCTCTTTTTATTTTTATTATTTCATTTTCTTCGGGAGTTTTGATAGCTTCTTCAAATTCAGGATCAGATTTTTTTCTTTCTTCTATTTCTTTCTTTAATTGGTTAAATTTACTGCTATTAAAAGTTCCATTTTGATAACATCCTAATGTCCTTAAAATATCAGCGTATCCATTGATTAATTCTGTGTTATCTTTTGGGCTATCTTTACTTAAAAGATAATTTATTTTGATAGGATTTTCGTATACTTTTTTTAGAAATTCTTGTCATTTTTCTCGTGCTTTTATTTCCTCTTGATTAATTTCTCAATTTTCTCAAAGTAAATTTTTTTGTTTTAAAATCTTTTTTTGAAAATCCTGAAATTTTTCGGAATTTAATATCCCTTCTTCATTAATAATTCAATTTTCTTTTAAGAATTTTTGTTGATTTTCGTCAAAATCACTAATTTGTAAATTATCTTTTGAGACTATTATTTTGATAAAAGAAGAAGCCTCTTTTGAAGTTATATTAAAATTTGTATTTTCTTCCTTCTTTTCTGAAGAATTTATATTTTGATGAGATTCTAATGCTTGTTGTGTTTGTGGTAATGGTATATCTTTAGCTATCTCTGTGGTGATATCAATTATCTCTTCCCCTTCACTTGGTTTATTAATTTTTTCATCCATCAAATAACTGCTCAAAAAATAAAGATTACTTCATGATACATGAGAACGTTCTTTTTTTCAAAAGAGTGGATATATATATTTTATAAACACTTGACAAATAAAATTAATTATTTATAATAATCGTGTTTTTATTTTGTGAATATGAGCATGGATGTATCATCCTACTAGAAGAGTTAAAGAAAGCATTAGTCATGTAGATTTTATTAGGGAAAAAAGACATGAAGAGAGAAAAATTCTTCTTGCCTTTAGAAAACAAACTTTAGAAAATTTTAAGAATTTAATAGAACAAAAGTCTGATTTTCAATCTTTTTCACAACAAGACAAACAAGATTATTTTGCGTTCCTTGAGTGTCTTTTTGATGAAACAAAAGATGTTTTGATGATTCGTGGTATTCCTGTAAAAATAAGAAAAAATTTTAAAAAAGAAGGTAATCCCTTAAAAAATATGTCTATCCCTCTTGATTTTTATCCTTTTTTTTGTGAACTTAAAATTTCTAGGTTTATTAGATCAAAAATTTTAACTGCTGAAGAAAGAAATCAACTTTATGTTTTTTTGACTCCACTTGTGAAAATTTGACTCGTAAGAAGAATTCGTTTGGTTGGTTTTTTCGAAGTGAAAATCGAAAATTTAGATGATACTTTTTTGTTCTTTAGATCTGTTATTCAAAATAAATAATTTAAAATTATTTCTTATGTTGTTTCTCTTGTTTTTTTGATATGCTTTTATAAGATAATGAGAGCTTTATTTTAAATACAAAAATATGAAAAAAACTCTTCTTTTCTGTATGTTCTGAATAGTCTTTTTGTGTATATGATGTACTTCTTCTGAAGAAGAAATAGAAAATCTTCCTCTTGAAGAACAGCAAAATCTTGTTTCAGATTCTTCTTCGAATGTAAGACAAGAGATAAAACAAGAGAAAAAAGAACACAAGACTAATCAAAATAATTCATGAAATGAAAGTATGGAAAGTTTAGAAAATAAGGAAGAGAATTCTAAAGTCTTAGTTGTAGATTTTGAAAATGGATACTCTAGATTGAAAGCAGGAGAAATGTATCGTAATAATACTTATAAAATGCAGGTACAGAATTCGTGAGAATTAGATTGGATTGTTAATATTTCTTCAAGAGATGGAAAAAAAATAATAGAATTCTTCTTCCTTTGTCCTACTTATTTTGCTGGATATGAAATAGATCCAACTCTTTTTGTGAATAATGATATGTATAAGAGTTATTTGTTTATTGATGATGATTATCGAGTTTGGCCTGTTAAGGAGATTATTACTGATGATTCTGTGGAAGCAATGAAAGAATGTTTGAAGGGAAATATTACTGATTGTATGTATGATCATTTTGAACCTCCTTATCTTCTTTCAGAAATTGAAGAACAAAAATGTAAAGGAAATTCTGCTTCTGATTCTGAATGTTTAAAATATAATGAGCTGGTACAATTTTTTTGAAAAATTCAATAGAAATTAAAAAATCTGATTCTTTAGTTTGAGTCAGATTTTTTTTCTTCTTTCTTAAGAGTCTAAGTTAAGGTATTTTCGTTCATCTTCAATCGCTTCTATAATAGTATGTTGAGGTTCTCGATGAAAAAAATTCCTTAATTTATTATTATTTCCCAATAAAAATGCCGTATCTCCTGTTCTTGCATCAAGTATTTTATAAGGTATTTTTTTATTGGTTACAAGTTCTACAATCTCAATAATTTCTTTGATTGTTTTCCCTATGCCGCTTCCTATATTCATAATTTCGTAGATGCTTTCTGATTTTATATTTTCATTTGTATTCTCTTGTTCTGTTTTATTTAAGAGATATTTTACCATTTTTAAGTGAATATCTGTGATATCTTTAATGTGAATATAATCCATTAAACAACTTCCATCTTTCGTTGGGTATTGGTCTCCATAGATGGGGAAATTTTCTATTTCACCTTTTGCTGTCTTTAAAAGAAGGGGAACTATCTTAGTTGGAATTCATTTTGGATTGTATCACAGATGTTCTTCTGGTATGGCTCCAATTGGATTAAAGTATCTTAGACAAAAAATGTTGAAATGTTTGTGAATGTTCATATCTTTAAGAATTTGTTCTATAATGATTTTTGTAGTAGCAAATGGTGTTCTTGCATTAAGTTTATCGTTTTCGCTAAAAGGTGGAATAGATTTATCTACATCGTATACAGAACTACTTGATGAATAAATCAGATTTTTTATTTCTTTTTTTTCCATAATTTTGAGAAGATTAATAGTTCCTTGAATATTGGATTCGTAATATATAAATGGTTCTAGGCAACTTTCTTTTTGTTTATTTTTTGATGCAAAATGAAAAACAATTCCTATTTCTTCTTTTTCAAAGATTTCTTCTAATAGTTTTGAATCTCTGATATCAATATCATATAATGTTATTTGTTCTTTTCCCTTTTTTTTTAGAATTTCCCAAGTCTTTTGATGGGAATTTGAAAAATTATCTACTATAATTACAGAAAAGTTTGATTGTATTAGTTTTAAAGCTGTATGTGATCCGAGATATCATAGTCCTCCTAAGATAAGAATTTTTTTACTTTGCATTTTATGAAAATTTATAAAATTATAATTACTTATAATAATTTTCTTTTAAATGTCAATTATTCAATGTGTAGGGTTATTCCTGTGATTTTTTTTGTACCAAGCATGATTGCAATATAAGAATCTCCTTTTTTTTGAGGAATTATTTGTACAACTGCACTTCATTGAGAGAAAAGTATGGTTGATACTGGTGAAAAATGGATATTTGTATTGTTTGAAATGAAGACAAAAGGAATAGAGCTTGTCCCATTAAATACTTCATTGTTTCTTTTGTCTTTGAGAGAAATGGTAAAGTAAGCATTTTCTTCATTGAGAGAAATGGTATCCGAAAAGTTTTTTTGGATTGTGATTTCGTTTTCTTCAATAAAAGTTTTCCCATAGTAATCTAGTTCTGAAAAATCTAATTCGATAGTATTTGTTGTTTCTTCTTTTTGTGTTTCTTGAGATTCGTTTTTATTTTCAGTAATGATATTCCCTGATTCTATGCTTTCTTCTTTACTGTTTTCTTTGATGTCTTCTATAATTTCATTGTTTATTCATGAATTTATACTTCAGCTATTGATGATTTCAATATCTGTATTTTCTCCAGAAAATGGAGCTATATTTTGATTTTCTCCGGAAAGAGTAACTCAAGATTGTACTTCTCAAGTTATTGGAGTTCCATGAGTTTGTTCTCATTTTTCTTCTTTTTCTTCATTTTTTCAACTATCATCTTGAGAATCTTTTTGAATAAGATTTATTGGGTATTTTGCATGAGCATTTTCAAGAAGGACGATAGGATCTTTTGTGTATTGAAAGAGCTGCATTCTACATTCTCATGCTTGAATGACAGCATAATCTCCTTTTGAAATAGTAGGACAAGTGGAAAAAACCCAAGAAGGTCTTCCGTTATTATCTTTATCAATTTCAAAGTGGACGTGATATCCTCCCAATGCTCAGAATACGTTTCCACTATTTCCTGTTTTCCCGATAATGTCTCCTGCTTGTACAATATCTCCTGCTTCTACCAGTCTTTCACTCATGTGTGCGTATACTGCATAAAGAATTTCTCCTTGATATTGAAATTTTATTTTAATGACATTCCCGTAAGCAGAATTGTATGCTGAAGAATAAACCACTCCATCTGCGATAGCGTAAAGTGGTGTTCATGGGGCTGTTGCGATATCTGTTCCATAATGAGTCCCTACCATGTTATCCCATCAAGAAGTATAAGAAGCTCCCCAATGAGTTGTATAAATATCAGTATAGGTTTTGTTATTTTGATAAGTTGTAAAGTCAGCTCAATGAATAATTGGAAGTTTTATTTTACAATTTTCTGGTAATTCATTAAAGGGTAATGTTCTACATTCTAATGTTGAAACTTCATATAATGGGTAAACTAATTGGGTATTATTTAATAAAGTATCTCCTTTCCCAAAAAGAAAAGAAAAACCTGTGAGTAGAACTACGATTGCAATTTCTCCGATGTAAAATCCTCGACGAGAAACATTGGACATTATGTTATATGCTTTTTCTACTCTTCTTCCTCTGTGATTCTTTTTTATAATTTTTTTTCCTAGGCGAGTGTTGAATTTTGCACAGAGCTTTTCATAAGCATTCCAATTTTGCATTCTTATGGATTTAAAAATAAAATTCATAATAATTATAAATACAAAATTGGAAATTGTCAATTTTTTGATGACTTTTTCTAGAAGAGAACTTTTATAGTGATATTCTTAATACTTCATAAGTAATATGATTTTTTGTGATACATTCTTTGATTTGTTTTTCATTGAAATTTAGTTGAGAGTTTCAGCTTTTTAATTCTAAAAAAATAATTTTTTTGAGAGATCCTTCTGCTAATCCATCAAAGACAAGGTAATCAATCCCTTTCCCGATAAAAACAAGATCTTTGTAATTATAAGGGAATCCTGGGAGTATAGGAGCTATTTTTTCATTTACTTCTCCTAAGATTACTTTCCTTGATTGTTTTGTTGCATCTTTTCTTTCATGATAGATAAGGTCTCAAACTAATGTTTTGGCAAAAAGATAACCGATGAGTATTCCAATCCCTACAGCAATTGCTAGATGAATATATTGAAGTTCCATTGTAATAAATAAAGTGTAAACATTTCTAGTATAAGAAAAAGAAATTTTATGTCAATTTAAAAATTGACTGTATTTCTTTTTAATTTTTACTTGATAGATTGAATAAAATCATTAAAGTAATATAAAATTTTAGTTCTTTTATAAAAAGAATGCAGAAAAAATTAGAAAATATTATTAAATGGGGAAAAAGAATGTATACAAAGTTTATGAATTATAATAATTCAAAAAAACGATTTATTTTGTATCTTCTTGTCCTTGCAGTGTGTCTTTTATTACTTCCTATTATTAAAGTTTCTGATATTAATGGGATTGCTTGAATGGAAGAAGAAACGTATGCTTTGCTTTTTTCGAAGAAGTACTTTATTTCTAAGATAGTTATCCTTATTTCTCTTTTTTTTCTTCTTGGATGGAATATGAGTATCAAGTTTAAGAAAAAAATTATTGATGTTTTTTCTTTGAGGGAGGACGAACCTTTAGTTGATTTTGCTCTTTTGTGGGTTATTACGAGTGTTTTTATGGGAATCGTTGATACTATAGAAATCGCTACAGAAGTATCTTGAAGGATTAGTTTAACGAAATGAGCGGTTATTTCACAATTACTTTTACTTGGAGGGTTGGTTCGAGCTTTTATCGCTATTTGGAAGGCTTATAAAAGAACAAGTAAACAGACTAAGATTTTGAATATCGTGTCTGATGAATCTCATGAGAAAAATCATGAAGAAAAGAAAAATGGACAACTTCAACATCTCTTTGAAGATTTGAAGCAAGAAGAAGAGTAGTCAGATTTCTACTCTTTTTTATTCTTATTCTCTAATGTATCTAGATGCAATTAATTACTAAAAATAAAAGGGCCTATTTTGATTATGAAATTATTGATGATTATATCGTAGGAATTGTTTTAGCTTGACATGAGGTAAAATCTATAAAAACTTGACATGTTAATATTCAAAATACGATTATTTCTTTACAAGGGAAAGAATTATTTTTACTTGGAATGGATGTTCCTTTATATGAGAAAACTTCTCCTGTTTTAGTTTCTCATTATTTTGCAAAACAGAAAAGAAAATTGCTTGTAACAAAAAGAGAGTTAACAAGAATTGCTGCAAATTTTGATAAACCTTGAATGGTGGCTCTAGTGCTCGAAGTTTTTGTTACGGATAGAGGATTTATTAAAATCAAAATCTGAATGGGGCGTTTAAAGAAAAAAATAGAGAAAAAGCAGATTCTTAAAGAACGTTCACAAGAAAAAGAAATGAGAAAAGAAGCTAAATTGTATTAATTTTTAGTTATATTGTTGATATTGTGGATGATTTATTCTTTTTCTCAAATTCAAACATTTCTTATTTGTCCTAGACGTTATCAATTTCAGTATCTAGAAAAAATTCCTAGAAAAGATCCTAGTTATAAATTATGTTTATGAAATTGTGTGCATGAGAGTTTACAATGGTGGTATCAGCAAATTTTTCCTTGAGAAACTCTTTTCCCCTCTAGAATTCCCTCCGAAATGGAACTGTTATCTTTTTTTTGTCAGAAATGGGAACGTTCTGTTAAAATATGGAAAATTTTACAGAAAAATGAGGATGAAATTGCTCTTTGATTGGAAAGAGGGAAACGCTATCTTTCGCAATATCGACATCGTTATGCAAAGTCAGATTTTTCTTCTTTTATAACTGTTGAAGAGGAAAAAGAGTTTATTTTTCAGTTTTCTCAAGGGCAAAAATGTAAAGTTAAAATTGATAGAGTTGATTTTTTGAAAAATGGAGAGATTAGAATTGTTGATTATAAAACAGGGGAGTATTTATCTTCTCAAGTTTATTGAGAATATCAAGAACAATTGCTTCTTTATGTATATGCTCTTCGTACTTTATATCCAATGTCTCCTATTATTAGTAGTCTTTGTTTTTTGCATTTTGATAGGGAAGAATTTTTCTGTTTTAGTGATGAAAAAATACAAATTTTTGTTGAAAAATATGAAAAGATTCTCAATACCATAGAAACTTTTAGAAACTCTTATTTTGAAAAAAATATTCTTTTCCCCTGACCAGATAATGATATAGTTTGTGGAAAGTGTGATTATCAGGATATTTGTCCTTTTTATAAAATCTCTAAAAATAATTCTCTTGTTTCTTTTTAACATTTTTTATGACAATGAGCTTATTTATAATTGTCTGAATCGATGATTTTTATTGAAAATCATAAAATACTTGAAAGTGTATAAGATTTTCTGTTTTTAGTAGTTAAAAACGAGAGAATTTGTCAGATTCTTTTGATTTT
>JAFRZH010000007.1 GCA_017442645.1 bacterium | reverse complement strand
GATTTTCACATGGAGTTGTGTAAGTTCTTGTTTTGCTTCATACTCCGTTTTCTATAGTACATGATATCGTTTCTGTTCTTGTTTTTTTATCATCACAGTAATCGGATCTTTGTTGCCACTGAGCGTCGAAATTAATCGACCATTTAATTTGTACAACTTGACTTTTTGAGAAAGTCAGATTTTTTTTGACTTTTTCTTTTCTTTTGAATAATATTAAGGAGAAATTTATTTTATTGCTTTATACCTATGACAAGAAAAAAGTCTCTCTTTTATAATGACAATCTTCATAAAACTATTTTTTGAATTTCATTAGGATTTTTAGCGGCTTCGTTAGGACTTACATTGTACGCTAATGCTGAAGAAAATAGCAAATCCGATGGAACGGTAATGGGACTCGAAAATAAGATTCAATATGTACGTTCAATAAAATTTGATAATGGAAGTTCTCTTTCTTGAATAACTGATGGGGGAAAAACTTTTCTCTCTATCTCTTCAGCAATCAGTATGGGAAACTCTGCTTGATGAACAAAATGAAATGTTATTTATGGGAAAGGAAACCATAATGTAGCAAATGCTAAAAATGTTGTCATATTTTGATGAGAAGGAGGTAATACCGCTAGTGATACAGCAGTAATTCTTTGATGAAAAGACAATGTGATTACTTGATGAATTTCTTTAGGAGGAAGCCAAAATAAAGGAGAAAATGCTATCATCTTCTGAGGGGGAAATAATACAGCTGAAAGTTGAACTTTTCTTCTTGGAGGAGAAAATATTCATTGAGGGAAAGACAATACCATTTTTGGTGACAACGTGACTATGGGAAGTAATACTACCTGAAATTTTGTATTTTCAGATGGAACTTGAAATTTTTCTCCAGAAGGAACTGATACCTTCTTTTTGGATGTAAAAAATGGATTAGGAATTGATAAGTATGGAGAAGCTTGAGTTACGGTATCTGTTTGATGAGCAATAAAAGTTGAAGAATCTAATTCAATATGAGAACCAAAGAGAGAATGGTGTAACCATGATCATATTGGAGCTATTATTTATTATTCGGGATGTATGTGTGCTTGTAATGGAGATTTTTTTGAAAGTTTAGAAAATCTTTCTGGAACTTGAGATGCAGAAAAATGCACGAGATATTGTAATAACAATAACATTATGATTAATCCAGAATTACAGGTTACCTACGATCTTGCTGGATGAATAGGAAATTTTCCAACACAATCATTTGAAAAGGGGAGAAATAACCCCAAAATTCATACATGAAACCCAACAAAAACTTGATACACTTTTTCTCAATGGATTGAAAATGGTGGAGCTTGACATAAACCTTGAGATGAATTATCTTCGGAGACTTCTCATTCATTAACAGCACAATGGAGTGTTCAATATTATAAATGTAATGCTTGACAATATTTAAAAAAAGGGGCGACTTCATGTTCTTTATGTGAGAAAAATTCTTTTTGTCCTGGTAATACAACAGTATGATATCCATTTAATGCAACAAGCGATCAATGAATAAATTCTTGTCCTACAAGTTATCCTAATAGTGTTACAGGTCAAAGTTCTATAAATAACTGTTATCTTACTCTTCAAGCTAAATATTGAGTACCTACTGCAGGGCAATGACAGAAAGCTTGTCCATCTGATACTTATCATAATGGAGGTGTAAACGTCTATTACCATCAAACCAACAGCTGTACTTCTTGTGGAACTTGGACGAAATGAGCATGTACTTCTTCTTTATTATGGTCTCGATCAAGAACTCCTTGAAATGCTTCACAATGTTCAAGTACAAAAACAGAGGGATCTTGTTATTTTACGACAACATTAAAGTTTAATTCTGATGGATGAAGTGCTGTTTCTGATAAGGATTGTAATTATGGAACTACTACTTGTACATTACAATCTGCTCCTACAAAAGCTTGATACACTTTTAAAGGACGAAAATATAATGGAACTACTTATGCGGCCTGAGCAAATGTAGCAGATTTAATTGACGGAATTAAAGGGTCGATTAATTTCGTTGCTCAATGGGAAGCTAATCCAATAAATTGAGTATGTTGAAGTAGTCATTATAGTTGTTCAGCATGAAATTCAACTAATAATGTAAATGGAAGTACTTCATACACTTGGACTTGTGCATGAATTAATTGATGAACTTCAAAAAGCTGTACAGAAAATAAGGTAATAGATTGAGTATGTTGAAGTAGTCATTATAATTGTACAGCATGAACATCAACTAATAATGTAAATGGAAGTACTTCGTATACTTGGACCTGTGCGTGAATTAACTGATGAACTCCAAAAAGTTGTAGTGAAAATAAAGTAATAGATTGAGCATGTTGAAGTAGTCATTATAGTTGTTCAGCATGAACATCAACTAATAATGTAAATGGAAGTACTTCATATACTTGGACTTGTGCGTGAATTAACTGATGAAGTTCGAAAAGTTGTACAGAGAATAAGGTAATATTTCAGGCGAATATTTGTACCTCCCCTGCATCATTGTCTTGTTCTAACTGGATAACGTTTACTGTAGTAAAAGGGACAACATATAAAGACGCTCTTACAGGGCATAATTATACAAGTTTTATTTGTTATACAAATTCTGAATGAACATCTGTATTAAATACAGAATTAGCTGAAAATTGATCAAAAATTTATTGTAAATTTGGTACACGAGGGGGGAATGCTAATACGCAAACGTCATGCTCTGATACTATTCCAACAATGCAATGTACTTCTACAAATAAGGGAGATTATTACTTTGACTGGAGATGTACATTCTCTCATAAAGTATGTTGATCATACTATTCAGCTAAAGTAGATAATCAATTATGACAATGACCTGCTGCATGAATAAATCGGTCTGCAACTTATACCAACAGATCTATGTATGGAACATTGAATGGAATTACTTGTAAGTATTGCTCTTATGACGGAAGAGAACCTTGTATTTCATGAACGTTTGATTCTAATAATGAGTGTACTCCTTCATAATATAAATAACAATAAAAAGCCTGATTCTTCGTTTCTATCCACATACGGACGGAGAGTCAGACTTTTTTTTCTCTTTTTTAATTTTCAGAACTAACAATTTGAAACCTAATCTGCTTGGTTGCAATTTTATGAATAACAGAAGTAATCAGTGTTTGATACGGAATCCCTTCATTTTTTGCAATATTTTTTATTCCTTCAAGATCTTCGGTAAAAAGTCTAAGATTAATAGAAGTTTTCTTATCGTGAGCTTTAGTTTCCTTTACTGCTTGTGCAAACATCTCTTGAATTTGTTGTTCTTTTTCAGGAGAAAACTGTAAATTTTCAACTTTTTTATCATGAATTGCTTGCATTTCTTCTACTTCTTCTGGAGCAAATTCCATATCATAAAACTGTTCATCGACAAGATGAGGGATTTCTGATCATTTTATCTTTTGAGTCATGAGTCATAACAAATACTAAATAAAATCTTTATAATCTCTATCAGGATAAATCGTTTTTAGAAAGATTCATCATTCTTCCACTACATAAGGACATACGTAGGGATAATCATGATATTTAAAGATAATTAATCCTTGATTTTCTCTTCATTCTTTAGGATTTTGAGTATATCTCACTTTACGATTATCAATTGCATCAATTACATCTTCAAAACTTATATTTCTTGTACGTTGTAATAATTCATCTTTTTCTGGATTATATCTAATTTTTCATGAATTATTTTGAAAATTAAATTTTCTATCTCTACAGAGATATAGACATTTGATATAAAAATGCAACTCTTTTAAAAACAAAATCTTAAAAAAAATCTGACTCTCCGTCACGAATCGACTCGATAACGAAGAATCAGACTTCTTTCTTTTTACCTATTAAATTTCATATATTTTTATTTTTAAATTTGTTTTAAATAATAATAAGTATTTACTAATTCATCTTTTGTAATTTGAAATGATTTATTGTTCTTAAGAAGACGAACAGTCCCCTCAGTTAAATTTTTATTGGTAATAATGAAATTGATAATTCCAATTTTTTCTCCAGTAACAAAATCTGTAACTGAACCATACCAAACAAAACTATTATCTCAAATATTATAGGTATCTGTTGTTAATTTTTTTATTTTATACCTATTCCCAAAAAGTTCAATAAATCATTCTGAAAAATTTTGATTATTAATCGCAGCAATATCTACTGAAACGTTTGCTGATGCTTTTTCTCAAGTTCAAGTCGTGTCTTCCAAAGTTTTTATAATTTCATCGGGAATAATCGTATCATTAAGATTATTATACATCGTAAGACGAACTTTTAACCTATAAAGGAATACAGCAACTTCATATCTAGAAATTTCTTTATCAAAGGTTACAGTATCTTGTGCGGAAATAAGACTTAAATCAATTGCTCTCTGATAATAATTTAACCACCAAGGATCCGTATTTTCATCTAATTTTTTCCCTTCAAATAATCTAATCAAAAGAGCAATAAAATCCGATTTTTTAACGGTTCATAAAGGATTAAATTCATTACCTACTCCTCCCATTACTCATAACTGACAAACCTTTACAATTGATTCTTTAAATACAGAATTTTCAATATCTGTAAAACTACAGTCTGTATTTCTGATCGTTGTAAGATTCATTGCTGTAGCAAATTTATCAATCATTTTTGCTATTTGTTCACGAGTTGGAGTTTCGAAAGGGAGATATTCATCCGATGTATTGAAACTTGTAATACCTTGATCATACATCCAATTAATTGCTTCCTTGAATTCAGGATTATCAGCAAGAGAAGTATTTCAAGCTAAAAGTCATAAATCAACCGTTCCAATATTATCAATAATAAGACCTGTATTATTTTCATCTTTACTTCGAGAATCAGCTACTTGTTGGATAGCCACTGTAAGATTTCAAGAAACTCTTGATACTACATTCTCTTTATTGCTACAACCGTCAGGTTTGACGATTAAGTCTTTGTATCTATAAAGAAGAAGCGCTATTTCTTCTCTAGAAATTCCCATTTCCATTTTTTGAAGATTTTTTTCATTAGTAATTCCTATAATTTTTGCTTTTACATAATATTCTAGCCATCGAGGTTGAATAGTTTCATCAGAAAGTTTATTTTCAAGAATTCTTATAAGTACTGCTAAAGTTTGTCATTTTGTTAATTCATCATAGGGCATAAATTCATGAGTTATAGGACTTCACTGAAAAATTCCCCAAACGCAAACATTGGTAATATGATCTTTCAAAGTAGGATTGAATTTTTCTGCATCAGCAAAAGTACAATTTCGTCCCTTATCTTTTTTTTCAAATCCCAAAATATTATAAAGTTGACCTATTAATTTTGCAGATTCTTCTCTTGTAACTTTATCTTGAGGACGATATCAAGATAAGGTGTTGTACATCGTTAATCCATTATTATACATCCAATAAATCGCTTTCTCAAGTTCAGTTCCAGTTTGAAGATTTACAAGAACTTTACCCGTATACTCACAAACATTAGGAATATGAGTATCTATATATTGATTTCCTGAAAGAGAATCAGAATTTTGAATAGTCCCTGTTTCATTGTTTCAAGAAAGATTTTCTCAAGTTTGAACTACTCAGGAAAGAGACAAATCTGACTGATCTCAAGTTTGAATTGTAGAAGTGGCTCAAGTCTCTGTTTCTGTTGTGTTCGTAAGAGAAGAATCAGATTTCTCTTCTTTTTGTTGTTTTACAATAGAAGAAAGGGTATCCAAAGTAATTTTTTCTTCTCAAGAAGCGAGATAAACTTGAATATTTTCTTCATCTATTTCAATATTAAATTCAGCCTTAGAAAAGGAAAAAAAGAAACAAAAAAAAGAAATTCCAAGAAGAATGGATGTTTGAAATTTCGTTGACAAGTTCATTTTGTTAAGATAAAATAAAAAACTCCTACAAAAAAATAATAATCTTTCACTCTTTTTCAAGACTTCAAAAAAAGTTGTTCTTGTTTTTTTTAAAAAAAGTTATTTATTGTGTATCTTTGATTTGTTTTTTTACGATATTTTATTATATACAAAAATATTGATTAATAACTTTTTTATTTCAATGTTCCTTAATGTCCTGAAAAACATCATTTAAAACAAAAATTTTCCATTTTTTTTCTAAAATATTTTATCCAAACTACGGATTTACTTTATCTTTTCTGCTTTTTCTTTCCATTTTTATCAAAATGTATCTCATTTATTTTCAGAATCAGACGGAGTATACATCTTTCTCTTTTTTTGCTACAATTTGAGAATTAGCACCCTATTTTTTTAGTGATTTATTGGTACGAATCATTTCTCTCTTTTTTGTTATGTTGGCTTTAGTTGCAAGAAAAAAACGAATAAGAATAGCATATGTTTGAGTTATTTTTTTGTTTTTAAGCCTTTTTTGTATTGATTTAGTTACCTTATATTTTGCAGGGTTTAGATTATCCATTGTTGAACTAATAAGTATGATTTGAGGAGGGAGCTCGTGAGCAGCAAATATTTATAGACCACTTTTTTGTATTGTGTTATTATATTCTTTTTTGGGGACTTTTTTTTCTTTTTTTATTGCCGAGGTCGATAAAAAACTTCTGAAAAAAATTACTCTCATTATGATTATTATCTCAACCTTTCATTTTCTCTTGTTATGATTTGGAAAAACATTAAAAAAATCTGAACTTTCAAATATTTTTACTTTGAATTTTGGAAGACTCTTTCGACAAGAACAGAAGATTCCTGAAACAGAAAAAGAATATGAAGATTTCTTTGATTTTGAAAAAGGACAAGGGAAGACCCCTAATATTATTTTCCTTTTTTCAGAATCTCTTTCCGCTGCTGATTCAAAAAAAGCTTGATGAGAAGATAATCTTCCTCTTTTTGATAAAATCTCTGATGAAGGAATCTTACTTTCAAAAGTGGTAGAAAATGGAGGAACTTCTGACACGGCCCATCTTTCTGCTTTGTTAGGAGTTGAACCTTATTTTAAAGGGACATTAAATGATTTTTATACCGGATATCGTGCTCCTACTTCGCCTCTAGCACAATATTTCTCAGGAAGAGGATATACAACTTCGTTTATCAGTAGTGTTACCATGACATTTCTCAATCAAATTGATTTTATTAAAATGGTTGGATTCGAGGAAATTATTTGAGACGAAGCTTTTAAGGGGAAGAAAACGTATGTTTTTTGAGCTGCTCCTGATGAAGATCTTTACGATAAAATTATAGAAGAAGTAAAGAAGAAAAGCCAGACTTCTCAACCTTTTTTTATCTGAAGTCAGACGATTTCTCTTCATACACCGTATGATACTCCCTATGGAGGGAAAGAAGATCAAGCTTTAAAATACATTGATGATACCTTTGATAAATTTTATCAAGACTTGGTCGATATTGATTATTTTTCATCAGGAATTTTGGTTGTTCTTGGAGATCATAGAAAAATGGTGCCCGTTACCGCAAAAGAAAAAGAGAATTTGGGAGATATTGTAAATTATCTCAGTTTATGACTCATTGTAGGGACAGGAATTGAAAAAGGAATCATCATAGATACTCCCCTTCAACCTACAGATTTTTTCTACTCTTTAAAAGGATATACCGCAACAGGAGATATTTATTTGAAAAAAAATTATAATTCCATTTTTTGAGATAAAAAAGGAAGAAATCGGACTCTTACGACCATGTATTATGACGAAATTAATAAATATCATTTTATCACGTTTAGCGGAGAAGAAACAAAAATCATCAAAAATAAAGACTTTTCTTTCGATGACGATGATGAAAAAATTAACTATCTCTCATCATATCTAACCTATCAATTTTGAAACACCACCGAAAATAAAAGTGGAGTAACAATTATTGGACATTGTGGATGAGGAAATCTTGCACAAGAGAATTCTATTGAAGGATTTTATGTAGCTAAAAAAGCAAATCTCAAAGGAGTAGAATTTGATGTATCTTATACCAAAGATCAAAAAAATATTGTAGCACATGGACCAAACTTACGACCATCTTCCTGTCCTAAAGCAAATATTTATGATAAAACCTTAAAATGGTTAAAAGACAATTGTACGTTAGGAAATGGAGAAAAAGTAATGACCTTGGAAACAATGCTCAATATTATTGATGGACTGTTTGAATATTATTTTCTGGAACTAAAAGCAGACGACAAAGAAACCGATGAAGATAAAATCCAGCAAACTCTTGATGCGATCAAAACCGTAAAAAATAAAAAAATGGAAAATAAAGTCATTTTTATCTCTTATGATGAAAAAATAAGAGAGACTTTACTTGCTGATACAGGAATTATTCTAGGACGAGATACGTATGATGTGAGAGATTTTAAGAATCCATCTCTCATCAGCAACAAGCAAATTCAATATTTCATGGCTCCTTATGATATGATGACTCAGGAAGTATTGGAAGATATCAAAAAGGCTCAGAAAAAGATTGTAACCTACACGATTAATGAAACAGGAACGTTTGAAACTTTTATCAATTCAGGAGTAAATATGGTTCTTTCTAGTGAACCTGTTCTCTTAAAAGAATATTTAAAAGAAAAAGAAAAAATCTGAACAGAAAAAAAAGAACAACTTGAAAATAATGTTCATATCGATAAAGTATAATCAGTATTTGCATTGTTATTTTATTATTTTAATTTACTTAGGATGAAATATCATTCACAGCTTATCAAAAAATACCTTTCTCTCAATTGTACTCCTGAAGAAATCGCCAATAACCTCATCGTCAAAACCGTAGAAATCGAAGAAATTATCGAAAGAAATCTTCCAGACACCATTGTAGTAGGAAAAATTATGGAATGTCACGATCATCCCGATTCTGATCATATGCATGTTTGCCAGGTAGATTGTGGAGATAAAGGACAATTCCAGATCGTTTGCGGTGCAAGTAACGTTGCTGAAGGGATGTTTGTTCCAGTGGCTTTGGAAGGAACGTATTTCAAAAAAATGGATATTACGATTGCAAAAAGAAAACTCAGAGGAATCGATTCTCAAGGAATGATTTGTTCAAAAAATGAACTTGGAATCCAAGAAGATACGGATCAACCATGGATTTGGGAATTGACAAAAGATTTAGAAGTAAGTGATGCAGATTTGGGAACTCTCCTTTCTCAAAAATGGGAACGAATTAATTCGATTGTGTTTGATATTGATAATAAAGGATTGACGCATAGACCTGATTTAACGGGACATTTTGGACTTGCTTGGGACTTGAATGCCATGTATGCTGATCAAGGAAAAATCGCTTACAATAAAATTAAGGAATATCAAGAAACTTTCCGTCATACCAATATTTTTGATCTTTTGGAACATACCGAAAAAAAAGCGAAAAAGTCTGTAATTTGTAAAACGGAAGGACTTCGTAACTATATTCTCCTTGAATTAAACAACGTTCAAGTGAAGCAGTCAGATTTTTTTATGAGATTACAAAATCTTGATTTAGGAAATAATTGTATCAATAATTGGGTAGATTTCTCCAATATTTTTATGAATATCGCAGGGCAACCTGTTCATTTTTTCGATGCAGATAAACTTGAAGGAAATATTGTGGTAAGAGATGCTGAAGACGGAGAGAAATTTACGGATTTACTCGGAAAAGAACATACTCTGACTTCGCAAGATATTGTGATCGCTGATGAAAAAAAAGCACTTTGTCTTGGTGGAGTAATGGGAGGTGAAAACAGCGGAATCACAGAAAACACCAAAAATATCATTATCGAAATCGCGAATTTTGATCCTGTAAGAGTAAGAAAAACAGGAGTAAGACTTGGACTTAGAACAGAATCAGAACTCAGAAACGAGAAAAATATCAATCCAACCTATTCACTTTATGCACTTCTTTTGATGTTGGATGAACTCCAATATTACAAAAAAGATTTAGGAGATTTCGAAATCGGAGGAACAAATTATTATCTCAATCCTAAAATTCATCCTCAAGCAGAGAAAAATATCGAAGTCGATTGGGATTTTATGGAACAATTTATTTTCGGAGAAAAGGTGGAGAATTTTCAAGAAAAAGCAGAAAAAATTCTGACTCATCTTGGATTTACGGTCAGTGGAAACCAAGTCAAAGTTCCTCTTCGAAGAGGTCCAGAAGATATCAATATTGAAGCAGATTTGATCGAAGAAATCGCAAGGATTCGAGGATATGAAAAGATTAAAACCTTGAAAACTTCTGCGAGCGTTGAATGTGAAGCTTTTTCAGGATTAGTATATCATTTGAGAAGAACAGAAGAAACACTCGTAGAATCAGAAAAATGTTCTCAACTCGAAACCTACCCTTGGATTAGTGAAAAAATGATTCAATCTTTCGGAAAGAATCCTGAAGATTTCTTGAAACTTACGAATCCTGTAAATACAGAAGCTCCTTATTTGAGAGATAGCTTGGTATATCCTTTTATCCAGGTACTTGTGAAAAACTTCAAATTCTTCGATACCATCCGTGCTTTCGATACGGGAAAAGTTTGGACGAAGAACCAACCTCACAATACAGAACTTCCTCAATATGCAATTGCTCACATTGATGAACAGCTTCATACAGGAGTAATGTTGTACAAAAAAGAGATTAAAAATTGGGAAGAAGATTGTCTTTTGGATGCAAAAGGAATGATCCAAAAACTCTTGAAAGACTTTGAATTATTTGAGGAAATCTCATACGAAACCACAGAAAAACCTTATTTTCATCCTAAAAAACAGGGAAAAATTCTGTACAAAGGAAAAGAAATCTGATTTCTTTGAGCGTTTCATCCGCTTTTCATGAAAGAATATAAATTGCCAGAGTTTAGCAATACTTGTTATCTCGAAATCTATCAAGATGCACTTTTGCAACTAAGAGAAGAAAACGGAGTTCCAAATTATACTTATGAAACTCTTCAAGATCAAATCGTATGGAGAGATCTTTGTTTTGTTCTCGATCAGAAAGAAGACTATTCTGCATTGATGCAGGCAATCCAAAAAGTTCCAGAAGTGAAAGGTATCGAAGTTTTTGATCTTTATCAAGGAGCAAATCTTCCAGAAGGGAAAAAATCCCTCTCTCTCAAAATTAAAATCAAAGGAGATGGAACGATGACGACCGAACAAATTAATGAAATCATGAATAAAACTATCGAAGAAGCAAGAAAAGTTGGAGCTTCCCTAAGAGAATAAAAAGAAAAAATCTGATTCTTTATTTCTGAATGAATGCATGAAAGAGAGTCAGATTTTTTTCTTTTTTTGGAGTAAAACGAATAATCCCACTTCCGAACTAAATAAAAAAGACTTGATATATATATCTTTATAACTGTCAATAGTTTTTATTAAAAAAAGACTTTTTATATTATATGTCAAGATAAAATGGAGGGTATGAATAATATTGAGCATGAAAAGAAAGCAATCATTAAAAAGTTTTGAGATATTTTTGTAAGACTTGAGAATCAGCCTATTGAGAATTGCAAAGCACAAAGAGCATCTGGATGCAATTGGGAAGAAGATAGTTATAACGAAATAATCATTGGTAATATCTGTATTGGAATGAATACATCTACAGATCAATTTTTTATACAAAAAGATGGGAAAACAGTATCCTCTTCTCAGGAAGATATTTACAAAATACTGAATCAAATTCTTCCAGAAGTAGAAAAAAATTAGGAAACTCCGTTATGAGTATTGTTAACGATGTAATGAAGCACCTTCAGGGAAATTTAGGAACAACTTCTGTAGATTCTACAGAATATCCTCCATTAAGCGAAAATGCAAAAAAACTTCAAAAGCTAATAGATAAAATGCAAGATTGTATAAATAAGGGGTATGAACTGATGTTATAGAGGATAATTCAGACTTTTTTCGTATTCTTAATGTCCTCCTTTTTAGAGTTTCTTATGAGTCTTATTTGATAATAACGGACTGATAAACCGTGATTCATAGAGATGATAAAACGCTTGATAATCTTCACTGAAACGGTCGTTGGCATGTCCGTGCATTTCATCAAAATCAGCATTCATTCCTGTGCATTTGATAATATGAAGGGCAATATTTGAACAATGAGATGCGACTCTATCCAGATGCGTAAGTATTTCCAACAGAGAAATTCCATTTTCAATCGTACAAACGCCTTTTTGTAATCTTTCTACATGGTGATTTTTGATGATTTCTTTGAGTTTCTCTACAATTTCTGCAAGGGGTTCAACTTTCATGGCAAGAGCTCCGTCATTGGTAATAAATGCTAAAACGGTTGATTCAATAAGTTTTTCATCAGCTTTAATCATAGATTCCAATTCTTTTTGAGCTTCAGGTGAAAAGTGAAATTTTTGCTCATGTCTTTCTTGTAGAACATGAGAGATTCCGACGCAGTGATCACCGATTCTTTCGAAATCTCCAATGGAATTGAGAATTTTCCCAACGAGACGCTTTTGTTCAGGATTGAATGTTTTTTGAGGAATTTTGAGAATATACTCAGAAAGAGCAGTTTCCCCTTTATCCAGAAAGGATTCGTTTTCTTCTAACTTCGTTAAGATTTTAGCATCGAATTTATTGAAAAGTTTTTGCATATAATGGTAATTATCGAGGACGAGATCTCCCATCTTATGGAGAAGTTTTTCGCTTTGTTCTAAGGCAATCGTTGGAGTCTTGAATAAAAGAGGATCGAGCTGGATTTTGTCGACATTCAGATTTTTTTCTTCTTTCCCTAAAATTTTTCCGGTCAATCTATCCAATCGCACTACAAAAGGGAGAAGGAGAATACTTGTCAAAAGATTAAAAATCAGATGGAAATTCGCGATATCACCTCTATTCACAGTATCCGCAAACCACTCGATGCCAATCGTGTAATAAATTCCGTAAATAATCGCACAGAAAGCGAGTGCTCCAAAGATATTGAAAAGCACATAACTGAGAGAAACTCTTTTTGCGTTTTTATTTGCTCCAATGGATCCCAAAACGATGGTCATACATTTTCCGATATTTTGTCCAATAATCATCGGAATCGCGATTTGCCATGTTACTACTCCTGTCGCAGAAAGTGCTTGGAGGATCCCAACCGATGCGGAAGAACTTTGGATAATTGCAGTTAAAACAAGTCCCGTAAGGATTCCGATGATGGGATTTTCAAATGAGGTAAACAACGATCTAAAACTTTCCAAAGCCGTGAAAGGGGCAAAAGCTTCTTCCATCGTCGTCATCCCACAAAAAAGAATTCAAAGTCAGACTAAAATTCTGGCTACTTCTTTTAACTTTTTTCTTTTCCCGAAGAGGAGAATTGCTGCTCCGATAGCAAGGAGAATATAAGCAAGAACAGAAGGTTTGAGAATACTTAATAAGAGATTTTCCGTTCCAAGATCTCCAAGTCTCAAAATTTGTGCCGTTACCGTACTTCCTACATTGGATCCTAAAACAACAGGAATTGCTTGCGATAATTTCATAATCCCGGCATTTACAAATCCAATCAGCATAATGGTGGTAGCAGCAGAACTTTGAATAATAGCAGTTACTCCTAATCCTAATCCTCGTCCTTTTAACATTCCAGCAAGTTTATTTTTTCCGCTGGTGAGCTTTTCAAGGAGTTTTTCAAGTCCTGATCATGCAAGTTTTTCAAGTGAAGATCCCATGAGACTCATTCCATAAAGAAAGAGCCCTACCCCACCAAGCATCATGAGAATTTTGAGAATGATATCGGTATATTCCATCAGTATAGGAAGAAAACAAAACTTTTTTTGTTCTTAGGAAAAAGAAAAGATTTTGCAAGAGAAAAAAGAAAATAAAAAAATAAAAAATCTATTGACTTTAATATATATATATATGATGTATGTAATCGTAAGAGAAAGAATGCTATTACGATACTACTTTTATATTATATATCTTATAGAAATGACAGAGAATCAAATGACAAAAGATTATTTTGAACACCTCACATATGACAGATGTGATGGACCATTGTGTGCGATTTGTGATATATTTTTTAAGAAAATAAAATCGAGTATACGAGAAAATTTTGTAGAAGAAAAATATTTTGATACTACTTTTTGTAAAGATGGTTTTAAATTAAAGCAAGAAGAATATGGCGGAACGAATTCGTTGTGATGAAGAAATGTTGATGTAACCTTAACCTATCAATGAGATGATGGTTTGAAGCTAACATACGAAGAATGGGAAGCTATGCCTCTAGAACAAAAATCAAAGTATCTTAAAAATTTTTGTAATAAACAATTAAATGAATTAGCGGCATGCATAAAAGAAAAACAAAAAACTGATGCTGAAATATTTAGTAAACGGGACAGCATCATAGGATAATTTATCATTACAAATCTGATTTTTCATCTCTAAAAAAGAGGAGAAATCAGATTTTTTTATTCATCTTCACTTGTAAACTCCTCAAAAATCTCATCAAGACTCATTCAAATCTCAGAATTCTCCTCTTCAAGATACTTTTTCAAATATGGTTTCTTTTTCAAAAGTTTATCGATACTCTCCAAAAGCTGCTGATAATTTCCAGATTTTGGATAAAGATAGGTAATCGGATCGAGAAGTCCTGTCGGTCTAATAATTTGTTCTACAACTTGTTCAGAAAGTTTAAGTTCATATTCTGCAGGAGTCGCAGAAAGAAAAATAGATTTTGCTTGTTTTTTTTGTTTCGAAAGAAGGTTTTGAAATTGATTTTCTTGTCTGGCCTCTTT
This sequence comes from bacterium, assembly GCA_017442645.1. The sequence continues at coordinate 58,937 of JAFRZH010000007.1, read as the reverse complement.
GTTGATAAGATCAGATTTTTGTTGTTTTTTTAATGTTTTGATATGGGCATCAGAAATGAGTTCCAATTCATCACTTGCTTGATCGAGTTGAATTTCAGAAAGTTCTTTTCGCCCCAAGGTCGCCTCCAATTCTTCAAAACGAAGCGGACGGTGATCAATCGCACTTGGAAGTCTAAAACCGTATTTAATCAGATTATTTTTTCTCGCTCTATCTCCCTGTGCCATCGCACGAAGTTGCGGAATCGTCATATGAGATTCATCGACGATAAGCAAAAAATCATCAGGGAAATAATCAAAAATCGTATTTGGAGCTTCTCCTGGGAGTCTTTTATCAAAATAAAGTGAATACGTTTCAATTCCATTCACAAATCCCGTTTCACGAATCATTCTAATGTCATATTCGACCCTTTTTTTGATTCTCTCCGCCTCGACGAGCATTCAGGCTTTTTCAAACTCTTTTATTCTTAATTCCTTTTCACTATTTATCTCTTGTAAAATAGTTTCTAAATCTGAAGTATCTTGAATGTATTGTGTTGCAGGCCAGAGAATAATTTGCGTCGTCGTGTGTTTCAATTCATACGTAAGAGAATCTCTAATCTCGATCATTTCCAAAAAATCCTCATCGAAGAAACATCTATACACTACTTTCTCCGTTGAAGAATAAATATCCAATCTTTCTCCTTGTAAATCAAACATTCCTGGCTCGATTTTCGAAGCGACAGGTTTATATTGCATTTGAAGAAGTTGTTTTTTGATCTCTTTAAAATCATAGGTCTGATTGACTTTGAGTTGCAGACAATTTTCTTTGAAAAATCTCGCTTGTCCAAGTCCATACAGAGAAGATGCAGAAGCTACCACAATCACATCATCACGAGAAAGTAAAGATGCCATCGTTGCAAGACGATACATCTCGATTTCTTGATTGATCGTTGCTTCTTTTTCGATATACGTTCCAGAACTTGGAAGATAGGATTCTGGCTGATAATAGTCAAAATACGAAACGAAGTAATGCACGGCATTTTTAGGGAAAAAACTTTTAAACTCCGTCGAAAGTTGTGCCGCAAGAGTCTTATTGTGAGAAATGATAAGAGTCGGCTTTTGAACTTTTTGAATAATATTTGCCATAGTGAATGTTTTTCCGGTTCCTGTTGCTCCTAAAAGGGTGATTTTACTTTTCCCTTCATCAAAAGCGTGAGTGATTTCATCAATCGCTTTAGGTTGATCTCCTGCAGGTTGATATTGAGAAACTAATTCAAATGGCATGAATATTACATAATAATAAAAATCACAAAGAATATAAAGAAATAAAACAGAAATGCAATTTGAACAAAAAAACTGTCACAAAAAACAATTGATTTTCGTTATACTTATGATATAAAAAAATGTCATTTTATTTCCTCATTACGAAATCATGAAAAAATTTTGAATGTTAGCACTCCTCTGCTGAATTTTTATCACAGGTACTACCTTCGCGGAAACTCTTGATACCCAACTCGAAGAACAAATGCAAGGTGCAGAAAAAGTTTCTGCTGACAAATTTAAATTTCATCAAATGGAAAGTTGTGAAAGTTTAGAAACCATGCTTGAAAAATATGCAAAAAAATATCAAGCAGACCGCGGAAGAGATATCATCTATAACGGACTTTTCGGATATAAAACGGTTTCAAAAAATATGAATATGATCGAAGATATCGATTATGCAACGGACGATGTAGCTGTAGCAGAAGCAGTAGTTATGAAAGAGTCTCTTGGAGTTCAAACTGCTTCAACAGAATACTCTACAACAAATCTTCAAAAAATAGGAGTTGATGAACCAGAAATTTTGAAAACTGACGGAAAGTATTATTATTACTACAATGATAAGACCGATAAAGTCATTATTCTCCGTTCTCCACTCAATATCGAAAAGAAAACGATCAATGCCGATCAAGTAGAAATCGTGAAAGAAATCAAAATCCCAAGAGATTTAAACGATATCGAACTTTTTGTAACGAATAATCGCCTTGTTATTTTGGGAAGAAATTATAATGGGAATGAAGGATTTTTCGGATCAGAACGTTCTATTATTGCCATTTACGATGTTAGTTCGATTGAGAACTTGAAACTCATCAGATTTGAAAATATTCCAGGTTCTTACCGTGATTCAAGAATTATTGGGGATGAACTCTATGTAATCTCTGAAATGGGATTTAATTGGTATTATCGAGATAGAGTACAAAAAGATCTAAAAAGCTGACTAAGAAATATTGGAATCACTGAAAACGGAGTTCAAATTTCTAATATCGATTGCAGTCAGATTTCTTATGTTCTTCCTGATGATGAAGACCTTAAACTTTCTCCAAGATTTACGATCGTTTCAAAGATCAATATTCAGAAAATCGATGCTAAAGTAGATACTACAGCACTCCTCTCTCCTGAAGGAGAACTTCACATGACGAAAAATGCTTTATACCTCGTTTCTTCTTATTACACGCCAAGAACCTTTTACTGTCCGTTAGGAATGTTCTGTACATATGGATATTATAGAGGCGGAACAACGCAAACGCTTGTGCATAAATTCGCATTAGAAGATACTAATCTTATCTATAAAAATTCATCTCTCATCGGAGGAACAATGCTTAATCAGTACAGTATGGATGAAGATAGTAAAGGGAATTTCAGAATTTTAACCGAAAGTAACGGAACTAATTTGTATGTTTTCGATCATAATTTCGAACTTGCAGGGAAATTGGAAGGAATCGAACCTGACGAAGAATTTAAGTCTTCAAGATACATCGAGGACAAGCTTTATCTCGTGACTTGGCATGAAATCGATCCGCTTTTCGTGGTAGATTTGGAAGATATCAAAAAGCCTCAAATCCTCGGAGAATTAGAAATTCCAGGATACAGTAAATATCTCCACCCTTTGAAAAAAGAAGGCGACAAACAATATCTCATCTGACTTGGATATAATACTGCGGATAATGGACGATGAGGATACGTTAATTCTTGACTAAAAATTTCTCTCTTTGAAATTGATTATGACAAAAAAGAGAAAAATCAGATCGCTATTTCAGAAATTGCTAATTATTCGACGGGAGGAAATGGTTCCAGCTGTTCCGTTCTCGAAAATCCAAGACTTTTTGTCATGAATAGCAAAGGAGAAGTAACCTTACCAATGACCATTAGCACCCAAAAAGAAGAAGGTCAAAACTGTAATATCACGTACGACAACGCTGGGAAAGAAACAGGAAAAAATTGCTACCCTATTACGAAAACAGAATACTTCAGAGGATTAAAAAGTTTCGCAATCTCTCCAGAAGACGGAATCAAAGAAATTTTCTCCAAAGATTACGCAACCGGAACTATTGCAGAAAAAATCGGAAGAAATTCTTGGTATCTTAATCAAATGAGAGTAGGATTTGCAGGAGATGTTCTTTTCACTATTAATGATCTTTTTGCAGATTTCATTTTCCCTAATGGATCAGAAGGTACAACCTTATACTTTAAATAGAGGTAAAGATTTTTAATCAAAGGATGTCATGATTGGCGTCCTTTTTTTTCTGTGTTGAATTATAAGCAAATACTGAAGCAAATAGAGTTATTCAATTAGAAAATGATTTTTAAAATTTATTGGTTGAAGTAGTCAAAAATTATAAAACAATCACAAAGTATACAACTAGTTCTCTCTAAAAAAACAAAAAAAATCTGACTCTCCATCACGAATCGCATAACATTACTTGTCATCTTGAGCAAAGCGAAAGATCCAAATTGAGCAAATGGATTCTTCGGCTATAGTCTCAGAATGACGCACATAAAAAAGAACTCTCCTCTCTTATTTCATCCATAACAAAAAAAGACCCCAAGGAGAAATAATCCTCGGAGTCAAATGACCGTGTTTTATAACAGCACACGGTCTAAGCTGTTTTTTAGAGTTTCATGCTGTCTGCCACTCTAATAGTCAATGGCACAGTTCGTGTACCATACCATTTTGGCAAAAAGCACCTTGAAGAGTTTCCTCCACCCAACACCATTACTGGTGAATGGGGGAAAAGATGTACGAAGGTGTCATACGCCTCCAACGAAGTTGCTTCTTCAGCAACCATAAGCAAAAGTACATGCCCATCCTCAGAGACACCCATAAGGGTCCGACCTGTCTTTTCATCCGGCGAATTACCATCCCTTCCGGTTAAACCAACCAGATAGGATTTTCCGTATTCGGAGTAGCCTACATATTTTTTATTCATTCTGAATGGTTTGATTTCTGCGAACTCGTCATAAATCCGCAGGATCATAAGGTCTCTGATTTTGTCAAAATCCGATCCATATTTTCCATTAGAATAACCTCCTCCATTAGACCAATCGTCAAAATCAAAAGACAGAGTGGTTGGATTCTCATTAGAGTCATAAAATCCCACGGGGACTTCACTAGTGGAAGGATAGAAACGGTTGAAACGCTCATCCTCTCCTCCTACGAAATCGTAGTGGAACGATACCTCTGGGACAGGTACTTGCCAACAGTGATAACCTGCAGGAACAACGATCTGGAGTTCTCCATTAGCGACACCGTTCTCACCGCAACCATTGTTGCCAGTTATAGTGTTACTGACAGACCCACCGTTGACATTGATCTCTGGGTCGGAGTAACTCCGACTAGAGTTGTCGATAGAGAGAGAATCACCTCCGATAGTGATAATTATTGTGTCATAGTTGGTGATAAAGATATCACCTTCCTCCTTTACGCAGGAGGTGATCGTCATTACCACGCTCATACTGAGCAAGGCAACGAAGAGATAAAGAAATCTTTTCATGTTGAAATGATTTTATTTTGTTTAATTTTTATTTTTAATATAGGGTAACGGTCGACCAATTTGTAGACGTCGCCGTTGTTGAATTTTCTTTTTGTTTTATGTTGACATTTATAAGGATTTATATATATATATCAAGTCTTTTTTGTCCAGTTCTGAAGCTGAATTATTCATTTTATATTTTTTACAAATATTTAAAGTTGCAATAAAAAGAAGAAAAAATATCCTTTCCAAAAATCCTTTTACTCTTTAAATCTTGTGAAATGAAACAAAACATAAAAAGAAGTCTGACTTTTCTCTCTTTTTCTTCCTTTTTACTCAGTATCACTCCCCTTCAAGCGTTCGATCTCGATACCGCATTGAAAGAAACCACACAAATTCTCCACAGTCAATCTTCAGAAAACGACACAATGATCGAAAAACTTCATCAATACGGAATTACGGTCTTTACTACCTGGGATTCCTTTATGCCCCAAAATGCCATCAGAAGGGATGAAGCAGCAAAAATGCTCACCATTACCAAGCAATTTTTTACTCCAACAAAGGGAGAAAAGAGTAAAAATCAAAACTGTGAATTTAGCGATTTAAACGAAGCTTGGGACGATTTGAAAGATCTGATCAAGACTTCTTGTTATGAAGGACTTTTTCATGGTCATCAAGGAAAATTTATGCCACAAAAATTCATTACCAACGGAGAAATCCTCACCGTAATCGGAAGAATTTTGTACGGAATGCTTGATGAAACGAACGGACATTTTGCAAAAAATTATGCAGAAAATCTCGAAAAAAATCATCTTCTGGAAAATACTAATCTTAGCGACGCTTCCACGCGAGACTCCCCTGCTACAAGAGGAGATTTGGCGATTATTATTGGGAATATAATTTCACAATAAAGCCCCGTTTCATTTTCCTCTTGAAATTTCTTTCAATAATCTTTAAATAAAAAAAGTTTTATTTTCAATGTAAAAATGCTGGAGCATTTAAGTTCGATTCTTTGATTTACTTTTGTATCTTTTATTGTATCCGTGATTCTTTATCCTTTTTATATTAAATTTTTAAAAAGAATAAAAGCCTGAAAGACGATCCGTGATAATACTGCAACCGGGGAAAAATCTGAAATCTTTGTAAAGATGCATAAAGACAAAGAAGGAACTCCAACGATGGGATGAGGATTATTTCTGCTCATGATGGCAGTGATGATTTTAGTTTCCTTCCTCCTCCAAAAACGATGATATATTAATAATTCTTTACGAAATCAGCAGGAAACCTATATTATTGTTTTTGGCTTTTTTAGTATGGGAATCATTGGATTTATCGATGATATTTTGAATATCAAAAATGTAGGAACGATTAAAGGACTCAATATGAGAGCGAAACTCTTTGGAATGATTATTTTTTCTGCTTTTATTGCGTATCGATTTTATGTGAAATTGGGGATTGATTATATCAATTTCTGGCCTATCGCGGGGAAAGTGCATTTAGGAGTTTTCTTTCCGGTTTTAGTCTTTTTTGGAACCATTTATGTCGTCAATGCGGTGAATATTACTGATGGACTTGATGGGTTAGTTGGTGGAATGGGTGCTTGCGTTATTTGTGTGTTAGCGATTATCACTTTTCTCAATCAAACATATCTTGCAACAACGGTTTTGGGGGTTTGTATTGCAATTCTTTTGGCTTTCCTCTTTTACAATATCAATCCGGCAAAACTTTTTATGGGAGATAGTGGAGCGTTTTGTTTGGGAGGATTGATTGCCTCGACGGTCTGTCTGCTCAATATGAGAATCTGAATTTTTATTCCTTTTTTTATTCTGTTCCTTCTGTTTAGTATCGAACTTATCACAAGTGGGTTACAGATGTTTTGGAAAAAAGTCTTCAAAAGGAAACTCTTCCCTATCGCTCCGTTTCATCATCTCATGGAATACAAGGGGCATCATGAATACGAAATAACGATGAAGTTTTGGCTTATTCAAGGGATTTTATGTTTAACGACGATTATTCTGATTTTTTGGCAGGTTGGAGGATAGAGTTTTATCGTTAATGATCTGTAAGATTTGCCTTGAAAAAAAATTCATTAAAGTTGTTTTTTGTCTGTTGTTTAGACCTTTTTCTTGGTTAATTGAAATAATACATTTTCAAACAATATCATTAATATTTTCGTGAATTCATCTCTTTTTCTTGTTAATGATCTGTTGTAATTTTGTGATATCTTGAAAAGTCTCCTCACTGACCGAAAATCTCTCTTTTTCTACTTTAACCGTGTATCTTCCCTCCATTTTCCGTCTTTCAAGTAAAACAATTTTATCATAGCATTTCTCTCAACTATCTCAAGAGAAAAAAAGAAAAAAAATCTGACTCTCCGAAACGAATTGAATCGGAAACGAAGAATCAGACTTTCCCTTTTTTTTAGATTTGGCTAGTATGATAGTCCCATACCTGCTGTAACAAACGAAGAAAATCAAAACCAGTAGTTAGATCATATATTGAAGTATTATTTACCATACCTATTCATGCCTTCATTAAAGCTTCAGCATGAGGAGCTCGATAAGGAGTTCATTCATCGTTTGTCTCGTTTTCTACCAATCAAAGCATTCTTGATACTACAGTATACATCTGTGCATAAGATACGGGCACTTGAGTATATTTTCCATTCCATTCATAAGGAGTATAGTGATATTCTGTAGCGAAATGATTTATGATTGCAAAAAATTTTTCTCTCGTAATTGGCTCATTTCCCTCAAAATCTTCAATAGGGGTATCATCGATAATGTCATGAGCTACACACCAATAATATACTGCTTTATCTGCGGGAGCAATCATGTCTAAATTATTATGTCCTTCTGCAGTTTCTCATCAAGAAACCTCATCTAAATGATCAGTTAAAGTTGAATCAATTTCATTTAAACGAATTGTATTGAAATCAATTTCATTCTGTTGTTTTGTTATCACATTTTGTAAAGAATCATTTTGTGCTTGTAGATCACGATAATCACTTGATAAAGCAGTATACAGAGAATCAGTGTAAGGATAAATAGTAATATCTATTTCTTCCTTTTCACAACTCGTTCCTGTAAGCATTCCTGCAACTGCTAAAGGCGCTAACATTTTATTGAATACACTCATTTTCTCTTGACATAGAATATAAAAGAGTCTTTTTTTATCAATCCAGACTATTGACATTTATAAGGATTTATATATATATATCAAGTCTTTTTTATTTAGTTCGGAAGTGGGATTATTCGTTTTATGATTTTTAGGTGTTAAAAAAAGAAAAAATATTTTCTACCATATTGAGTGCAGTGAAACAGCTTCTCAAAGCTTAAGATTCTTCACTTCATTCAGAATGATGAATTTTACCCTCATTTTCCCCTTTAAAAAAGGATAGGGCAAAGCTGAGGGGATTTTCTGATATCTTTGTCCCTCTTTTTTTAAGATGGGGGACTGCTTGCGGTGGGAGATTTTTTAAATCCTCCGGCTCTTCGAGCCACCTCCTTTACAAAGGAGGACAACAATTCATACAAAAAAAGGACGAGAAGAATCTCGTCCCTACAAGTTTCATTGGACCTCTTCCATCACTTCGTGATTTCCCTCTCCTAATTTAGGAGAGGGGTAGGGGTGAGGTTCTTTCAGCTTTTATTCTTCAGAGTTGCGTCATGTTGAGCGAAAGCGAAATATCTTCTCACTTCTTAAGATCCTTCACTGCGCTCAGAATGACATTCAGCACGTCATGTTGAGCGAAGCGAAACATCTTATACTCCTCAAGATTCTTCACTTCGTTCAGAATGACGATATATCAAAAAGGACGGAGAGAATCCCGTCCCTACAAGTTTTATAGAACCTCTTCCATCACTCAAAATTTCTCCTTTTCGAAGACTCAGACTTTTTTTCTTTTTCTTATTGACAATTTTATAAAAATCCCTAAGAGAGAAATAAGTTTTATTTTCTAATGAAAAGAAACATGGAACAAGCTCGTGAAGTTGTGAATTGGGATCAGTATTTCATGAATATTGCTAATGAAGTGGCAACAAGAAGTAAAGATCCTTCTACTCAGGTTTGATGTGTCATTGTCGACCCAGAACATCGTCCGATTTCGTTTGGATATAATGGGCGGATTGCGTGAGGAGATGAATCTTATATGACTTGGGAAAGACCTCAGAAATATTACGGAGTAATTCATGCTGAAATGAATGCGATTTTATTTGCAAAAAGGAGTCTCCAAGGAGCGACTTTATATGTGAATTATGCTTGTTGTGAAAACTGTTTGAAATTTATCATTCAAGCAGGTATCAAAAAAGTGATTTATGAAAAAAATAAAGTCAATAGTGCTCAAAATGGGAATCAAAAAACGATGACCAATAGTGAAACTTTGGAAGCGATCACGCGTCTCATTAAAGCTGCTGAGCCATTGGGATTTACGATTCAGAATCTTAACGGGAAATCCTATTTGGAAGAAATATGGGGAAGTGAAGAGAATATCCCTGATTTTAGAGGATAAGGACTAAAATATCCCTTATTAAAATTATTCAGACTTTTTATCTTTTTTCTTTGAAACTCATGAAAATTGTTGGAATTACAGGAACAAATGCTTCTGGTAAAGGTACCATTGTAGATTATCTTGTGAAAAACAAAAATTTTACGCATTATTCTGTTCGTGCTTTTTTGATCCAGGAACTCGAAAAAAGGAATCTTCCCGTAGATAGAGATCATATGAGAGAACTTGGAAATGAACTTCGTGCTAATTTTTGACCAGCATATATTATAGAGCAACTGTATGCACAAGCTCAAGAACAAGGAGGAGATGCTATTATCGAATCCATTCGTACGGTTGGAGAAGTGCAAAATTTGAAGGGGAAGGAAAATTTTTTACTGCTTTCGGTTGATGCGGAACAGAAAACGAGATATGAAAGAATCCTCAAAAGAGGAAGTGAGACTGATTCAGTGACTTTTGAAGAGTTTCAGATTCAAGAGGAAAAAGAGATGAATAATACGGATCCTGCGAAACAAAATGTCGCTGAATGTATGAAATTAGCAGATCTTCAGATTCGTAATGATGGAACTTTTGAGGATCTTTATCAGAAACTTGATGAAATCTTTGGATAAAAGAAAGGACTTAAACCCGTTACTATCGCCATGAATGAAGTGAATAATTATTAAAAGATGTTTTGTTATCACTCAACATGACACGTCGAACGTCATCCTACGAAGTGAAGGATCTTAAAATTGAGACGTTTCGCTATGGTTTAATATTCCTAAAAATCCTCAGAAAGAAGCTCAAACTTTTTTATCTTTTTAGATTTTTGATGGTTCAGATTATCAATTTCTCAGATTTTATGCAACAACAGGACTTTTTCGTACATGAAGCGAAAAAGGGAAAGATTTTTATTTATCCAACCGATACGATTTATGGGATTTGAGCCGTAGCAAATGAGGAAAATATTTTGAAAATTTCACACATCAAAAAAAGAGAGATAAAAAAGCTGATCTCTATTATCGTTCCCGATTTCAACTATGTTTCTCTCCTCAACTGATGTAAAAAATACCATCTTTCTCAAGAAACATTACAAGCACAGTTACAAAAATATCATGGAGTGACTTGGATTTTTAGTGAAAATGAACCAGGAATGAGAATCTTAAAACATGAGTTTCAAAACTTTGTCCAAGTCTTACAACTTCCCTTTCTCACAACGTCGGTCAATCTTTCAGGAAACGCACCAGCAACGAGTATTGATACTGTAGAGTCATCGATTCTTGAACAAGTGGATTATGCGATCGATGCGGGAGAATGTAAAGGAAGGCCCTCTGTATTGATTAATTTTGTGACAGGAGAAATTATTGAAAGATAAAAAAGAAATCTGACTGTTAATCAAATTTCTTCAGTTATTTTATATTTTCTCAGGATGAGAAAGTTGTAAAGCGGGAAACTTACCATCCAGAATTCATCGCATGTTTTTAAGAAACTTCAGATTTCTTCTTTTTTTTAAGAGTATCTTCTTGCTATTTTTCTATAAATTCCATACCCTAAAGCACTAAGTACAAAGATAAGTGCTGTAGTTTCTTTAGGTCCTGTTGGTGTCTTAATATCTACAGGTTCTGTTTTTTTGATCACTTCTTGAGGTTTTAAAGCATTAAAAGTAAAGACTTTCTCAACTCCTCCATCATCAGGAATAAATCTTAATCTTTGTTGGATATCATCAGAAAGTTCGTATTTAAAATATTCATCTTTCATTTTTGGGGATCCAATAAGATATTCTTTCCCTTTCTCAAAATTAAATAAATAAATATCAATTTTATTTGCATCTCCAACTGCTGTCCAAACACATTCAGCATATTTCTCATTAGCATTACAACTAATATTTGCTAGACTTAAATCGGTAGTTGTAGAACTATGATGTTCAACCTGCTCTGTGGGATTTATTGTCTCTGTTGGAGTAGAAGTCTGAGAGAGTGCTGTATTAGAAGTTTCATTCGAAGAGTGCTCTTCCAAAAGAGGGGGATTATCAAAGTTTTGACAAGCTTCCCCTATTTCATACTCCTCTCTTTCCAAATTAAAACAAATCCAGTCAGAAGGTCTTCATTCATTATCATAAACGTCAATAGGCACAATCATGGCATAATAGGAAGAATCTCTTTGAATTCCATCAGCTTCCGCTTTTAAGATGATTTGAGCAGATTCTTCACTATATTCATCAGTAATTTTCCCATATTTATCCAATACTTCTTCTGTAGTAATATCTTGATCTTTCATAAGATCTTTTGAATAGATAATCCTAAAGGTAGGAACAAAATACCCATCATTATCTTTTATGGAATTTGTTGAAATTACAATTTCATCTTGAGAGATATTTTCAACTATTGGTTGTCTCCCCTCTTCATATCAAAAGGAAGCATTCAAAATATCAGCAATTGTCATAAAATCTGCTTGAGATAGTGAAGATATGCTTGTAAAAGTTGCAATTGTAGCTAAAATTCCAAGTTTTTTTCGTGATTGTTTCATGGATAATAAGATAGAAAAATAAACATTAAATAAAATTTCTACTACAAGTATACTCTAAAGAAAAAAAGAATGCAAATTTTTTGTATTTTTTTTGTGTTTGGAGAAAAAAATAATTGACTAATATAAAAAAATATGTATATATAATATACACTATTTATGTTAATAAAGATAGGAAAAATGGGGAAAAATAATCATAATTGTCCAAAAGTTTGCTACACAGAAAATGATTTTTTAAATGGGTTATCAAAAGAAAAAAAATCTGAATATGAAAAATATTATCCCTTATTAGACTTTGATATTATTCCTAAAAAGTTTGCAAAATTAGTGAATGGTATTATTGAAGAAAAAAGAAGTAAAACTCCAATTTTAAGATACGAAGATATTGCGAAAGAATGGAATATTAATAGAAAAACTTTATTAGAAATTAGAAAATGAAAGAGTTTTTGTCAAAAAGAAACTATTTGTGGTTTTTTAGTATGGCAAGAGAAACTTTTCCCGAATAAAGAAAAATTACTACAAGTTCTGTCTAATTTTAAAAAGATTGAAACAACTTTACAATATACTCAAGGTTCACTCATTACTATTCTCGAAAATTTTGATGAGATTATTGATCTATAAAAAAGAGAAAAAAGATTGAAAAATAAGAAGAAATTTTTATATTTATCTTTAATAAGAGTTATAGTACTCTTTTATTTAGTTTTTTATAGATAAAAATGACTTGATTGATTGTGGTAGTTGCTTTAATCGTAGTTCTTCTCCTTATTTACATGTCTCTTTACAATAAAATTGTAAGACTCAAAACTACAAGAGATAATGCACTTTCTGATATTGATGTACAACTCAATAATAGATTTGACCTTGTAGATAATCTTGTAAGTACTGTAAAAGGATATGCTAAACATGAAGAAGAAACTTTTACAAAAGTGGTCGAAGCAAGAAATAAATTAACTTCTGCTTCAAGTATCAAAGAAAAAGCTGAAGCAGACAATATGCTTTCAGGAACTTTGAAATCCATTTTTGCTCTTTCTGAGTCTTATCCAGAATTGAAAGCAAATCAAAACTTCTTGCAACTCCAAACAGAACTTTCAGATTTGGAAAATAAAATTGCAGCAGCTAGAAGATATTTCAATGCTACTACAAGAGAATATAATACGGAAATTCAACAATTCCCAGCAAATATTCTTTTCCACAAACAACCTGAAGATTTCTTTGAAGGAAATGAAGAAATCAAAAAAGCTCCAAAAGTTGAGTTCTAAGAAAAAACTGGGGGTTAACCTCAGCTTTTTTATCTTTTTTCCCTTTTGTCCATGCAATATGTTTGAATTCAAAAGTTTAAAACTCAGAATCGAATCAAAACCTACCTTTTGATTTTAGGATTTCCAATTTGTTTCTTTATCATTATGGTATTGGTCTTTACACTCGCCTTCTTAGGAGATGAAGAAGCTGAAGTCTCTCTTGAAGAAGCTTTTGACGCAAGTCTTTCTTTTACTTTTGATACGTTCCGAATTGTTATTGTGATTATGTTGATTTGGGGATTTGTTTCGTTCTATTTTCAGAAAGATATTATGTTTTGATTTTCTTGAGCAAAACCAGTAACAAGAAAGCAAAATCCCAAAATTTACAATATTGTAGAAAATCTCTGTATTTCAAAAGGAATTCAACCTCCAAAGGTGGGAATTATTGAAGATGATTCGCTCAATGCTTTTGCAACAGGACGAAAAATGGACGACTCACGAATTGTGTTTACGAGAGGACTGCTAAATACCCTGAATGATAGAGAAATTGAGGCAGTTGCAGGGCATGAATTGACGCACTTACTCAATAAAGATTGTAAATTGATGTTCGTAGGAACCGTGGTTGTGGGAGTAATTTCCTTGATCGGAGAAATCCTTATCAGAACAACGAGTCGTAAAGATGAAAACGGTAAAGGAAATATTCTCGTACTTGTTGGATTTGCTTTTATTATTTTATGATATCTGATTTATCCCCTCTTGAGACTTGCAATTTCGAGGAAAAAGGAATTTTTGGCAGATTTAGGATCTGTGGAATTGACTCATAACGGAGAAGCGATGATTTCCGCTTTAGAGAAAATCTCTGGAAGATCTGAAGTTAAAGGTTCTAATAAACAAATTGCCATGTTCTATATCGAAACTCCAACAGAAAATAGAAAAAAAGAAAGTTCTTCTCTTTTCGATACCCATCCAAGTATCGATGAGAGAATTGATGCGATCAAAGCTTATGCTTGATTTTAGGTAGAATATTCAATGTTTTTTTAGAATGGTGAAATGATATTTTTTAAATCAAAAAACTTCTCACAATTCGCGAGAAGTTTAATAAACATGAGTTAAGGTTGAAACGTTACAATGTTCCAGGCCTGTAAGTCTCAGCAACCTGTTTCATATCAACACGATAGTAGAGTCCAAATGTTTCCTCGGCGGTGTCTTGAACAAGGAGATCCCCCACTTCGACAGGATCGAAGTTGTCAGGATCGTCCATGTTGTAGGACGCGATGAGCTTGCCACTGAGAGCCTCTGCTAACTTCTTGGTAACCAGAACAGCAGTTCTTTGCTCAGCTGGGAGTTCGAAGACCTCGAGAGGATTACGGCTTCTAGTGACCTTGAATGAGAGCTGTTCGCCATCCGTAGTGTTGGTGATTTTGTTGCGAAGACTAACGAAGTTCTCCAAGTATTCGCCAGTCTGTCCACCGATGAAGTAATTCTTCTTGGCTTTCTTCTTCATCTTCTGATAGAATGTGTCTGGCCAGAAGAAGCCTTCAGGGGTGTTGCCACTATCACCGCACGATTACTCCTTCACGAATTCGTAAGCATGGATGAGCATCCAAATGTAGAACAACCCCCTCAGGGTGTTCCATTGATCGAATTGCGTAAATGTAACGATTACGATCCAGCTCTGGAATAGCTGAAATCTGCTCGTCGCAGATTGTAATGATTTCCTGCTTTACCCAGGGCTCGGGGTGCAGATGCTCTCGATGAGAGCCTTTTGTTCTTGTTTTGTCATTTTTTTGTATTTTTGGGCCGTTTGATATTTTTTGGAACTTCCAATCAATATAGTTCAAATATGACCTTTCTTTTTTGAACTAAAAAAATCATATATATATATCTAAAAGTCAAGAGATTTTTTAATTTATTTTTTAATCTTTTGTTTTTAAAATAGTAAAATACTTTTTCAAGAAAAGATGGAAACATTCCTATCTTCTTATTCTGATATTTAAACCGTGAAGAAATCTGTAAGAATGATGAAAAGTCTATGACTTGAGCAAGTTGACATAGAAGAGTGTCAATTTTATTTTATGAGAATTTAGAAATATCTGTATTACCTTTAGAGGCGCCCAAAAAGATAGTAGCAAAATTTGGAAATATTGAAAAGGAAATTAAGAATGCTCACAAGTTATGAATACTTGTGCTAAACGTAAACAGGAAATCTTGAATAAATATTTGAAGTAAAAATCCATAAATCTCTCCCATCACTTCGTGATTTTCCTCTCCTTCTTAAGGAGAGTGCTAGGGAGAGGGTTTTTGTTTTTGACAAAAAAAAGGACAAGCCAAAGCTCATCCTTCATCTTATTCTAAACTCACTTCCAACTTCTTCAATGGTTGCTTAACTGCGATTTTATTCTTTGCTCTGATGCATGAGTCTTATTTCACAAAAATAGAAAAAAAATTTAAAAATCTGATCATTCACAAGAGGAATATTTTAAAATAGTATAATTTATTCAGAACACCGTACTTTAGCTCAGTATTTCTCTGATAGTTCTGTGAACTCTATGAACCAGGCATTTGGATTCTTGCGTTTTCCAAACTCTATTAATGAATTATCTACCTCCTTCTCTATCTCTTCTTCTGTATCATACTTGACCATATACTTTACATTCTCCAAACCATTATAAAGATAGTTATGATTCTGTTGTAGCTCTGCGGCCAGTCTTGATACTTCAAGCAATGCTTTTCGTAACTCTTGGTTTTCTTTTATGAGTTCATTACATTTATCTTCCAGATTTTTTATTATATTTTTTTTATTTTCTGTTTCTTGAATAATCGTTTCAAGTAGCTCAATATATTTCTCATCACTCATCATCTCTCTCTTTAGAATTGCAGTAGACATACTATCATTATTAATGATTAAAAGGGGGCAATATCAGCTATCTTATTATTTTTTTAGGATCTTCAATACTCCATGAAGAAATACTTCAAAATACAGTTCCAAAATTATTACTATCTATCAATTTTTCATTATTAAATACAATCAAAACTATCTTGAGACTTATTTCCTTTGCTCACATTTTGAAATTTTTGGATATTTCATAATATTTCGAGTAAATCTCTAGAGCCTATAATATGTAATGTCCCATTTTTTCTAAATTCAAATCCATATTTATCTTCATATTCTGATTTTAAGTGTTTTAATTTTTTCATAAGTGGTGCTAACCCTTTACTAACGAACCAAAATTCAGTACGATATACGCAATTAATAATAGTAATTAACCATTGATCAACATTTTCAATAGTGATATGAGAAATCTCTCGTTCTTCCCAATTAATTTTATAATATTTTCAATCTTCAGGATCTCAGCAAGAAGATTTGAATTTTATTTCATTTTGCATATTTAAAAACTTAATATCTTCTCATTTCAAAAAAGTTTGATATACTAATCGTAAAAAAGGCTGAATAAGTTCAGATTCGTAGTAATCCCATCGTGGAAGTTGTCAGAATTCTATACTTGATTCAATCGCAATACTAATTAAATCAATTACTGCTGGAATACGCTGATTGATAGTTAAATCTTTAAAAACAGAATTACAAGGATCTTCATATATACAGCATAAATCATTACCATGTGTCATGTATTTTTCTAATTTTGCTGCTAACATATAGGTAAATTGTCAATGAAGTTCTTTTTTGCCATCAAGTTTATATAAAAATTTATACACATCTCATATTTCATCCATTAATTTCCTATGTTGGTTCTTATTCATCTTTGGAAGTATAAATTATATAAACACCATTAAATTGTATTTTTTATTATTTAGTTAATCTTTGATTTTTCTTTTTATTCAAAAGTCACTTCTAACTTCTTTCTGTTCTTCTTTTTATTGAGTAATGGATTCGAGTAGATCAATATAGTCTTCATCGTCTCTCTACTTACAATTACTATGGACATATTATTAACGATTAAAAGGGGAAAATATCATCATCTATCTGATCGTTTTCTTCAGGATCTTCAATACTCCATGCAGAAATATTTCAAAATGCTGTTTCAAAGTTACTGCCATCTTTTCAGTAATTAACTCTATAAGTTAGATTAAATTTGTATTTTTCTCCCTCAATCATTTTCTCTGCTACTGCAATCTTTTTATCTCCTCATTGTTCAAGGAGGATCTTTGAAGGATATTCAGCATCTTCATCCCATATAATGACAACCTTCTGTGTTTTAAATTCCCTACCATCATAGGTAGTTTTAATTACGATTGGAAATTTTCTTTCCACTCTTGCAATTATGCTTTCCATTTTTCTTTAGAACAAAAAATAGATAAACTAGTTTATAAATCCAATCATTCTTTGATTCGAGATTCTATACCTTCCAAATTTCGATTTCTTATCATTGATTTTTCTATTCTAATCTGATCCCAACCAATTGTCACATAAACAAAATTTTTCGTAAAAATAATCTTATATTCATCATCAAAGAATCTAAATTTTCTCATAATAAATTCGATTTTTTTATTTAGAGGTTTATTTTTATTCATCTTTATAAGTGAAAATTATATAAAGATGTTTTTTTGCTCTAGAAGATAAAACATAAAATTTATTCTTTTCTTTACTTCATTCTGGAGCATTCCTTCGATTTTCATAATCTTGTTTTGTAATAACAACAAAAACACTATCTGCTTCTAGTCATTTTGCAGATTCATAAGTGGTAATCATATGTTCTTGTCTAAAATCGGAACTATTTTCTTTATTATGATATTTTCATAAATGATTTACTCCTTTACGCTGTAGAAAGGTATATATCTTATCAACTTCTTCTATTGAAGATAATAAAATGAGAGAACCACCTAACATCCTATCATAAATTGCATTTTTCCATTCTTCATCTTGATTAAATTCTAATATTTCAGGATAAGATCCTGGATATGAGATATTATTTTCATTTTGTTTTAAAAGTTTTGATGTTTCTTCTGGAGGAAGAAAGTATTTAGCTGCAAATTCACAAATCTCTTTTGAACATCTTTTAATTTCTTTTAATTCTTCAGTAGTTGTTCAAAAGATAGATTCCATAGAATTTATTCCTGTTCCTTCTCAAGAAAAAATAATTTGATTTTCATCAAAAAATATAGACATCGTTTTAGTCAATAGCTTTAGAGATTCTAACCAATCTGGTGATAAATCTTGAGCCTCATCAATGATAATTTCATCATATCATCAGACATTCTCTTTATATCGACTAAATAGAATATGCAAAAAATCACTCTTTTGAGTATTTCCAAATCATTTTGTTTCATAAATTTTTTGATTATTTTTGGTATAACACAAATAAGGTCGATCTTTATTTCTATCATAAATTTCAAAATATCATCCGTCAAAATCCATAGGAATAGATTCAGCCTCATTTTCAATATCTGCTTTTTCTACGAATGTCATCTGATCCCAGATTAAATCCTCTTTCTGACAAAGGAGAAATCTATTAGTGTCTCTTATTTCAGTTATTAATTTGCTATGAATTTTCCCGTAAAAACTATCTATATTAAAAATGAACTTATCAGAAGTGCTACTATCTTCGCTATAAATGCCTAAAATCTTTTTTAATGCTTTCCCATAGCATAGGAATAACACCTTTTTATTGTTTTGCTGTATCTTTAATGCTCTATGATATGCTACAACTGTCTTTCAAGATCATCCATATCACTTTACCAAAAGATAAGGATTACTTGAAGTTAGGTTTTTATTTACTAATTCCTGCTGTTTAGGAGTTAATGTTTCAAAAGAAGGAAAATTTAATTGCATTTTTTTAATTAGGGAATAAAGTAGTAAAAAGATCTGAGGTTTCTTTAGAAGATGATTTAAAATCTTTTGTGAGATTATATTTATCTTGTGCATATTGTGCCAATTCAATTTTATATTGTTCCATCTTGGTAATACATTGCTCTTTTTTTTTGTTTGAATCTTTACATTCTTCTTTGATAGATTTTATTTTTTTCTTTAATTCATCTATTGCGTTCACTAAATTGTTTTCATGTTTTTCTAATGTTTCTTTCCCTCTCTTATTTCATCATGTTTTTTTCACATTTGATCAAACATTAAATTTATTTTCAGCAGCTTGTTGATTAGCATTATCTTTTGTGTTTTGTATATCATTTAACTCTTTTTGTTTTGTGCTTAATTCCTCCTCAAACTCTCTTATTTCTTCTTCATAGTCTTTAATCTTGTTTTCGATTGTTTTTAATGTTTTCTCCTCATTTTCTTTCTGTTTAAGAGCTTTTTGTTCTTTTTGTTCAATATTTTCTATAGCTTTACGAAACTTTGTGTCATTACCTATGAACACTCAACTTTCATTACACCCTTTCCAATCAACTCCATATTGATTGTATTTCCCATGAGTGATTTTATGGATCCCCGTAGAACTAAATTCACAACATAAACTTCGTGGATATCCTCGTAAATTAATATCATTTTCACTATGCTCAAATGGATTATTTGGTGTATGACTAGAATTTACAGGATCATATACTCAAGATTTATTAAAGCCCCATTCATCTAATCCATTTGTATCGAAATAATCATGAGTTTTTATATTTATTCATTCTTCATTAAATCATGCTCTATCAATTCAATCAGAATTGTAACCATATTGATTATATCCTTCCTCATCATATTGTGTTTTTGTAAATTCATTGATTCAATTTTTATCAAAATGAAAACAATTATATCCATTAAAAGAATAATCAAAAAATGCTTCTGGAAGTAAACGAATTCTCTGAGATTGTTTTGTAGCCATAGATAATTTTAAATAAATAAAAAGGCAACTAAACCTGCTAGTCGCCAAACTAAACACACACTGTCAACAGACAAATATGAGGCAGATCTAATCGCCGTTTTCTGTCTGTTAACAATAAAAACAGTGTTTGTATGTTTAATTTGGCACTTTATATTTATTAAAAACTTCTAAAAAATCAAGTTTATTCTGAAAGTATATTCTAAAAAAAAGGACGCCAATCAGACGTCCTACAATATTTCTACTCTAACGTTACTTCCAACTTCTTTAATGGTTGCTTAACTGCGATTTTATTTTTAGCTCTGATAAAGAGAGAAAGTTTAATAATTTTACGAACCATTGCGATTTCTTCCATCAAGGTCTTATTGAGATATTTCTCACTTGCGAAAGGGAATAAACTCAAATGGATAGAAGTTTCTTCGTTTGGAGTTTCTTCAAATTGTTCCAAGTTTTTCCATAAATATTCTGTCAAGAATGGTGCAAATGGTGCAAGGACTTGAAGATACGTTCTCAAAACATGAAAGAGCGTAGCGTATGCAGCATTTTTGTCTGCGGTCATTCCTTCCGCTCGGAATCTTCTTCTTGATCTTCTCAAGTATCGGTTAGTTAACTTATCGATAAATTCCATAGAAATCTTGGTTGCTTCATCGATGAGGTATTGACTGAGTTTTTCATCAACTTGCGTGATTGTATTATTAAGTTCTGCAAGGATCCATTTATCAAGGTCATTTTCGATTTTATAGGTTGGCAATTCTACTACTTCTCCTTGTTGGATTTGTGTATTTTCAGTTCCATACACTTGTTCCCAAATCGTTGAAAACTGCTCTCCCAAAAGCAAAATTCTTTTTCCGTGATATTTTTTCAAAAGTTCGAAATACTGTTGTTCATCTTCTTCTGAAATCTGGTCGAAGGCAGAAACTTGAATATTACATGCTTCTAAAAGAGGAGAAATCTGATTTTTCTTTTCTTCTTTTTCATAAAGAACGATGTCAGGATTGATTCTTACGATTTGTTCTTTGGTAAGTTGTGCATCGGCGAAGAAAATTTTCGTTCCTGTATCTTTCCAACGATCGATTTTTGCATAGGTTTCAAAGAAATTATACACATTTTGGAGAGGAAGATTGAAATCCTTGAAAGTCTGTTCTACTCCTTTTTCAGAGAATCTAAGTGGTTCTGCTCTCACTGCTGGAGAAGAAAGTACATACATTCTAAAGGCATCTCCTCCTCGTTTTTCAAGCAAATATTGAGGATCAGGGTAATTTTTGAGCTTTTTAGACATTTTCTTTCCATCTTCCGCAAGTACAAGCCCATTTACAATAATATTTTTCGCTGCATTATTCCCTTCGATTGCATGTCCAACCACATGAAGAGATCTAAATCGTCCTCTTGTTTGATCGAGTCCTTCTGCGATAAAATCCGCTGTAAAGGTTCCGTTTTCATGTTCTTGTCCTTTGAGATAATGAGATTGACCAAATGGCATTGCTCCAGACTCAAACCAACAATCCATTACTTCAGGGATTCTTTTATACGTCTTCCCTTCTTTCATTCCCCAATACGAATCAACATACGGTTTGTGAAGATCGATCTCTGCTTGTTTATCATGATCGTAATAATGAGTCAGAATTGTTCCATTTTTTGGATAATATTTATTTTTCTCTTTAAGATAATCAATAGGGAAGAAAGCTGATCTCATTCCAAGAATCGGATCTCCATGAGAGAAAATAATCACGGTTTGTGTCTTAAATTTTTCAGCAAGATTACGAATAAGTCTTTGCGTCCTCTCAAACACTTGATCCACACATTCATCTCCTTCAAAAAGAGCTTGAGAAGTCGGAACGGTTACATGAAGTCCACAAGGACAAATTTGATTTTGTTGAGAATTTTGCTGAAACTCACTCGCTAAGAAATCTCCATAAACTCCATGAGAAAGATCAAATAACGTTTCATTTGCTTCATTATGAAGATATGCGATACTTTCTCCTTTATCTCGAATTTCTCTCCATTTTGCTTGAAAAGCATCATAATGCTCTCTGATTTCTTTGATTTCTTCTTCCGTGTATCGATCTTTCAAAGTAGGGAATGCCGTTTCTCGAGTTCTTTCCATAGGAGAAAGAATAATCACTTTTTCAGGTTCAGATTTTACAGCTTTTAATTGTTCTTTTACCTGTTCTGCTTGTTTTTTTCCTAAATCATTCAAAAGTGCTAAATCTCCACGGCAATCTTGTCTTTTCTCAAGATTAAAATTTGTTCTTCCATGACGAATCAACATAAATTTCGTCAAATTCTTTGATCCACTACGAGAAAATTGATAAATTTCTTCTAAACTTCCCATGGAAAAATGATCATTTTCATCATCAACATTTTGCCAAATAGGGAGTGGAGAACCTCGATATCTATTTCTTGCAATATTCCAATCTGGAGCTTGTTGAAGTCCATTTACAAATCTATTGGAAACACTTTCAGGAACAAATTTAATCTTCTTTGCATCTTCAAGCGTCTGAGCATTCATCTCTTTTTCTTTGATAAATCGGCTCGACATCGCTTTAAAGATCAAAGGCGTATTACATCTCCAACAATGAGGATAACTATGGGTAATGCTCTCTTTTTTTACAAGTTTTCCTTCAGATTTTAATCTTTCAATAATGGTATCATTGATCGTCAAGACACTTTGTCCCTCATAATCTTTTACCAAATCATTATATTCTCCATACTCATTTACAGGAATAAACATCCAATTTAATGCTTCAGAAGCAGGAAGTAAATTAATAACTGCATTAAAGTCATCTTCTCAAAACGTTGGAGCAATATGAACAATTCCTGTTCCATCAGCTGTGGTAACATACTCAGCACAAATTACTTGGAAAAACTTTTCTTTGTATTCATCAGCAATAGGAGCATTAGTTACATAAGAGAAAAGAGGTTCAAAAGTCAGACCTTCGAGTTCAGATCATGATTGTTCAGAGATTACTCGATAAGACTCAGAATTTTTATAATATTTTTGCAAACGTTCAGATCCTAAAATATAATATTCCTTCGAATCAAAATCATAAATCAAAGAATACGAAATTTTAGGTCCTACAGCTAAAAACATATTACTTGGCAACGTCCAAGGAGTCGTAGTCCAAGCTAAGAAAAAAGTAGTAAAACTCTGATCGATTTTTCAAGTATTTCGTAAAACAAGGGTAGTAAAATCTTTAAAGACTTTTTGCATTTCTTCAGGATCAGAAACAATTGTTCCATCCATGAGGAATTGGATTCCTAAAGTATTGTCAGAATTCTCAACTTTTGTTCGTTTAAATCTTGTTTGCTCTTTAGTAAGCTCTCCTTTTACCGTAAAATGATAATACGCTCTATTTAAAACCTTTTGTCTTTCGCAAGTAACCACTTCAAGTCCTAAATCATTGATAATCTTTGTAATTTCTTCTTGTGTTCCAGCAAAAGGATAGACAGAAAATTGATGTTCTTTTTCAAAAAACTGTAAAAGATACTTCCCTTCTTCATCTTGAATATATCCTTGAAGAGAATCAGAATTTTCGTCTTTTTTCTCTTGTTTCATTTTGAATTTTACCGTAACAGTGGTATCAGTTTTATCTTGATATCCATCTGAAACCTCGTTATTTGCTAATGGAGTAGCACAACTTGGACAATATCGTTGTCCTTTAAATCCTCTATATACTTGATTGTTTTTGTAAATACTACTAAAACAATTGATCACCGTTTCCATAAAAGGTAAATGCATCGTATAATAAGCATTGTCAATATCTGCTCGTCTTCCAATATGATCGATTACCCATTGCCAAGCATCATTGGTATCACTAACATATTTCCTACATTCTTTGGTAAATTTTTCGATTCCAATTTTATTTTCAATATCTCTTTTCCCATCAATTCCTAATGATTTTTCTACTGCTTTCTCTACAGGAAGTCCGTGACAATCTCGTCCCCATTTTCTCTCTACTTGATATCCTTTCATTGTCCAGAATCTTGAAATAAGATCCTTGAGAGAACTTGTTAAAAGATGCCCAAAATGGGGAGTTCCAGAAGCAAAAGGAGGCCCATCAAAAAATCTAAAATGTAATCCTGAATTTCTTTCATCAATTGATCTCTGGAAAATCTGATTTTTCTTCCAAAATTCAATAAGAGAATTCATCATTTCTGCATTATCCATGTTTTGAGTATTGAAGATAAAATTTTGTTCAGTATACAAATGTTAAAGAAAGATGCAAATGAAAAGTATTCTAATTAAATTCAATTCTAAACTCACTCCCCTTTCCTACTTCACTGATAAGTTTGATTTTTCGCTTCTGAAGTTCAACAATCTTTTTCACTAAATATAACCCAAGTCAAAAACTATGAGACGCAGTTGCGTTTTTTTCCGTTTTTTCACTTTGCCAGAATCTTTCAAAGATCTTTTCTTGTTCTTCGAGAGGAATTCCTTTCCCTGTATCTTTGATAGAAAAAGAATGAAAAGTCTGAATGAAAATAATATCCGCATTGTCTCCTGCATATTTACAAGCATTTTCAAGGAGATTCTTCATTACAATTGTAAGAAGATTTTCATTTGCTTTTATTTTTATTGTTTTATCTCAAAGAAATTGAATTTTTTTTCATGGATATTGCATTTCTAAGGTTTTCTGGAGTGGAGAAAAAACTTCTCGCAAAACCAAGTCCTTTTCTTCAAATTGATATGATGATTCTAAACGTGTAATAAGTGAGAGATGATCAAGTAAACTTGCAATTCTTTTCGTAGTATTTTTAATCGCAGAAAGTCTTTCTGGATAATCTTTTTTCTTTAGTGCAAGATCAATTTCCGTATTAATCATCATTAAAGGAGTTTTTAATTCATGAGAGGCATTTCAAATAAAATCTTTCAAAGAAAGAACTTGATGATCAATTTTTTCAAGAGAAGTATTCAGAGCCTCAGCAATCAATTTTATTTCATCGTTTTGTGCTCATGGAATCTGGATTCTCGAAGATAAATCGTTAAAATTCAAGTTTTCAGCGAATGCAGTCAGCTTTTTTAAATTTTTTAAAGAATTTTTCACGAAAAGAAGCGAAATAAGGTACACCAATAAAAGAAATAGCAGACTCCAACATCCAACAATCTGTAATAACTCTAATTGAGCATAGATAAATTCCGTAATATCAACATATTTCACGATGTCATTTTGCGTTTCATACAGAAAATATTTATCATCTTTCGTAAAAATTTTAATCTTTCCTCTCGTAAAAGATTCTAAGGTCTCAAGAGGATAATATTCCTCATTTTCAAGTTCAGAAAGAGGAATTTCTTGCACAATGTCTCTACGATTTGGGAAAGGAGTAAAGTTTTCGTCAGGCTTCTGTCTTCTTTTCATCTTTTGTTCATTTTCGATCATGTTAAGAAAAAAAGGCTTTTCATAGGATCTATTATGAATAAGCATTTCTTTTTGTTTAAAATACCAGGTTCCAAAAAAAACAAATGAGATAATAATCGAAAAAATTGCAATAATCACAAAAGAAAGAATTGTAAATTTGAGAGAAATTTTCGTTGAAGTCTTAAGATTCATTTTGTTATAGAGAAAATAAATCTGAAAAGAAAATAACGTTTTATATTAAAACAACATTAAATCATAATCCCCTATTCTAAATAGGAGGTTTTTATATTTAATGTAGTTTTTAGCGGAAAAAAGAAATTCATAATATTTTCATCAGAAACATTTTTCCAAGCAGGACGATACAATCCATTATAAGTAAATAAAGTAAGAAATGGATGAATTTGAAATTCTTGCTGGTTCCAAGCAAGGTTCGGATCACTCCGAGGAGAAATGCTAATTTTCCACGCAAGTAATGAAATCGTTGATTGATAGAGATCCACCCGACAATCATCCACATTATTAGGTAATTTATAATCTTTATAAGCTCAACTTACCGATTGCCCATGACCGAAAAAACCTTGACTCGCATCACACGCCCAAGTATCAATAACTCCATCATAAAGTCCCGTATTTCCATCAATGATACCAAAATTATGTTTTTTACCAGCATCAAAACCCTTTAATCTCAAAATTTGAAGCGTATAAAGAGATTCTTCAGGAAGATAAGGACGAGAAGTGTCATTAATCTCTCCTGTTAAATGTTCTTGTTTTACAAGTTTTCTCCTCAAAAAAAGTCTTTCTTTTCCATCAAGCGAAATAAGATAAAGCTCTTGTATATTATCAGGATCTTGAATCGCTTGCAGACCGGTTCATAAATCCTCATCATCAGAATCTCCTTCAAGTTTTCAATCTAAATCGGTATCATTTTTAACATCAAAGAAGAGTTTTGCATATTGTCCAAAGGGTTGTCTTCATAGGATAGGTTTCCAATCAGTTCTATATTTTGTTATATCATATTTGCCTTGAGGGAGAGAGGTATGGGTAAAATAATACAACACCCGTTCTCTTTCCATACCCAAATAAATCCTATTTGCATTTCCATAAGAAGTAAATTCGCTACAATATCACGAATTATTCACTTCCCACTTAAATTGATCTCCAACTTTAGTTGGACTACTACATCCAATCATACTTCTATTAAAATATTCCTCATAATCAATCGTATAATCTTTAATAAGAACATTTAACTTTTCAAAAAGTTCATATCATTGAAACATTAATTTTTGTTTTACATCAATCTCGATTTTTTGCTTCTGAATCCCATTGTAAATGGTAAAAATAGTAGGAACTAAAAAAGAAACGATTAAAATCACAAAAAGTAATTCAATAATAGTAAATGCCTTTTTTGGGTTCATACAAAAGATAAGAGAAATAAAAATCTGAATCAGACTTCTGTTCTTTTTGTAAAACTACATATTAACCAGAAATAGTGTAAAGTCTTTTCCATGAAATTCAAGTTGAAATTTCCTTCATAAACTGTATACACAAAGAAGTTTTATTTTCAACTCAAAAAATGGTTTTAATCCCTACCGTCATTGAAAAAAGCAGAGAAGGAGAAAGAGCTTATGATATTTATTCCAGACTTTTGGAAGATAGAATTATTTTCGTTGGAGATGTTATTGAAGACCATCTTGTCAATACGGTGATTGCCCAACTCCTTTTTCTCGAAAAACAAGATCCCGAAAAGGATATCACTATGTATATCAATTCTCCTGGAGGTTCTGTTAGTGCTTGATGGGCCTTATACGATACGATGCAATATGTAAAATGTGATATTACAACGGTGTGTATTTGACTTGCTGCATCATTTGGGGCTGTACTTTTGTCTTGATGAACCAAAGGAAAGAGATTTTCCCTTCCTCATAGTAAAATCATGATTCATCAACCTTTAATCTGATGATGAGGGATTACAGGTCAAGCAAGTGATATCCAGATTGAAGCTGAAGAAATGTTAAGAGAAAAGAAAAGTCTGACAGAATTAATGGCGCAAAATTGTGGAAAAACGTATGAACAACTTTTAAAAGATATGGATAGAAATAATTGGATGACAGCAGAAGAAGCCAAAAAATATGGGCTCATCGATAAAATTATTACAAAATAATTTTGTGATAAAATGGGGCAATCGATATTTTATCCTATAGTTTTGAAGTTTGAAAAAAAAGAAAATAAAGGATTTATCTACAAGTAAAAATCCAAGATTTACAAAATCTGAGGAAATCGCAAATAGTATTTCTCATGGGGTTGGAATAATTTTAGCAATGATAGCTTTGATCTTAATGCTGAGTAAAGCTAATACCATGGGAACATTATCTCATTTATGTGGAGCAATAATATTTTGAGGAGGACTAGTACTCCTCTATATTTCCTCAACGCTTAATCATGCATTACCAATAGGAACAAAGGGGAAAGATTTTTTTCATAATTTTGATCAAATTGCTATTTATTTGTTTATAGCAGGAACGTTTACTCCTCTTTGTCTCTTAGCTTTGCAAGGTTGGAAGTCACGATGAATTCTTTGTTTAGAACGATGAATAGCATTAATAGGAATTCTTTTTAGAATTTTGAGACCTCATAATTTTAAAAGTAGTATCAATACCGTTAATATTATTAGTTATGTCCTCATGGGAGGAATGATGTTTTGCCTTATTATTCCCCTATCCAGCATCATTGAATCTTCTTGAATTGTATTACTTCTTTGAGGATGTATTATTTATGCATTGGGAATTATAGCTTTTAAGTTAGAAAGGTTAAAATATGCTCATCTTATTCGACATATAGTGGTGCTCATAGGTTCGTCATTTCATTTTTTAGCTATTCATCAGTATGTTTTACCGATAGAATTAATCTAAAAAAGAAAATTCTTACTTTTATTTTTTTATAAGAAAATGCAAGAAGAGGTAAAAAGAATTTTACAAGAATTAGGAGAAGATATTACAAGAGAGGGGCTTTTAAAAACTCCTGAAAGAGTTGAAAAGGCTTGTAAAAAACTTTTTGAAGGATATCATCAAAAAGTAGAAGATGTAATGACGGTTTTTGCAAATGAATCGGAAGAACATGAGCAAATTGTAGGGCTTAATGATATTGAATTTTATTCTTTCTGTGAACATCATCTACTTCCATTTTTTTGAAAAGCTTGTGTATATTATATTCCATGAGATCAAATTTGTGGAATTTCAAAACTTGCAAGAATTGTAAATATTTTTGCAAGAAGACTACAAAATCAAGAAAGATTAACAAAACAAATAGCTGATGCTGTCGAGAAATATCTTCAGCCCAAAGCAGTTGCAGTGGTTCTAGAGGGAAAACATTTTTGTATGATGGCGAGAGGGGTGGAGAAAAAAGATGCTATTATGAAAACATCTGATTTTAGAGGAAAATTTAAAACAGATATTTTTTGTAGACAAGAATTATTTAATTTGATCAATAAAAACTGATTTAATAATTAAATAATAATTTTTAGAAAAAACAAGAGGAAATAATCAGATTTTTCTTTTCCTCTTTATTTTTTATTAAATAAATTTATACTCTAAATAACTTCTTTTTCTTCAGTAATTTATCGATATTTAAAATAAAAATAAAGAATGAGGCAAGATTCCTACCAAAAAAAACTTGTAATAACATTGACGATATTTGTCTATTTCTGTACGTCTATAATTCAATATTTTATAGAAGGTTTTTGAATTTTTGCTACAAAAAAAGAAGATGTTAATCCTCTTGTAAACGTTGTTGCAGTATTTGTTGATGATAAAATATATGAAGATATAGAGAAAGATATAAAACGATATGCAACAGAGTATGTACAAAAAGAATTGGATAATACAAAAGCTCTAGTTCTTCCTATTAATTTGGAAAATATTCATGCGTATGAACTTTATAGAATTTTAGAAAATATTTATTTCGAAGGAATAGAAAAAGAAAATTCTAATCTTATAGGGACGATTCTTATTGGAGATATCCCTCTTCCCGTAATTAATCAAAATGGGTATATTTTTCCGAGTATTTATCCCTATGTTGATTTTCTGGAACAAAAGTATATTCGAAATGAAGAATTGCAGTATTTTGTTCCAAATAATAATACTGCATGACAAGCAGAAATACGGCATTGAATTATAAATTATAAAAGTGATATAGACAAATATAGACATTTTTTTTGAAAAATAAAAACATATCAAAAAAATCCTCAAAGTTTTGTTGGGGATTATCTTTGGTATGAAGATTTTATTGCAAATAAAAATAATTATCTTGATACATCCCTAGAATTCTATGAAAATAAAATTCTTTTTACAGAGGATATTGGATACTTAAGGTATAATCCTTTAATGCTTAGTATTTTTCAAGATAGTCAAAATAAAAATAATAATGAGATTACAGTATGATTTAAAGGGGCTGATGGTAAAGATTTACAAAATGCTCCTGATGATTTTGCTGAAGGTGGAAGTTCTGATGGGAAAACTGCAAAAATAACGGATAAAAGTATAAAAGAATGATATCTGAAAAATTATGCTGACTTATTTTCTACTCAAAATGCTATTGCTATGAGAGATAATGCATTTGCATGAGGAAGATTTGTAGAAGAATATATAAACGCAGAAAATACCAACTCACTAAAAGCAAATACACACAGCACAACAACACTTATTGGAATGAAAGATATGTTCAATGGAGGAACTGACACAATACAAGGACTCCTCTTTGAATATAACAAAAAATTAGAAGATGTAGTTGAGGAAAATGTAAGAAAAAATGCAATGGATATTGTAATACCAGTAGAATTTGAAGAAAAATACAAAATGAATATAAAAAACGGAAGAAAAGGAGACTTTGAATTTCTTTATAGAAATTATTTTTTCTGACAACTTGCCTCATCAATCTTTGATGCAAAAAATTTAAGTATTTTTAGATGAACATTTAGAAATCTTTCTTTTGATAAATATAAAAATTACAAAAAATCTGATCTTGAACAAGGGAATAATGCAGTAAAAGATAGTAAAGATACAACAAATTTATCTTTAAAATCAGTGGGAGCTTCTTTTGATATTTTTGCTACTCAAACAGAAGCTAATAGAGCATACAATATGATGAATATGCAAACAGAATACGAGAATTATAATAAAATAAAAAAACATAAAAGATCAAAAAAAGAATGCTCTAAATGGGGAATAGGGAATAAAAAAATTTTTCGTCGGTGGTGTAAGAAATATAAATATGAACCTGTATGAGAATGTAATCCTTGAGATTGAAATGAGGAAAACGATAAAGATTGTGAAACTTTTGATTTATTTGCTTGAAGAAATTATGGTTGATACTCTCCTTTAAATCTCAATAATGATGAAATCTGAAATTGAATTTATGAAATTAGCGGGTATCAAGATTATAAAAGAGCTCGAAGAAGTATCTTTGATATTGCAGGACAGAAAAAAATAGATTCAGCGGAATGGAATGCAAACAGTTATCAAGCACAAGATTATGGATCTTTATTAGCGCAAAAATATGCTCATCTTTATGGAGCAAGGAAAAAATATGCGAATGAAACGGTAATTCTTGATCCAACATGGGAAGGGAATAAAGACCCAAAGACAAATGAAACATTAGATGGGGAATATTATCTTCAACTTAGTGCAGATCAAATGAATTTTTTTGAGAATGCTTCAAAATTTACTTGTAATGGAAGTAATAATGATATAACTTGTAAACCTACATGATGAAAAACACTTCGTATAACTAAAAAATTACGTAACGGAAACTGATTTCCGGAGAAATGACCTAAAGATGAAAACGGTTATTATAAATATAAAACAATATCGTCAGTAGTTACAAATACAGAGACAACGTACGAACATTATCATGGGCTTGATACTACAAAATATGCAACTTGAGGAGTTTTATATACATACAATCAAGATTTACAAAGTAATATAAATTCAGCAATCCAAGACCTTAATGATTTTAAAACATATTTTAGTTCTTTAAATAAAAAACTACAAAATTTTAATAATGATTTAGATAAAATTATATGAGATAGTGATATAGGAATAAAAGTTTTTGTAAAAAATATAAATGATAGTTTTAATAACTTAAAAAATATTAAGGGAAGATGTGAAGCTCAATATCATGACAAAACTATAGAAATAACAAATGAAGATGGTACAATAGAGGAAAAAATAGAACAAGTATTTGACTGATATACATTCAAATGAAATATTGATATTAATAATTTAAAGAGATTTGAAAATCAAAAGATTTTTACGGATCGATTAAAGGTATATTATGAAGCTATCATGTTTTTATATGATGAATCAAAAGTATTTCAAGATACTTTAGATTCGTTTCGTAGTTTTGATGTTGAAAATGTAATTCAAACAATCTCTTTTATTTTTTCAAAAGAAGAGGCAGATTTACCTCTAGATTTTAAAGATACCTGGATTTCCGAAATAAAAAAGGAAATTAATGAGTTAATAACACT
Organism: bacterium; assembly: GCA_017442645.1. The sequence goes on along the minus strand of JAFRZH010000007.1, from coordinate 27,268 downwards.
TTATGAAACAACTTTTAAAGAATATGAAAATCTCTTTTGAACAATTAATTCCTTGAAAAATACAATAGAATCGATTCCAGAAGATTTTTCAAATAATATGCCAAAATTTGAAGAGACTCTCAAAGAAATTAATAATTGGGAATGTAGTAGTTCTGCTAGTGGATTAGTTTCTGAAATAAAGATTCTCAGTGGAAATTTTTATACAGCAGATTGGGAACATGAAAATAATTTTCTCTCATGAGGATTAGAATATTTTCTTACATTGTGGTATCCTGTTCAAGATGAAGATGATAATGGAAATGGATGAAATCTTTCCGATATTTTTGATGATGAAGAATGAGGAGAAGAATATATTGATGGAGTTATTTATAATTTACCAGAATATCAAAGTCACTATGAGTATATTGCTGGAGAAATCCAAAAATTAGATGAAGTGCTAAACGATTTTGAATCAGAGCTTGTCAATGTTTCTGGATCTGTTCATTATTTAGTAAATCAACTTTTTTATCCACAATGAAATTGCCAAAATAATAACTCCATAAATATCCTAACATTTTGTAATGGATGAATGGTTAATTTTTTGCAATCTATCACAAAAGATTATACAATATTAAATAATCTAAATACAAGGAAAGAAAATAGTATTCAACGTGGAATACAATTTTTTACAATAGTTTTAAAGGATTATGCTAAAGAAACAAATCTATTTATTAGTTGGATGACAACATTATACCAATGATTGATAACCCTTGAAAAATTTAATGAATTATTAATGCATTTTAATGCGTTCCCAGGCGAAAAAGAACTCTCAAATTATCAAAAATATAATTACTCAAATGATATTTATAGAGGGCTTGTTGAAAAATTATATACACAAATAAGTACTGTAAAAAATAAACAGAAAAAAATTAAAAATGAATTTACAAACCTTTATAATGAAATTCAAAAAATTTTTACTTCTTTAAACAATGTACACAAATTAACTAATGGAAAGCCACGAGAGGAATATTACAATAACATATTTTCTGATCTAAAACAGTTAGAAATTTATGCAAAAACAGGAGCTTGCACTATTATGAGAACAAGAAGACAAAATGCATGTGAGCTCATTGTTTCATCATGAAAGATGCTCTCTCAAAAAATAAATATAAATCTGACTGAATTACTAGACAATATAGTTCATAAACCAGGTGCTAATTTACTAAAAATGGTTACAGGAGATTGTAATTTTATCAAATCTCAAGGATCTACAAAAAGAAATCTTAGTGGATTACAAATCTTAGATAAAGAATTAACAGGAACTCTTGAAACATTAGTAACTACAGGAATAAAAGAAATTAAACAAATTTACAATATTCGAACAGGACAAGTTGAAACTTGTCAAAAAAATTTTAACGATTCACGAAAAAGCCAAAAAACTGATTGTACTAGTAACTTTGATAGTGTATGTGTTAATTGGGCAGATCAAACTTGGAGTTGAGAATTTTATAAAGATAAAAGAGAAACGTGTCAAAAAGAAAGGTATAATGTATGTATAAACGAAAAAACTCTAGATGTTGATGGGAAAACTCGGATAAGAGCGTATACAAATGAGGAATGTGAAAACAAAAAAATTGAAGAATGTAAGAAATGGGATTATTACATTAATAATTATGAAATATCTTTAAATAACTGTAAAAATTTTTGTTCGTACAACTACGAATTAGGAATTAATAATTATAATCATAGAGCTATAACACCTTGAAAAACATATGAAACATTAATAAATAATCAACTTTCTTCTTTTTCTCAGATGTATAACACTGAAATGAATCGCCCAACTAAATGGAAGAAAGAGTATTGAGAAGAAGAAACTCGCACAGATGGTAAAAATCACGAGAATGAATCAATTACTTGTAATGAAATAAAGACAAAATATGAAGCTTGTCAAAAAGATGATATTTTTACTTATCAAAAAGACTGATATAATACACAATCTATATATTGTAACTGAGATAATTTTAATCAAAAAAAATGTGCTGAGGAAAGAAATACTTGTGAAAAACGATGGAAACTTAAAAAAGAGGTTTGTTTTAATACACGAGATACTGCATCTTGATATTTTTTCTGAACTTATCAAAATAAACGAACAAAAACGGAAAATGCAAATAAAATGGAATTAGATAAATGTATAAATAAAGCTAATAATCAAAAAGAAAATAATATTTCTAGTCATTTAAATAATTTTTCTGGAAGTTGTTTGAAAGAACGAAATAAAAACCTAAATTCATGTTCTATATCCGTAAAAAACGCACAAAATAACTGTCTTTCAACAAGAACTGAAATTATAAATAATTGTACAAATTCTTGAGAAAATCATATTAAAACATGTCAAAATCTTCATCAACAAACAAAAAATTTCTGTAATACTACTGTAAAATGAGTATATACTTGACAGTTTTCGACACAAGAACAATTAGTTTGAAATAATAAAAAAGAACAAGAGTTTAACTGTACATTCCAAGAAATTATTGATCATTGTGAAGATTATTATACAAAAAATACTCTTTCTACAAGTGGAAATGTGCAATGTAAAGAATTAATTGATACAACATGAATGGATTGCGAATATCCTTGATTACAATGCAATAATTACTATTCTGAAATCGTATGTAATAATTATTATACATCACTTTCATGAAAATATTATAATATTATCGAATCTTTTCTCTCAGGATGGATTAATAATGCAAATAAAGAATGACGAACAGGAGTAAAACTTGAACAGATTTTTACATGACTTTCTCAAAAAATAAATACGGAAACTAATTCTTGGAGCTGATATATATCTTCTGAAATAAATGATTGGAACAATAAAAAAATACCATACGCGATTTGTGAATATCCTGATATCTTCCCAATGAGTCCAATATACAAATTAATGGAAAAATTTGAAATTAATCAACAACGGAAAAAAAATCATCCTTATAACACATGAAAAATTCAATATTTTTACACTTGATATACTACTTGAAACGGGAATACAACAGGACATATTTGTCCAATTCTTTATCAAACAGGAAGAAATCAGACTTATAATTGTGAACCAGATGCTTCTAGATACTCCATAAATTATTATACAACTACAAACTTTGTTGTAGATTCTTACCAAAAACCAAATTATTGGTATGATAACTACGAAATGGGGAACCAGGGGAAAGAACGCTACGAATATTATTATCTTTCTTGACAATCGTCAGATGATTGTACTTGATGTATAAATATAAAAACAGCACAAGATACCTATAAAATTATTTCATGAGCATATCATTATCAAAATTATACTTCAGGAAATCAGATGTTTAGTTGATTTAAAACATACCTTGATATCTATACATGATTACAAAATATTTTAAGTGGGACATATCACAAAAATATTATTCATCCACTTGCAGAAGAGAAAACTGCTTTAGATAAAAAGAAAAATAAAATTTCACTTCATGGATTAATGATTATAAAATGATGATTATGAAGATCTAAAACGATAACAGATATAAAAAATCCTATAAATAATTATAAAAACAAATATTTTACAGGGACTTTTGACTTCCCAAGAAAAAATGAATATAAAGTGGATTTTTCTTTTACCCATGAAAATGTTGATGGTGTAACTTTTACATGAGAAAAAATTACAAAGGATTTTGTGGAAAAATTTAATATTAAACAAATTCTATGAAATACAACTTACCGAAATCAACCGGAAGAAGAGTGAGAAGAGTGATACAATGAGAAGTGATTCTTAAAACTTTTTAACGAAACATTTAAAAGTGCTCCAGATAGTCCAGTACATATTACCTGAATGAATATCCTTACAATTGACAAAGCAATAGACTCTCCGAGATATATCACATTTCAGTCAATTGCAGATACCAAAGTAAAATTTATTTATCCAAATCTTTTTAAAGTTGAAGTATATAAATTGGGGAAAAATTTAGAAGGAAAAAATGTCGCAGTCTTAAAGACAATACCAGAAATAAAAACAGCAATAAAAACATATCTCAAAAACCAAGTTGATGTATACAATAATCTTCTCACATTAAATGAAAATAATAACAATAGCAATAAAAATGCTTGATATAGACATTTAAAAAGTATAAATCGAAAAGCTACTCCCTATGAAAAAGACGGAACAACAAAAAGAAAAAATACCCGTTTCAAGCTTTCAGATTTAGAAAATGCTCTTTGATGAGAAGAAGGAATACAAGTAATAGCAGAACTCCTCTACTATCAAAACTTAATGGTATCAGAAAGAGCAATTACATCAACAGTATCAGGAGATCTTCAAGAAATAAGAGATAATTTTGATATTAATAATACTATCCCCTACATTCTTGAAAATTATTTAGTAGCAAATAATACAAAATCTCCTCTTGTAATTCCAAGTTATCAAAATAGTTGATATGAAGTTGCATATTTTAATTCCGACTGAGAAGATTATATTTTTGCAGAAAAAGAGACTCCCCTCTTTGATAATATTACAACAAAAGGAAATCGATATGATAGTCTATCTTCTAATAAGACAAAAGTCTCCTGAATAGTAAATAATGGAAGTTCAAATATTCCAACAAAAAATATCGATAATCATGGAGAAGATGCCTGTAATATTCCTATGGAAGAATGATTACTTATCTTTAAAATTGATGATATGAGTTCTCCATGGTTAACTGCATTAAATTGTTGGATAGACCATTTAAAAGAATCAGTAAAAGTTGAATTTAATTTTAATGAATCTTTAGGACCTGTAGTCGTAGACACAAGCGAAGAAAATTTATGAGATGCTTTAAAAAAAGGAATAAAAAATTATTTTGGATCAGATTGAATTTGATGAGAAATTGATAGTCGAAAAAATAATATCAAACAGTTTTGAGAAGAAATGAATGCTCTTGGAGATTCATTAGCATTTGCTATAACAAGAGAAGAGTCAGAAGATGTTGCAACAGAACAAATGAATATTGAGAAACAAAATGAAAAAAATTTAAGTAAATATCCAACAAGTCGTTTAAGTGATTATCAATATTATCTCAACCTTCGTTTAAAAGATCAAATTTTACAAGCAGGAATAGAAGAACAAACAAATTTAACTGTAAATTCAAATGGGAAGAATATAGGAGTGGTGAAATTTGAGATTTCAGCATCATGAGAAGGATGTCAAAGTGGAAAGTGAATTTCTATCAATGGGAAGGAAATTTGTAAGATTCCGATAAGCGTAAATTTTCAACCCCATAAAGGAGAAAATTTTGTCATTCAATGAGGAGAAAAAAGTTGAAAAAGTCTGATTAAAGTAAAAGCGTGTATCCCTTGAGGTAATGCAGAACAGTGTATCACAAAAAGTGTAATCTTAGAAACAAAAGCAAGCTTTTTAACTTCAATAAATATTTGAGGAAATCTAGAAAATATTTATGCAGGATTTTGAACGATACTAGAACCAAAGGCAAAAGATACATATGGAAATCAAATTGGAGCGACAAAAGAAAGATATACTCTTAAAGTAGATACTGGGACGTTTGAATATCAAGGAATAAAAAGAGATTCATTAGAAATTGATAATTTTTGAAATTTAAAAATTCCATATATCGCACCAAAAAATATTACAAAAAATACTACTGCAACTATTACTCTTCAAGATAAAAATAGTAATATTATCGATAAAAAATCCATTACAATAAAACCTCTTTCTCTTATTATAAAAATAGATAATACCAAAATCTTTGAAAACGAACCTATTCAAGAGAAAGTAAAAGAAAAATTATCTTTTACCCTCTGAAAAAATCCTAATGATCATCAAAGCGGGATAATATCATTAGAATTTAAAAATAATAATTCATCGATCCCTTTTTCAAAACTTTTTAACACAGATACTCCAAATATTACAATTGCAACAAAATCTCAAGGATTAGTATTCGATAATGGAGAAATAGTGACTAATTCAAGACCTGAATACAATGACACACTAGCAACTTTGGATTATATTATTGGAGAAACAGCTGGGAATGATATCTTGTATATTAATATCCCATGATACGAACAAATTTCTCTCCCTATTGAATTTAAAGCGGGATCTCCTTATACAGCAGAACTTGAAATGACAACAAATACGGTAAAACCAGGAGAAGAAATTACAGCAACTATTACATTAAAGGATGCCTTTGGTAATACAAATTCATGAGATTCTATTATTAGATTTAATACAAATGAAAAACTAACAAGTCCAGAAACAAAAATATATAAAAATTGAGATAAGGTAAAATTTCGTGCTCTAAAAGGATGAATTGGTATTATTACTCCAATTATTAATAATACATTAAGTCCAAAAATTCAAGTAAATATTAATCAATCTTTTCTGCCACTTACAGGTTTAAATGTGATGTATGCAAATTATTTTGGTTCTGACTGGGGAAATCAACGATGATATTTTTCAAATCATAATCAATATCTTGAGAATGTAATGTCAAAATCCGAGAAAATGATTAGTGCTACAACGCAACTTATTAATGAAAAGAATATTAAACAAATTGTACGGAAAATAGATTCTGATTTTACTATTCAAAATCTTAATAATTACGAAATTCAAGGGGCATTTTTTGAACAATATTGAAATAAAAAATTTGAAATCTGAATTTGATGAATAGGATCTATCAGTTTTAACGTAGATTCAATTATAACGCAATGGAATAATATTAATGCAATAGAACGCTATATAAATGAAAAGAGACCTTGAAATACTATCTTTTTTCTCGCAAATGAATGATATCAATTTAATGATTATATCATAGAAAACAATGAAGGAACTTCTATAACAAACATGCTAAATGGAATAACTCCTATTACTTTTACGGAAAATAAATTAGGAGATTATCAAATTCGAGAAGTGGGAATAAACGGAGAATATGGAAAATTACTTTTCTATTTTTCAGATTTTTCTTCTATTCCTAAAACAATACAATTATCTCAAAAAGGATATTTTACGGATTTAACTTTCGAAAAAGGGACAAGTGATAAATTAAAATCTTTAGCTATATTCAATGAAAATAGTACCTTTAATATTTCAAGTTCTTATCTTTCAATTCAAAATAGCAATATTCAAGAAAATGCTATTGGATTTTTAGGAGATTTCAAAAATATTAGTTTATTTTCTGAAGGTCAAAGTGTTGGAGAATCTACTATTCCTTACGGATCTGAACTATTAATCAATATTGGAGATCCAATATTAAAAAGGAAAACTCCTAAAAATCATACAATCTCTTGAATAAAATATGATGGTGGATTAGGAAAACAGATTTTTACAACACCTTGAAAAAATATTTTTAAAACGATGACCATAGATTTTAATGCCGATAGTTTAAGAGATCTTTTAATTATTTATACAGATTGAACCGTAAAACTTGCAAAAAATTATTGAGTAGAACCTTATTTTAGAAATTTAGAGAATTTACTGTTTATAGCGAGTGATATTGATGACGTTTTTGTAGGGGATGTTGATGGTAATGGATATGAAGATATTATTATCAAAACAACAGCAAATCAATTAAGGATTTATACGAATGAAGGATGAAAATTTGACGTAGATGGAGTTCCAGTCTGTTTAAATATTAATGTAAAAGAAGGAGAAAAATCTGATTCTCCAATGGATATTTCAAAGGCTTTTCAAATTTTCCTTGAAGATATGGATAAAGATAATATTTTAGATATTATTACTAATGATTATAGAGGATATGTTAAAATTTTCTATGGATGATCCAATAAAGATGGCGCTAATTTTCTTAGTAAAGAGAAAACATATTGTGATGAGAAATGGTATGAGAGACAAAAAAATAACTCCGAAAAAATCATAGATTATCATGGATTAAAAATTGATTCTAATATAAAAATTGTTGATGAAAGTATGGTTCATCGAAAATGATTAAAAAGACCAAATACAACAGAAATAAATGATGTAAGTGATTTTGTTTCCCCTGAGACTTTAAAACAAGTTGCATGATTAGACGTACCAATGGGAAAGGTTAAAGTTAAAGACATGGATAAAATAACTTCAAAAGTCGAGAATACCCAAAATATAATGGTAGAAGGAATAGATATTAATGCAATGACAGCAGCAGGAGTGGAAGAATCTTTAAAATATAAAGACTTTACAATAAATCTCTTAGGAGAATGAGAAGCGACCCATACCTTTATCCCTATCAGTTACCTCGAAAATGAAAAGGTATCTATTTATAAAACCTATAAAGATATCAATGGGGGAAACCTTGAAGAAGGTGATATTGTAATAGTAAATGGAATTGTCCATGCGAATGAATTTTTTCAAGGAGCTTTTTGAGATATAATTTCCGGACCATGGACTTATGAAGAAAAAAGTGATATTCCTGGAGTTCCAACAAGTTTCAAATTTAATCAAAGTTTTTCAAAAAATAAAAATATTTTAGTTGAAGGAAACGATGTCTTTACTTACTTTATTGAAAATATAGAATTAAGTAAAGGAAATTCATTTCAATTCTCTTATAACCTAAAATATACAGGATACCCTGTACGAGAAATCTCTATTAAAGATCTAGATGGAAAAGATTTTTGAGAGAATTTTATAAATGATAAATACAAGGATATTGTAAACAAACCTCAAGATGGATGTGTAAAAGTTGAGAATGTTTTACTAAGTCAAGGAGATAAAAATAAAAGATGATATACTTCTCAAACACTCAATTTACAAAAGCTTATTGACAAAACAGTATCAACGTCAAATGATGCTGAAAATGCTACCCAAGATTTTGCGAAAAATGCATTAAAACAAGATGAGCAAACGACAGAAAATCTTGTAAATACATCAGTAAATGAACTCCAATCTATTTTAGACGCTTTTGGAAATGCGTTTTTAAAAGGAGAATCGCTAAATATTGGAATCTGATCTGAACAATTTGAAAATTGGCTTAATACAAATATTGTAGGACAATTACAAGATGTAGCAAAATGACTTTGTAATGGTTTTACTTTTTGAGGAAAAAATAGTTGTAAGGGACTCCCTATCCCGTTTAATCAAGCGTTTTTGGGACCTGGAGACTATCATCTTTTTGGATGTATTCAATTACCTCCAGTCACACAAACATTATGAAGAGGTTTACCTGTATTTCATTTTCCAGGAACAATATATGTTCCTACACCGGTATGAGCTGTTCCGTCTCCATTCCCATGGGGAATGAGTGGACCTTGAGATGATTTTCTTTGGGCTAAAGGATGAACATATCCATCTATGGTTAGAATTTATGTAATGCCAACACTCACAGCACAGGTTGGTATTGCTTTGTGTATGGGACCGTATGCTATTGGAAAAAATATTCCAGAACCTTTTTGATCTCTGTGAGGGAATTGTGTACTTACAGTCATAAAACCACAATGTAAAGGATGAGGAGATGGTGCAACAACAGAAGATGGAGAAGAAAATTTTGAACCATACATTCAAGAACTTCAAGGAAATGTTTGTGAAACAAAAGCAGAATGACCATTAATTCAGGGAAAAAATAAAAGTACATGAACTTATAGTTCAACTCCATTTAAATATAGTTTTACTCCTAATGAAAGAAATAGTAGTAACATAAATTCTGAAGTACAAAAATTTGATGGAGAATATCTATTTGGATTTGTAAATATCAATGTAAGTCCAGAAACAACAACTGCTTCTGCTTTTGAACATCAAGACAAACTCTCGTTTGCAAATATTGAAGCTTGATGAGCAAAGAAGAACAAAATTACAAGTTCTATGCAACAATGAATTAGAAAAATATTAATTGACAACTGGCTTGATCCTCAAATTAGATATATTATGAATAATCTTTCAAGAATGAGTTTAACGATTAAATGGCCCGAATTGGATCAGTATGGAAAAGAAGTAGAAAATATTGTGGAAGGATTTTCTTGATTTATAGCAGATATAAAAGAATCGAGTGCTGAAAGAAAAAGACAAAAACAAGAAAAAAAAGCAGAAGAAGAAAAACAAAAAGCTGATTGAACTCAGACAGAAGCTGAAAAAGAGGGAATCATGAGTAAAATGAAAAATTTCGATAGTTCTCAATTTATTATGAATACAAATGATATACTTTCTAATCCATTCGAACTTCTTTCTCAAAACTTATCAAATAATAAATTATTAAGTATCGGTACTAAGACTGTAACCATCAGAATACCTATGATTTCAACAGAGGATATCAATGGATATAATCTCTATCTTCTTCAATGGTTAAATAAAAATTCTGAGATTATTGGAAATTGGCAATCTGCTTTAAATTATTTTCTTCCTTTCTGTTTTTGAAACGTGGGAGGATCAAAAGACGTAGGACGAAGCGGTTTCAATCTCAATGATTATCATAGTGGAGACTCAATCTTAGAGTGACGACATAAAAAAGAAAAAACAGGAAGTACTACTGGAAGTTCTACTAATAATGAAGAAAACAAAGATGAAAAGTCTGATCAAAGCCAAGGTTTTGGTAATATTCAAGAACAAAAGAAAACAACGCTTTCATGAGCAATGGGAAATTGTACAACAACCGACCTTCAGAATCTCCAAATCATTGCAGATTTCATCAAAAAATATGAACAACTTCAAGATCAAGTCTACAGGAATATCCAAATTCTTCAACAATATAGAGATCTCCCTTTCCAACTTTACGAATGGATTCATGTTCTAGACAGATATATCAATGAAATTACGAATGTTTTAACGAATTTCTTAGGATATTTCTCTTATTGGATGAATGCCAATGCAAACAGATATAAACAATATGTTGACGCAATTATTCTTATTATCAGTACCATTAGAAGTTATCAGGTGTTGATAGATTTTTCAGCAAACTGGGGTGCAAAATGTTCTACATGTACAAATGATAATTATGATCAATACAGTTGTAAACTTTCATTTCTCTGTGATGGAATTAATTTACCAATTTTACAAATACCAAATTTTAAATTACCAAATATTACACTAGATTTTTCTGATGTGAATCTCTGAATGAGTATTCTTTTGCCAAGTTTTAGTTTTCAAACAATAAAAGTTGATTTACCTCAACTACCAGATCTACCACAAATGCCAGATATCGGATTAGATCTATCAAATATAAACTTAGCAGATTTTCAAAAGAAATTAAAACTTATTTACAAACTCACGCCATTTATTATCAATAGCGATATTTCAATCCCAGAATTACCTGCACCACCAACCTTACCAGAATTACCATCATTTATACCAAATGTTGATATTGAACTTCCATTACTACCACCTGCTCCAGCAATTCCTAAATTACCATCAAAATTTGAATCAATACTTTCTGCCTTTGAAAAAATAGGAAAAATTTATTGTAAAGTAAAACAAAATCTTGGACTTGTTGCTGAAGGATCATTAAAAGCAAAAGTAGAACAATTAACTCAAAGAACGTATGAAGTGCCACGGTTTGATAATATTATAGATTTAACGGATAAATTGAGACTCGAAGCAAAAAATAGTGCACCTGTAGGATTTGATATAGAAATTGCAAGCCATGTAAATTTACAAATCGATTCAAGTATAATTTATGCATTTTTAGATGGAGTAGCTAAAAATCTAAATCAGATTTCCTACAAAGTTAAAGATGATTTAAACAAAAAATCTCAAGAACTTAGCAATAAAGCAAGTGAAGCAACGTACCAAATGCAAGATTGGACAGATGAAAAAACAGCAGAATTGTTAGAACAAGCATCAAAACCAATCAACGAAACAATCGATAAAACCCAACAATCATTAGCACCATTAACTGAACCAATCGATAAAGCTCAACAAAAACTTCAAGAAGGTATGGATAAAGAAAATCAAAAGTGAAAAAGTAAAGTAGGAAATGGAAATATTGAACTTTCCATGAACGACATCAATGAACAGCTTCTAGAAATGCAAGAACAAACTTCTGATGAATTAGAATATGTGGATTATGAAACAGCTAAAGCAAGACTCCTCTCTGCATTAAAAACATTTGACTATAAAACAAGTAATAATACTGAACTTAATGACAGAATAAAAAAGATAACCAAAGAGGTTCAGCATAACATAACCATCAATCCTAATATAAAAGGAATAGAAAAAATAGAAACAGAAGTAAAAAATCTGATTAATCAAGAAAAAGAAAAAATTCTTCTTGCTGAAAATCTCCTTTCTTGAGGAGAGTCAATTGATTCACTCCTTGCATATCTTGATGGAAATGAATTTACTGCAAAAGAAAATATGGAATTAGCATACTCAACTCCATTTTTCACTACTACAAATGATACGATTCAGATTTTAAATTCTCTTGAAAATCCTCTTGAATTAATTCTTGACAATAAATTAGAAATCGTAAATGGATATTTAAATGCTCTCAAAAACCATAATGCAGAACAACTTCAGATTTCTCAAAGTGATTATATGCAGAAACAACAAAATTTGCAGAAAATGAAAGAGGGAATGATAGGAATCTATAAAATAATAAAACAAAAAAATCCAACGCTTCTTGCTTATAAAGAAAATGGAGAAATAACAACTGAGAAAATTAAAAACCAAGAGGAACAAGAATTAAAAACTCTTCTATCAGCAACAAATAATAATACTGATACAACAACATCTTCTCTGGCGATAGATCCATCAGCATACATAAAAGGAATATTTGTAAAAAATAATAAAGGTAGTTTAACAAAGGCTGTATATTCAGAAAAACAAACGAACAAGATTTGAACACAATACCTTGAATTGGATGTAAATAATGATGGAAGCAATGAATTGTTACTCCGAGATAAAAATACAATTTATCTAAAATATGGAGATCAAAATGAAGAACAAACATGAATATCAAAATCAGAAAAAACATATTATAAAAAATATTATATGAAAAAAATTCCAAATTTTGAAAATAAAGAAGTAAATATTGAAGTTGATGATACTAGTATTAGAATTTTTTCTCCACTAGAAGAAGTTAAAAATTTCAAAATTAAATCTCAGAGCTTTGATTCTATTTCTTTTTCTCGGATGGCTTCACAATCAGAAGATGTGGTAGGATATTTAATAAGTTTTGAGAATAGAATAGATCTTTCACCAGAAAAAAATACAGACAAAACAATAGGGAAAATTAATCCTGAATATGGAGAATATTTACTTGTCCTTGATCAAAGCTATGATTATAGCAATAACTCAATCAAATTAAAAAATGGAAAGATTAAAAATATTGAGCAAAAACTCAAAAAGACAGAAGAAGATAGTCTAATACAAGAAAAAGAAATTTTAGAAATCAGAACATACAATGCAAGTTCCGATACAATTCAGGCATGAATCGAAAATATAGAAAGAAAATGGAAATATGCAAGAATTACAACACTTAGAGAAAAAACAACTAATGAATGAGAAAAATATTTAGAGATATCTTCTCCTTGGTCTAATCAAATGGTAGCTTGAAGACAAATTTTATGAGATGATAAAGGCCCTGAAGCAATAGTTAATTTAATAAGAAGAACGACCAAAGAAATAGTATGAACTTGAGAAGATTTGGAAGGAAATGTAGGAACATATTATGATTTAAAAATTGCTTGGGAAGATAATGTAGCATTAAAAAGCATGATGCTCGAACATGAAGGAGAAATAATAAACAGTAAAGAAACCAAAAAGAAAAAAGATGAAATGATTCTTCAAAATATTTTCTTTGATGAACTCGGAGTTGCTACATATCAAGCTTCAGCAAAAGATCATTTTGATAATGAAAATATTATTACAATTAATATCGAAATAAAATCACCAGATATTACCGTAGTAAATATTGAAGAAACAGAAGAATGAGGAATCATTACTTCAGAACTTTCAGAAGATATCGATGAAGGACAAGTGTCTTTTGCAAGAGAAAGAAACTCTGTTCAAAGTCCCCTAATTGGTAAAAAATGAGGGAAAGAATATTCTGCTTATCCAATTAGCACAACCATTACTACGGTTAGTGGTGCATATTATGATTTAAGTAATTTAATTGGACTATATAGTTCAACTTGAGAATTGTTAGCAACCATTAACCCAGAAGATGGTGAATTGAAAATTTTAACAGGATATCAGGATAAACTTGGAACAAAAGTTATCATCGAATGAGAAAAATTAACAACTCCTATTATCCAAGTTTTTGACAAAAAAACGAGTCAAACATTATTCTCTATTTCTTTTCCTATTGAAGAAGTAATAGCAGTAAGTTCTCCTACAAAAAAATATCAACAAAAAACTATTACAGAAGAAAATACACTTCAAACTTTTATAGGATGACAAGACCTTTTTATTGATAAAACAAAATATTTCTTAGTATCTCCAGAGTGAGCTTTATTTAGTACTCATACCCTTGAAGGAGAATATCAATTCAGTAATGGATATATTACTTATCTTGTCGGAAATACAAAAAACGAAAAGGATATTGCTTATCAAGTAAAAATACAACCTTTTCAAAAATAAAAACAAATAGTAAATTAAGAAAATTATACATTAAAAAATGTCATAACAATGCTTAAAATTCATTCATATGAAACATTTGCGACACAAGACGGACCTTGAATTAGAATAGTTTTCTTTCTACAAGGTTGTAATTTTAGATGTCAATATTGTCAAAATCCTGATACAATTTCTTTAGAAGGAGGAAAATTATATTCTAAAGAAGAAATTTTCGCAATAGCAGAAAGAGAAAAAGAATATTTTTGAAAAGAAGGCGGGGTTACTTTTTCATGAGGGAACCCCCTTCTACAAGCAAAAGAACTATCAGAAGTATTGAAATATTTAAAGAAAAAGAATATTCATACCTGTGTTGATACTAACGGTTTTTATCTGACCGATGAAGTAAAAGAATGTATTCAATATACAGATTTTTTCCTTCCTGATATTAAACAAATAGATTCCATAAAACATCAAAAACTTACAGGATTCACAAACGAAATGCCATTAGAATTTATTAAATATATTGATCAAGAAAAGAAGAACTATTGGATTAGATACGTGGTTTTGCCAGGATATACCGATGATGAAAAAGATTTAAAAAAACTCTGACTCTTTCTCCAGTGATTACCAAATTTTCAAAGAATCGAGCTCCTCCCCTATCATAATTTATGAAAAGCAAAACGAGAAAAACTCTGACGAAAATATCCTCTTTGAAATCAAAAAGCGTGTACTCCTCAAGAAATTCAAAAGGTTAAAGATATTCTTTCTCATTATGTTCAAGATATTTTGATAAGATAAAAATGTAATAAATAAAAATGTAATAAACAGTTGAAAAAATATTGAAAAATACTAAATATAAAGAAGCAAAATGTTTTTTTGTATACAATCAGATTTTTATTCTTTTTATAATTTTAATGCTTGAAAAAAATACTATTCTTCAGGAATTCTCTACAATTACGACAAAAGAACAACTTACAGAGACCTATCAAAAATATCTTGGGAAAAACGGAATTATTAGTTCAGAATTAAAAAATCTCTCTACTTTTTCTTTGGAAGAAAAAAAAGAAAAAGGGAAACAACTAACGGAATTAAGACAGAGTATCGAAGATCTTTTTGAAAAAAAAGAAAAGGCATTTCTTTTGGAGGAAATCAATCAAACCTTGCAAAAGGATTCCGTGGATCTTTTTGTGCCTGCTCAGAGTCTTGAAGAAGGTTTTTATTCTCTTTCTGCTAAAACGAGGAGAGAAATTGACGAAATCGCTCAATCCATGGGATTTATTGTTGAGATGGGAGCAGAAGTGGTTTCTAAATTTGAGAATTTTGAATCCGTTAATATTCCGATTTCTCATCCTGCAACGGAAATGCATGATACGATTTATGTAGATCAGAAAGATGAGAGAGGGGAAAACTATGTTTTGAGAACTCATACTTCATCTGCACAAAATTATATTTTAAGAAAATATGGAGTTCCTATCAAAGCGATTGTTTCAGGGAAAGTTTATAGATTTGATGAGATGGATGCTACTCATGATGTGATGTTTTATCAAACGGAGGGAATCTATGTCGACAAAAATATTTCAATGGCAAATTTCAAAGATATTTTGACGACTTTCCTTTCTACAACCTTAAAAAAAGAGGTAGAAATCAGAATGAGACCAGCATTTTTCCCTTTTACTGAGCCTGGAGTGGAAGTGGATGCGAGATATGAATATTTTAATATGAAAACAGGAAAAAAAGAACTTAGCGATTGGGTAGAAATTCTTGGAGCAGGAATGATCCATGAAAATGTGCTTAAAGCTGCAGGTATCAATCCTGAAGAATGACGAACGGGATTCGCTTTCGGACTTGGACTTACGAGAATGGTTGCGGTAAAATATGGAATAAAAGATATTAGACTTTTTACCAATGGAGATTTGAGATTTAGTCATTCTTTTTAAGAGATGGAAATATTACAAAAAATGAAAAAAATCTGAATCATTATTTGAGGAATTCTTTTGATAGGATACGGATTTTATTTCGTTGGTTGTGGATTTTTGACTACTTCAGACGTTTTATTTCAGAATTATGCATTTAATTCAGAGGCGTATGAACTTACTTTCAATAATATTATGATTTCATCTTCTCTTTGATTTGTAAGGTGATATACTTCTTCCCAGAAAAATAATCAATTGTTCCTCAAATTTTATAAATGTTTTGGAGGTATCAATTCTTCTTTCGGAGCAAAAGATTCGTTTAGTCTTACATTAGATCCTCAAATTGAAGAAGTGTATTTTTGAGACGAGGAAAAGGCTTATTTAGTTTTGAAGAAGAATGAAGAAAATAGAGAACGAACGAGAGGATAATTCAGATTTTTTATCTTTTTATTTCCCTTTTCATTGCTGATGTTTTATTTTCGACAGGAAAATTTTGATCCCAAATATCCTAAATTTCGTGTCTTAAAAGCACAAAAGGATTATGGAATTCAGAATTATACCTTGTACGAAAATTTGGAATCCATTGTTGAAATGTCGATGGATTATCCTCAATATCAGCATTTTTTCCTTTTAGATGATCAGAGATTTGATTTTTTTTGTTTTTCTATTCATCAAAATACGGATACCAAAATTACTTTCCCCTGGTTGGAAAGTCTTATTACCGAAAAAATTCAATTTTCAAAAACTCAAACAAAATCTTTTTTTCTTTTTTCTCAGATTGATGATATTACTGTCAATGGAGTAGAAAAGAAATTTTTAATTGGAGAAAAGGGAGAAATTGATTTTAAAATTCTTTTGGTATATCTTAAAAATCAAAGTTGTTTAACTTTCGATGAGAAGTATGGTAATTTTTCAAATCAAAAAAATATTGAGATATTTCCGCAAACTTTTCAGACGATTCAATTTCTCAAAAAAAATATTAAAAGTGATAAATTTCTTCTCCTTTATATTAGAGATAGCCATTGTAAAGCAATTGTAGTTGAAAAGGGATCTTATCAAAAAATTGAAACAATCAATCTTGGAATTAATGCATTAATGCAAATCTATAGAGATAATGGGATTTCAAAATATCGATATAAAACCTATGAAGAGATCGAAAACAATGCTTTTGCTAAAAATCTCGTCATTCAAACACTCGAATTTTATGCATGAATTCTTTGTAAATGGATTAAGGAAATGAATATCGGAGATAGAAATATTTTTGTTATTTCTCCGATTATGAAAAATGTACATTTTATGGAAATTTTTAATAAAGAGTATCATAAACATTACAATAATTATATCGTTCCTTTCCATTACTCCAACAAATTAGATCTTTTTGGAAAACAACGAGAACCAGAAGATATCGATGCCCTTATCTTTATCAATACGAGATTATCAAAAGAAAAAGCAAGTTTTTTGAAAAAGTAATTTTTTGTCTACTTTTGTCTACCTATAAAGGAGGAATAACAGTCAAAACTGCTATACATGATAATCAATATCTTATAAAACATCTTCCATTGAATTTATAAAAGTTTTCCTTATAATTAAAGAGTTATTTTATTGAATACAAAGAAATATGGAAGGGGAAAAACATGAAAGCAATAATGTTTGTGATAAAGAACAATTAAAACTTTTGGAAAATCTGAATTTTCGAGAAAAACTCAATAACACACCTGAAATTCAAAAATTAAATACAGCATTAATCAAATCAGCAAAACAAAATTTCTATAGTTTCTATAATATCGACACACATCCAGAAACCTCATTAATTAATGGGAGTCAATTACTTTTAAATGCTAGATTTTTCAATAGAATTTTATTGAACTTTGATGATATTAAAAAATTTTTATTTCAAGGATATGAAAAAGAATATCTAACACGTGAGGGGAAATTATCAAAAGAAGGAAGAGAGAAAATAAAAAATATCTTAGACAATACAAAAGAATACTGTAAAAGTGAAGGAGTTTCCGAAAGTACTTTTACCAATAAACATAACATCATTCATCCAAACATCTATGGGAATCCATACAACATCTTAAATACTGCAACAATCACAGAAAAAGATGGAGAAAAATACCATCCATGAAAACCAATCATCGATTTACCTTTGGGAAGAAAATATCGTTATACACTCTACAATCTCGACGATATAGATAATTTTTTTCAAATTCATGGAGAATATGGGAACAGAGAATCTTTTATCTTTAGAACAATGTTCATTGCAGCACAACTGGAAAACGATAAAAACTTTCAAAACAGAGAAAAAAATTCAAACCAGATCAAAACAGAATTAGAAAAATTTATAAAAACCATGCAGAAAGACTATCCTTCGATACAATTAGAAGGAGCACCAAAAAGTATTATTTCAACCATTACGAAAATCAGTAAAGATCCTAATTATGCTCATATTAGCCAAATAAAAGATATTATTAGATTTCAATTTAGCATTGGTGATGGAATAAATCCCGAACAAGATATAAAAAATACTTTACAAGTCTTTGCTGAATTTTACAAAAACTTCAATCAACAACCAGAATCTCTAGAACAATGAACTTCTATTACAGAACTTAAAAATAAGTTTTGAAATATTTTTGAAAAAGACGAAAAAGGAAACTACAAATATATCCAAGAAAAAAAAGATGAGGGAATTCTTATCAATAATATCTACCTTCCCATATCAGAAAGTAAGAAAAAAGCAACAACTGCACAAAAATATCAAGACATCAAAGTTATTGCAAATTTTAAAGGGATTCCTTGCGAAATTAAATTTGTCACCCCTCAACGAAAGGAAGGTAATGAAAAAAAAGAAAGTAATCATAGTATTTTAAGACTCCTTGAAGATATCAATAAAACAGCAAGAAAAATCTGATTTATCTCCAAGAGCTACATTGAAAAAAGAGTAAATAAACTCTATCAAAAGGATCCATCACTAGAAACACAGCTTACAAAAGACTGAACTATTAAATATATCCTTAAACACTACACAAAAGTTAGTGACAACAATGCTAACGACGAATACTATATCAACAACGAACAAAGCAAAAAGATGGATGAACTCTTTCAGAAATATCAGATCCAAGAAATGTATCAAAATGTTGTCCAGAAAATATTTCAGCCAAAACAAAGAATAGAGACCATTCAAGAAAAGGTAAGTGGGAAAATAGCAAAAACATTACTTGACCTTTAAATCTCCTCCAATAATTCCGTAACAATCTGATTATACACATCCATCCCTGCATCGGTCAAAACTAAGGAATCTTCATCATACACCACGAATCCCTGTTTTGCATACTCTTGCGCTTTTTCTTCTCGATTTGCGACTAAAACCGGTTCAAATTCGTGAAGTTTTTTGGCTCCTTGATCCGTACGAAGTCCAAGAAAAAACTTTTCAATCAAAAAATCTTTCTCCGACATCGGAAGAATCTCTTTCATCGAAACGAAGTCTTCAGAGAGATACTTGGGGAAATACGGAGTATTCGTGAATCTCAATCAGCTTTCTCCTTTTTTTTGTAAAAAATTTGAAAAATCTGAATAAAAAGGGCTTTTTGCAGAGAGAAACGATGAAGCCGAAACTCCAAGTCATAAATAATCTTCCATTTCTCGATAAACTCTGTTGTGTAGAGATGACTTGGAAACTTTAGAAAAATTTGAAATCTCATACCTTGAATATCACGCATCATAAACCGTATTTTTCAGAAAATCGAACTCCTCATAAATTTCATCATCATTTCCAAAATACTGCTTATCAACCTCGTTTGTTTTCTTCCACTGCTGATGTTCAAAAAGTTCCAAGGTATAAAGCGAAAAACTATCCGCAAATCCTGACTGCACGAAATCATAAAAAAAATCTAAAGATGACTGATTTCGCAGTTGAATGTTTCCTTTTTTGGAAGTATGGAATTTCCCGAACGCGATAAAATCAAAGTTATAAACCGAATTATCTTTTTTCAAAGGTTGTAAAACTCTCAAAAAGTCTACCATACCGGGGAAAGAACAGTTTCTCCCTGTCGAATAAAGAATTTCATTATCGAAACTTTGGAGTCAAAAACTGAATCTCACTCTTGGCCGTTTTTTATACTGTTTTTGTAGAGCATCAACGAAATGAAGTACTTCCTCTGCAGGATAAGGATTACATTCGATGCTCAGTTCTCCGATATTTTCTAAGTTAAAAACCTTTCCACAATGTTCAATCAGACTTATAATCTCTTTTTCTCAAATCAAACTTGGCGTCCCTCCTCCAAAATAAAGGGACTTAATTTCCGCATGAGGACAAAGTTTTCCATAACATTCAATTTCTTCGTGAAGCCTTTGAAGATAGTCCTGTTGCATCGATTCCGTTGCTCAAGAGATAACAGAAAAAGAGCAATATTTACAAGTCTGAGCACAAAAAGGGATATGAAAATACAGCGAAAGCATGGAAAGATAAAGAGAATAAACCACCAGTAAATGTAAAGATTATATTTTTTTTTTCAAGAAGAATAAATACTGTATCATTTTTACTCCATATTCTTTTGTGCTTTTTCAAAGATTTTGAGCCAATAGTTATTAAAAAAAAGAGAAAAAATACCATTAATATAAGCTGAAAGAAGTATTAGAATACCCGTTATAACCCATATAACAATTTCTACAGATTGATTATCCATTACATCAAAAACAACTGCTAAATGCACTAAAGCAAGAGGGACAACAACAAGAATAACTGCATTAACTAAAAATCTAATCCATAAGATTTTTTCAAAAAATAACGCCTTAACAGTTAACCAAAGGTTACCAAATGCTAAAGATGCACTTTTTCTTAAAGCATCAAATACGGGAAGGTCTTCTAAAAGGATATAATATTTTGCATAAGGTCAAAGAATCATTGCTCAAAAAACAATAATTCATCGGATACCAATAACTATTTTAATTAAAAAATTATCTAAAATATCCATCATCCAAAGTCTTCATAGTGAAGTCATAAAAGTATAAAATCCAAAACTAAAATCCAATCCTTCCAATTGAAGCATGACAAAAAATTTTTTAAGTCATTTAGTAATAGATGGTGATAATTTATGATCTTCGCTTTTCAATGAATAAACCATAGCTCCTTCCCCAATAGGATAAATCCAAAGATTCCAAATAATTACAATAATAATAAATCATATAATAAATCCAACAATGTTAAACTCTTGAATCTTATTGAAAATATAAATTAAAGTATCTGAAAAATTAACTCATTTTTCATACTGAGTAGTGATAAGAGTATTAAAAAAATATAATATTAAAAAAATATGGACAATAGTATAACCAAAAGTCGTAAAAAATGCTAATCTAATTAATTGTGGATTCATAAGAAGTATTTTAATACTTTCTTTGATAATTTTTCTAATCATTTTAGTATAAAGAATTAATTGTACACAAAAATATTATAAGAAAAAGGGGAAGAAAAAAAAGGGAAAATTCTGAAAAATTATTGTTATATCATTTTCTTTAAAAAATCTTGTCACAAAACAGAAAAAATTTCGTTTTACTTTATAGATAGGAAAACTATCAGACTTTTATTCTTTTTATTTTATTATTGTAAACAAAATGAAAATTGGAGAAATGCTTATCCTCGCCGTTGTGATTTTGGGTGGATGTTTTATCATCGGACATTGCGGGACCAATAAATTGATCGCAAGTTCGGAAGAAGGGATTCATGTAAGATGAGAAGCAACCATCGAGGTAAAACCTGACACGTTAACCATCGTTGCCGGAGTACAAGAAATGGGAACAACTTCCAAAGAAGTCCAAGAGACCCTCAATACTACGATCAAAGATTTTGTAGCAAAAGTGAAAGAATTGGGGATCAAAGAAGAAAATATCAAAACTTCAAATTACAATGTTTATCCAAATTATACCTGGGATAAAGAAACGGATGAAAGACAAATTCGCGGATACGAAGGAAATCAAAAT
This sequence comes from bacterium, assembly GCA_017442645.1. The sequence continues at coordinate 4,909 of JAFRZH010000007.1, read as the reverse complement.
GTAACGATTACTCTTCAAGGAGAGAATTTCAAAGAACTCTGAGAAAAGGTTCTTGATCTTGCTCCCAATGTAGGAAATATGACAATCCAAAATGTACAATTTTCTCTCAAAGATACGGTAAAAGGACAAGAAGAAGCTAGACAACTTGCACTTCAATATGCACGTGAGAAAGCCGAATCTATCGCTAAAGAAATGAATATTTCTCTCGGTAAAGTTACAAGTATCGTTGATAATTCTTATGGTGGAGTTTTCCGTGCTACTGCAAATACCATTTCTGCAAGTAAAATGATGGCTTTTGAAGAGGCCGATGAAGGAATGGCTATGGGAGGAGTAAATCTTGAACAAGGAACTACAGAAGTAACCGTTTCTGTAAATGTAAGTTATGAGATTAAATAAACTCTATAAAAAAGAAAAAATCTGAATCTCCGATAAGGAATCAGATTTTTTTTGATTTTTTTCTCAAAAGTCCGTATAATTGAAGTGTTTTATTTTATAAATTTTTTTTGAATGACAGAGCAAAATAATCAATGTTTTTTTTATGCAAAAGCTCATATTCTTCCTATGAAAGACGGAGAAAAATTTAATGTTCTCCTCAATGAAAATCAAGCAATGGCTTTTGGAATCACTTCTGAAGATAAAGTTTCTCTCATGAGAGCAAATAAAGAAAAATTCGTTGCAGATGTCGTTCTTTCTTCCGATATCGAAGAAGGAACCATTGGAATTTATCACGAAACCGAAGAAAGATTTGGAGTACAAGAAGGCGAAGAATTTTCTATCAAATTCGCAGAAGCAAAAGCACTCACAAACGAAGCGATCAGAAAGAAAATGAAAGGAGAAGAACTCACTTATGAAGAAATGTACAGCATTATCAAAGATATTTCCAGAGGAAGACTCAGCGAAATTATGATGACCTATTATGTAGCTTCAAGTTTTTTCTATCCAACAACGGACGAAGAAATGTATCAAACTGCGAAAGCAATGGCAGAAACCGGAGTTACGTTCAAGTATCCGGAGGGAGAAATCATTGCTGACAAACACTGTATTGGAGGGGTTCCTGGAAATGAGACAACCATGATTATCATTCCGATTATTGCTTCTCTTTGAATCAAAATCCCAAAAAACTTTTCAAAGGCGATCACCTCCCCTGCTGCTACCGGAGAATGTGTAAATGTGCTTATGAATATCAATTTTGATAAAAAAGGAATAGAAAATCTGATCCAAGAAAACAATTGTTGCCTTGTTCGAGGTGGAGCTTTGGACCTCGCACCTGCAGATGATAAAATCATCAAAGTCCAATATCCTCTTTCAATGCAATCCAGAGCAAAAGTCGTAAGTAGCATTATGGCGAAAAAATATGCTATGGGAGTTACCCATTCTTTGATCGATATCCCTATGGGACCAACTGCGAAAGTAAAAACGATGGAAGAAGCTCTCGATTGGAAACAAAAATTTGAATTTGTAGGGACAAAACTCGGGATGAAGATGACCGTACAAATCACAGAAGCAAACGAAGTGATCGGAAACGGAGTTGGTGCTGTTCTTCAAGTAAGAGAAGTTTTGAGAGTCCTCCAACAACACGAAAAAAGACCAGCAGATTTGGAGAAGAAAGCAATTTTCTTAGCTTCAAGACTCATCGAAATCGTTGGGAAAGCTCAAGGAGACGATGCAATTGCCTTAGCTAAAAAACAACTCGAATCTGGAGAAGCTCGAAAAATGATGCAAAAGATCATCAAAGCTCAAGGAGGGAATCCAGATATCAATTCAGAAGATTTAAAACTTGGAAAAGAATCTTTCGATGTTGTTGCTCCAAAATCTGGAAAAGTGACAGCAATCGACCTTCACAATATCAATTATATTGCCAGACATCTCGGTTGTCCAGCTATCAATGAGGCAGGACTTTACCTCTACAAAAAAATCGGTGATGAAGTTAAAGAAGGAGAAGTTTTGTATACAATTTATGCAAATGATCCTGCAAAACTCGAATCAGGGAAAGAACAACTCACAGCTCAACCAGCATACACGATTGAATAAAAAAAATTGGGAAATCTGATTCTTTACCGAAGAACCAGATTTTTTCATTTTTTTTGAATTGATTTTTAAATATATTTTTTAGTTCATAAACTTTTACTACAGCGGATGTATAATGACGACCGATAAAAACTATTACTTACCGAAATTTTGACTAGATAACGTAGTATTCCACCACATCAAAGCATGATTAAACTCCTCTATCGTAAAATCTGGACAATACAAATCCGTAAAATAAAGTTGAGCATATCAAATCCATCGAAGCATAAATCCAGATAATCTTTTTGCTAATTTTTGTTTAGTTCTAATGACTAAATCCACATTTGGTAATCAAGCAAAATCTAAATATTTTTCAAAATTTTCTTTCGTAATATCTTCTCAAGTATGAGATAACTTTCTTATAGCTCTTAAAATTTCATCTTGTCATCCATAATTAAGAGCTAAAACAAAATGTTTTGAAGAATCAAAAGAAAATTCTCTTTGTTTTTTTGTGAGAAAATCTTGTAAATCTTGAGGTAATTTCGTAATATCTCAAACAACACGAAAATTCACTAGATTCTTTTTCATCATATCATAAAGCTCTTCCGTAATTGTTTCATATAACTTAAAAAGATAAGATAATTCATATTCGCTCCTTTGTTTAAGATTTTCTGTACTTAATCCCCATAAAGTAAAGACTTCAATAGGAGTTTTTTCAAAAAGATGCATTGCTAAATCAATTGCTCTCTGAAATCAAGCTAAATGTCCTTCCATTTGTTCTAATCAACGTTCTTTAGCCCAGGTTCTATTTCCGTCAGGAATTAAAGCAACGTGTCTTGGATATTCCATGTTTTTAAGAAAAATAAAGTTCTTTCAATATAACAAAAAATACCACCTTTGCAAATAATTTTCGCTTTTTTTGAAAAAGAAATAAAATCTGACTATAATTGAGTGTTTTATTTTTACTACGATGAATGATCCAGTGAATTATTGAATTTTTCTGATGATTAGGACTATTCCTTTTTTGAATTCATTATTTTGAAAAATCGGTTTTAGAATTTGCAAAAGGGAGTCTAAAAAGAATGATAAAAAAATGCACATCAAATAATATTACATCTTTTTTTACTGGTCTTTTATCTACCATTGTACTAGAAAGTAGTAATCTAGTTTCCGTTATTGTACTTTCCTTTGTATGAACAGGAATTTTAACAGAAACTCATGCATTAGCAGTAATGTTAGGATCTAATGTCGGAACTACAATTATTTCATCATTATTTTGAGCAATAGGAGTAAGTTATGATATTAATATATTTGTATTCCCTATGATTTTTTTGGGGGCTATAGGAATAAGTTTTCTCAAAAAATATGAAATTCTACAGAAAATTTGAAACGGAATCATTTGATTTGCTATGATTTTTCTTGCACTTTCCTATATGAAAAGTTGAATGATGTTTTTTACTGAACTTGTAGATTTAAGTTCATTAATGAACATGCCAACCATTTTGTTTTTTTGAATTTGACTTATTATTACATTGCTAATTCAATCTGGAACAGCTACATTTATCATCGCTTTAACTTCTTTAAGTTCAGGATTAATTTCACTTAATGCTTGATTGGGCATTTTATTTTGAGCTTATTTAGGATCAACCATTACTATTGTACTTGCTTCGATGGGAGGACACGCTACAAAAAAACAAGTTGCGGCATGACATGTGGGTTTTAATATTTTTGTAGTTATCCTAGGCTTATCAAGCGTTCCTCTCCTTGATATCCTCTTCGATAAAATTTTAATTCCTCATTTTGGATTAATTCCAAGCTTTACACGATTTTACGTAGCATTTAGAGCGTTTTGTGCTTTATTAATACTTCCTTTTGTCAATCAGATTTCTCTACTCTTTCAAAAATTTATTACAGAAAAAAATGAACATCTTAAACTAGCGATACAAAAAATAGAACAACCCTTAGATACGGAATTATCTATTCTCGCTTTAAAACAAGATATCCTCCTCTATCTTAAAATGATTATCAAATATAATTTGAATATTTGGGATTTTTACTTTACTGATGTAAAAAATAAAGATGAAAAATCTGAAACAGAATGATTTTTAAATGATGCTGATTTTTGAAAAAGTTATTTAAAAAAATTATATTCAGAACTAAAAAATATACAAGAGAGTTTATTAAGTTTTCTCGTACAAGTAAACCAAAAAAATAATCAAACAACAGAAGAAGTAGAAAAATCAACGATTTTATACCAAATTATCTTATGAATTGGAGATTCTTCTAAATATTTAAAAGATGTTCGAGATTTAGTAGAAGATTGGAAACGAAGTACCAGTGAAACTGCACAAAAAGACTACATTACGATGAGAAAAATGGTCCTTGCATTTTATCAAGACATTTTGGAAGTATTAGTAAATCTTGATAATAAAAATTCCATCAAAATGCTCCATGAAATATTGGAACAAATTACCAAAAATGATCAAAAATATATCACTATGTATAAAAAAGAAGCAACAGATTTAAAATTATCAAACCTAATACAAGTAAACCGTTATTTTTCTCTTTCTTGTACTTCACTCGTAAACGCAATTGAAAAAATAAATCTTACCAAAGAAGAAAAAAAATATATCAATGAAAGTTTTTAGATTTTTGTAAAGGTTCTAAACACGTTTACAACGTGTTTTATTTGTTTTTTCTAAAGAAATAACTATAATGAAAAAGTATTTTTTTACTTTTAAAAACAAAAGTAATGGAAGAATTTATCATGATGGTTGTCAGTCTTCTTCTAGCTACTTTAATTATACGAGGAGCTTCCCTTGTATATAAGATTTTTAAAATTAGAAAAAATAAAATTCATAGAAAAAAACAAGCAGAAAATCTGAGATTTCTTCAAGTACGT
>JAFRZH010000006.1 GCA_017442645.1 bacterium | reverse complement strand
TTTGAGTAATCTATCTGCTATGAAAAAGGGATTTATCCAATAAAAATATTTATTAATTTTTAGATATCTTAAAATTTTCTTTGAATATTTTTCTCAGTCATTTATGACAATTTGATTTACTTTGTATTCCATATAATCAACAGGTTTTTGTAATATAAATGTACATCTTTCATCTCAATATATAACATTTAGTCATATTTTCTCAAAAAATTGGAATAAATAATCTTTATAATAATTATAGACATGAGCATTTTGGAAATATTCTATAGGTTTATAATAATGTTGATGAATTGAAAATATACCAGGAACCTCAAAAATTAAGTATCATCATCTTTTAATATGATTAATTATACTTTGAATTTTTTGAATAGGATTAATAAAATGTTCAAATACATGACTTAAAATAAGAACATCTATTTCTTCATTTTTTAATATGTCTTCAACATCTCAAAACATCAAGTCTAATCATTTAGATTTTCAAAAATTTAGATACTTTGTATTAAAATCGCATCATTTAGTTTTAAATCATTTTTCTTTTCGTGGTATTAACATTCATCAAGCGCCACATCAAGCATCAAAAACTGTAAGATTAGTATCAGATTTTACATGTTTAGAAAATAATTCGTAGAATTGTTTACCTTTATTTAGTTGATTTTCAAAAAATTTAGAAAGTTTTATATCTTTCGGAACATAAATTGTGCGATATTCATTTTTATAAAATTCTGTGTTAGAATTTTTATCAAATATTAATCAGCTCCTTATTAATCAACATTTTGTGCACAATATTTGAGGAATTTTAAATCAATATCTATCATTTTTAGAGATAATAATATCTTTAGTATCATCATTATTTCAGCAAAGACATTTATTATCAATAAGTCTGTAAGTTCAATTTTTAATTTTATTTTTCACTATCGCAATATATTTCATTCATTCATTCATTATTTATTTAATAATTAATGATTTAAAATCTTATTTAATTTTGATTTTTCAAAAATATCTAACCAAGATTTTTCAGACAAATTAATAACTTTTATTCATTTTTTATCGGCTATTTTCTTGTATATCTTATACTGATTAAACATTTTTAAATTAGCCTCTAATTCTTCAATAATGTTTCACATCCATCAATTTTTATCTGCTGCATTTTTTCTAATGTCTTTCTTTCTATCGTAAAAATCATTTCTATCTCATCAATATGTTTTTAATGTATTATGATCACATCATAATAAATATATTTCAGAATATCACATATAAAACAAAACAGGGAAAATCATGTGTGGTCATGTTATAGGTGAAAGTACTGGATATTTTATATTTGTATTACTTTTTATAGCAAAAGGCGACAAATATAAGTAATTAACTTCTCTATTTGGAAATAAATTATATTTATCCACATACTGTTTTGTTGTATGTCATAAAAAGATTTTTGTGTTTTTAGGCAAAGTTTTATCAGCTTGTTTTAATCGTTCAATATAATTTTCAAGAATAAGAGGTTTATGATATGGTGCAAAAAAATGATATTTAGGATTAATTACATTTATATCATCATGAAGAAAAAAATTACTGACAGAAAAACAGTCTTCTCATTTTAACTCTTTTAAATCATTATCATTTATGCTTGGTCATGTTGCCAATATAAAAGCACGTTTTCATTTTCATATTCATTTTAATAAACTATTTTTTTCAACAAGTTTTTTATTCCCTGATGGAATAAAATATAAACAATCAAATATAAATCATAAAAAATTAAATATCCGTTTAGGAAGTATTTTTTCTAAAAATTTTCATATTCTAAAAAAAATTTCAAACATATGTATTGAGTTAATTAAAATCTTTTTAATTTTTTTCTTTGAACTTCTTCTATGTCTAATACATCTTTTGATTTATAAGTTAGAGCTTTATTCACGGCATCCAAATCTCTTTTTAACCTTCTCATACCATCTGGTTCTAATGATGCAGCATGGTCTGTTCATTTCCATGTCCTATCAAGTGTAAAATGTCTTTCTATATAACAAGCTCATAGTGTATAAGCAGCGACATCAACAGCAATTCATAAGTGATGTCACGAAAATCATATTTCTTTAACAATGTTTCCATATTCTTCTTTTAGTCTAGTAATTTCGAGTAATGCAATATCTTCAAATGGTACAGGATATCCTGAAGTACAAGCATATATTATTAAATTTTTAGCTTTTCAGTTCTTAACGAAGAAATCTACTATTTTCTTTTCTTCTTCTTTGGTTGTCATTCAAAATGAAAGTTGAATTTCTCCATCGTAATTATCACAAATATATTGTAACATATCAAATTTTAAGTTACAAGCAGATGGAATTTTTATAAATTGAGGATTTAGTGCAACAATTTCTTTAGCAGAAGTTAAATCCCAAACAGAAGTTGAATATATTATTCATATTGATTCACAGTATTCTTTTAATTCTTTATGTTGTTCTGCTGTAAATTCAAGAAATTCTCTATGTTCTCCATAAGTTTTACCATAACTGTTTACTGGATTTGGATGCGGAGCATTATATTCTTCTGGAGTTAATAATTCCTTATTACACCTTTTTTGAAATTTAACAGCATCTACTTTACAAAAAATTTTTGCCATTTTTATCATTTCTTTGGCAATTTCCATGTCTCATTTATGATTACATCCTATTTCTGCAATCACGAAAGGTTTTTTATATTCCATGGTAATATAATTAATAATATAAAATATAACTAATTGGATATTAAATCTAATAATTCTCTTATAGCTCAATTTCATCAATTATGTTTTAATATGTATTTTGAGTTGTGTTTTATGTATTCATTTGCATCGTTTGGACAAAAAGAGTATTTAGCCAATTTAATACATTCTAAATCATTCAAATCATTTCATATGTAGCACACATTATCCCATTCCAAATTGTATTCATTTAAATAATTTTCTATATATTCTTTTTTTCAATCCAGAGCTCTTTCTAAATCTAAATTTAATTTTTCACATCTTTTAGCAACAATTTTATTCCTTTCTTTAGAAAGAATTATTAGTGGGATATTGGATTTTTCTTTGAAATAATTTAGTCATAAAGAATCTTCTTTGCTAAAAGTTAAACTTTCTAGTCATTCTTCATTGAGAGTTATTTTATTATCAGTCCATACTCAATCAAAATCTGAAAAAATAACTTTTACATTTTCAAAATCTTGTTTTGTACTTTTTGATAATAATCATTCTAAAATATTCCAATCTGATGGCTCATCTATTTCTATAGCATGTTTTTCTTCCATTTCATAAACTCAAATATTTCATCATAAACGATTTCAATATTTTTGTAATATTTCTTTTTTTGTAATATAGAAAGCTCAATTTTCCATAATAGTTCAGTCAAATTCTTGTCTTCTAGGTCTATGCATAAAATCATAATTCAATGATTTTCACTCCTTAGTTCGAAAAAATCTTTTAGTTAATACTCAAGTCAACATAGAATCATATCATTCTTCAAAGAATTTGTTCAGGGCATTGTCTAAATCTTCAGGGGAAGTTAGTGGTGAAGTTGCTTGAATCGTAACTAAAATATCAAAATCTATATTTTTCATAAAATGTATCATAACTGATTCTGTACTTGCAGTATCTGTTCAAAATTCTTTTGGTCTATCAATAACTTTAGCTCAAGCTTTTATTGCTATTCCTTTTATTTTTTCATCATCTGTAGAAACTCGTGTTTCATTAATTAATTTTGATCATAAAGAAGCCTTGATTGTCCAATTACATAAAGGTTGTCATCAAATGACTTTAATATTTTTATATGGAATTGATTTAGATCCTCCTCTTAGAGGAATTAATGATACAATTTTCATATTACAAATTATTATCTAAAAACCATTCATACACACTCTTAATTCCTTCATCCAAGCTAATCTGATACTTCCATCATAACCCACTCAATTTACTTACATCTAATAACTTCTTTGGAGTTCAATTAGGTTTACTTGTATCTCGCTCAATTTCTCATTCATATCATATTATTTTTTTCATCTTCTCCGCTAATTCTTTGATTGTTAAATCTTCTCATGTTCACACATTTAAATATATTTCTCATTTTTCATTTTGTTCAGCTGTAGGATTAAAGTTATTCATCATAAAGATACAAGCATCTGCCATATCATCCACATGAAGAAATTCTCTATACGGACTTCCATCTCACCGTAATGTTACACTTGGTAAATTATTTACTTTAGCTTCATGAAATTTTCTTATTAACGCAGGGAATACGTGAGATCTAATTGGATCAAAGTTATCATTTGGGCCATAAAGATTTGTAGGCATACACGAAATATAGTTTGTTCAATACTGACGATTATAACTCTGACAAAGTTTAATTCATGCTATTTTTGCTATTGCATAAGGTTCATTTGTTTTTTCTAAAGGTCATGTTAAGAGATATTCTTCTTTTATTGGTTGTGGACATTCTCTAGGATAGATACAACTTGAACCAAGTAAAATCAATTTTTTCACATTATTTAAATATGCACCGTGTACTACATTATTTTGGATTTGTAGATTATCATAAATATGTTCAGCAGGATACGTATTATTTGAAACAATTCCTCAAACTTTTGCAGCAGCTAAAAACACATAATCAGGTTTTTCTGTTTCGAAAAACTCTTTTGTAGCATTGTAATCTCAAAGATCTAATTCTGAATGTGTTCTATAAACAATATTTGTATATCACAAACCTTGCAATCTTCTAACAATTGCAGATCCCACTAATCATTTATGTCATGCAACATAGATTTTATCATTTAATTCCATATTAATTATTCATATTGATGTAAAATCTCAAAACCGTGAGCTTTCAATAATTCATCCTTTTTAAATTTTTCTATATCTGATTTTACCATTTCGCTACAAAGCTCTCTAACGGTATATTTAGGACTCCATCATAAGATATTTCTGGCTTTACTAGAATCTCATAACAAGAAATCTACTTCTGCAGGTCTAAAATATTTTGGATTTACTTCAACTAAACATTTTCAAGTTTCTATATCATATCACTTTTCATCCACTCAAGTTCATTTCCATTCTAATTTAATTCCTACTTCTTCAAAACTTCGATTTACAAAATCTCTTACGGTATTTGATTCTCACGTAGCAACCACAAAATCATCTGCCTTTTCTTGCTGGAGAATTAACCACATTGCTTCCACATAATCTTTTGCATGTCACCAATCTCTTTTAGCATCTAGATTTCACAAGTATAATTTTTCTTGTAATCATAATGTTATCTTAGCAACTGCCATCGTAATTTTTCTAGTTACGAATGTCTCTCATCTACGAGGCGATTCATGATTAAACAAAATTCCATTACTACAAAACATTCAGTAACTTTCTTTATAATTCCTTGCTATCCACATTGCATAAAGTTTTGCACAACCATATGGACTTCTCGGATGCATTGGAGAATTTTCATTGTATCAGCTTTCTGGTCTATTATAATCCATTCATCAGAATAATTCTGATGTAGATGCTTGATAGAATTTACAACTCTTTTCTAATCAAGCGACTCTGATAGCTTCAAGTAATCTTAAAGTTCCCATAGCATCACAATTTGTAGTATATTCAGGTATTTCAAAACTTACTCAGACATGAGATTGAGCCGCTAAATTATATATTTCATCTGGTTTGATTTCTGAAACGAGTTTTATTAAATTAGCACTATCCGTCATATCACTATAGTGCAGTATCAATTTTCTATTTTTTACTTCTGGTCATTCATAGATATGATCAATTCTTTCTGTATTAAAAGATGAAGATCTTCTCTTTAATCCATGAACTTCATATCATTTATTTATCAAAAGTTCAGCTAAGTATGATCAATCTTGTCCTGTTATTCATGTTATTAGTGCTTTCTTCATTATAAATTATTTTTTTCAAATAAAAAATCCGACAAAAATCTTTTATCGGATCTTATAAATGATTTGGCAACTTAAATATAAAAATTTAAGACTTATTATCAAGAGAAAAAGTTTGAAAAAGTCCTTTATTAAGGGAAAAGGGGAAGAAAATTTTTTTGAGAAAAGAATTAAATTTGAAATTTTGAGAGAAATCGATATTACAAAATAAAGAGTCAGATTTTTTTATTTCTTTTTATTGAAGATGTTTTCAATTGAAAAAATTGGAGGAGTGGATTGTATTTTTGCTCCGATGGAAGATTCCCATTCAATTACGATTAAAATTTATTGTAAAGCAGGATCGTATTATGAGGATGAGAAACATAACGGAATCAGTCATTTTTTGGAACATATGTTTTTCAAAGGAGGAAAAAAATATCAAACGCCTAAAGAAGTTTCTCTTGCAATAGATAAAATAGGAGGGGATTTTAATGCATTTACATCAGAAGAAAAAGTTGCTTATTATGTGAGATGTGCTCCTAATTATCGAGAAACTGCATTTGATGTTTTATCAGACATGATGGTATTTGCTCGTTTTGATACAGAAGAAATGGAAAAAGAAAAGGGAGTAGTAATTCAAGAACTCAAAATGTATGAGGATGAGCCGAGAGATGTCTTAGAACAGAACCGAGGGGAGTGGTTTTTTTGAAAAAATAATTACGGAAGATCAGTAATTGGAACCGTAGAAAATATTCTGAATTTTAATCAGGACATGCTTTTTGAATTTAAAAATCAGTTATACACAAAAGATAATCTTTTTATTGTGGTTGCAGGGAAAATCCTGGAAGGAGAGAAATTGAAAAAAAAGATAGATCAGACTTTTTCTCTTTTACCTGATAAAAAAACACTTGAAAAAATACCTTTTACAGGATATTCCCCTCAAGAACATGAATCATTTTTTGAAAAAGGAGTTGAACAAAGTCATTTAATTATATCGGCAAAAGGATTTGATTATATGCAAAATCAAAAATACTCAGCAAAAGTTCTTTCTACAATTCTTGGAGGAAATACCTCTTCACTTTTATACCAAAAAATAAGAGAAGAACTCTGACTTTGCTATTATGTATACTCTACTCATCAGGCTTGTAATGATTTTGGAAATTTTTTGATTTGTGCAGGAATTGATAAAGAAAAAAGAGACTTTTGAATAGGTAAACTATATGAGATGATTGAGAAAACAGCATCAGGGCAATTTTCGAAAGAACAATATGATGATGCTTTAAGTTATTTAAATGGAAGTTTTCAAATGGGATTAGAAAGTCCTTATGAAGTTGCAAGTTTCTTAGGAAATCAATTTGTTTATAAACTCCAATTAGAGAGTTTAGAAGAAGTATTAAATCATTTACTTAATGTTTCTTATGAAGAAGTGGTAGAAACAGCAAAAATGTTAAAAAAAGAAAATCTTTATTTGTATTACCTAAAATAAAAAAAATACAAAAAATAAAAAAGTCTGATTCTTCGTTACGAATTGCTTCAAAAACGGAGATTCAGATTTTTTTTCTTTGTTAAGATAGGATATTGAGATTATGATTCGGATACTTTTTGGATTGAATCCAAAATATGAGAATTTTCAATTTCTTTTCCCATATTGTTTACTATTTCTTTGCTCACTTCATTAAATTTTTCGCCATCAACTTGTTTTGCGAGTTGCATAGCACTTTTGAGAGATTCAAAATCTGCAACAGTGTAAGATTCTGCAATTCAATCGGCACTCTCTTCATTATCAATTTTATCTGCATTGGTTTCTTTTTTGAGAAAACTGTAATTTTTTTCGAGTGGAGTAGTGATGGTATCCATGTAAGTACTAGTAAATTTTCCCTGTAAAGAAACAGGAAGTTTGTTAAAATTTTTTACAACATTTTCTACATTAGAAAGTTTTTTCCCTAAATTAGGATCATTTAAAGCCTCACGTGCTTGTTCTTGACTTTGGGTGCTGTCTTTAATAAGATCGGTGATGTCTTTCAATGCTTTTTGGAGGTCTTTATTTTCTTTCCCCTGTTCTTTACCCGCATCAATCTGTTTAACTTGTTCTTGATTTCATAATTCTAATGCCATTTTTGATAATTTATAAAGTAAAAGCTATTTTAAGATAAGGTGAAAACCTTTGTTATCATAAATAAGTTGGTAAGTAAAAACTTGTTTTTTTATCTCTATCTCATAGAGATTTTCTCAACCAGGAAGTTCATAAATGTTCTCTCCTCCCTTATCTTTGATATGAAGGACGAGAAGTTTAGTTCTTCTCTGACTATCATACCAAAAGTTGATGGGAATAATTGCATCTCATTTTGGAGTAAGAGTTGGTTTGATGTCATTACCAATGACTTCAAATCAGAATCTATCTCCATTAATGATTCATCCTTGAAAATCTACTAATCATCCGTTTTTTAAATCCCTTTTTAATTGTTCGAGATTTTGTTCGGTTAGGGGAGTCTCATCATTTTCTTTACTAAGATTTTTTCCAAAAGCAGCTAAATCTCCAAGTCAAGATGATTCATCATTGATAAGATCAAATAAGCTTGCTTCTAAATCGTTAAGAATTGAGTCCTTTCACTTCGTTTTTTGTAGTTCTATCATAGTGTAGAAGGTAAGAACTAAAAATTATCTAATAGAGAATCAAGTTTTGTTAAGTCTTCTTGATCTTGTTGTTGCTGTTTTTCTTGTTGTTTTTGAAATTGATCAGTTCTTTCAATCGTTTCATTCATTTTATATTGTCCTACAACTTCATTTAATTTATCAATTCATCTTTTTAGAATTACAACAAGAACATTGATAGCGTGATCTTCAAGTTGATCGTTTTCTACCATTGCTTTAATTCCCCACCCCATTTCTCGATTGGGAAATAATCCTAACGCTTGTAAAATAAATTCTTTCTTGGTCATGCTTTTTATTAAAATAAAGCTCATATTATTATACTCAAAAAAAGGAGTTCTGTCAAAATTTGCTGATATTTTTATAGAATTTTTATAGAAAATAAAAAAAAGCCTGACTCCTCATCAAGAATCAGACTTTTTCTTTTCTTTCAAATTCCAATTTTATTTCTATTCATCATCAGCAGAAGAACCTCTGAATTTTCCAGCTCTTTCTTCGATAATTTTCTTAGCAACTACATCAGGTACTTTCTCGTATTTTTTCATTTGCATTGTAAATTGAGCTCTACCTTGAGTATTTGATCTAAGATCTGTAGAATATCCGAACATCTCAGCTAATGGAACTTCTGCTTCAATAGCAGTAGCGTTTCCTCTTGGAGATTGTCCGAGAATAATTCCTCTCCTTGAACTAAGATCTCCCATAACCGTTCCTGTATATTCATCAGGAGTAACGATTTCTACAGCCATGATAGGTTCGAGAAGAATAGGTTTAGCTTTGAAGAAAGCATCTTTCATAGCCATATGAGTAGCTACTTTGAAGGCAACTTCTGAAGAATCCACATCATGATAAGATCCAAAGAATGGAATAACTTTCACATTGATAATAGGATATCCAGCCAAAAGTCCTTGAGCTACAACTTCTTTAGCTCCTTTATCGATAGCAGGAATAAATTCATTAGGGATAACTCCTCCTTTAATTTGAGATTCGAAATCGTAGATTTTTTCAGAATTCTGGATCAATTTCAAACATACATGTCCATATTGTCCTCTACCTCCAGTCTGTTTTTTGAAGAGTCCTTCTCCTTCAACATCTTGAGTAATCGTTTCTCTGTAAGCTACTTGAGGAGCTCCAGTTGTTACTTCTACTTTATGTTCTCTTTTCATTCTATCAACAATAACATCCAAGTGAAGTTCTCCCATTCCTGAGATAATAGTTTGTCCTGATTCTTCATCTGAATGGTAGGTGAAAGAAGGATCTTCATAAGAAAGTTTTGATAATGCAAGTCCCATTTTTTCTTGATCAGCTTTGGATTTTGGTTCAACAGCGATTGAGATTACTGGTTCAGGGAATTCCATATTTTCAAGAACGATAGGAGCTTTTGGATCACAAAGAGTATTTCCTGTTCTTGTATCTTTAAGTCCTAAGAAAGCACAAATGTGTCCTGCATGAATTTCTGTAATTTCTTCCCTTTTATTTGCGTGCATCATCAAAAGTCTTCCAACTCTTTCTTTTTGTCCTGTAATAGGATTCAAAAGAGTATCTCCTGTTCTAATAACTCCAGAATAAACTCTTACATACGTCAAAGTTCCAACGAAAGGATCTGTCAAGATTTTGAAAGCCAAAGCTGAAACTGCTTCATCATCAGATGGTTTTCTGTAAAGCTTTTTCTCACTATCATCAACATCTTCTCCTTCAATTTCTCCAATATCAAGAGGTGAAGGTAAGAAATCAGTAACTGCATCAAGTAATAATTGAGTTCCTTTATTTCCAAGAGAAGAACCACACATTACAGGATGTAATTTACATTCAACAGTTCCTTTTCTGATAGCTCTTTTAATGATTTCTTCTGAAATTTCTTCTCCTTCAAGGAATTTTTCAGCTAATTCATCATCAAATACAGAAATAGTATCCAACATTTTTTCTCTGTATTCTTCAGCTTGAGCTTGTAAATGTGCAGGAATTTCATGTTCAACCACTTCTGAACCTTTATCTCCTTCGAAAGTGTAATATTTCATGTTGATAAGATTTACTACTCCTTCGAAAGTATCAGCTTTACCATTAGGAATTTGGATAGCTACTCCATTATCTGTCATTCTTTCTTTGATAGAATCCAATGAATTGAAGAAGTCTGCTCCCAATTTATCCATTTTGTTGACATAAATCATTCTAGGAACACGATATTTGTCAGCTTGTCTCCATACTGTTTCAGTTTGAGGTTCTACTCCTTGAGATCCATCAAGCAAAGCTACTGCTCCATCAAGTACTCTCAAAGATCTTTCTACTTCAACGGTAAAATCCACGTGTCCTGGAGTATCAATCACGTTAATATGATATCCTTTCCAAAAACATACCGTTGTTGCTGAAGTAATAGTAATACCTCTTTCTTTTTCTTGTTCCATCCAATCCATTTGAGACTCTCCATCATGAGTTTCTCCAATTTTATGAGTTTTCCCTGTGTAGAACAAAATTCTTTCCGTTGTAGTGGTCTTACCAGCATCAATATGTGCCATAATACCAAGATTTCTAACCTTTTCCAAAGGTGTCACGTCTGCCATATTTTCTAAAAAATAAATTAAAAACAATGATACTATAAAAAAATCTTCCACATTTTCAAGAAAAAAAAGAAAAAAAATCTGACACTTTATTCTTGTTGATGTACAGCTTCCAAAGTAATAGTTACATAAAAAGAACTATTGCTTGATGAAAGATTCGTTTCGACAAAAAACTATTTTTAGAATCTTTTAGAAAATAAAAAAAACGAAGAACTATTCTTCTTCGTCTTCTAAACTAAAATCATATTTTTCTGCAAACTGTTCTTGAACGGTTGCTAATTGTTCAAATAGTGTTGATGAAGCTGTATCTAAATCATCTATAGTTTCCCAAAATTCTTCTTCGGATTCCTCATCTAAGTCTTCCTCAAGAGAAAAATATTCATTATAGAGATCTAACATCGTATTTTCTACTTCTAAGAACTCATTTACTGCATCAGCTAAACTTGAATCACCCTCGAAAGATGAGTAATTTTGAAGTTCTTCTTGTGCTGTTTGACAAGCATACAAAGTGTTCTCAAAAATTTCTATAAAATCATCAGGAAAATCATCATCACTCTCTAAAATATCATAAAACTCTGCTTCCCATCACATACATTCATCCAAAAGATCTATGATAGCATTGTTGTAATCAACAGCTTCCATATCTTCTATATTTTCGTCATTCTCTTCGTCATTTTCTTCAAGATTGTAAGAAGAAATTTTCTTCTCCAATGTTTTTGTTGTCTTCTTAGAAAGTGAACTTGTAGAAGTAATGTTCTCTTTTTCTGAATCTTCAGAAGATGATTTAAAAACATTAGTCGAAAGATCACATCCAGTTAGACAAAATCATATACTACCTAAAAGTAGAAGAACAAATAATTTTTTCATGAGTTATAATGATAACAAAATAAAATTAATTTTCTAACGAAAAATCGTATTTTTGAGCAAAATTTTCCTGCTCTTGGGTAACTTGTTGAATCAAAGAATAACTTTTAGTTTCATCTTCTTCAATATTGGAACTTAATAATTGATAAGCTGATTTTTGATCTTCAGTCATCGTTTTTATATCATAATATACTAAACTTTCTTCGATTAATCATAAATAATGAAGTTCTAAATTAAGTAAATCACGAATTGCATCTCTAAATGTTGTTTCTCCATCAAAATCATCAAGATCATTTGCTTCAGACTGCGATTCTTTACAATTTTTAATTGCTTCGTCAACAGAAGCAGATACAAGAGAAATGGAACTATTATCAGAAATTGCTTGATACATAGTTTTTTCTGAAGAAGTACAATGTTCTATAATTTGGATAAGTTGATCGTTATACTCCACAGCACTCTTTTTGTTATCACATCAAAAGAAAATTAAGACACCAAACGCCAATAAAATAAGTGTACCCTTCTTCATAAAAAAGACCAAAAGAAATAAAATAAAGTTTCTATAGAGATATTAGATATATTCAACACTCAAATAACGTACTTGACACAAAAAATTATATAGAAATCTGACTTCTTAAGTCAAGAAAATCTTAAAAAGTGGATTTTTCAAATAAAAGAAAAATGGAGAAATATATTTTCATTATGTCTAAAATATGTATAATTGTATAAAATTACTTTTCATCAAGTTGATACGTTTTAATGTAATGTTTTTTCGTGTCAAGAACTTGTTGATATTGCTTTTCAATTTCTTGGTCATATTTTAAAAACTTTTCGACAAAAGTAGTCAATTCTAATTGATGTTCTTTACTGTATTGTTCATTTTCAGGAGTAAGCTCCTGGAAAAGAAGCGTAAAAAAAGAAAAATTTTCTTTTAAAAAATCTAAAAAATGAATTTCTAAAGAAACTAAATTTTTCCCCTCATTGATGAGGGAATAATCTTTATCGTAAGCAGAAAGGTTGTTAAGAAAAAAAAGTTTTTCTTCACAGAGACTTTTTGTATTATTGATTTCCTGTAAAGTAATATTATTCCCTCATTTTTCAATGAGTTCTGTAGTCGTCTTATAGCAGTCTTCCCATAAAATAGTACAATCATTAAGATGTTTTTCTGCTTCTTCTTTTGAATCGCATCAGAATATCCATAAAGAGAAAAAAAGGATAAAAAAAACAAAGAATTTTTTCATAATTAAATAATGAAAAATAAAAAAATCAAATTTTACTATCTTCAAAAGTAAAAAAAAATCAATAGAAAACAAAAAAAATAGAAGATTCTCTAAAAGAAACTCCTATTTTTTCTAGCTTTTCAGCTATCAAGGTTCTACCACACGTTTAATATTATATATATTTTTTGTATTTTGTCAAATTTTAAAGAAGAATTTGTTATGAATAGTATTGACTTTAAAATAAAGATAGATAATGAATATATATATAATTATTTTTTATGAGAGAAAAAATGAATGAGCAAATCGTAGCATTATGGAATGAATGTGTTCAAGCTGCTTTTCAAGAAGTTAATCAAAATGAAAAAAAACAAATGGAAAAGAGTATTGTTGCGTATTTAGAAACAATCACAGATGAAAGGAAAAAACAAATCATAGCTGATATTATTCTGTCAAATGAGAGTATTATAAGTACAATGAAGATGTATAGGACAACTGAAAAAATGCTCAAAGAAATAAAGGAAAATCAGGAATTATTGAGTGTTATTTTATTATAATTCAGGCTTTTCTTCTTTTTTAGAAAAATATGGATTAATTTTTCTTAGTTCATACAAAGTAATAACAGGTCAATGTCCTGGATAGATACGGGTGGTTTCATCAAGAGTATCCAAGAAATTTTGAAGTTTTTGAATAGATTTCTTTCTTTTATCTCTATCTCAAGTCGGAACTCTTCGAGTTCAGATATCTTTACCCAAAATAGTATCTCCAACAAAAAGTGCATTTAATTCTTTACTGTAAAAGATAACACTTCAATTGGTATGTCAAGGTGCTTCAATTATTTGAAAAGAAAATTCATCAAATTTAAGTGTTTTATCTTTGCTAAGAGCGGTAGAACTACATTTTTTTGCAGTAATTTTCTTTTGATTGACAAAGCAAGATCCATTGAGTCAGCTATTTCTTAATAATCTTTCATCATTAAAATGGAGATATACAGGACAATGATACTTTTTTTGGAGTTTGTTTAATTGTTTGATATGATCTGCATGTCCATGAGTAAGGAGAATTCCATCAATATTTTTGATATTATCATGATTAAGGACATTAAAAATTTCTTTACTTCCAGCATCGATAAGTAAGGTAATTTTTTCTGTTTGAATAAGAAAAATATTTGACTCGATAGTAACTTTTCATTGACTGAACGTTTGATAATCAAAGACTTCACTTCATGGAACTAATTCGATTTTTGTCATTATTCGAACATTTTAATTTAAAGTAATTTTAAAATTTATTTTTTTATACGATAATTTCAAACAATTTTATCAGGATCAAACACAATTTTCTCTAGCGATTTTATCAGAATAAAAAAACACCCCTCCAGAATTCTGAAGGGGTGTGATATTAATGTACTATTCTCCATCCTGCCAGGAATAGGGCAAGGAGGAGTACGAACCAAGTCGCCGCATTGGCGATTTTTTTGGAGAATATCCGTCCAAGTCCCCAACGAAGACCGAGTACACCGAGGATTCCCCAAAAGAGAATCTCCGCACACTCCTTGCTGAGGAGTGCAATAAGCCTTTCTATGATATCCATTTTTTTTAAGTTTTTTGTTTAACATAATTTTATTTTCATAAACATCATATATATATATCTTAAAGTCAAGAGAAAAATATTGTAAAATAATTTATATGAGGAAAGAAAAAAAAGATAAAATCTAAATACAATCTAAAAAAACTTGTTTTTCTTCTTTTTTTGTGTATGTAAAAAATGTATTTATTTCTTAATCGTGAATACATGGGAAACGAACTAACAAAAAAGTACAATCTCATTACCGCCATCGCAGCAGTAGTTGGAATTGTAATTGGAAGTGGAGTCTTCTTTAAAGCTCAACCCATTTTAATTGCCACATGAGGAGATTTACCATTGGGAATCTGGGCATGGATTATTGGAGGACTCGTAATGTTGGCTTGTATTATGATGTTTTCTCGTTTGGCTGGAAAATATGAAAAAGTAAACGGAGTAGTAGATTATGCAGAAAATACCTGTGGAAAAGGTTTTGCATATTATATTGGACGATTTGTTGCAACGATTTATTTGCCTTGTATTACTTCTGTATTAGCCTGGGTAACTGCAAGATATTTTTCAGTACTCTTTGATCGATCTATTACAGGAGGAGAGTGTATGTGTTTAGCAGGATTTATCCTTATTGCTTGTTTTGTTCGAAATGCACTTGCTCCAAAAATAGCAGGTAAAATTCAAGTTGCAACGATGATTATTAAACTTATTCCTATTCTTGGAATGGCTATTGTGGGAACAATTTACGGACTTATGACAGGAATGACCGTAGAAAACTTTACTCATGTGGCATCTGAAGCGCTCGGAGGAACAACAGGTTCTCTTCTAAAAGCAGTAGTAGCAACGGCATTCGCATATGAAGGTTGGATTTGTGTCACTTCTCTCAATAGTGAAATCAAAAATTCTAAAAGAAATCTTCCTATCGCATTAATTTCTGGAGCAATTTTGATTATTGTAGTCTATGTGCTTTATTATATCGGAGTAGCAGGAGGAGCAACTAATGCAGTACTTATGGAAGAAGGAGCTACAACAGCATTCACCAATATCTTTGGAACAATCGGAGGAACTATTCTTAATGCTTTAGTTGTAGTTTCATGTTTGGGAACTCTTAATGGACTTACGATGGGAATATCAAGATGTATGTATAGCCTCGCAGTGAGAAATCAAGGACCAAATCCTGAACTTTTCAAACAAGTAGATCCTGTTTCAAATATGCCATTAGCTTCTACTTTCATTCAGATGTGAATTACTGCAATATGGTTTGTATACTTTTATGGTGCAAATTTAACAGAAGGACGATTCTGACTTTTCAACTTTGATAGTAGTGAATTGCCCATTATCACGCTTTATGGAATGTATATCCCTATTTTTATTGGATATATGATCAAAGAAAAAACAGAAAATATTTTTTGGAGATATATTATGCCGATTTTAGCAATTATTGCGTGTGGATTTATGGTTTTTGCAGCAATCTATGCTCATGGAATCATGCCTTATGAAGCAAGTAGAGAAGCTGGAACGGGATTTAGTTGTCCTGTACTGTTCTATCTTATTATCTTTGCAGGAATTATGATTATTGGAGCTTGTTTTAAAAATCATGCTGCTTCAAAAGAATCTATTCAATCTTAAAAAAAGAAAAAATCTGACTCTCCGAAGAAAATCGACTCATCAACGAAGGGGCAGATTTTTTTATTTTTTATCATAAAGAAAAACATTATTCTCCTTATTTCCCAAAATGAGAGATAATTTCAATTGAGTGATTTTGTATTTTCTCTGGCGTTACATTTGTTGTAACTAAATCTAATCACTGAAAGTTAGTTTGCTCATCGAAGAGAGTCAGATTTTTTTCTTCTCTTCTTGAATTTTCTTCTGAAAATTGGAATTGATAAAATTCATCAAGCATCTTTTTCATACCCGTAAAATATGAAAGAAACTCTTCTTTTTCTTCATCAGCAATGTCAATTGCAGTATTTTTTTGTAATTTTTCAAGTTCTTGTTCAAGCATGACAATAAAGAAAGATAAACGTAAGTATTATTACACAAAAAATTAAGAATTGCAAGAGAGAAGTAATCTTAAACTTTTTTTAGAAATCTTGTTTCCGTTTTTCTTGTTCAGAGTTTAGGATTATCAAAGACAACAACCGCAAATCTATCCCGTACTTCTAAAATTCTTCATGGTCCAAAAAGAGTATGTTGAATACGATCATTTTCATTAAATTCTTCAGTATTTCTTGATCATGAGTCTGATTCGTATCCTCATCAATTGGTTAGCATAAGTTTTTCAATTTTATCTTCAGGAAGATCTTCCAAAAATTCACTTAAAGGATAGCATTTTTCTTGTCCATATTCCATTCTGCTTTGTGCAGCAGAAAGAAAAAGATGATCTTTTGCTCTTGTAACTGCTACATACATGAGTCTTCTTTCTTCTTCTAATTCTTGATAATCAGATTGTGCTTGTTTTCAAGGAAAAACTCCTTCTTCTAATCCTACAATGAAAACGACAGGAAATTCGAGTCCTTTACTACTATGAATTGTCATAAGTTGAATTTTATCCGAATTGTCATCATCGTTATCGTCGCTTGTCATCAAAGATACTTCTTCCATAAATTGCTCTAATCATTCTATTCAAGGTTCGAGAGATTTTTCTGCAAGATTCATTAATTGCCCAATATTCTCATATCTTTCATCTGCAGCTTCTTCATTTCATTCTTCTTGGATAAGATAATCTCTATAATGAATCTTTTTTACCAGTTCTTCAATAAATTCTTTTGGTTTTAAATTAGGCAGTTTTGTTTTTAGATCTTCCATCGCGAGAATAAAATTTTTTACTCCATTAAGTGCTTGAGGGGTAACTTTCAATTCGCTTGTTGGAATGGTCCCATTTCGCATTGCATAGATGGTTTCATAGAGAGAATTTCCATGTTCTTCAGCATAGAAAATAATTTTCCCCATGGTTGTATCACCGACTTTTCTATTAGGAACATTAATGATTCTTCTGAGAGAAAGAGAGTCTTTAGGATTGATAAAAAAAGTTAAATAAGCCAGAATATCCTTAATCTCTTTTCTTTCAAAAAATTTGAATGATCCGTGAATGAGATAGGGGATTCCTTCTTGTACGCAGATCTTTTCAAAAGGAACGGATTGAGCATTTCTTCTGTATAAGATAGCAATATCTCCATAATGTTTAACCCTTTCTTTTTCTTTTAATTTCTTGATAAATTCGAGGAGATTAGCAGCTTCATCAATATCGCTACGATGAATAAAACATCTTACTTTATCGTTTCCTTCTCTATGGGCAATAATATTTTTTTCATATTGATTCGTATTTTTTTTGATGACATCGTTCCCTAAATTTACAATATGAGCTCTACTACGGTAGTTCATTTGTAATTTAAAAATTTCAATATCTGATCGGTACTTATCCACATGCAGAAAATTTTCCATTACAGCACCTCTTCGCTTATAAATACTCTGAAAATCATCTCCAATTAAAGTAATAGGAGTTCAATTTCTGCTAAGCATTTTTGCTAATTCAAACTGTACTCCATTGGTATCTTGTGCTTCATCTACAAGGATATAATCAAAATGATTTTGCCATTTCTCTAAAATATCTGGTCTAGATTTAAAAAGAATAAGTGGGAAAAGTAGGAGATCATCAAAATCCAAAGTATTGGATGTTTCCATTCTTTTTTCATATTCCTCATAAATTTGAACCATACTTCCTTCGTAATCGTTTGTTGCTTCGCTTTTAAAATCTCTAGCGGTAAATCCTGCATTTTTTTGTTTTGAAATGAATGCACTTACTTCTTTTTCTTGAAATTGATCCTTTAAATTTAATTTCTTTAAGATTTCTCTTAAAAGTGAGTCTCTATCTTTTGTATCAATAATAGAAAAATTTTTATCGTATTTCTTTCCTAAACCTTCAATATCTTCCTTTAAAATTTTCAAAAAGATTGAGTGGAAGGTTCAAATCCATTTTAAATCATTAGTAGAAATTTTTTTAGATGGTTTGAGATTTGAAGTTCTGTTCATTTCTTCAATAAAATCCAAAACACTATCAGAAGTATTTTCTTCATCATTCTGTGTTTCTTCATTATATCCCACAATATGTTCTTTCTCCAAATCTTCAAAAATCTGAACAAGTCTTTCTTTCATTTCATTTGCAGCTTTATTGGTGAAGGTAACTCCCAAAATCCTCTGAACAGGACATCCAAGACCTTTAATAAGATACGCAATTTTATAGGTTAAAACTCTCGTTTTTCCAGATCATGCACCTGCAATAATAAGAGAAGGAGTATCTGTATGAAGTGCTGCTTTTGTTTGTTCTTCATTTAATTTACTCTCAATATATTCTTTAATATTCATGGGAAAATAAACTAAAAAATAAAAAGATAACAGTTTGTGTTATAAAAAGTGTAAAAATCAGACTTTTCTTCTTTTAAAATGTTATTGTTCTTGTAAAATCATTGATTCTCAAAATTTCTCGTAAAGATTTTTTATTTTTTCTGGAGCTTCATATTGAGGAAAGAGAGCCCATCCAAACGGGATACTTACATCACATTGATTTGCAATAGCAAAGTTATTCTCAAGCCAATGACAAATTTCCGTTTCTGTATAACCATTTTTTAAACAAATACTTTTTATTTCTTCTTCTGTCATGATATGAAATTCTCCTTGTGGTTTCCTACGTTCTTTATCATAAATTTTAGTACCATCTTTGATGCATAAGGCGACTTCCCAGGTTTCTTTTAATGTTTTTTCTGGATAGAAATAGTTATTATTCACAATACATTCGGTTTGTGTTTCTTTTGCTAAATGATATAGGAGATGATTAATTTCTTTATAACTACTTATTTGATTTTCATTTTGCGCTGTTATTTCAATAAAGCAGCGATCACCGAAAATTTCTTTTAGTTTGTTATGGATATTTTTGATATTTTCTATTGTTCCTCCATTTTGGATTTCTTGATAACACCAACTATAAATTCATCAGTAGAAAACAAGAATTCACTCGTTATATTGTTGTAAAACATTACAATCAATTTTTGGTTTTCTTTCTATTCCTTCTTCATTTGCAATAGTAATAATGGCTCTCAGATTATCATATCCTGTATTATTTAATGCGATAAGGCAAATATTCCCAATTTCTTTAATTCAGTTAATATTATGGATATTGGGTACCAATCAGAGTTCTACTCCAATAATCGCCTTTAAAGTAGGATCGGTCTCTTCTTTCTTCTCCTGTGCTGCTAGATAGAATGAAGGGAAACAGTAAATCCCAGAATAATCTGTAATTGCAATAGCGGGAAGTCAGATTTCTTTTGCTTTATTTACAATCTGTTTTGATGAGCCAAGTGCTTCCAAAAAGGAATAAGTACTATGACCGTGAAGAGGAATATACATAGATAATTTTGAAAATAAAACTCTTTTTACTATATAAATGTAAAGAAGATATTCAAATGAAAAAAATGGATAAAACGGTTGAAAATTTATTAAGTTATCATTATTACATGAAACGACAAGTGGATAAAAGCAATAGGTGATGTGTCAGAAGGAGATAGTCTGATTGAGTCTGTTCCTAGCTTAATGTAATACTTTATACCATCATATTCAAATTCCTTAGATTGTACTCTGTAATATTTTTTTGTAATTTAGAAAATAAAAAAATCTGATTCTTGAACGGAGAGTCAGATTTTTACTCTTTCTTTTTTTGATGAGATTCAAATCAAGTGTGAAGTATTATTCTGTCATCCATTTCCATGCAGGCATAATATTGATGATAAATCAATCTTTTTCTCTTATTTCTTCTTGGTTATAAGTCAGAATTATTCCCTTTTTTATCTTTCCTTTTTTCATTGCTTCAAGTAATCATCCTATTTCTCTTTTTTCGTTTTCAATATTTAAATCTCGAGTCACTTGGATTGCTGTTTCTCTTTCTCCAGAAAATTTATTTTTTACAATAAAATCACATTCTTTTGTTTCATTAAAATACAAAACTTCATATCCTTTTCTAAAGAGTTCGATTGCAACACTATTTTCTAATTTTTCCCCCTTATTTTCAGAAAATCAAGCACTAAGAGTAATAAAACCTTGATCAATGAGATAATATTTTTTAGGGGCAAGTAATGCTGTTTTAGGAAAAAATCAAAATCTTTTCGCCTCAATAACGAAAAAAGCTTCTTTTAGATAAGAAAGATATTTTAATACCGTAGGTTTGCTTATTTGTGCTCACATATTTTGAAAATAAGACGCGATTTTTTGATGAGATAATTGTGATGAATACATATCAAGACAATATTTCATCAAGATTTCCATAATTGAAAAATCTTGTAAATGATATCTATTGATAATATCTCTATAAAATACTGAATTATAAAAATCAGATAATACTTGTTGTTTTATAATTTCATTTTTTTCAAAATATACGGTTGGATATCATCAAAATTGTAAATAATAGTCAAAAAGAGCAAGAATATTTGCTTTTGAAAAATCTCCCATTAGAGTATGAGTGGCTATTCCGTTAATCTCCAAAATCTCTCTAAAAGAAAAGGGTAAGACGAGAGTATGAGAATATCTTCATCTTAATTCCGTACTGATTTCATTGAGTAATAATTTAGAGGAACTTCCTGAAAGGACGATTTTAAATCCTTGATCATGCAAATATCTTACACTTCTTCATCGATCTTGAACGTTTTGTATTTCATCAAAAAAAAGATATTGAGGATTTTTTCAAAATTTTTGTTGATAAAGAGGAATAACATCCAATAATTCAACTCCTTTTAAGGAAGCTAATTGAGGGTGTTCAAAATTCAAAAATAATATATCTTCTTTTTTACATACTTGTTGATTGATCAATTTTTGAATTAATTGGTACATTAAATAGGTTTTACCAGCACGACGAGGTCAGATAATAGCTTGAATATTATAGAGATTTTCTATATCAATTTGAAAATCCTTTCTTTCATAAATTTGAGGGAAAGGGGACTTTACTCGTTGTTCTATAATATTGATAAGATTTTCTTGGAGAGAATTGACCATTGTAAACAATAAGAAAGATAAATTTTTAATGATTTTATGTGAAATCAAAAAATATATGTTTACGATTTTTGATATTATCGTAAAAAGTATACTGATTTTTTTAAAAAATGCAACATGGAGAATGACCTTGAAAATATTACTTCAGAACTTAGAAAACTCCCATCAATAAAAAGAAAAGAAAAAAAATAAAAAATCTGCCCTTTATTTTTGGACAGATTCGTGAAAGGAGAGTCAGATTTTTTTTGTTATTTCCCTAAAAATTTCTTAGCGTCTTGTATATCAAGATTTGCTTGTTTCAAAAGAGAGATAAAAGTACCATAAGGAATATCTTTTGAATGAATTGGTAAAATAACCATATTCCCTTTTTGATTTTGCAATTTCAAATGAGATCATTTTTGAGAAACTTTTTGAAAACCATATGATAATAACATTTTCAAGATTTCTGTTGCTTTATACACTTTAGGCATGAAGTTCGTATTCAATTAAAGAAGGATGCGAAATGACATAATTTTGCAAAATTCTTGTATTTTCTTCATCTTCATAATACAACTGAATTGCTTCATAGGTATTTTTTAAAGCTTCGTTTTCTGTTTTCCCAAAAGAACTCAGATTATTTTCCAATACTCTTGTGACATAATATTCTCCTTCTTTTCGCATAATAATATTATTTTTCATTTTTTTGTGTGATAAAGATAAATCTTCTTCTACCATAATAAATCTTTTTCTAAAATCAATGAAAATTAAGCAAAAAAGTCTGATTCTTTCGATTATGAGCAGATTCGTGAACGGAGAGTCAGATTTTTTAAAATTTTATTTGATTTTTTGATGAGAAATCTTATAGAGAAAGTGATTTATCTTTTTCTTATTATCAATGGGAATTCAAATCACTAAAGAAAAATCTTGATATAGTGCTTATCTTCCTGAATATAGAATTCATACTCAAGGGGAAAACTTTGAGGAATTAATAAGTAATTTAAAAGAAGCAGTAAGTCTTTATTTTTCAAAAGAATCTCAAGAAGTCCCTGTTAATCTTTCACATCTTATCAATTATAAAACCTCTCATACTTTTAATATGGTTATTTCATAGCATGGTATTTTTGAGTATTTCGTGAAGAGATTTGATTAGGATTTTAAGTAAAATATGATATGTACAGTATAAACAAAAAGGTTCCCATGCACAATTAAAATATAAGGACAATATTCCTATTACCATTCCTTGTCATAAAGAATTGAAAGAAGGACTTTTTAATCATCTCTTAAATGATATTGCAGAAGATTTATGAATAACTAAGCAAGAAGTCTTTGAAATCATCAAAAAAAATCTATAAAAAATCGGATTCTTCGTTTTTGAGTCCATTCGTGACAGAGAGTCAGATTTTTACTCTTTGTAAAGTGTTACTTAAAAGATAATTCTTTGATAACACTTGATAAAGCATGATTTAATTCTTCGGCGGTGATATTCTCTTGTATTGTTTTGGAATAGATTAATAAAGGGACAGCAATGTCTCCAAAAACTTTTATAATGATTCTAAATCATCATCTTTTCCCCGTGGGGATAGAAGAATTTTTACATCTTTCTTTGAAAACAGAATCTCATAAATTAGTAGAAAAATGGGGATTAAATGAAGTTTGAAAATCCTCATAATCTTCAAAAATCTTTGGATATTTTGCTGATAATTGATGTAGTTGCTGTCTGAAAAACTGTGTTTCTATAATTTTCATAAGATGCTATCGAGTTTTTGATTTAAAAGATGATATTCGGTATTGTTTTTTAATTCTTCTTTGAGCTGTGCATCTTGTTTTGCTTCAACGTAATCAAACATTGCATTTTGGAGATATTGTTCAAGTTCATCGGTGCTATCGACAAATTTAACCAAATCTATGGGAAAGTTGAGAGTAACTGCAGTCATTTGATGATAGAAAAAAATAAACTAGTAAAAATAGTAAGTAATCATTAAAAAAAATCAAGGAAAAGTCGGATTCTTCGTTTTTGAGTCCATTCGTGACGGAGAGTCAGATTTTTTTTGTAAAAATGCCAAAACCCCCAAACTTTTCAGTCTGGAGGTACAACGCTTTGAAATTCTATGCGTTGTTTGATGGTTGTGCGGAATGCCGCTAGCTTGCCACTCGTTTGATGTATTCAATCAACTCTTCGGGGGCGTTGACGAAATAGTACTTCGTGGCGTCATTGGGGTATACATCATAGATGTAACCCTGTTTTGTGAAGTTGAGAACTACCCAGCCGTATTTCCGGATGTCTTGGTACTTGGAGTCTCCTGCTTCGGTGGTTGCGACCTTGTCCTTTACAAAGACTGGGTCTTCCGTACCGGCTACTGAAGTTGTCTCCTTCCATGTAGGATCGACGAATTGGTTCATCAGGTCGATGTGGGCGTTGTAGAATTCTACTGTCACTAAGACCTTGGTTTGAATGCCTTTCCCCTCGTAGATGTCCATTCCTTCAAGTTTTTGACCTGAATTCTGCCAGTTCTCAGCGAGAGCTTCGAACGTCATTGGGTAGGGATCTACAGGATTTCCGTTCTTCACGTTGTAGCATACAACGTGCTTACCTGCTTCTGCGATGAGGCTTTCGCCTTTCTTGTTGACCAATGTCTCTGAGTTTCCGTTGACTTTGCGAATAGTGATTGTTCGCGGACGCTTGATGACCCTGAGAAGCTTGCCACTCCAAGCGACAAAGTCTTCCAATTCCTGGATGTTTTCCATGATTCTGAAAATTTATGTTTTATTGTTTTTTTTGTTAATTTCCGTGCTTCAAGGTTCCACGGGGACCTCATCGTTCGAAGATGTTTTCTTCAATTGACTGAATATAGCATATATATATACCTTAAAGTCAAGAGATTTTTAAACTTTTTTATATCTTGAAAATATTTGTTCAGAACTTGTAAAAATCCCATCGATAAAAAGAAAAGAAAAAAAATAAAAAAATCTGCCCTTTATTTTTGGACAGATTCTTGAACGGAGAGTCAGATTTTTACTCTTTCTTTTTTACAATTTGAGGATGGAGATTCTCGTCAATTTCAATCGGATAAACATGGATACTTTTCTCGTCCTCATTGACAAGCGATTCAAAAACGAAAATAATTTCGCTTTCTCCGGGGGGATTGAGCCTTAAAAATATAATGTTTTTCAATTCTCCCTCCATTAAGCTGTTTTCAGGGATGTTTCGACTGATTGTATTGCTTTATTAAAAGGAGTTTGTCATTAGAAATTGTATAGGTCCATTGAAAAGGGATTCCCGAAGCGATTTCTTGTACGATCTCGATTTCATCGTCTTTAAGCTTGTTTTCCATCCATCTTTTCCAGAAAAGGAAAGCCAGCACCAGAAGAATAATCAAAATCATCATTAAGCCGATTCGAAGGTATTTTTTCATGATATTGCGTGAGAAATAAACATTGCTGTTGTAGCGTTTTTTGAGAGAAAAATCAAGCAGAGAAGGAAAATTAGTTGATACAAAAGAAAATCGGTAAGAGTTTTTCACTATTAAATTGTTCTGTTTCGCTCGCAAAAGAACTTGAAGGCCCACCGTCGAGATTAACCGCGCGCTCAAATCCTTGTTTTTTTAGTTCTTCCGCAACTTCTTTCAAGGTTACTTTTTCTTCAAAAAGAAGGAGAAAAGTCTGATTTCCTTTTTGAGCAAGAATCGTTCTTTGAGTAGGAATGCTTCGATGAGAGAGTCCTTTTTGTAACTCTTCATTCACCGAGGCGTCTTTCAAAAGTCGAGGTCAAGCATTGAAAAAGATTCAGGTTTCTCCCTCTTTTTTATGGATGATATTCGCTTGATCAAAGTACCATTCGATAGTGAGAGGGGAGGACTGAAAATGCAAAACATTGCGAAGATTGACATCATCGGACTTTGGCTCCGTGTGATAAGTTGCTTCACCGTTTTCGACCCAAATCCCCGCAGGCAGAAAATTCCCGTTTTCATCATAGTCAAAATAGGAACCATTAACCGCAGTTTTGCAACGATGCGTGGTTATCAGTTCTTGCGCAGTCGTTCAAGTATTGAAAAAAAGAAGTTCAACGTTTCAAGTAAGGGGAAAGGTATGATGGGGGAGTGTCTGAGGGGAGAAACAGAATCGTCAGATCAAACAGATCATTCCAATCATACAGCATAAAAGAATTTTTTGTCGTTTGTTCATAGTGAAAAAAGAATAAAAGAATCTGACTAAGAGATAGTGTTTCTTCCGTTCTTTTCAAGAGAAATGACAATCCCCAAAAATGGTAGAATTTGTGGAGAAAAGTGCTTAATTTTCAATGATATGTAGGGACACGATTTTTCGTGTCCTATTGGGTATTGTGGGGAAAAGGACGGCAAGAATGCCGTCCCTACATTTTAATTTATATTCCTTCCCATATTTTATAAAATTTATCTTTTCCCCAATTCTCAATATTGGTTGAAATATAATTATTCATCGCAATATATCCTTTTTCATCACGTACAATTACATCATGATAACGATTTTGCCATCAAAATGTTATATTTTCTTGATGACAATGTCTTGTGACTCATGCTTTAAATCATGCAATAATATCTCATAGAAAAAGATTATCATCACCTTTACACAATAATAAATGGACATGATTTGGCATAATCACATAATTAAATAGTTCAATGTTTGGTCTTATTGATAACATCTTTTGCAATTCTTCTTCACAAATTTTACCAATCTCTGAAAAGAGCATTTTGTTATTTTCAATTTTCCCAAAATAACATTCATGATCTTTGGTACAAATGGTTACAAAAAATAATCATTCCGATGAATAATCAAACCAAGAAGCGCGAGGATTTTTACGAGAATAGAAAGGCATTTTTTAGGAATATAGGTAAATTTATATCAAATTATGAATTTTTATAAAAATATCAATGATATGTAGGGAGATGATTTTTCGTGTCCTATTGTGTATTTGTGGAAAAAAGGACGGCAAGAATGCCGTCCCTACAATGAATATTGAAATTCTTTCAAAAATATGTAGGGACACGATTTTTCGTGTCCTATTGTGTATTTATGGGAAAAGGACGGCAAGAATGCCGTCCCTACAATGAATATTGAAATTCTTTCAAAAATATGTAGGGACACGATTTTTCGTGTCCTATTGTGTATTTGTGGAAAAAAGGACGGCAAGAATGCCGTCCCTACAATGA
>JAFRZH010000005.1 GCA_017442645.1 bacterium | reverse complement strand
TATGTTATTATCATGGATAGTCTAAATGTGTCTCCTAGTGTAGAAACTCATCTTAATAGTATTAATATGATTTGTAATAGTATTATGGAAAGTCTTTCTTCCGCTTTAGAAGTTTCTGGGGAGAGTGTTGGAGAATTTTGAGGAAGTATGGCTTCCAGTATTAGTACGGAGTTTGTGGATCTTATTATTAAACATCTCCTTCTCATAAAATATCATCTTCATGAAATAAAAAAACATCTTAATGATTTTCAAGAAAAAATTGATTTAGAGCAAATTTTTATTTGACTTCAAAATACTATTGATCAACTCAATTCTATTAGAATTCAAAGTTGATTTATTCAGAGGGAATTTTCATTTCTAATAGAGGAAATTCAGTATGAGGCTAAGTCTCTTATGGAAAATTTTTCAATCTATGCATAAAAAATAAAAACTATTGATTTTTTTGTGTAAATTCTTATATACCTTGCTGTAAGTATGTCTTACTGTCTGAGTAGGTGTTGGGAAATACCTATTCAAATTAGGCCTTTTCTTAGAAGGTTATTACTTTTTACTGGGCGTTGTGAAACGTCCAGTTTTTCTTTTTTAGTACAACAGAAAAAGGCTGTGTCTTGCATTCGACACACCCCTTCCATTTATTAGTTTATCATTAAGTTTATGGGAATAGTGGGATTCGAACCCACGACCTTATCCTTAAGAGGGATCTGCTCTACCAACTAAGCTATATTCCCATTCAATTTACAATACGTAGTATAATTAATTTATTTAAAATTTCAAATGTTTTTCATTTTTACGTTTTTTATTGTGTTCATATGGATCAAACAGCAATGTCTAATGTAGGATTTGGTAATATGGGAACTTGGCTTATTATCTTGTTATTGTTCATGGGAAATGGTAACGGATTCGGAGGTAATAATGCAGCTGCTCGAATGATGGCTAACGCTAACAATAATAACAACTACGATAACACGGTTGATATTATCAATAATAACACTATGTGGCAAAACCAATTATTCGCAAATCAGACACAAAAACTCAAAGATTGAGAGCAGAATTGGCAGAATCAAGAGTTATTGCTCAAAATAACGAACAAACAGCAACTCTTATTCAAAGTCTTGGACCTTATCCAGTTCCTGCTTATACCCTTTCAAGTCCTTATGGAACAACTACTCCTACAATGGGAGCATAAAAAAGAGAGGAGAAGTCAGATTTCTCCTCTTTTTAAAAAATGGAGACTGGGTTTCAGCCTCCAATTCTAAAGGTTAATACTTGTGTTAATTAGTTCTCTTGATGAGAGATACTGTGCTCGTTCCGTTTGCGTGGGGTTTTGTTCCTACCATCAGGAGGTCGCCATGCGCTCCGAGTTTCTCTGCACTCTCAATGCCGATCTGAATTGACCCGAGAGTGTCCATCGTAGGTGCCGTTCCGACAAGTTTCATCAGACCGCCACTTATTATTCCGTGCGTATTTTGCAATTCTGCGTCCATTTTTTATGATTTTTTATTTGTTAGTACTTGTGGTTTTTACCCACTGTTTTCTACCTTCTTTCCATCTGTATTCATAGATGGGTTGGTTTTTGTAACGCTTCAAGACGTTTTTGGCGTTTTTTTTCTGTTTCATTTCTTCTTGAAGTTTTTTGTTAGACATTATGTTATTCGTGTTATTCTTATAGTGATTTTAAATTAAATGTCAAGTAAATTTGACAAATTAGCGTTTTTACGTTATAATTAAGTGTTTTAGTTTTTAAAAAGTTATAGATGCCTTTAGAACATGATGATACATATACTTGACCAGAAAACTGAGCAGATAAAACCATTGATTCAGAAAATAATACTAGAGAAATATCTCCACGCACCAAGGCTATAATAGATGAAATAAGTAAAGGTATTTGTAAAAGTTTTTTAGAGTGAAATGAAAATTACCGTACTTTAGTTAGAAGTAGTCAATCTCCTGAAGATAGAGAACGACTAAGCAAGGAAATTGAAAAAGGTTTCTTTCTCTTACTCGATGAATTGCCTATAAAAAAAGGGAAAGCCGCAAGAGAAAAATACGAGTTTTTAAGAAGCCGAAACAGAACTATAGAAGACGCTGTTCAAATCTGCATGGATGCGATAAAAGATGGGACATTGTTAGAAAAATAATTCTGATGAGGCTATAAAACTATGTAATGAAATGTTAAAAGAAGAATCTGAAGATAAAAAAGAGTAATTTTATTTTTTAAGAAAAAAATAATGGTAGAAATACAAAAAGCAGATACAGAGGTAAACGAAAAAACAATTAATAAAGTATTGATAAACATTCTAAGAGGGAAAGATATTAATGATGAAGAACGTGCATTATTAGAAAAAACTGATAAATATAAAAAATCAGTAGAGGAAATTATTAAAGATATAATAGCAAAGAGTAGAAAATATGATTAAAAAAAGAGGAGTAAGTCCTCTTTTTAGTCTACAAGATAAAACTCTTTTATTGCTGAAGGGGCGAAGTTTATTTGATACGTATGTCATCATCTGAGACGCCATTCTATAGTTTGATTTAAGAAAATATCATTTGAATAGTTTCAAGAACTTTAACCTCACCAACTCCAAATTCTATAATCTGTTCAATCTTTTTTTATTTTTAATGTTATTGAACTTATAGTATGTGAAAAATTACATACCATTATTGCGTCTTTTCAAAGATAGAAATCCGTATTTAAAGTTGGTAACGTTAAATCTCAATTACTTTTAACAGGCTGTAAAAACATTCTCAATTTTTTAAAAGTGTTATTATTTTCTTTAAAGAAAAAAGGAGGTCGTTTCACAACGCCTCCCAGGTGAACTAAACGCTTATAGATGCTAAAACATAATTATCAACAGTTAGTGTCCACCTCTAAAAATAAACAACTAAAAACAAATGCAAATAATTAAAACCTAAATGGCTGAAAGCATATTAGTAAAATTATGAGAAAAATTCTTTGTTTCTAATTGGCTCTCCAATAAGAGAGAGATAAAAATTCTTTTATCTAATAAGTGTATAATTATTCAGGCTGAAAAGTCAAGGATAATTTAAAATATGAAAATTATTTTTATTTAGTTTGTAATCTAATCTCTACAATTTTGTATTTTTTATTGGATTCTTTTGATATGGTGATTTTTTTTTATCTATGTATTTCTCCTGTAAAGATTGAAAAAGGGATAACCTGTAACAGATTATCCCCAAAGTAGAAAA
Source organism: bacterium (assembly GCA_017442645.1). Next base: position 31,114 of record JAFRZH010000005.1, on the reverse strand, counting down.
TCGTTCGTTTACTCCATCTTGGCGTCTCCGATAGTGTAGCATACCACACCATCATCTTGTTTTGTTAAAAGCCATTTGTTAGCTTTTGAAAACTGATAGACGTCAATCTTGGTGGAGGAGTCTGGGTTACTAAAGACCACTATCCCCTCATTTCCAACATGTTCCCAGTTATTGAGAGCCTCAAGAAGACTTTCGGCATCGAAGTCCTTCTGAGGATTGAGGAAGAGAAGGGTGATTCCGTCTTCAGCAATCATGTGATACTTAACCCATTCTTCCTCTTCGATGAGGTTAAGCATAACACGGATTACTTCAAATCCGGCAACCTTGTAAGTTGAACGGTAATGGGCTTCTGTGGAAATTTCATCATCCGGGGCATCAATGATTCCATCAGACGAAGCAATTCCCGACTCGATTCTTGCTGCTGTTACAATGTTGGTACTGATTTGTGAAAAACACGTTAGTACCGAGAACAGCAACAAAAAAGAAATAAAACATTTTTTCATTTTTTGTTTTTTTTTGTTATTACAATATGTGAATTGTATTGTGTATATATAAATATTTTCCTTCAAAAATCAATAATTCGCACCAATATATTGATTGACATATTTTGTAAAAAATACCTATGATTAAATGTATATTGAAAAAGTATAATCATTTTTATTCTTTGTATCTGAAAATTTATAAAGATAATAAGATTCAGATAAGAGAACTTATGGAGCGTCTTTAGATTGATTATGTAAACAATAAAGAGAAAAACAAAAATAAAAGTCTGACTCTAATAATAGTCAGATTTTTTCTCTTTTTGTAAAATGTCGATAGTTAAAAATAATTAAACAGTATAAAAATGTTGACATGTATGGATGAATCTTTATATAGATTGTGTTTTTATCTTTTTATGTATTATCTATGGCTGTTCAATTAAATTATTATGTACCTGAAAATGTTGGGGATGGAAGAGACAGTATTTCGAAAGATGTAGAATTGTCATCAAATGAGATGTTTTCTTCTCTTACTGAAATTTATGGTTGAGAGAGAATTATTACGAGAGGACCTTGGGGAAGTGTCCGTATGGAACCTAAAGAGAATGATCCTCTTCCAACTGATATTGTTTTAGAATGACCTGCAGCTCCTAATCCATTTTTAAATACTTATCGTTTTAATCGTATTTTTAAAGATGAAAACTGACAAATTACTAAAAAACCTTATTTTGGGTATTTTCGTGGTAAACCAGAAGATATTTTGAATCCTAATATTTCTCACGCTAAAGCAACGGGAATTGGAGTTATTGTAGTTTATAAAGATTCTTTTGGAAAAGAATGGGTACATTTATTGGAAGAATTTAGACCTTTAGATGCTTGGAGTAAGAATAATTTAAATTCTAGAACTTATGGAATTGTTCTTTGATTGGTTTGAGATGAAAATGAGGGAGAGTCAGTAATGGATGCGTGTCGTAGAGAATTGATAGAAGAAACTGGTTTACAAATGTCAACTTTTGAAATCATGGGAAGATCTTCCTATCTTTCTGTGGGAGCGGGAAATGAACAGTGACTTTGTGCATGTACTACAGTACAATCTCTTGCTCCAGCTCTTTGAAAAGATGGTGTTCCTGTGAAAGCTTTGACAGATAGATGAACAACAAGAGCTTGGTATTGGGTTCCTGTAGCTTATTTAGAAGAATGGATGGATAGTATGGATGAGCAAGGTTTTACTGCATGAACGGGAATATCAAGCTTATGAGTACGTTTCCCACGTAAAAAATATCTTACTCCACAGCTTATTTGAGATTTTTTGAGTCAAGCAGATCCAATATTTTTACAAGAGCTTCGCGAAAAATTAGAACCGAAAGTTTTTGAGGTGTTATCTTGAAAGAAAATTTCTAAACAATGATAACAAGAAAGGGGCCGGTGATTCACCGTCCCCTTAATCTTTATTGGTTCTTGATGGGGCCTTCTTCCCAGTTAATCCGTCTTCCGATCCAGAAAATTTTCCGGCCGTGGAAGATTGAATTGTCCTGGATAGAGGACCATTCTTCTTGAGAATCAAACTCTCTGATAATCTCTTCTCCCTCATCATCTTTGAAGATGATTTTGAGAGAGAGACTTGATTCGCCTTCTTTTTCTTTGTTTTTAAGGACGATTTCCCCTTTTTTTGGGGACAGGTCTTTCCCAGAATTCCGGACAGACCTATTGTATACCCAACGATCGATGTCGTAGGTGTACTTTGTCCTGTAAACGGCCGAGTCGTGGTATATCTCGACTTGGCGAGTATGCGTTACCCAGTCCTTGACGGGAACGGTCCGGGTTTTTGTCACCGTTTTGTAGATGGGTTTCTTGCCGGTTTTTGTTACCGGCTGTTCTTCGAAGATTTCCTCTTCTTCAATTTCAAATTCCCCGTTACCGAGGTCTCGTGACGATACTACTTGAGTTCTCCCTGTACCTACCATCTCATAGTCGGTATAGGTGTAAGACTCATAGTGGTCGAAGACTTCTTCCTCGTATTCTTCTTCGGCGTAGCCGACGATTTCGTACTCCTGGTACTCTTCGTCGGCGTACCCATCAAAGACTTTTTCGTTGTGGTGGAAAGCCTGAAACTCAGACTTTTTTCTTCCCCCGTAAGGGATGGTCCAGTCGGTTTCAGTGAAGGTTTTGAGTTCCTCTATCTCTGTGACGTATTCCCAGTCATGGTGGTCGCAGGTCACTTTAATTGAACGGAAACCAGACCAGATTCCCCAGCCGATGAGGAACAGTATTCCAGCAATGAGGAGAAAGCTTCCTATGCCTTCCATGATGGAAGGCCAGTCGAAGCGAGGTGTTGATCTTGTCCTTGGAGGTTGGGGGGTAGTTTCAGGACTTTGGGGAAACTTATTGAAATAATTCGTATCGTCTCCATTTGCTGTTCCCTTTGCTTCATCAAGCGGGTTTCCACAATTGGGACAGATTTCCCCCGTGAAGAAGGAATTGCAATGACCACACCAATGGCCTTGTCCTTTTCTCTCTTTACCAGCGGGAACGGCGGGAGCAGATTCTGGATTAGAAAGTTTGAATTTCTCCTCCAGGTATGCACTTCCGCAATTGGGACAATGTTCATGTTCCGCAGAATACTCTTGTTGACAATTGGGGCATTTGCGGATTCCATACACTTTCCTAATTCGGTGCATGGATCCACATTGGGGGCAACGTTCTGCTGTTGTTCCTGTGTAGACGGTGCCGCAGTCTTTGCATATCATTTTTGTGATTGTTTTCATATTCTTTTTGTTTTTGTGATTTTTGTTTTTTCCAAGTAGTATGGTTTCTGATGGAAACTTTTTCTTGTTTAAGAATATCATATATATATATATATATCTAAATGTCAAGTAATTTTTTTGTTTTTTTGTTTTTAATGTCGTCTTTCTTGATAAAACTTTTATAAAAATTCTTGTTTTAGTCTTTGAAAATGTTATACATAATAAGTATTTTATTATTTATGGGTAAATAAAAATGAAAAAAAAGGTCTTTGTTTGGGGAATTTTATTTTGAGTTTTCTTCCTTTCTGCCTGTGAAGAGAGTGATAATGATGGAAAGATTGTAGAAGGAGATATTGTGAAATTTTCTTATGAATATACTTGTAAAGGACAAGTTTTTGATCAAGGAGAAAAAGAAGAAAAGTCTGATGAAAAGAGTAGATTTTTGCAACATGATCTTCAGGATGTCTTGTCAGGAAGCAAAGAAGCTTTAACAGGGGAATATGATAAATATAAGGTAAATGTAATGCCTGCTTCTTATTTTTGAGAAAAAGAGTATAAAATAGGAGATCAAGTCTTTTTAGATGGTATTGGAAAGGGAGAAATCCTTTCTATTGATTATAGAGATGGACAAAATTGGTATGAAGTAGATTTTAATCCTTGTCAGACTTATCATTCTTTTCAATATGTAGAAACTATTCTTGAGGTAAAGAAAAAATAATTTTATTTTATTATTAGGGAATGTCTAAATTTGAAGAATTGTTATTTTCGATGCTACCTGATGAATTTATGGAGAAAATGACTTCTTTTGAAAAACATGGAGTACTGCTTTCGGCAAGAGATTTTAATGGCTTTATTTTGAGAGATAAAATTTTTGATTACAAGCCTTCTTTGGAAATTTTAAATTTTGAATCTCATGATTTTCAGTTTTGATTTAAAAAAATCATTCCTTGAACTTTTTTAAGAAAATATCCTGTTTTGGAGTCTTATTTAGGAGCTGCTACCTTGAAAGGGTATCAGTCTTTTTCTGTTTCTAGAACTTCTTTTTTTGTAACTCTGATTTCTTCTCTTTTTTTGGAAGATATTTTTGATGAAGATGAAGACGAGGTTTTTTATTTTTGTTTGTGTGCTATTAATCTTTTAGCTTATTTCTTTTATTTTCAGATAAAGACTTTCCCTAGTCCTTATTCTAAAAATGGATATAATTGGTATTTTCAATTTTTTCTTGATTTTTTTTCTAAGGTCTTAAAAAAAGTTTATCCGATGTATACGGATCAGTTTTTTGAGTCTCTGAAAAATAAATTGGTGGATCATTATGATGTTTTTTCTTTCTTATTTGTCTATTATTATAGAATTTCAAAGATGTTGTCTGTTACTACGGTTACGGATAAAGTCGTTCAAGATTTTTCTTGTAAAGTATGATTCTTTTCAAGGGAGGAGAAAAATTATTTTACAGAAAAATGGAAAGAACTCTGAAAAACAAAAAAAGATCCTCATTTTTTTGAGATAGAAGAGGAGTTATTAGGGGTATTTTGACCTTACGATTTGATGATTAAAAATCTTATCAATAATGTAAAAACAAAATTATTTGTGCGTACTTTTGTTGCTACCATCTATGATAAAAAAGTAATGCATGATTTTATGAAAAATTTTTCTAAGAGGGGAGGAGATGTTTTCTTTCTTGATCTTGTTGATATTGTCCCTTTTCAAAAGTCTTTTTTGGTTTGAGTAAGAGAATATATTTATGCTCTTTTTAGAAGTGTAGAAACTACTAGGGAAGAAGAGGAAATGTTTGAAGAATTTCAAGATAAATTGGAAGAATTTGATGGAGATCTTGAAAAATTAAAAGATATGAATATTAAAATTCCGAAGAGAATTAGGCAAGAATCAGCTCTTTTTGATCAGTTTCTTGATTTTTATATCGAATTGATAGGGGAACAGCACATTAAAAATACTGATACGGGAAGTTTTAGGCTTTTTTCTGCTCCCTTTTTTCATACGTTTGCGGTTCATTGTATTGATGGGATGCTTACGACTTCTACTCCAGAATTAAGAAAAGAGTTTTTTTCAGATTTAGTAGATGATTATGCTTTTCTTAGGAAATTTTTTGAAGAAATGGAAGCTCAGATGAAGAAACAAAAGAGTCCTTCAAATGGGGTGCAGTTAGCAGAACTTAATTTGTTTTCCTTTTATCAATTACTTTTTAAGTGGCAAGCTGTTGTTTTTCAGGATTTTTTGGAACAAGATAGAGAAAAAAATTCTGATTCTCGTTTCTGGAAATGGTTGAAAAAACGCTATGGTGAAATTATTTCAAAAGAAACGAGTTGAACTACTGAAGAACTTTTGAGTTTTTATTTTAGAAGTGTCTTGTCCTCTTCTCTTGCTAATCATATCGTTTGAAATTATCCTTTAGAAAATCTTTTTCTTAAACATCAGCTCGTTAATATGAAAAATGCTTTATATTCTTTAGAATTTTGGATTTATAGGTCTGCATTATCAAAATTCGCTAAGATTCAAAATTCGGAATCTTCTAATCCTTTTATAGAATTAAGGGCTTGTGCGGATTTAAGAAAAGTTGTGTTTTGAATGGTTTTTTTCTGATATTTTTTAAAGACTAAGTGATATTTGGACGAGTACAGTTTGTATTTCTCTGGAGTACTGAGAAGTTTTTATGGGGGATTTTTTAAAGAGGATCAAGATAAAAATGGATATTGTAGTGCATTTTTAGAATTGATTGAAGAATTTTCTGAACCTTTATCTTATCTTTTGGAACAAAAAGAAAATCAGGATTTCTTACAACTTCTTTGGGATTTATTTTTGCAGAGTCCGGAAGTTCTTGAAGAATCATCTTGATATCTTTGGTATCAAACTGCTTTTTCTTTAGTAGCTTACTATAATAGGACTTTATTGCTTCCTTTTTAGCTTTTTTGAAAATGAACAATGAAATGTGGAAAGTGTTGAATGTCTGATACAAAAGTGATTGATTCTAGGATTGTGGAAGATGGACAGACTATTCGTAGAAGGAGAGAATGTCCTAGTTGTTGATTCAGATTTACTACTTTTGAAAGAATTTGAATTACGGAATTGATGGTTTCAAAAAAAGATGGGACTAAAGAGTTTTATGATCGTTCTAAGCTAAAAAGAGCTATTTTATTGGCTTTTGCTAATAGTACGATTACAAGTGAAGAGATTACCAACCTTCTTAATACTTTGGAAGTTAAGTGGTTAACTACTTGAAATGAAATAAGTTCTGAGAAAATTGCTGAAGATGTTATGAATATTTTGAAAGCTGATTATCCTGTTGCATTTGTTAGATATATTTCAGTGTATAAGAAATTTAAATCTTTAGATGATTTTAAAGAACTTTTGAAATAAAAAAAACTGCAAGAAATTCAGGCAGTTCTTTCCGTATTCTCTGAGGCTCGGTCTTATAAAATTGGCCGGGGAAAGAACCTTTATCAATTATTTCCCTGTGCAAATCGTTGATAAAGATTCTTTCCTACCACAGAGTATACCTTCCATCTAAATCAGCTGGGTAGTAATACTAGATGGTAAAAGGAGCATTCTCCTTTAGACGTTCGTAACCTAGTAAAGGGGTGAGGTGTGTGGCCAGAACCTTGGGGTAAGTTACTTATGTCTGAAATAAGTATAGTCTCCTTTTTCAAAATATTCAAAATTTTTTTCATGTATATTGTATTTATGATTGACAAATGTTTAAATTGTTATATAATATAAAAAATCTCTCCTTGGAGAGATTTTTTATATACTGTTTTTTAAAATTATTTAACAGCGTTTTTGAAGTCAGATCCAGCTTTGAATGTAACAACTTTCATAGCAGGAATTTTGATTTTTTCTTTAGGATTTTGAGGATTAACTCCTTCTCTAGCTTTTCTTTTTGAAGCTTTGAAAGTTCCGAATCCTTGAATTCTAACTTCTCCTTCAGATTTAACACCAGAAATGATAGTGTCAATGAAAGCGTTAACTAATTCAGCAGCTAATTTTTTAGAAACTCCTAATTCTTCAGCTAACTGAGAGATTAATGCAGTTTTTGTCATTAGTACATACTAATAAGAAATAAAAATTGTACTTCGTACATTCACTATATTAAAAGATTTCTTCCGTATTTCAAGCGATTTTTTATGTTTTTTAATCTTTTTTGGATTGAGGCGTTGAACTTTAAAAGATAGTTTGTACCTATTATTTTTCTTGTCGCTGTTTGTTTCCTTAGTTTGTGATGTTGACAATTATTAAAAATAATTTTTATTTGTTTGTTTTTTTGCCTTCATCTTGGAGATTATAGAGATATTGAATTCGAGCTTTTTGTAATTTTTTTCGTATGATATTATTTTTTATGAGTGTTTCTACGATAATTCTTTTATCTGTTGATGCATTGAATAAGGAGAATACTTCGTTTTCATCTTTACTTATTTTCTGTTTTGGGGATTCTATTCGTGTAAAATTTTTCATAATATCTTCTTGAGATCGAGCTATTTCCCTATTTTTATTTGCTTGTTTTAATTGAGTAAATACTAAATTCTCTATGAATTGATTATTCTTTTTAAGTTCTTTTTTTATTGAGTTCTTTTTTTCTTCTGGGGTGATATCTTCTTTGTTATAAATTTCAAAAAATTTTTGTATGGTTAGTTTAAAACATTCTGTTTCTAATTCTTCAAGTTGTTCCTGTGATACATTTATCATGTTTTCGATTGATTCATAGAGGCTTTGCATAAAGGTTCTAGTTCTCTTGGAGAGATCTTTTGTTCTTCATTTTATCATGTAATTCTTTCATTCATTGTTATTTTTTTTTAAAATAAAATACCCTTATAACGTTGAATTGGTTAAAAATTATATATATCTAAAAGTCAAGATATTTTTTTAAAAACTTTTATACTTAAAAAAGAAAATTCTGATTTTATATTCTTCTTTGTCCTTTCTTTTGAGATTCAGATTTTTATTTTCTTTTTTTTATTGAAATCACTGTGTAAAATCTTATACTTTATATTAGTTTTTATTCCTTATTATTTTCGCATGAAACTTAATATTGAACTTGCTAAATTGGTAGATATTGTTGATATCGCTTGTAGGTTTGTTTCTAAAAATTCAACCTTGCCTATTCTTCAAAATATTTATTTAAAAGCTTCTATCGATTCTCTTACTGTGAGAGCTACTGATATGGAGAAATATGTTGAAATGGAATTACCTTGTAATATTATGATGGAAGGAGCTATTACTGTAAATGCGAAGATGTTTTTAGATGTATTGAAATCTATTGAGGAGGAAAAGGTGGAACTTTCTGTCCAAGGAGAACAACTTCAGATTAAAACATTAGGGGATGATTTTAAGATTAATGGTATTTCTGCTGGTGAGTATGTTGCTTTGCCTGACGCTCCTCAATGAAATGATTTTACCTTGGATACGCAGAATTTTATCACAGGAATCGATAAAGTTGAATATACGGTAACAGAGAAAAATTTTTCTCCAATGTTGACGTGAATTCTTATGAAAACAAAAACAGAAGATACTTGAAAGAAGATAGTTTTTGTGGGAACAGATTCGTTTAGAATAGCAGAATATAAGATTAATTCTAATTTGGAAGAAGATTTTACTGTTCTTGTCCCAAAAGTTGCTGTGAATGATATCAATAGTATTGCAAGATATGCTCTAGAACATGAGGTTCCTACAATTTCTGTTAAATGTTCTCAGAATCTTATTGCTTTTGAATTTCAGGTTGATACGATGAAAGTTATTGCAACTTCTCTTCTTATTCAGGGAAATTTCCCAGATTATGAGAGAGAAGAAATTATGCCTACTACTTTTAATCATACTATTTTGGTAGATAAAGAGGCTTGTGATAAAGCGATTAAAAAAATTGGAATTTTGACTAAAACTGCAAATAACTTTATTCAAATAGAAACTCAGTCAGATAAAATTATTGTTTCTTCTGGAAAAACGGATAAGGGAAATGGACAAACGGAGATTAATGCAATTGTTGAGTGAGAACCTATCGTTTTCGCGGTAAATGGAAAATATATTACAGATTTTATTAGAGCAATGACTTTGTCTGATGAACTTCAATTTAATATCGTGGATCAGCAAAAACCAATGATTTTGGTAGATAAAAAAGATGAAATGTATAGATATGTGGTAAGACCTCTTATTATTAATTAATTTATATGAAAATAAAAGGATTTACATTAGTTGAAACTCTTATTGTTATTATTATGATTGGACTTCTTAGTATGTCGATGATGACTTATTTGGGAGGAAATGATGAGAGAGTTTTGAGATATAAGGCAGAATGATGTGTAAAAACTATCAATGGGAAATTACAAAATTTTCTTAATTTTGCTTTAACGAGTAAATCTTTTACTCTTTCAGGGGCTCTTTTTTCTCCTGATTATTATGTATTATGATTTTCGTGAATGACTGTTTCTTGATTTGATCATTTTGTTTTAAATGGAATTACCTTAAGTTGAGATAATAAGTTATTGGAAAAAGTTTCGAAGTCAGATTGTACCAATGAGCTTGATAAGGAACTTCGTTTTGTAGTTACTTGATCTCAATTTTCTTGAGTTTTTATGTCAAAGTGATTTAGACAAATTACCCCTAAAGATAGATTCATTTTTGTTCTTACTTGATGAAATTCGTACCCCTTTACAGGGGAAGTCCTTGTAAAACTTTGTGAAACAGATGAATGTAAAAAAGATATTGCCAAATGGGTATTTGATACAAGAGTACAGTCTATTTTTTTAAAAATGTGTTTGTTTTATAAAGAAGAAAGTCTTGATGAATGTGGAGAGCGAGAATCTTAATAACTATGACTTTTTTTATGAAGTAATGGGGTATCCTCATCCCCTTTTTTGATGAAAAAATCTTTTTTCTTGGAAGGAGAAAAATCCTTATTTAGATTCTTATTTGGATTTTATTCATCAATGGGAAAAAATCTATAAAAATTTGCCTTTTGTTGAAAAAATTTATCTTTGTAATTCTTTGACTTTTAATTCTTTAAATTCAGATTCTGATATAGATCTTTTTATTGTGGTTCAAGAGCAAAAAATTTGGACTGCAAGATTTTTTTGTCTTCTTCTGTTTTCATGGTTTCATATCAAAAGATCTCTTACTTCTAAACATAAAAAATTTTGTTTGAGTTTTTTTGTAACTTCTGAACATCAAAATCTTGATGGAATTGCTTTGGATTTTGGAGATCCTTATTTGGAACATTGGGTAAAGCATTTAACACTTCTTTATCAAGATCCTTTCGTGAAGAGTCAGGCTTCTTTTTTATCTTTTTATCAAAAAGACATTTCTTTCCCTATTTTTCTTTGAAATATGGTTTTTAGCCAAAGGGGAATTTTTAAAAAGTGTTTTGAATTTATTCTTTCTTGAATTTTTGGAAAGATTGTTGAAAAAATATTTAAACTTCCTCAAATGCTTTTGATTTTTTGGAAAAAAAAGAAAAATCCTCATTTAAATCGTGATGTTATTATTTCTGATGTTATGCTTAAATTTTATTGTGATAAAAGACAGGAATATAAAGAAAAAATTGAGAAATGGCTGAAAGTTCAGAAGAAAAAATAATATTGAAAATTCTTTTTCTTTACATACATTTTAAGAAATTTTTAGAAAAGATAAAAATCTGAATGAGAACAAATTTAATGGGGTTTCAACGATGTCCTTGATGTGGAAATTTTTCAATTTTTATGGCTTTAAAACAAGCCTTGCAAGAGTTATGAATTCCCTCAAAAGATACGGTTTTTGTCACTTGAATTTGATGTAATTCCAAAATGAGTCAGTATCTTGATACGTATGGAGCTGAAACCCTTCATGGAAGAGGTATTGCTTTCGCAACGGGAGTAAAACTTGCAAATCCTCAATTGACAGTGATTTCTCTTTCTTGAGATGGGGATAGTTATGGAATTGGTCTTAATCATCTTTTGCAAACCGCAAGGAGAAATTTGAAGATTTTGCATATTACTTGTGATAATAGAATTTATGCATTGACGGTAAATCAAGCTTCTCCTACTACTTTACAAGGGAAAATTACGCAAACAACTCCTCAGGGAAATCCTTTTATTCCTTTTAATCCTCTTGAACTTGTTAAGGCTGCTTGAGGGAAATGGGTAAAGGAAACGGTTTCTACTCAGTTACAAGAGATGAAAAATCTCATGAAAGATGCTTTACAGTTTGATGGATTTTCTCATTTGCATATCAAGCAATTTTGTCCTAGTTGGGGAGAAAAGGAATTAGTATCATAAAAATATCAAAAAATCTGAATGTAAAGTATTTTATCAAAAAAATGAAAAGAAAAATTGATTTCTGCGATTTTTTCGTTTATACTAAAGTATCTTTTATTTTTATACCAAAACAAAACTATGACAATTGAAGAACTCGTAGAAACACTCAATGATCATCAAAAAGCTTATCTCAATCTTCATCTGGAAAATCCTTATAATGGAGATTATATGCTTGGGGCGTATCATTTAGTACCTTCTGACAAAAGAAATATTTTACAAGCTGCTTGTGAAGTAGCAAGTGAATCGAGTACAGGAACCAATTTCCCTGTAAAAACTGAAACTCCGTATGCAAGACTTTTGAATGCCCTTGTGTATGAAGTAAATCTTGAAACGAATATTGTAAAAATCGCTTTTCCTTGGAGACTTTTCGATAGAAAGGGAAATGTGCAAAATATTATGACCTATATCGCAGGGAATATCTTCGGAATGGGAGATGTAAAAGCATTGAAACTCCTTGATGTTTGGTTCCCTCCTGTAATGCTTGAACAATATGATGGACCAAGTTATACCTTAGATGATATGAGAAAATATCTCAATGTCTATGATAGACCTATTCTTGGAACGATTGTAAAACCTAAAATGGGGCTTTCTTCTGCGGAATATGCAGAAGTTTGTTATGATTTCCGAGTAGGAGGAGGGGACTTCGTTAAAAATGACGAACCTCAGGCCGATCAGGATTTTTGTCCTTATGATAAAATGGTTGCTCATGTGAAAGAAGCAATGGACAAAGCCGTAAAAGAAACAGGACACAAGAAAATCCATTCATTCAATGTTTCTGCTGCGGATTTTGATACCATGATCGAAAGATGTGAAATGATTAGAAATAGTGGTATGGAACCTGGAAGTTATGCATTCCTTATCGATGGAACGACAGCATGATGGATGGCAGTGCAAACGCTTAGAAGAAGATATCCTGATGTTTTCATTCATTTCCATAGAGCGGGACACGGAGCTTTCACGAGACCAGAAAATCCTATTGGATACTCAGTCCTTGTACTTTCAAAATTCGCAAGATTAGCTGGTGCAAGTGGAATCCATACGGGAACTGCAGGAGTAGGAAAAATGGCAGGTACTCCAGGAGAAGATATTACTGCTGCGAGTGGTATTAGATATTTCTCAGGAGATGGACATGTCTTTGAACAATTCTGGAGCAAAATTCCAACGACTGATGAAGATTCGATCAAAATCGATGAAAATGATAAAAGACATCTTGAAATTCTGGCTGATGACAGTTGGAGAGGAATCAAAAAATGTTGTCCGATCGTTTCAGGAGGATTAAATCCTGTTTTGCTCAAACCTTTCATGGATTTGATGGGAAATTGCGATTTTATCACGACGATGGGAGCAGGAACTCATGCACATCCTGATGGAACTCAAAAAGGAGCGAAAGCAATGGTTCAAGCATGTGAAGCATATCAAAAAGGAATTGATATCCATGAATATGCAAAAGACCATGAAGAACTTGCAAAAGCGATTGAATTCTTTGAAAAAAAGAAATAAAAGTCTGAGAGAAATCTTGTTTTTAACCTCACCCTAGCCCTCTCCTTAGCAAGGAGAGGGAAATCACGAAGTGATGGGAGAGGTTATAGAACAACATTATAGGGACGAGGAAACTCGTTCTTTTTTTTTGATAAAAAAACAAAACACCGAATGGAAAAACCAAACGGTGTCTTTTGTCGGTTGTGCTTTGTCTCGGATCAGAGTTGGGATTCCATTGCGTCTCTCTGCTTTTTAAGAATTCTTAACTCATTTTTCTTTTGTGGTAAATCGAAGTCTCTTTTGTGAGAATAATTTACCAGCCAGAGTTCTATTCCAGTTAACAGAACGAAGGTTGTAATTCCCAGTATCTTGTATTGTAACAAGAAAAAAACTCCTACTGTAAAAGCAAGTATTACCATAGTAATTGTAATTGCCTTTTTAACTTTGGGATTCTCAAGAATACTTGTAAATCTGCCAAAGCGCTGAATTGCATCTTCAAGATTGTGAATCTTTTCTTTGATTGTTTGAATGTCTTGATTTACTACAGCTTCTACATCTTCTACATCTTCTGACTCAGAACATTTTACAGCTCTTTTCATAGTTGTAATATTTGTAGTTACAGAAAAGAAATATTCTTTCCTGTGGTTTTTTATGATATTGATGTGATCGCTATCATTCAAAAACTAAAATAATCATATATATATATATCTTAAAGTCAAGTCTTTTTTTTTATAAAAGCCACTTATTTTTTTTACTTTTAAACTTGTAGTTCTAGACTTAAAAAAAATCTGATTCTTGAGTTGAGTCAGATTTTTATCTTTTTTATGCACATAGGTATTTGTGATATCAGCTTTTTTTATATGATATTGTTATATCTTGGAAAAAAAAGATAAATAATATTATAAAAAGAACTAACAACTTGTTCTAATCCTTTGATTTGATTAATCATTTTTTCTGTTAAAATCCCTTCCATTTTGAAACATTCGTGTTCAACTTGTTTCCCTATTTCTTGAAATTCAGGAGAATTACTTGTTGTTTCATTTTCGTTAAGTGCTCTGAATTTCCAAAAAAGTTCATTATTGGTTTCAAAAAATCTTTGAAAAAGTTGTCCTCCTTTGGTTTTTCTGATTTTTTTTATCTTATCTTCGATATATTCTTTGATTAAAAGGTTAATTTCTTCTTGTTGTTTTTGATTCATGTTTTGAAAAATATTTCAAAAAATTTGGTTATCACATAAATCACTAAAGGTTGGAATTATTTTTTTTGTTTCTTCGATAGTTGAGATAATCGTTTTTATTTGTTCTTTTTCTTCAATTGTCATATTCTTTTATAGTGATAAAAATAAAAAATCTTCCTTGTGGGAAAATTTTATATTGAATGATATACAGAAATTAATCTAAAATGCAACTATAATTGTCCCATAAGACTTGATAATTGATCTTCTTGAGATTTTGCTGCTTGTTTTTTCTCTTCTTCTCTTCCCATAGTATCAATCACTGCGTTCCATTTTCTAAGTCTTACTTCTCTTTCTGAAAGAAGTGCTACTTTTTCTTCATTGTTATCATCTCCATGAAGTAATACTTGAAGACTTATCTCTTCCTCGATATAGATTTTGTAGAGTCTCATAATTTGATGAGACCAAAGTTCTGAAACTGTTTTTACAATACTTTGATCTCCATTTTTTACTGCAATATAGAGCTCGAAAACTCCTTCATCTCCTTCTTTTTTGAATTCATAATCACTTGAAAAGGACCCAATCACTAATTTTTGTAAAATATCTCGGTCGAAATCAGTTTCATCTAAATCTTCCGGTACAGCATAAGGTTGAAATGCAAATTTTGCGAGGTAATCGGTGTATCGAACTTGATCTTTTATATCTCCTTTGATAGTTCAAAAATATTCTTCATATTTATTAAGAGTTTCTACTTTTTCTTTATCAGTACCTTCTTTTAATTCTTTTATGAATTCTTGAAAATCGAAAAGCATGAATTTTTCTTATGAAAATAAATTTTTTTTAATATAGAGAAAAAAAAATTAAATGCAAGGAAAAAATACTTTTTTGATATTATTGTTTGATTTTTCTTTTTATTTTCTTACATTCAAACTGTATAATTATTTTTTGTTTTTTTGCATGTTTACACAGAAAAAATCGTCTTTATGGGTAAAAAAAATTATTGTTTGCTGATGTTGAATTCTCTTGTGATGAGGCATTATTTATTTTTTGCAAACAAATCCAGATCTTTCTGCTAGTGTTCTTTCTCTACAAGAACAAAAATATTTTAAGGAGAGTACTTGGGATGTAGGGTATAAAAAAAAAGTCGGAGAACTGGAAGTTTTTTTGGCTCCACAACTTCATGGTACTTCAGGTTTATATTTTTCTTTTTTTCATTCTCCTCAATTATTAACGTTGGATGGGTCGATACAATCACCGTATCATTTTGATATTCTTTCTTCGGATAATACAAATTTAGTAGTATTTGTTTCTTGATTTCAAAATGGAAATGTTAATGAAGAAATTCTGAAAGTCCCTTTTAAATGAGAAATGAAAGATATTGTTATTGAAAGTGTGTCTTTCTCTTTAGAAGGAGAATCTTTGTCTTTAGGAAATTTAGATGAAAGTCAGATTTTTGCTTAATTTTTTAAATTTATAATATTTTAGGTAATCATGAAAAAGTTTCTTTGTGGTGTTTTAACTTTTCTCTCTCTTTTTCTCTCATGAACTTTGTGAGTTTTTTGTTTTGCAGATGATAGTGTTCCTGATGGAATAGAAGTTGATATTCCTCCTACATTTAAAGTAAATGAACCTGTGACTATGAAGATGACTTTGATGAAGGATCATAAAGTTTTTACGGAGTATAATGGGTTTATTCGTGCTCTCATTAAAGATAGTGATGGAAATGCTATAACACTTGAAGATGATACTATAGGTGATAGTGGAGAATTCTTTTTTGATGCTGCAACAAATGGAGTGCAAGTTACTCAGGTAAAATTGATTAATGGATGAAATTATTCTATTGATTTTGTGGAATGACTTTCAGATACTCAGTTATGAAATGTAAGTTTTACTGTTGTTGATGATACTCTTAAGGAAGAAGTGAGACATATTTCTTTCTTGCTTCCTCAGAATGAGAGTACAGTGAATTCTATGGTGATTTCTTATGCTGCAGTTTGTCCTGAATTACCGAATTCTCTTTGATATCTTGAAATTAATGGTGATAGAATTTCTCAGCCTTTTTCTTCTAATGCAGAAGGGGAAATTAAAGGAACTGTTACTTTGGAAGAAGGAGTGAATACCTTGAGATTGGTTATCGAAAAGCAGGGAACAATTGTTTGAGAATCTGATACGATTATTGTAAATTATGAAGACACTTCTGTAGAAGAAATAGATAATCACATAGAATCTTTTTCTATCTTTTCTTATAGTTGAATGATAGAAGATTTACCTGATGAATGAGAACATGAGTTTTCTTATGGGGATAATCTCTATTTGAAAGTAAGGTTAAAGGACGGATATTTATATGGAGATAAAATAACGTTACTTCTTAATTCGAATGGAGTTCCCTTAGAATCTATTTTATATCAAGATGCAGATGATCCTAATTTCTTCTGGGCAACCATGGATAATTTTGCGTATACGGGAGATTTTTGAGTTACTCTAATCCTTACTTATGACGCTAATAATAGAGAACAATCCGAAACTCATGAAAATTATTATTATTTTGTTGTTCGTGATCTTCCTCCAGAACCTGAAAAGGAATTAATAGATCCTTCGTTAAAACTTAATCCCCTTGATGGAATTTACTATGGGGATACTGTTGAATTTTTTGCTACTGTTGATCCTCTTATAGATGAAGTTTCTTTGCGTTTCAATGATTCCTATTCTATTACAATGGAAAAAACAACGGTTCCTTGAGAATTTTATCGTAAAACGACCGTACTTTTAGATGGAGATATTGATGTGCAACTTATTGCTACATGATCTAACGGAAAGGTTCAAAATAAAGAGAAAATTTTACATTTTATTGCGGCTAAAGTAACGGTTTGAAATGTTACTTTTAAATTGAATGATGTTTCTAATACGTTAACGGTTGATTGGGAGGTTCTCGGAGATACCGAACAATTTAGAGTATTTTATGCACTTTCTGGGGAAAATTTAGAAAACTCTGTTGATGTTACAGGTCATACGGTTGTTTTTGAAAATCTTGATGTTACGAAAGAGTATCAATTTCAAGTTGTTCCTCTTGTTTGAAATATTGAAGAACATCAAGCAGCAACAGATATTTATGTTTATAGACCTCCTTATACTCCTACCATTAATACAGGAACCTATTCTCCAACAACTTTAACTGAACATGGATATGCTTGTGTAGTGAAATGAATTAAGGTAAGAACAGAAGAAATTTGAAAGTCTCATTATCTAGTATGGGATCCAGTTCCTAATGCAGTGTCTTATATTGTTTATGTACTTGATTTGAAGGAATCTAGTTCTAAAAGAAAAGTTTTAGAAACCAAAGATACGAGGTATGAATATCCTTTTGATTATACAGTTAAAGATCCGATTTATTCTTCTTTTTGGGTGGAGGCAGTTTGTTCTGATAATAGTGTAGTACCTCTTGCTAATGCACAACAAGTTCAAGTAGGACCAGCAGAAAATACTCTTATTATTTTTTTGGTTTCGCTTTTGGTTTATGCAGGAATTAGGTTATATAGGTATTCTGAATAAAAATTTTAGGAATCTTTTTATTTTTGGTTTTGTTTTTATGAAAAAAAAATATTGATTGAAAGATTTAATTTCTTTAAATACAAAATATTTATCTACGGAAAATGTAAATAATTCTTTTTCTGTTTCCCATTTTTATCCTGCTTTCTGAGAAATTTCTTCATCATGGCTTCATAAAACTTATTTGAAAGATTTTTTCTTTAAATTTCATGAACAAAGAGAAAATGTTCAGACTTCTTTTCTCTTTTCTCCTTTTTATTGTAATTCTTTAGCATTGGAATCTATTCAAGAATTTTTTTCGAAAAAAAAACAGGTTTTGGGGAAAATATGAAATGCAAAGTTATTTAATTATTTGGATTCGAAAATAAAAAAGAAAAAAAATCAGAATTTGAATACAGTTTCTCTTTTTTATCATGAACCTTGTTCTTTTTTTGATCCTACAGATTTTACTTCTTTTCTTCGTAAGGAATTTTTTTCTCTTCGAAATAAAGGCATTATCAAATGTAAAAAGGAAATTTGATATGTTTCTTTTGATTTACAAGAGAATGTTCCTCTGGATAGAGTAGTTTTTAAAAAAGAAATTTTGGATAAGTATTTTATTAAGTATTTTATTGATGGAAAGGGGATTGCTTTAACGGTTACTGCTTTTGATGTAGATTTAATCTTCTGAGATGTTGCTTTATTAGTTCATCCTTGAGATAAAAGGTATAAACAGTATATTGGTAAAAATGTTTTAATACCTCTTATCAATAAATCTATTCCTATTTTATGAGACGATACGGTAGATATTTCAAAAGATGGATGAATTGTGAGAGTAAATCCTTTTTCTGATCCTAACGGAATAAACTTTGCAGAAAAACATCATTTACCTTTAGATGTTGCTGTTTTTGATTTGAAGGGAAATTATACGGATGTGGTTGAAAAATTTGCTTGAAAATCTCGTCGTGATTTTTCTTCTAATATTTTTGAGTTTCTTCGTGATTTAACAAATTTATGAGAATCAGAACCAGAAGAGGCACTTGTTCCTTATAGTGCTATTACAGGGGAAAAACTTTCTCCCTTTTTATTGGATGTCTTTTATTTGGATTGTGAAAAGGAAAAATTACAATTGTCTCAATGGGTAACTGAATATTCTGATTCTTTAGAGCAGAGTAGGGATACTATTCAGGAATTGATTCAGAATGATTTGCCTCTGAATGCTTATGCAGAGTATTGAGAAAAAATTCCTCTTTATTGGAATAATGGATATCAATTAACAAAATTCCCTTTTGAAAAAAATGATTATCAGGATTCTTTAGGATATTATTTTGATGCGTTCTTATTTTTTGTTGCAACGTCATTTTTTTCTTTTTCATCTTTATCTTTTCATAATTTTATTTCTTTCTTTGTTTCTTTTGAAAAGAAAATTCCTTTGTTTTTTGAATCTTTTTTTGAAAATTCTATTAAGAACGAAGAACAATCAGATTTTTTAACTTTTTTTTCTTCTTTAAAACAGTGAGAAGAGAATTCTTTTGAAAATTTGCAAACTTTGCTTGAACATTCTAAAATGCTTACTTTTTCTTCAGAAATGGTAACATTTACTTTTGGACATAATGATAATACTCAGTTCTTATCTTTAATCTTTTCTGATGTTTTTTTGCAAGTAATGCAAGTTTTTTATTTGCAAAAACAGGGAATTAATTTTTATGATTGGTGGTTCTTTTCTCAAGAAGATTGTGCTTTCTTCGTTTTGTTTGGTTTACTTCATTTGATTGTATTTCAGCATCTTCCTTATAAAAAATTAGAACTTTCTTCTTTGAACTTTTTGACGCAGCAGAAAGATTTTTTCTTTCTTGAAGATTTACGTCTCAAGTATGGAGATGATACTATTAGATTAAATTTATTGGTTGATAGGACTTTGGAGGAAGAAGCTTGTAAAAAATATAGCCTTTTTTTAGCGAGTTTTTGGAATGGTGTTAGATATTGGAGACAAAATTTTTCTTCTTTTTCTTCGTTTGATGATGCTTTGCAAATAGCTTCTCAGTCAGAGGATAAGATGGATATTTGGTTCTTATCGGAACTTTGTGATCTTTATCAAAATTATCAAGCTTGAGAAACTTATGAAAAAGCTTTGGCTTTTTTTCCTGAAGTTATGCATTTTGCACAAGAAAAACTTCTTTCTTGGTATTTAGAATTTAAAAAAGATGAAAAAAGTCAGACTTCTTCAGCTGCTTTGCAAATTTGATTTTCGTTTATCTTAGATTTTTTATATTTGTTTGTTCCAACGTATTTGAGAGCTTTATTACAAGAATTGTGATGGAAATATCCTTGTTTTCATGAATTTTCATTCTTCAAATCTAAAACTACAGAGCAAGTTTGTCTTTATGAAATTTGATCCTCTCTTTCAGAATTTAAAAAACGTTTACATTTAGGAAAACATGAACCTATAAGGCTTTTTCTGAAATCTAATCCTTGAATGGTAGAAATTTTTCAACATTATGAGGGATATTTGAAAAAAATGTTTGTTATCCAGGATGCCTTAACTTTGAGTCTTCATGAAGAAGAACCTGAATGATATGATTCTGAAAATTTTTGAACGTTTTTTCTTGGAATTCAAAAGTGAGAGAGTAAGTTTATTGGTAAAAAGCAAAGAATAGCTGAACTTGAACATAAAAAGAAAAATAAAGAACAGCATTTGGATTATATTAAAGGGCTTTATCTTTCAGGAATGGTTATGTTTTGACCTCAAATTCAAGAACTTAAACAAGAAATTGAAGAAGTTACTTTAGAAATTCAAAAGTTAAAGAAAAATTTAGAATAGTTTTATCCTATTTTTTCTCTGATACGATCTGAAATGAGTTTCCTATCAAAAGCTTGGTTTTCAAACTTGATGAGAGCTTCTTTCAGATTTTTTTTCTCCTTTTTATTTATTAAAATTCCACTTGTTTCATCAACAAGTTCTTTTGTCCCTCCGTCATTCAATCCTAAAACTGGAACTCCGAGTAAGAGTGCTTCGACTGTTCCCATTCAAAAACTTTCTTTTGTGAGATTTACAAGTCCTTTTGCTTGTTTTAAAATATCTATGGTTTCTTCGTGATTTAATCGTCCCATAAAAATGATGGTATCTCAAGCGATGGATTTTAGATATTGTTCATCTGGACCTGATCCGATCATTAAAAGAGGTAATTTTAATTCATTGAAAACTTCAATAATGAGTTTACATTCACGTACAAAATTAACGATTCTTCCTAGACAAACATAATAGGGGAGTGATTCTCTGCATATTCCTGCTAGGTAAAATTTATCATCAATTTGAGGATATTGCACTTCCCCTTCTATATTGTAGATTTCTTTCGCGAGTTCTTGGGTATATTTACTATTGAAGGTTATTTGATCAAATTTAGTGTATTTTTTATCTCGTTTTCTTAGGTGGGGAGTAATTCGTTGAAAAATTTTCTTTTTTCGTCTTGTGAATTTCTTGAGATATTCATCATGATGAGACCAAATATATTGCATAGGGGAGTGGAGGTAGAGTTCTGTTTTTTGGCAACATTTTGGAATCGTAATATTTTTTGCAATTGCAAAACTTGAAATGATGATCTTTTCTGGTTGGTATCTTTTGATCTTTCGAGAGAGAATTTTCATCCAAAAGGGATAAAAAACAATCAGATTACGGTAATTAAAAAGAGGTGAAAAAAATCTGATTTGATGGTGGGTAAAATATAAAAAGAGAGAACTTAATCGTTTAGGAAGAGCTTCGATTACTTCTATTTTTTTTATTTCTTCTGTTCAGGGAATTTGTAGGGAAATTTCTTTAAAATCAGTATCTGCAATAAGGGTAAAAATTTTGAAATCTTCGTTAGGATTTTTTCTTAATTCTTTTTGGAGAAGATTTTTAAAAACTTCTAATGCTCCTCCTGGAAATAATCGACAATGAATTCAAGCAATATGCATATTATGACGGAAATAAGGTAAATTCGATATCTAAAACTTAATTTTACGGAATAGTTTTGCAAGTAAAATGTTACTCTTGTAATATTTTTCAAAAATGGTATAAAGGAAATGTTTTATTTTTATATTTGATTTTGGTATGTCTCTTGATTTATTGAAATATAAAAGTGGTAGTGATGTCGTAAAATTGCTTGAAATAGTAGCGGTTACTGCTGGTATTCTTTATGGAATTTGTGCTTGTGATAATCCTCAAACTGAGCAGCAGACTAATGAACTTGATTCGATGAAATCTAGTATTTCTCCAAAACGTGCGGAACCTCTTCGATATATATGATACGATGGGATTCCCCATTCAAAAATTGTTAAATTACCCTCTCTTTCTTGATGAAATAATACAAATGGTAATGAGAAAAAGAAAAATGATATTCATGGTGATGAATAATATCATAAAAATATAACAAGTCAATCTAAAAGTAAGTTTCATTTGTTTTATAAAAAATGCAAACTTTTCTTGATACCTTATAAAAATAGAAAAGAGTGAAATCTGAGTAGAAATTCAGGTTTTGCTTTTTTTTAGAAATGTGAGTATGATTTTATTAGTTTATTTTTTGATAAAGATAATGGAGTTAAAAGAAAATACATGAGAAGAAAATGTATGAAAAAAACATCTAGTTCTAACATAACAAAATGTAATAAAGAAAGTTACATTGTAACGGTGTTAAATGATGTAGAAGTTTCTAGTAATAATCAAAATCTTGAATTTTTTTTTAAAGATATTCCTTCCGATTTTTCAGGTAATATGAATGAGTTTTTTTTAAAACTTTTGGATGATAATTTGTATTGATATCTTTTACATTTTTTTGATACATGAAATTGATCAGTTATTGTAAGAAGAGAAATAAATGGAGATAGATGTTGTTCACGTAAAACTAAAATAGATTTTTTGAAATTTTGTGAAAGTAAGGGATTAGAACAAGATAAAATAAATCAATTGAAAGAAAAAATTTCTTATCATATCTTTCAAGAAGATTATCGTGGTAAAAATTTTTCTCTAAATATTGAAGGTAACCCATATGAAATTAAATGAATTGATATTATTTTTTTGTTAACGATGAGTCCTTGAGATTTTTATCAATTTTGTAAATTTCCTAATAACTGCGATAAGTTTTGAATTTCTCATAAACAATTTCTCTATGAGGTTTCGAAAATTATTCAAAAAGAAAATTTATTGGGGAATTATATTTTACCAAAAGATATTCTACTAAGAATAAAAGAAATAAATGAAAATGAAGCGATAGATAATCAATATATTGATTCTTATACAGAAACTACAGATACCTTATATCAAAAAATTGATTTTAATGAAGAATTGAAGCAGAAAATTTTTGAATGAATGCCAAAATATTTAACAAAACTCGAGCAGGTTATTTTTGTATATATTAAAATGTGTACATTATTAACCTATAGTGATGAATATTGAGCGTTTGAGATTGATTCAAATTTTAAACAAAACCCTTTAAAATCAAAATATCGTGGTATAGATTTATGTTCAAATGTTACTGTGGAAAATAATAAAATTGTTTGTTTTCAATTTTCACTTCTTTTTTCAAAAATTTTAAATGAGTTATGATGTACTACGAAGGTTATTAATTGAAATGAATTTTTGATAGGTGGACGTTATTGAGAATACCATTCTTTTGTACAGTTTAAGGTTGATAAATATCTTGTACAGGCTGATCCTGCAATAGTTTTTCATAGCGATTTAAGTAATGCTAAGTTTAATTTTCCATTAAAGAATTTTAATTGTTTAAATAAGAATCAAAAAACTAAAAAGGAATTTGATTCCGCTGTTAAGAAAATTTATCATTTAGTAAAACAACAGAAAAATACGTTTTCAAGAGCAGAATTAAATACATTAAAAAATATGAAAAAGAGAACACTGAAAGAGAAATTAGATTTTCTTATCAAAAAACTTCAAAGGAAAAATGTAATCTGATTTGATGCTGTAAATCTTTTTTTAAAATATAAAGAAATTCTTTTGAATGATGAAGAAAAAAAGAATTTTCAATTTGAAGTTGTTAGGCGAAATAAATGAGAAAATTTTTCTATTTTATGTTTGTTTTGAATAAAAAATAGTGAAAAGATGTCATATTTTTTATTTGATCCCCATCAACAGGAAAATCTTAAAGAAATTTCTGTGGAAGATTTACGTAAGAAAAGGGATGATTGAGAATTTATTTTTGTAAGAAAAAAGAAACAATAATTTATGGGGAGGAATATTGTTGTTTTTTATGACACACAAAAATATAAAAATGTCATTTGTATTTTTTTTATCGATTTGCTTTTTTTTAGAAAACTCTTATAATAAAGAAACTGAAAGAATTGGGGATGTGGAAGATGATTATATGAGGAGATAATGAACGTTGTCTTTTGATATAATCACTTTCCGTAGGAAAACTCTCAATTCATTCAGACTTTTAATTCTTTTTTTAATTACATGCCTACAACAAAACGTGTTTTTGAGGAAACGAAAAAAAGTTTCCCTTGGCAAGGGAAAGAACTCTCTTTCGAGAAGGGAAAACTTGCAATGCAGTCTGATGCTGCGATTACGGTAAAATTTCAAGATTCTGCGATTCTTTTTACGACGGTACTTGAAAAACATATCAAGAATCCTGATGCTGATTTTTTGCCTTTGATGGTGGAAATGAGAGAATCTTTTTCTGCTGCGGGAAGAATCGGTGGAGCGGCTTATCGTAGAAGAGAAGGGAAACCTTCTGACCAAGCAATTCTCAATGCGAGATTGACAGACAGAGCGATTAGACCAATGTTTCCAAAAGGAATGATCAACGATATCGTAGTAACAGTGACTCCAATGTGTATCGATCCTAATTATCCGATTGGAGTGATGTCTATCATTGGATCTTCTATTTCTGTGATGGCAGCAGGGATTCCTTTCGATGGACCGGTTGGAGCTGCTCAAATTGCTTATCTTGATGGACAATATATCGTGAATCCAACCAATGACGAACTTGAAAAGTCAGAATTAAATCTTTTGGTAGCTGGAAAGAAAGGAAGCATCAACATGATCGAAACTGAAGCGACAGAAATTCCAAAAGATATTTTGAAAAAAGCTTTTGAAATCTGACAGGAAGAGATCGATCGTTCTTGTGATTTCCAAGTTGAGTATTTGAAGGAGATTCAGCCTGAAATGAAAGAAATTACCTTCAATAAACCTTCAGCTGAACTTGAAAAAATCGTTCGTGAAACGTTGGGAGAAGAAAAACTTCAATCTATGATGGGATTCAATAAAGTTTCTTTCAATGATCTTTATGACCAATACCAAACAGAATTGGTTGAGCATTTCAAGGCAGAAATCGAGGACGAAGAAAATACTGAATTCTCAGAATCGAGAGTAAAAATGGCATTTTTCAATGTCGTAAAATATTTTATCCGTGAGAGAACTCTTTCTACAGGGAAAAGAGTCGATGATAGAGGACAATTTGATATTAGACCTCTTTACTGTGAAGTAGGACTTTTCAAAAGAACTCATGGAACAGGACTTTTCCGAAGAGGAGATACTCAAGTTCTTTCAACGGTAACGCTTGGAGGACCAACAGATTATTTGATCCTCGATGACATGGAAAATGACGATGTAAAACAAAGATATATTCATCATTACAATTTCCCACCTTTCTCAACAGGAGAAGCGAAAGGAATTAGAGGAGTAGGAAGAAGGGAAATCGGACATGGAAGATTGGCTGAAAAAGCTCTTGAAAGAATGATTCCTGATAAAACAGAATTCCCTTATACGATCAGAGTAGTTTCTGAATGTCTTTCTTCTGGAGGATCAACTTCAATGGGATCCGTTTGTGGATCAACTCTTTCTCTTATGGATGCTTGAGTTCCTTTAAAAAAGCCTGTAGCAGGAATCGCTATGGGACTTTTCACTGATCATGATGAAGAAGGAAATATTACAAAACACTTAGTTTTGAATGATCTTATGGGAACTGAGGATTTTATCGGAGATATGGACTTCAAAGTCGCAGGAACGAGAGAAGGAATCAATGCGATCCAACTCGATACAAAACTCAAAGGAATTCCGCTTTCTATTGTTTTTGAAACGATTGACCAAGCATTCGTAGGATATAATGAAATTATGGATGTGATGCTTGCAACTCTTCCAGCTCCAAGAGATCATGTTGCTGAATATGCACCAAAAATCGAAGTCTTCAGCATCGATCCAGAAAAAATTAAAGATGTGATCGGTAAAGGAGGAGATATGATCAATAAAATCATTGAAGAATGTGATAATATTAAAATCGATTTCGAAGATGATGGAACATGCTTCTTGACTCACAATGATCAAGCGATTATTGATAAAGCAAAAGCCATGATTCTTGAAATAGCAACAGATTTAGAAGTCTGACAGGTCTTCGATGCAGAGATTACCAGAGTGGAAGACTATGGAATCTTCGTTAAACTTCCCAAAAATAAGCTTGGACTTGCGCATGTCTCTCAACTTGGACAGAAATATCCAGAAGGATTAAAAAATAGTTTCAAAATCTGAGACAAAATGAGAGTAGTGATTAGTTCTATCGGTCAAGATGGGAAAATTGCGGTCAAGAAAGTGTAGAAGTATTTGTAGGGACGGGACTTGTTCTCGTCCTTTTTATAATAAAAATAGTTTCAAAATTTGCATATATATATTAATCTTTATAATTGTCAATAGTCTGGGGATTTCGAAAGACTGTTTTATCTTATATGTTTAATTATGCGAGGAAGTAATCGAGAAGGAATTCCTACTCAAACCATTGATAAAGTAGAAAAACTTTTTAAAGAACTTAGAAGTTATAGTGATGAATTACAATCTGTTCTAGAAGATTCTACATGACAGGTACATAAGTTGATAATGTCTGATATTGAAGAAACAGAAAAAGCGATTAGAAGTTGTTTGATACCTTATTTACTTGAAAATGATATCGATAAACTCTTAGCATCCCCCTCCTAATGATCCACAATTTCGTGTGGAACTTCAGCGTAAAAACTTTTCGTTACGAAAGATACAAGAAGACGAAAAGAAAAAAAAGAACATACAGGAGATTATTGATAGTCAAAAAGAGATTACACCAAATTTATCCGAAGAAAATATCATAAGTTGAATTCAGTGGATTTTAAAGCAGGATAAAACTCTTTCTCAAGTAGATTTAAGAAAATGATTAATTCAACTTTGATGTAATCGAACGTTTGAACAACGTGATGAAAAATATCCAGATCCAGAACATCCTTTATACATTCTATCTTGAGATATTACTAATCTCATGATTTCTTGAGAGTATTGTGATCGTTTCTTTCATGATTCGGATAAAGATGGAAATATCCTAAGACAAGAAGAATTAAAAAGAATTGATTTAATTGAGAAAAACATACAAGAAATAAAAGAAAGTTAAACAAAGAACTCTCCAGATTTATCTAAAGAACATATTGTAGCATGAATACAGTATATTCTTGGTTGTGATAGTAATATTTTGCAAAAAGTATTCAGGAAAAATCTCATTAAACTTGGATGTAATCGAACTTTTGATGATATTGCTCAAACATTTAAAGATAAAGAATCTCCATTATGTCAATTATCTATAGCTATTTTTTACTGTATGGTATATCAATCTGTTTTTAGATGGAATCTCGGAACCTATGAGTCAGAGTTGAAAATTCAGCGAGAACAATATCTTCAGCAAATTAAAGATGAAAAATCTGAATAAAATCTTTAGAGGTATTACTGAGAATTATGGAATTCCCCAAAAGCGTTTTTAACTTGAAATGATTTTTGATATCTGTATGATGGAGATGCCAAATCATTATACAGACTGAATCTCGATTATTAGCGAACTAAAGATTCGTCTGTCTTTAGTTTTTTTGATTAGAATGAAAAAAATTTAGTATGAAAAATTAGTTAGAGATGATAAACCCAAAATGATGATATTCAGAATATTTCAAAGTATTGTGAAAAATGATGAAAAAGTTTTTTTATGATGTTCCACGTTTTGGAATAAAAATTGCTCACTATAATTTTTGGTGAGAGTTTGCGAATTCTAGTCTACTACCTTTTAATCTAAATAAAAAAGTAAAATTAAAAAGACATAAATTGATATCTAATTTTTTAAGTACTAAATATTCAGATTTTATAAATAAATATAAAAATATAAAAATAGAAATATGAAGAAATGCAAGAAAGATTTGGGTATTGTGGTGGCAATGAATTGAAAGTGCTCCTGAGCTAGTGAAAATTTGTGTTAATAGTATAAAAGAGCATAACTGTTGATATGAAGTGATATTGTTAACTAGGGATAATTATGAAAATTATATCAAATTACCTGAATTTATTCTACAAAAAGTTAAAAAAAAAGAAATAAGTATAACTCATTTGTCTGATATTATCAGAATGGCTTTATTAAAAGAATACTGAGGGATTTGGATTGATGCAACTATGTTTATTTGTAGCGACGTATTCAAGTCATTTGATAATATAAATCTAAATACTAATTATCCAGTTAAATTTGTGCAAGAACGTTGATGATTTGAAAAATGGTGTGGATTTTTTATTTGATGAAAATCAAATAGATTATTTTCTTTTGTATATGATTTTTTTATGCAATACCATAAAGATTATTCTGATGTGATAAATTATTTTTTGATAGATTATACTATTTGACTGGCTTATAATCACTTTGAAGATTGTAAGAAAGATATAGATAATACAACATTAAGAAATAATGAAATATTTACATTACAGCAAATTTTTAATGAAAAATATGAAAAAGAAAAATATGATAAATTAATGAAAAACTGATTTTTTAAATTAAGTTATAAGCTTGAATTTAATAAATATGATAAAGATGGAGATTTAACAAATTATGGTTATTTTATTAAAGAATATCAATGAAAATAGATTTTTATTTTGTAATGTTATAAAAATGATAAAATGGAAAGCTAAGTTAATTAATTCATTCATTAAAGAACATGATAATATTCTTGATATTGGCTGTGCTACATGAAAGTTTTGTGAAGATATGCATATATCAAATATAAACTATTATGGACTGGAGTATAATAAAGAAATGATAGAAATTTGTAAACAAAAAGGATTGAATGTTATTTCTCATGATTTAAATTCATGAACTATACCATTTGAAGACAAAAAATTTGATGTCATTTACTGTTCGCATGTTATAGAACATTTTCCAACAACGACGCAAATAAAATTATTTCAAGAATTTAATAGAATCTTAAAAGATGGTTGAAGAATTATTATTTTTACACCCACATGATATCATTTTTCATTTATTGATGATGAAACTCATGTAAGGTGACATTCTCATATTTCATTACCTGCATTGGCGAACAATACTGGATTTAAAACCCTTGAATGCAAATATTCTTTTACAAGAATGTTTTCTCAAAAAATGCAATGATTTTTTAGATGGTATCCTATACCATTTTATCTAACAGAAATTTACTTGGTTTGACAAAAATCTTGAGAAAATACATTTTCAAAAGTATATGACTAAAACTGATTTTTGCAATTATAAAGCCGAAAATAAACTTTCAATTGTATTAATATACGTATATTTTTCTTTAACTTTTTGAAATGCCTTTTTTGTATATTCATCCACTTTTCTATCTTTAATTACTTTTTCAGCTTTCTCCATCATTTTTCAGATATTTCTATCACAGATTATTTCATCGTCATCGAATAGGCGATAAACCCATGGATTATTGGATACAGCTAATACACTCAATGACATATTTATAAATAATCTATCAGGTATATATCCATCATCAGCTTGAACTCATTGAACAGCTGGGGCTATATATGCTTCTTTTGTTCTTTTAACTAGTTCATCATATGGCAAATATTTATGACGAAATAGTGGTTCGCGTAAAATAAAATGTTTACCATATTGATGATATTTTAATCCGTGAGTAATACAGTACCATCTTAATTTTTCTAGTTGCATAAAATTGTTACTCCACCAAGAACCACAAAAAACAACATCTTTTGTGTTTTTGTAGTGGTATGGTTCTCGTTTCATTTCATCTGGTAATAATTCACATCCTCGAAATAACTGTATTTGTCTTTCTTCAAACAAATATTTTTCGGTGGACATAACGGGCTCATTTCGCTCGGTTATATATTGTCAAATCTTCTTTTCAGTAAATTTCATTCTATTGAATCTGTTTACATTGAAAAGATATACATTCTTTTTATTCATTTCATATTTTTGGTAATCTTCAATTGAACATCAATGAGCGAATACTATCCAAGATTTATCGTAATTCTTAAATAAAGTAGGATATTCCCATCTTTCTGAAATTATAATAGAGTTTTTTTTGATTTTTTTGATGTTTTCTACTTTATTTTCTAATCGTTGAGCATCAAATCATAACTTTTTAAAGGTATGATAAAATCTATAATGTATCCATTTGTGTGATGCATGACAATTTTCAGGATATCACCAAATCACTATTGGATGATCCTTGTATTTTTCAATTAGTTGTGAGGTCATTTTATTTATTTGTGGATTAAAATTTTAATGTTTTTTAAATATTTTATAATATCCCGCAACAAAAAGTGTCTTTATAAATTTTATGATATAACGAAAAGAGAATCCTCATTTAGGATTAAATATACGGAACCATAAGCGTTCAAAATAATGTCATTCTTCTGGATTAGGATGTTTTGGCATTAAAGAAAGTGCATTTTCCCAAAATAATTTTCATCTATTTTGGATTAAATCTTTTGATACTCAAAAGTTGGCAGCATAAAAAATCGGAGTTAATGTTCTTTGTTCTTCTCAAAGTAATTTTTTGTAAAATTCAGAAAAAGAATATTTTGCCTTTTGCATAGAGCCATTTTCTAACATTTCTAGTCGTTTACCTCAATGTTTTATTTGTGGATTCCTTTTTATCATATATAGAAGTGATGTACAAGAAAATTTATATTTTTTTGCTTCTGAAAAATACTTTTTTATATCATTATATACATCTCATGACTTTTTATGATCTTCAATTCATCATTGAAAGAAGAATGTGTATGATGGTAAATTATCAAAGTTATTTGCGATGTGATACAAATATGTGTGACCTTCTCTTCAAATATTATCTATTTTAATCCATTTTTTACACTCAAATCTCGGTTTATCTTCCTTTCATTTATGATAAATAATTGTGTGATCTGCATAAGGTTTTAGCCACTCCAAATCCTCGCTATAATGAGCAACTACGATTTCATAATCTTTTAATAAAGTATTTGGCATCTTATTATTTGAAAAGATCTAAAACATTTTTAATCGTTTTATCCATATCAAAATAACTATAATTTCCTAATCTTCCTACAAATTTCACCTTTTGATCTTTATTTTCTTCCTGATATTTTTTCAATAATTCTTGATTTTCTGGAGATGAAATTGGATA
>JAFRZH010000004.1 GCA_017442645.1 bacterium | reverse complement strand
TGAAACTCCTCAAAAGGTGTTTGAAGAACATATACAAAAATGCTATATCATTTAGTGAATATTATTGCTATATACTCAAAATGAATACAATTCATAATTGTATTATTTGCATATTTATTGCACTTGATTTTTGAAACTACACTTAACTACATTTTTTCTTCTTTCTTCATGACTTTTAATTCATATGCTGAAAGATCTATTTCTCCATTTTTTGATAAATCTTGTTTGGTATCTGTAAATTCTTCTCACGTTTCTTTATCTATCAAAATAATTTTATCAGTTTTTTGATTAAAAGGCATTTTTTCTCCAGTCATCCCATTAAGAAGATAGAGATTGTCTCTCTTTGAATAATGAATAAAACGATATTGCTTACGAAAATTTATCTCTCAAAGTCATCTTCCTTGTACAGCTCCAGGATATTCTCTTGGTCAGTCTATAGGATCCTCTCTAGGTTCTTCAATTCCACAATATGCTCATGTTTTTTTATCGAGATAAATCCATCTATTTATGTCATGTCTCTGATCATCAGAAAAAGTAACAAATACTTTTCTTATAGCAGATTTTTCGTCTTCTCCGATATCTTCTTGACGTTGGAATTGAAATGTTGTGTAGTTTTCTTTAGGTCCTTCTCCATAGACCACATTTTGAAAAATCGCATTCATTTTTGCATCATTTTCAAGTCCTATAGGTTGTGAACTTCGCGTTTCTCGATATTTTGGATTCTCTCGGTCACTTGGTTGAATATTTTCAAAGAGATTTTCTTTAGTATTCTTTTGAATCATATTCATTTCTGGTAATTCCCCTTTTTGAAAAGGAATTTCTTTTGTGTTTACATTCATTTTCGTTTCTTATGATTTAAAAAATAAAATCTACTACGATTATAAACGTTTTTTTTTTTTTGTCAATTTTTGGAAAACTTTTTCTCAATATTGGGGTTAAAGAATCATCGAAAGGGGCATTCTTTCTTTGAAATTTTTATCCAAAACGGTATAAAAAATCTGATTTATCCTCTTTTTTGACTTATGCAATCATACACGGATCCTCATCACAGTTTTATTTACAATCATGACGCCTCGCATCTAGAGAATTCTGCACAGACGGAAATCTTTTTCCCGAGCAATAAAAACGATCTCATCGAAATCGTTGAAAAAGCGTTTCAAGCGAAGAAAAAAATTATTTGTAGGGGAGGAGGGACAAACCTTGTTGGAAACTGTCTTCCCAATCAAAATACTTTGATCGTGGATCTTTCCAAGATGAATAAAATTCTTGCTCAAACTCCTACTTCTTTGACCGTGGAACCTGGCTTGACGACCGATGAAATTAATGCGAAACTGAAACCTTTGAATTTATATTTCCCTGTTCAGCTTTGATCTCATCAAGCAGCACAGATTGGAGGAATGATCGCAACCAATGGAGCAGGAATGAGAGCAATTAAATATGGGAAAATGGAAAACCGAGTGGAAAAACTGGAAATCTTGACCGTTTCTTCTCAAGGTGAAATCCAAATCCAAACGCTTTCTCAGACTGAGGCGAAGGATTTCTTCGGAGCGGAAGGGAGATTGGGGATCGTTGTCTCGGCAACCTTGAAGATAATCGAGCTTCCCACGAAGAAGAGTCTGATTTTTAAAACTTTTGAAAAATTTTCTGAAGTATTAGCAGAAGGGGAAAAACGAAAAAAAGAAAAAAAATCTGATCTTTCAGCAATGGAACTTATCAGTCCTCAAGTTGCGACTCTTCTTGGACGAGAGAAAAAATACGTCTTGATTATCGAGTTTGAAAATGATATCGACGGAGAGATTACGGACCCAGAGCAAATTCAGCAGATTCGATCCAAAAGAGATGCGTGTTATGCCGTTTGTGTGAATGCCGGTTTCCCTCAAATCGAAGATCCCGAACTTCACGATCATGAAATGGAATTTTTGCAACGATGTGAAGACCATGAAATTTTAGTGTATGGACATATTGGAATCGGAGTTTTGCATCCTCATTTTAATGATTCACAGAAAGATTTGATGCATGAGATGTACCAACTTGTGCAAAATCTTTGAGGAAAAGTCTCTGGAGAACATGGAATCGGAAAGAAAAAACAAGAGTATCTTTCCGAAGAAGAAAAATCTCAATTTCAAGTCCTCAAAGAAAAATGGGATCCTTGTGGATTGTTTGGATTTTAAGAGTGTGTGACGATGGCTTGCCTCGTCCTTCTTTTTACAAAAAAGACATCAAGAATGATGTCCCTATTATCTGTTGTTTCATTGATTATTTTGTTGTTTATTAAATTCTGGATCTTTAAGAATAAATTTTTCGCAAGTAGACAAAATATCTTCTATTTCTTCAGGACTTCTTAATCATCAAACAAAACTATTATCATAATAATCATAAAAAAGATCATTATGAGATCCTAATTCATAATAGTTTTGTCATTTCTTTTTTCTAAGATATCCTATTGTCCCTCCATCGGACAGGCTTATTTGAATTAAGATCGTGTCTCCATTTTCATCAGTATACGCTTTGTTGATATCATAAAGACTATCTGTTTGTCTATTTGGGCATAGTGATAGTAATTGATTAAATCTGTGAACATATGGATATTCCTCTGGATTATTTAATATTTTTTTTTTTCTTTTCTTGTATTCTGGTTTGTAGGTTTTATAATCGGTTAAATGATCTTGCAAAATAGGCAAAAGATTTTCACTTAACACTTCGTCTGTGAGTGGTTTTGAGCACATTAATTCATCTTCTTGTTTCATAATTTCTTCTCTTTCTTGTGTTGATAAATCTTTCTTTTTTTGGTTTTCTCTTAGTTTTTTTATCTCTTCTTGTTTTCATATTGTATTATGATAGCTTAATGTATTGTTTTTTGTATCCCGATGAATTTCAATGAATCATAAATCTTCTTTTCATCTCCACATTTTCTTTTCAAATCGCTTTCATGTAATGCTTAATTGTAAAATAAAATCATTTTGATGTTTTTTTAGTCTAATGTTAATATCATTTCATTGTTTGTCTTTAAATGCTAAATATTGAGTTCGAACTTCAGGGTAAGGATATTCTTGTATATTTAAGACAGTTTTCATATACTGCAATAATTGTTTTTTTGGGGTAGATTTTTCTTTTTCAATTGCTTGTTGTAATAGTTGATCTTCCTTTGATGAAATAGCTTTTGTTATACCACTGTCTGTAGAATGGACTACATTTTTGTAATGAGGTCTTCTCAAAATATTTTTAGAGCGATATTCAACTCATTTACTCATTCCTATAATGTTTAAAAAATAAAACTAAATCAATTATACTGTCAACTTTTTTTTTTGTCAAATCTTAATCAACTTTTTTCTGTCAGATTTTTTTAACTCTTTAAAAAGTTGAACTATTTGATAAGTGTACTTTACAAAAAGTTAAACTATTTGTAAAATAAATTTGAAAAAAAGAGAAAAAAGAGTATAATGAGAATACTTTACTATTATCTTTTACAAAATGTTTCAAAGACAAATTCTTTCACATATTGAGAAATTTCTTTTTACTACGGATATTTTATTGCTTTATGGAGCAAGACAAGTTGGGAAAACAAGTGTGATGAAAATATTGCAAGAAAAAGAACAAAGAAAAACCTTCTTTTTCGATTTGGAACAAAAAAAATATTTAACATTACTCAACCAAGATCAAGAAGATTTTATTCTCTATCTCAAAAATCAGGGACGAAAGGAGGATGAAAATATTGTAGTTTTTATCGATGAAATCCAATATTTAGAAGATCCGACTTCTTTTTTGAAATATCTCCATGATCATTATCCTCAAATTAAATTTATTGTATCATGATCTTCAACTTTAGAAATTAGAGGGAAATTAAGAAATAGTATGGTGGGAAGAATGTTAACTTTTGAAATCTATCCTCTCAATTTTCAAGAATTTTTAGTGTTTAAAGGAGTGGAGAATTTAGCTTCTCTTGTGAGAAATCCCATTTCTTTGGAGATTACCAATCAAGAAATTTTACCCTATTATCAAGAATATTTAATTTATGGTGGATATCCTCAAATAGCACTTACGAAAACCGTTGAAGAAAAGAAAATATATCTTAAACAGATCGTTTCTACGTATATTGAGAAAGATATTAGAGATATTGGAAAAATTAATGAGATTGAAAAATTTAATAAAATGTTAATCATTTTGGCAGAACAGAGTGGAAATCTTCTCAATATTTCAGAATTATCAAGTGATAGTGTTGATGTGGCGAGAGAAACTCTCAAAAATCGATTATTTTTACTTGAAAATACGTTTGTAATCAGACAAATTACTCCTTATTCTAATAATGTTCGTTCTGAATTGGTAAAAATGCCAAAAGTATTTTTTGAAGATAATGGAATTAGAAATGCTCTTTTAAATACCTTTGAAATAACAGGAAATGGATTAGAAACGGTGATTTTAAACGATCTTTCTCATTCTTATCGCTTTGGGAAAATCCAGTTTTATAGAACAAAAGATCAAAAAGAAATCGATTTTATCCTTGATTCCATTCCTTATGAAGTCAAAATGGCTTATAATGGGAAAAGATTAAATGCTTTAGATTTTTTTCATGAGAAGTATGGAACTTGAGGAAAGGTGATTGCCTTAAAAAAACATGAGAAGAGTTTATATCCTCAATTTTATCCTTGGGAGATTTAAAAGATTAAGGAGAATTCCGGAGAATTATGGAAATGTCTGAGAATAGATTTTGAGATTTTCTGAGAATATTTTTGTAGGGACGACGGCTTACCTCGTTCTTCTTTTTATAAAAAAGACATCAAGAATGATGTCCTTATAGAAATTTAAAAGTTAGTGAGATAGTCGATAATATTATAACATTTGATTCCTTTCCAATCTCATCAAGCGAAATCATCGAGTGTAAGTACTATTTTTTCATAATTATCAGGAATCTCGATCAGATTTTTAAATTCTCTTTTTTGAGCTTCTTCTGAAAGGAGATATTAAAGATATTTCTTTTTTTTGAATGTTTTTATTATAACAAAAACTTTTTATTTTTTAGAAAAGATTTGTTTGCATTATCTCTCAAAAATACTACCATATCTACAATATTTATCTCGATCATAAAACATCAAATGCAACAAGTCCTTTTTATCGGTTGAGGAAATGTCTTTAGAAGTCGTGAAGACTTTGAAGAACAATTGAAACTTCGGGATTACAATCCTTTTGAACCTCAAAAAAAACGGAAATATACCCTTCCAAAACAATTAGGGACCGATTATCAAGTTGCGATTCTTGATATGCCAAATAATAATTTAGCTTCTTATCCTGAATGGAAGATTCAATTTGAGAAAACATTTGCATTTTTAGATCCGTCGGTGATTTTGGTTGCTCATTCGTTGGGGACGACGTTTATTATGAAGTATTTGACGGAAAATGATTTCCCAGTAAAAATTTCGCAACTACATTTAGTTTCTCCTGTTTTTACGGAGGAAGGACTCTTCCCTGGAGATGATTATTTGGGAAATTTTAATTTTGATGCAACGAGAATTCCAGAAATCCAAGGGAAATGTGAAAAGATTTTCATTTATCATTCGAAAGATGATAACTGCGTTCCTTTTGAACAAGGAGAAAAAGTTGCTGAATATCTTCCTCAAGCGCAGTTTGAAATCTTCGAAGATCAGGGACATTTTTCTTGTGAAGAATTTCCTCAATTGGTAGCAAATATTAAAGGATAAAAAGTCTGATAAAAAAATCTCGTTTCCAAGAGATAAAAGAGAAACGAGATTTTTGTGGGTTGTTTGAATTTTAGAGAATTATTCTCCAAAAGCTAATAATAACATTACCAAAATACCTATTCATAACAAGAGAATTTGCAAAAAGGATTGTCTGAAACTACATTCTTTATGCATCTCTGGAAGCATATCAGCAACGGCGATATAGATAAATAATCCTGCAGACAACGGCAATAAAAACGCTTCTATCCCCTCCAGAAAATTTTGCAAAAGATATACAAATCCGAGTCCTATAAATGCAGAAAGTGCCGTCAAAAAGTTTAAAAATAAGGCTCTTTTTTTGGAATATCCTCCTTGCACTAAAACACAAAAATCTCCGATTTCCTGAGGAAGTTCATGAAGAATTACAGCTAACGTAGTTGAAATTCCTACGGAAGTATCCACCATAAAGGCAACTCCGATAATCATTCCATCAATAATATTATGCACAAAATCTCCGAGTAGATTCATAAAAGCAAACGGTTTGATTTCTTCTTTTCCAAAATGCCCCTCCACAAACTGCATTCCTCATTCTTCCTGAGTTTTTTCATCTTCGCGAGAGAGTATTTCAGATTTTTTTTCTTTTTCATGATGATGCGTCAAATGGAACAGTTTTTCAACGATAAATCCAAGCAAAATTCCTCAGATAATTGCGAAAGATCCTTGCAACGTCAATCAGGATTCTTCCACCGCTTCGGGTAATAAATGCAAGAACGCATCTCCCAAGAGGATTCCAGCGGAGAATGCGAAGAAACAGACAAGGACTTTTTTGAGCTTTACAAGAGGAAATCAAAAGGTCCAGATTCCAACTAATGATACTAAACTTACGATTAAAACGGCTAAAATAGAATACATCATATTCATGGATACTAAGAAAAAAAATAAAAAAATTAAAAAGTCTGACTTTTGCATTGAGGACATTGCTGTTGATGTTTATGTTTTCGCTTCATCAAGGTCCTGGAAGAAATCTTAAATTCATGTAAAACTTCACGAACTTTATGATGTTGATGACAGAGCTTCTCCATCACTGCATCGATAAACGCAAAGCTATACCTTTTTCTTACTTCACTATTTGTGAAGGTCGAATGACAATCATGACAGAGATATCTTTGTACATGATTTTGAGTAGTTCCATACTTGATAATATGGCTACTTTGACATTTTTTACAATTCATTACCAACAAAAGTAAATAAAAATTTTACATCTGTTGTTTTACCTATGTTGGAAGAAAATGCAAGACATTTTTATAGAAATGTTTGATAAAATATTTTTAAAATAGACTTAGAATAAAAGGTTATGAGATTTTTAGTCTAAGAAAATAAAACACTAAAAAATAATTATAAAAATATAAGAAAATAAAGACAAAAAAATAAATCAGATTTTTTTTCCCTTTTTTATCTTATTTTTTACGATATGATTTGCTTGTTGACATTTAAAAAAATAAAGATGTAAGAATAAATGAATTTTATTTGTTTAAACTGAATAGAATGACATTGAAAACAGCGTTATCAGGTTTGGGAGTAGCAACGTTATTGATGTGAATTCCCAATGAAAAAGCACATGGAGATATTCCTATGTATAACATTACACACAAGAAAGCTGAAGATTTAAAGAACCTAATGGAAATGAAAATATGAGACGATAAAACTATCTCATGGGGAGAAATAGCGATTCAGAACGAAAAAATCGAAAAACAAAATATTACCATAGATCTTGTGAAAAAAATAGTAATAAGTGAGAATATAACTGATCCAAATACGATTGATGAAGCATTTGTGCAAAATGTAAAAAATATCTGTCCTGATACAGTAAGTGGAGAGTGATTAAAATTGGCAATTCGAGTAGTTGCACGTGGAATAGATATGGACTCCAATCCTCAATTGAGAGAAACAAAGATTAGAGCGGTACTTCAAAATGGTAAAGGAATTTTTGATGGGGCAAGTTTCCCAGATGGAGAAATAGAAATAAATCTTTTGGAATGAATGGAATCTGATGTTGAGAGACTTCGGCGAAAGTCTAATGCGATTACTATACTTAATCGAGAAAAAGTACCAGTTGGAACTAGGATAATATGTATAGGAAAAAAATATACAAAAACGGATGATTGAGGATTTATTGTAGAAGATATAAAGGAGGATGAACATGGATATTCAGACTTGTACATAGAGGAAGTTAAAGATGATAAGGGGAATGTAGTCTCTTTTTGATTTAGTCAGCCTTATGTTAAAGATGGATATCAAATTTATTATTTTGCAAATGAAGACAATGAAAATAATGAAATAACTACAAGAATTCAAACAATAAAAAATCAAGAACCTTCAAAAGCTATCTATTCTGATGGTTACACTCTTAGAGCTCCTTTATGAGCAATTTGGGGAAATTTGGCAAACCTGAGAAATCAGGTAGATCGTTTTGATGACGATATGATACAAAAATTTTTAGATGAAACACCGAACTTAAGATCAGAGTTAAAAAAAGGAATATATGATAATGCAGAAGATTTCTGTATAAAATGTACAAATTATGTACAAGAGCATCCAATGTGTTTTTGAGAAGGAGAATGGCCTATTTTAACAACTTGTGGCTTTGACTGCGATGGAGAAAATATAATCATTGATTTTGTAGTAGTATATGACCCTAGAGGATATACCACATCAGAGAAAAAGATTTTCCCTTTAGGAGAAGCTCCCGAAATTTCCTTGGATAATATTGAACCAAAAGAAAATCTTACATTTACTTCAGGAGAGACTATTACAGCAAAGAGTTTCTTTGAAGATCTTCCAGGAGGAGTAACCGTTAGTGTAAAAGAAGGAGAAAATATTACAACGAATATAGGAGAAAATACGGTAACTGTTATGCTCAAGTATGAAGAACAAACACGTTTCATGGAGATAAGATATTTCGTAGAGAAAAGTCAGGAGCAAATTGAAACAGAGAGAGTACAAGGTATTGTTGATCAAATTAATCAATATAAAGATCAAGTAAATGCTATTGAAACTGTAGATTATTCATCATTAATTACTAAGATGAATAATACGACATCAGATAAGTTATCAAGTGAAATAGCGTGAGT
>JAFRZH010000003.1 GCA_017442645.1 bacterium | reverse complement strand
TTTTTATTATTATATATTGTTTATACTTTTATATTCTTGTATGTTGAATGTGATTAGAGGTTAAGCAAAGTGATAATTGATTTCTTATTGGAGATCGTTTTGTGTACGCTCCTCAAAAAAATATTCCTTGAATTATTAATCTTCAACTTGTTGTTGGAGAGGAGATGGCATATGATAGAGGAAATTTATTATCATTAGATTTCCCGTGAGAATATGATATTGATGGAACTTTGATTTCTGTTTTTGAATGAACGGGAAGGAGATTAAATTATCTTATTAGTTATAAGGATAAAAGGGAAAAATTTTGAATCATTCAATCTCCTGAAACTTTGGAAAGGGGAGAGTTGTCTGATATGGATGTTTGGCTTTATAGTGATGAATCTGTAGCTAAAAAATTAGATCAACTTGAATTGGAGTGAGAGAGAATAGATTTGAATACCGTTCCTTTTGGGTTGCTAGACTCATAGGTTATTGTTAGTTTTTTATTTTTTATGATTATATTTCATGAATGGAAAAAAATTAGGACTTTTTTTAGGTCTTGCTGCGGTTTGTGGAATTTTCGCTGGATGTAATGAAAGTAAGGATTATTCTTTCGAAGAAGCATTAGCTATGACACAAAACAAAAATGAGGTTGTTACAGATTTTATTCTTAATAATTCTGCTTTTAAAGGAGATTTTGATAGTACTTTGGGAGTAAAAGCGGAATCAGATGAAGTTGCTTTAAAGGTGAAAGGAAACTTTGAAAAGGGACAAGATGATCAAAGTTCTGTAGATATTCATTTTGATGTTGATGGAGAAGTTGAGGGAACTAAAGTACCTGTTAATGGAGATCTTTCTTTTATTGCTACTCCTACTGCAAGTTATGTTAAGTTAGGAGCTTTTGATTGGAAGTCTTCTGATGAATCTGTTGCAGGTTTGGTTAATGCTTTCATTAATCCTCTAAAAGAGCAGTGGTTTAAATTAGATTTGAATGAAATTTATGCACAAGCTGGTATGGAGGATTTTGCGTCTGCAAGTAAAGAGTATATGGAAAAATATCTTTCTTCTGTGAAAGAAATGATGGATGATGGTATGGCCACTAGACTTTATAAATCAATATGACATGAACCTTATGCTGGAATCTTTGAACAATATAAAGGTAAAAATGCATGGCAATTTACTTTGAATGAGGAAGAGTATCAAACTTTCTTAACAAAAGTTGTAGATCTTACAACAGAATATTATAAAAATCTTGGATCTTCTTTAGGGGAAGAGGGTATTGAAGAATTAAATGAGGCATTAGAAAATTTAAAAAATATGAAATTTAAAGATTTTGTTGGAAATCTTGTAATTGATGGAGAAGAGGTTATTGTTGTGTTTGATGATTTGGAAATTGAACTTAATGGTCTTACTATATCTGTTTCTACTCATTATTGAGTAGATGGAATGTATCTTTCTATGGGAGCTCAATGAGAAATAGAAATTTATGAGGGATCAGAAAAACATGTAGAGAATGTTAATCTTAAAGATGTATTTGTTCTTGATGCTCAGAGAAAGAAAGGTGAAACTTATGATTTTACATTGAAAATTAATGATGGAGAAGATGTTAATATTACATTGAAATGAACTGTTTCTCTTTCAATTGATTCTGATAAAGTTTCTGTAAAAATTAATTTCCCTTATGAGGGAGAAAGTCAAGAAAAAATTGACGTTGATTGTTCTTTCTCTTTAGAAAAAGTTAAAAGTGTTTCTATTAAAATTCCAGAAGAAACTCAAGATTTAATGGAACTTCTTGGAGGACTTATGGGAGGAATGATGGGATCTTCTGAAGGTATGGATTATGCTACTGATGAGGTAATGGGAGAAGATAATATCCTTGCATCTGGAGAAGTTGAAAATATTCCTTCAGAAGAATAAATTTACTCCGTATAAAGGTTATAAAAACCGCGAAATGCGGTTTTTTTTCTTTTTTTGAAAATATGGATAAGAAGAAAATCTTTCTCCTTCTTACTCCCTCTGATATTGTTGTGATATTTCTTCTTGATGATCTAAATCTCGTAAATTATTTTCTACTTTATAATGAGGATTTAGAATAGTAATTTTTTTTCAAAAAAATTTTAAGGGGTAAAGAAAATGAAGTTTGGTTCCTATCCCTGCTTGGGCAAAATAAAAACATTTTAAAGTATGAATTAATCCTTCACTGCTTCGATCAAAAAAAGTTAGAGAAGGAAAATGATTTTGTAAAAATCTGAAACAAGGGAGTTCGTTTTTTAAATCCATTGCCATATAAATAGGTTGACAATGAGGATATTGTTGGATAAAATTGTGAATTTTATTTAAACTGTCTTCTTTTGTACAAGAAGAATCCATGTTTATTAAAATGTAGTCTCCTCTTTCGTTTTTGATATCTTTTTGTGATAAAATTGTTTTACTTTCTTCCAAAAAAGGAAGGGTGAAATCTCATAATAAATGAATTTTCTTTTTTTCTTTATCGCGTACTAAAAAAAGAGCTCTCTTGAAAGATTTTAAGTCTCTTGCTCAAATATTCTTAGCTTTTTGAAAGAGGATATTTTGTAAAATTTTTGTCCTTTTTTTTTGAAAACTTCAAAAACCTCCGATAAGAATAAATTTCTTTTTATTGATATATTTTCTATATAATAGGGGAATATTCCATCCATCGTGAGGAAATGTTCTTGATTCATCAATAACTTCTCCTCCACCAAAGATTACTAAATCATATTTTTCTTTTTCCCATCAAAAAATCATTTTTGTTTGTTCTCGAAGGGAAGGCATAGGTAAAAAACGTAATTTTTTGAAAATAGGTGGAATAAAGTTTTTATGTTGTAAAATCCATTGTTCTAGTCGTTTCTTATCTCCAGAGAGAATACTGATAGAATATGGATGATATTGTCCTTCTATTCGAGTTAATAATGCTAATAAGATAAATTCATCTCAAAAATTTTTGAATCCATAATATCATTTTATAAGAATTTTCATATCACCTGAATAAATAAAATGCTCTATTATGTATAATATATAAGATTAATAGATAAAAGTGCAAATGTTTTTCTGTACTTTTATTTTTAAGTTGCAAAGAAAAGAAGAATCTTTATATTTAAAGAGTTCATATTTCATAAATTGTAAAAATGTTTCATTTCTTAAGAGGAGTTATCAAAGATATCAAAGGAAATCTTTTTTTAATGGTAAGAGATTTTTGAATTCAAATATATTATCAAGGGGATAATACAGAAGGAGACTTTTTTTTATATCCTCAATTTGATGATCAAAAAAAAACA
This sequence comes from bacterium, assembly GCA_017442645.1. The sequence continues at coordinate 6,620 of JAFRZH010000003.1, read as the reverse complement.
ATATTTTATTATGCTTTTGATAGTTTTGAACAAAAACAGCTTTTTGAAAATCTTTTAAAAGTTTCATGAGTCTGAATAAAAACTGCATTTTTAATCTCAAAATATCCACAAGAAGATCTTGCAAATGCCGTAAAAAATATGGATACCAGTTTTTTTCAAGCGATCCCTGGTATTTGACCGAAATCAGCAAAGAAAATTGTTTTAGAAATGAAGGGAAATTTCGATGTAGATGTAATACAGCAAATGAATTCAAATCAAAAATATTTTACTTCGATTTTGAAAACTTTAAAATGACTTTGATATGAACCAGAAATAGTCAAAACAAAACTTTCAGAGTATAAAAATACTATTACGAAAGAGAATATGAGTCAAGTTATAAAATGGGTTATTTCTAATATTTAAATATTTTTTAATGACTTTTAGAGAATTTTTCAAAAAAAATATCACAAAAATAAAATATGGATTAGTATTTCTTTTTTTTGTAATGATGATTTTTTCTGTTGAAAGGTATATGAATTATCTAGAAATTATAAATACCACGGAAAATATTAAAAAAAAATCTGAACTTCTTCAAGAAGAATTAGATTTTGTAAATAATTTTGAATCAAAATATTTAGCTTCTGATTATGGACACTTTTTTTTAGCACATGATAATAATGTTATTTTTTGGTGAGAAAGAATTATTGCATTTAAAGATGACTTTTCCCATACGGGATTTAATGAGACCACTCTTAGTCATATTAAGACCAATGAAGAAAAAATAATAGAGATGCAGGATAATAAGGAACTTTCTCCTCAAGATGCATGGAAAAAGTTTTTTCAGGAAAAGATTTTTCAATCTTAATAATTGTTTATTCTTCAAGAAAGGGAATGATGGTAATAGGAGTATTTATTGAATTTCATGGATAAATTGTTCGTTTAGTATAAGATTTTTTGGTATCAGTAGCCATATTAGCAAAAAAGATTTCTAAATGTTTCTTAGTAAACTTTTTTAATGCATCTTTAATATCTACAGATTCAAGATCCAAAAGTTTTGTTGTTTTACTAATATTGGTTACAGTTTTCTTAGGAGTAATAATATTACCATCTGCATTTTTTAGAATTTTATCCTCTGTCCAAATATCAATCTCCATTTGTTCTCTATTATCAACCAAATAGATATGTTCATTTTCTTGAATTTTTAACCAAAAATGAAAATTTTCTTTTTGAGTATTTTTCTTTTTTCCCATTCAAAAACATAAGGAAATATCATCAAATCATCAATCTTTTAAAGCATGAAAAAGATAAAGAGACATAAGTCAACAACTATATACTGCAAAAATCTTTTTATCTTTTTCTAAATCCTCATAGGACTTATTTCGTAATGTCATTGTATTCTCAGGAAGATTAATATCAAAAGTCTTAATAATATTTTTACACACATTTTTCAAAATAAGCACAATTTTTTGTAAAGAATCATTAATCTGAGAATTTCTTTCAATAGAATAATCCATCCAACTGTTGATAAAAATATGAATATATTTAGTATAAAATATTATTTATTTAAGTCAAGATATTTTTCTTACTTTTGTATTATTTTTTATGTTAATTGCGTTTGATTCTTTTTTACAAATGATTATTGATAATTAATCAGTTTATTCTTTCTTCTCTAAAATGAAACAATTTAACCGTATCAAAAACATTCAAAACATGGAAAAAATTTTTAAAGAAGTAAGAGATGCGTGGATTAATTTGGATATTACTTTTGCACAACGAACTCTTCTTATGCCTCAATATCAAAAATTAATACAATATTATGAGAGTATACAACGAAAAAAAGATTATAATGAAGTAAATTGTGGAAAATTAAAACTCGATATTCCTCATGGAATTTTAAGTGAAGATGCTATTTATAATCTCGATGCAGATCAAAGAGAGCTTTTCTCTGAAATACAAAATCAATTTGAAAAATTTTTTCCCAAAGAAAAGTAATTTTAAGGATATCTTACTATTTTATCAAAGCAACTAATAAAAACTCATTTGCAAAAAAAGAAAAAAATAATATAACAAAGAAACTTTATTTCATTACAACCCATGCAAACTCTTAACGAAAAAATTCAAACAAAAACCTGAATGGACCTCAAAGTCATTGAGAATATTATTCAACTCCTTGATGAAGGAAATACGATTCCATTTATCGCTCGTTACCGTAAAGAACTCACGAAAGGAGCAACTGATGAACAGCTCAGAGATTTTCACGAGATTTATACCTATACGAAAAATCTTGAAGCAAGGAAAGAAGATGTAATCAGATTGATCGCAGAGAAAGGACTTTTGACCGATGAGCTCAAGAAGGAAATCGAAGATGCCGAAACGTTAGCCAGAGTCGAGGATCTTTACAGACCTTTCAAGGAGAAGAAAAACACGAAAGCGACGATTGCTAAGGCGAAAGGATTAGAGCCTTTAGCAAAAATTTTGAAAAAAGCTGATTTGACTCAAGAAGAGTTTGAAAACGAAGCAGAGAAATTTATCCACGAGGATGAAGATCCAAAGAAATCAGTTAAAACGAAAGAAGAAGCAATTCAAGGAGCAAAAGATATTGTTGCAGAAGAAGTTTCTGATCATGCAAATTTGAGAGAAGAAATCAAAAAATTTGAAGAGATTCATTCTGAGATTCAGACAAAACCTACGAAGACTTTTGAAGAAAACGGAGTGTATAAAGTGTATAAAGAATATCAAAAAGCACTTCCTGATATTCCTTCGTATGCGTATCTTGCGATTTGTAGAGCGGAGAAAGAAAAACAATTGACGGTAAATCTCAATCTTTCCCAAACGCATAGCCTCGAATCCGCAGAAAAGTATTTTCTCCCGAAAGATGCTCAGACTTCTAAAATCTTTTTGGAAGCAGCAATCGATGATGGACTCAAAAGACTTCTTTTACCAAGTTTGGAAAGGGAAATCAGAAGCGAAAAGAAAAAATGGGCAGACGATGCAGCTATCAAAGTCTTTGGAGAAAATATGAAAAATCTCCTTTTAACACCTCCTATTCAAGGATTAACGGTGCTCGGATTCGATCCAGGATTCGCTCATGGATGTAAATTAGCCGTAGTCGATCCAACAGGAAAATTTTTAGCGAATGCGACTATTTTCCCAACGGATCCAAAAAAAGACCTTGAAGGTGCAGAAAAAACATTGGTTGATTTGATTACGACGCATAAAGTACAGTTAATCTCTATCGGAAACGGAACTGCAAGTAGAGAATCTGAAAAATTTGTCGCTGAAGTGATAAAAAAACATCATTTACCGGTACAATATTTGATTACTTCTGAGGCATGAGCTTCGGTTTATTCCGCAAGTAAACTCGCACAAGAAGAATATCCTGATTTGAATGAGATGATTAGAGGGGCAATTAGTATTGCGCATAGAGTTCAAGATCCGTTAGCAGAACTTACCAAAATTGATCCAAAATCGATCGGAGTCGGACAATATCAACATGATGTAGATCAAAAAATTTTGAAAGAAAAACTTGATGAAAAAGTCGAAGACACGGTAAATGCCGTTGGAGTCGATGTAAATACTGCAAGTTATACGTTACTTCAATATGTTGCAGGACTTAGTGAAAAAACGGCGAAAGCCATCGTCGAATATAGAGATGAAAACGGAGCTTTTGAAACGAAAGCACAAGTTAAAAAAGCGAAAGGACTCGGACCAAAAGGATATGAACAAGCGGTTGGATTTTTAAGGATCAAAAACGGAAAAGAACCGCTCGACGAAACAGGAATCCATCCTGAAAATCACGATCAGGTTTATACTCTTTTGAAAAATGAATTTGGAATCGAGAAAAAATCTCTTAAATTACCGCTCAAAGACTTGAAAGTTACAGATCAACAACTTGAGGCATGGAGTGAAAAATATGGAATGGGATATGAAACGTTGGAAGATGTGATCAAAGAACTTCAAAGGCCAGGACTTGACCCAAGAGAAGAAATCGAGCCACCCGTTTTCAAATCTGATGTTTTGGATATTAAAGATGTAAAAATCTGAATGGAACTCGAGGGAATCGTGAGAAATGTTACAGATTTTGGTGCTTTCGTCGATGTAGGACTTCATAACGACGGTTTGATCCATAAATCACAAATGGCTGATGGATATGTTGCCAATCCGATTGATGTGCTTTCCGTTGGAGAAAAGATCAAAGTCAAAGTCCTCGCAATCGATGAGGAGAGAGAGAAACTCAGTTTAAGTAGTAAAGAATATCTTAAAGCTCCTGAAAGAGCAAAGAAGAATTTTGAAAAAAGAGAAAAGAAGCCTGAAAGACCAGAAAGAAGAACTTCTGGAAACTCAGGGATGAAAGGAAATATCGTTTGGGGATAAAATAATTTGTCCCTCTTTTAGATTAAAAGAAAAAAGCTGAATCTTCCATAAAGAAAAAAGCCTTCTTTAAAAGAACATTTCCTACTTCGATATTTTTTGAACATATTGCCATCACTTCTCGATTTTTTCTTCTATTGTACTATTTTCTTGAAAAATCCCAATAAGATGATCCATAACTCCTTCTTCTCCATCTTTCATCTCATAAAAAGAATCATAAGAACTACGAAAAATTTTCTTCACTTCCTCATTAAATTGAAAAAGATCACAGACATTGATTGCTTGAAAAACAGGATCTGCAACCATTTCTGAATATTGCCATACTAAATGAGGAGAATCATATTCTTCTCTTGGAGTTTCAGGATGAAGTTGTTTTCGTTTTTCAAATCGCAAAAAATGAAGACATTCATGAGCTACAACTTCACAAATTCTTTCTTTCCGATTTTTAGACATTTGAGGATCTCGGATATGCATACAAAATGAAAAGGAATCGAGTATCCTTGGACATATTGGAGTTTTCCCTACTTCCGCTTGAATAGTTCTATGTTCTTGAGGAAAATCGATATGGAGAAAATCAGAAAGAGTTTTAAAATATTGATCATTATACTGATCTCGCATTTTTTGATATTCCTGTACAATGCGATTCCAAAATTGACTACGTTCTTGATAGAGTTTTTTGATCAGATTTTTAAAATATTTTTTGAAAACTCTCAGAGAAGTAAACTTTTTATGTTTTAATGCTGGATAAGTTTGAAGGGTCGCTTTTCTAAAATCAAGAAATTTATTCCTTTCAAAGTAAAAAAGTTTCCCTCGAAAGAAACAATGTTCTTGAGTCATCAAAGAGAAATGAACTTTAGGAGTTGAAAGCATGAGAGCAAAAAAGAAATAAAGATTAATTTTTTGTATTCGGATTCTTTTTAAAATCAAGACAAAGAAGAAGACAAAAAAGAAAAATCTGAAAGACAGAAAAGAAGATCTTCCGAAAACTCAGGAATGAAAAGCTATATCGTTTGGGGATAAAAATAAAAAGTCTGATTCTTGAGGAAAGAGTCAGATTTTTTTATTTGTTCAAAAAAGGAGTGGTGCTCCACTCCTCATAAATAAATTTATAATCTATCTTTGACTATAAAATACTATGGCTTACAAACATAGATTACATTTGGAATTGTTCGTGCATCTTTGTTGAACTCATATTGGATACTTGAAGAATTATCGGGATTTTTTGCAATCATTTGAGATGATTCACTTCCATCTAACATGATGATATTATTAGAATTACATCCTAATTCTTCTAGTTTTTCTTTTGCATTAGAGATTGGTCCCCAATAAGAAAGAATGTAAATAACTTCATTTTTACTATAGATATCTCCATCTTGATCTTTAATTCCAATCATCAATCTATATGTTGGAGCAATTCCACTACTCCAGCTGAATTCCGAAGTTTCTGGACTGTATCCAACGATTACTGTTGGAGAACTAAAAGAATTTGCGATAATACTTGAATCATTGGAATTTATGGTAAAGGTATCAATCCAAGCTTCTTGAGTTAAAAAGTTAATTCCCATTTTTTTCTTTCCCGTTCGTTGATTATCTGATCCGGTTGATTTTAGAACTCCATTAATTTTTATGGGGAAGGATAATCTTACGGAATCTTCATTATCATAACCATTGTCGGGCATGAAAAAAGAACAATTTGTTACTGAAATAGCTTTTACAGGTTTACTATTCCAAAAAGAATTAATCAATCTTTTTTTGAAAAATGGAGAGGAAGATTCAGATATGTTCGGATATTCCGTACCAAATCCTACTTGAAGTTTCGCTCCCATAGAAAGATTTACTTTTTGTAAATAATCATCACACCAACCATTTTTATACAATTTATATCCATATTGACTTCCAAGATCCATGACTAAATCCCATTCATTTGATGTTTCTATGTCATTATATCCCTTCTTTGAAAGAGTGTTAGATAGGCTTGTTTTTTCAATATGATCCAATGATTCGGTAAAAGTAGCATTTTCAGAACATGTAATTCCAATGATCGTCAATATAGTCATAACTATAATTGACAAAACGACATTTTTAAACTTTCTCATTTTTATTTATGTTTATGTATTTTCTTCACTTTTTATTATTGGATTTGATTGGCGTGAAGATTAACCAATCTCTTGAAAGTTTGTGCTCCTTTTCACAACTTCAATTCAAGATACTTTTGTTTACTATTTTTATTATAATAAATTAATTATAAAAATAATCATTTTAAAGTCAGG
>JAFRZH010000001.1 GCA_017442645.1 bacterium | reverse complement strand
ACTCACTCACTCACTCACTCACTCACATGAACTGTTAAATGATTTTATTCAACATCATGAATTTATTGAAGAACTGAAAGAAGAAATAGTTGCTGGGGTCAAAAAGAACTTAGATTTAGATAGTATAAGATCTTTTCCCCCCGAAAACTTAGGTTATGACTATGTAGATGAGGTGATTACAGCTAGAGTCTATAGAAACTCTTGAGTCTCTTATCTCTCAGAGCATAAAACGGAAGTTATGTGAGTAATAGATCAAGTATTTGAACAGCTTTTATATCACTGTGATTTTGCTGATGAACAACAAATTCAAGATGAATTTAGTTTTAAGGATAATCTTCCCTGGGCATCTTGGAATATTGCACATACTATTGTTAAGGAAGAATTGAGGTTTGCTAGTTTTTTGGAAAGATCTGTAACAAAGGATATTGAAATTTTGAAAAAGTTATGTCAGCAAGAATCAATTGTTCGAGACAATTTATTATATAGTGACCAAGAAATTTTAAGAAAATTAAATCCTGTTACTCAAACTCCTGAAGAAATGTTTAGGTTATTGGATCAAAAAACTCTTTTTAAAACTGATGATGATAAGAAAAAAACTCTAACTCATATGAAAACTGAAGATATTAGAAAATATGGAAATTTTATGAATTTATTGTGGTCTAAACCTACAGAAAAAAATATCATAAAAGTATTAGATGAAATAAGTAGTGATAGTTATTCAAATGAAGATGACTTTAAAGAATTTTTTATACGTATCTATTGGAAAGCAACGCTTTGTAAAAAACTTAGCAAATTAAAAGGAAAGAAGATTACTAGAAGTGCTCATGTAATGTCAGAACAAAAGAAACGAATTCTGAAATGTCTTCTCCCTGTAGCATTGGCGTTATGATGTGTTTCTTCTATTGTCTTGGAAACGATAGTCAAGTTAAAAAATAATTTTAATCAAGAATGTCCTGTTCGTGAGATTCCAAAATCTCAATCTTCACAAAAGAATATTGATGATAAAACTCTTATTTGGGATGAGAAGACGCAACAACGAATTACAAAGAAATCTGATAAGAAAAAGGGAAAAAATGAACAAAAGCAAGAAAAAACTGAATAATATTCAGTTTTTTATTTATCGTGTATAGCTTTACTGTCTTCTCCGGCTTTACAACGATAATCTTTACAAACGACTTTTTCAGGTAATGCCATACACTTATAGTCACAGTGTTCTTTCGTATGACGAGTATAAACATCAAAGAGATTTTCTACCGTTTTCTCGTACTGTTTATTGATGAATTGATGACATCCGAAGGGACAAGTTCCATACATAACCATACAATCATCATCAACTTCACAGTAATTATAACGATCGATAAGCTCACGAACTTTCGTTTCACTGACATATTCATGGACTTTCAGACTTTTAATACTTTTGACTTGATAATAATGATTTCCTGCTCCTGCATCAAGGCCCTCAAGTTCTCATTCAAAAGCAATAATATTTCAAGGAGTGGAATCTAAATCTGGTAAATATTGTTCCCAAGTCCCAGAAGCGAAAAAAAGATGATCGGCATGATCTTCATAACTTTGATGTACTGCAAGTGTCCCTTCTTCGATAGGATATCCGCTTACTTCTGGTCAAACTCCAACAATTTCATAAAAATTAATCTGATGATTTTCATTGATTTCCGTAAAAGCACATCATGAAAGCATTCCACAAGTAACCAAAGAAAAAAAGACTAAAAATCTGAATCAAAATGATGTTTTCATAAGTACTAACAAAAAAATAAAACTATTATGGATATAATCAAATCAAAAGTGTTTTCAAGCATGTTAACATAATAAGAGAAAATAAAATGAATAATATTAGTTAAGAACTGATAAAAATCTCTTGATATATATATGCATTTCTATACTATGTACCATATTCAAAAATAAAAGAATATTCTTGAAGGAAGTTATGAAAGGAGCATAAACGAATCAAGAGATGGTAAATTTCCGAGACCATCAAATAATAACTTCGGAATGAAAATTAAAAACATAAATAAAAGTGAAAATAAAAGTAATTTTTATGATGGCAATAGTATGTATATTTGCCTCATGCAGTAAAGATCAAGATTTAGCCGAAATGTTCAATGTTGGCACTTTGAGTCCTCATATATCACTTGCAAAAGCAGGGATTCAATCTTATTATGGTATTGAGATACTTGGAGATCAACCGTTCGAAGAACCGACACATGGATTACCTAATCTTACTCGTTTTAAGTTTTTGGCAAGTAATCAACCTACCACAGTGCAGAAAATCTATGTTGTTTTTACCGCCACCTTCTTTTAATTAATATTATACAAATGAGCAAATTTATAATATATATCATATTTTTACTATGGATGTGATGAACAATAGATTTTTTTGATGAGTTTCAAAAATTAGAAGCATCTTCCTTTTTTGTGAACATTCGTTACTGTTGAGAGCAAGATTTAATTGAAACTTCAGAAAATCCTCTCTATTTTGATTGTAAAAAATATTCATTTTGATCTTGTCCTTCTACATTAGGAAATTTTTATGTAACATGAACATTGGAAATATCCAAAGAAACTTTTCGACCAGATCCTTTGGGAGATATGGAGGATAATGAAATTCAAGAAATTTTAACTATTGTTCCATCGAATTGTGAAAATGAATCCTTTCGTCTGTGAGTGAAAGTTGGACATTATTTGATTTCTGATAATCAAAAAAGAGTAGAAAATCTTTTACGATTTAAAACTGAAAAACAATTTTCTCAATATGATGGAGAATATCTTGATATCGAATCATATATTAATGATGGGAAAGAACATGTCTTTCATGTGAAATATGATGGTCAATGATTTGAGAGTGAACCACGATGACCCCGATCTCCTGTTGTCTATCGAAATATTATAAGATAAATGTACAATGAAAGTTTGTCGATATACTACAATCTATTCTGAAAAAGAAGGGTTTATTAATCATTAAACAATTTTTAGGGACTCATGAGTTACGAGTGTATTTAGGTCATTTAGATGAATGCTGGGTTAAAAAAGATGATAGAGTTGTTGCTGGGAAAACTATCATTGGTCGTGTTGGTGATTCTGGTGCTAATAGTCCTCACTTACATTTAAATGTTTGGTTACATCCAAATTCTTCTCAAAGACAGTCGATTAAACATTTTTTGACTGCATCGGATAAGTAATTGATTTTTTACTGTATTATTCTAGAATAACGGTGAATTGTTTTTAGTTCACCGTTTATTGTTTTTTTATCTCTCTTATATATCAATAATGTTAATATTTATCTTGTGTTCTTTCTTTTTGAGTAATTATGTATCTCAATTTCAAGAAGAAAATAGTGTTTCCTCTTGAATATATAGTCAAAGTGATAGAAACAATATTTTTCAGTCGTATTCTGCATATTCTACCTTAGATTCTGATCAATACTATCTTCTTTCTTTTATAAATTCCACAGATATTGAACTAAAAGGCCCTCAAAAAGAACCTCTTTATTGGGATTGGAATTTTTATGATAAGTTAAAGCATGAAGATAAGTATTTAGCATATCTAAAAGGGAATCTCTTGATTACAGGTTATTTAGAAACATATAAAGAACCTTGTCTTTGATGTATAGAGGGAATTGATGATCTTACTGAGGAAGATTATTTTACCTATTTAGTAATCAGTACTCATTCTAAAACATCAAATAAAGAGGAAAAGATTGGGATTATTAAAGATGATAAAGAAATAGGAACAGTGCTTCATGAAAGAGAAAAAGATCTTTCTCACTTTTGAAAAGAAGAAAAAGATATTCGTTCTTTACTAAATGACGGGAAAGTTCATACTTTACATCTTATTATTGATAATAAATGAACACATGATTTATGATATATGGTTGCAGATTGGGATGTTATCGAATAAAACATTCTATTGAATATTCCTATTGTCAAGAATAGTGATGAATGTGAAATGTATCCCTATGAAACTGAATGTGAAAATCTTGCGGATGAATCACGAATGACATTGTTTAGAGAATGGTGGTTGATAGAATAAAATCATGAAAAATTCTTTACCCTTGGATAATCCTCTCAATTTTTTGGCTGATTTCATCTCTTTTTGATTCGGTTTCTGCTTCTACAACATATCTCATCTTAGGTTCACTATTGGAAGCTCTGACATTACACCAAAAGTCGTTACCAAAAATACTTACTCCATCAAGGTAGTTTTGTTCGAAGGCTCAGAATTCTTCTTTTATTTTTTCTAAGATTTCTTCTTTCTTTTCGGTTTTATAACTTGTAATCGGAGTTTTGAAATATTTCGTGTAGTTTTTTACCATTGACGTGAAATCCTCAAAATCTTCGAGTTCGAGCATCACATAATACAAGGCAAGCAAAGGAAGTTCATATCCTCCAATTTCCTTGAACATATAATGTCCACTCACTTCTCCTCAAAGGACCCCGTTTTCTTGATCCACCTTTTCACTGATGAAAAATCTTCCCGTTTTGTATCTAATTCCTTTTACCCCATATTTTTCCGCAACATCTTCAATACTTTTGGAAGACATACTATCAAAAACGATATTTCCCTTCGTATGTTGAAGTACTTGATTGGCGATAATCGAAGTGATGATATCACAGTTCACAACTTCTCCCTCATTTGTTACAAATCCGATTCTGTCCACATCTCCATCAAACATAATTCCAAAACCAGCTTTTTCTTCTTTTACTTTTGCTACCAATTGCGTGTAATTTTTTCTATCACTGGTATCAGATTCGTGTGCAGAAAAAGTTCCATCAGCATAATCATTGATAAAGATGACTTCATGGTGATTTTGTAGAGTGTTCAAAAATTCTTTTTCAACAGTAATCCCTGCTCAAGTCGAGAAATCTACAACAATTTTATATTTTTTCGTGAGAGTCTGGTATTTCTTATGCAGAAAATCAAAAAGTTTTGTCAGTTTTTCTTGGATTAAGTCTTGTTCGTAGTTCGTATCGATTTCATCAAGAGCAGTTCCTTCATATTCTCCCTCAAAATACACTTTTTCAAACTGTTCTTTCAAAAGAGAAGAGGGTAAAAGTCAGACTTTTTTGTCGAAAAATTTCATTCCCATGTATTCCTTAGGATTGTGAGAAGCGGTCAGTTCCAATCCGATATCAAAATCATTTTGTCAGAGAAAATAGGTTGTTCCTGTACTACAAACTCCATAAGGATATTTTTGCTTTTCCTCTTCTGAGAGATTCCAAAAACACTTCGCAAAGGCAATATTCCTAATTCCACTTTCATGAAGTCCTTGGATAAAATGAGGAAGATATTTGGTATTTGCTTCTCTGACATCACATCAAATTAACATTTTCATCTGTTCTCAAAGGTTTTCTTTGAAATAGTGTCCCATTCCTTTCCCCATGAGATACATGAATTTTTCATCGATTTGTTCATCAGAAATTCCTCTGATATCATAGGCTTTAAAGCATTTTAAGTATTTCTGTTCCATGATTTTTTTCTTTAAAAAATAAAGATATCTATATCATAAACAGAATGGATAAATTTTCAAGGAAGAAAAAGATTTTTTAATTTATTTTTTTATAATAAATAATCTTGACTTTTTATTGTATATTGATATATAAATAGTGTTTTTGGTGTGTTTTTTATAATGATTTGATAATTTGTAAATGGAAATATTATCTTCTTATGACAATAAAAGTAAATTTGCAAGAGCTATCGAATTGGTAAAGGAATACATAAAATCTTTGCTTTCTTTGAGAGATAAAAGAAAAAGTCAAAATCTTGCTGATAGTATGAATGGAGAACTTTTAAATGTAATGAATTGAAGTTGAAGTAAGAATATTCCCTATAAAGAGGCAAAAAATAACCAATTTGAATTTCCTCCTGAGGATCAGGATGAATATATTCCTCATGATGCAGAATTTGGAGAATCTATATGAGAACAGTCAAGATTCGCGGAGATTTATCCTGCGTTTTTATGATATTATTCTCAAGGGAAAAAATCTTATTTTGATAGAAATACCAATTTGTGGTCGAAAAAAAAGATTTTATCTTCATTTTCTCATACTTTACCTGAAAATATCAAAAAATATACTTATACTTGAGTTATTACTGCATGAATTAATGCTATTCCTTTACCGGATTGTGCTCGACCAGATACTAATTCACTTTGTGCACAATGTAATCCTACTCCAGAATTCAAAAAAGATCAAAATGGATGTGTTTATCTCATCAGTGAAAAGAAACAATTTATCAGTTTTACCTTTTGATTAGATCAATATTCAAATACTAAATCACCAGTAAGTGCAGATACTGAAAAAATTATCTTTGATACGAATGTTTTTAGAAATATCTTTAGAAAAAATACTTTATCTCATAATACTCAAGAATTATTAAATAAATTGAAAGAATCTTGAGCTTCTGCTCAGCAGATTGCAGCAGCTATAAAATATTACATCATAAAAAATAAAAGATATTCCACTAAAGTTCAATGAACTTTGAGAAATAAATCTAATAGGAATAATTATATTATTCATTTGGATGAATCTCCTATTTTAGAATGTTTTAGTGCAAATTCCCTTTGTGTAGCTCTTTGTAGAGAATTAGGAGTTCCTGCTAGATTGGTGGTAGGACATATGATACAATCTACAAATAACGAATGAAAAGCGTGTATTACTAAAAATGACTGACATGCATGGTCTGAGATTTGGGATGAAAATCAGTGACAATGGATAAGAGTGGATGCTACACCAACACAAAAAGAAGATGGAGAAAAGAGTCATGAAAATGGACAGGAACAGAACAAGGGACAAAATAACAATGCTGATAATAATTTTGATGATAATCAAGAACCTCAACCATGACAACAACCCCAAAAATCTTGAAATCAATGACAAAATTCTCAACAAAATAATCAATCCCCAGCATCTCAAAAGAATAAAGATGAAAAATCTGACACATCTCAAGATAACTCCTCTCCAAATGATTTGTGATATCTTAGAGAAAGTCAACAAAATCAGTCCTCAAAGAGTCCTCAAGACTTGCTCAATGAAATGATTGAAAAAGCAAAAGAAGATAATTTAGTAAAACACTCTGACAAAATTCAAAATACTTTGGATAAACTGGAAGAAGCTGAGACAAAAGAAGAAATCAAAGATATCATAGATAAATCAGGATTATCTGATTTTGCGAAAGATATAGTAGATAAATTATGAGAAGAAAAAATCCTAGATGAAGAGAAAAAAGAACTAGAATCTTTGGAGGATGAGGATGAAATAGACGAAGCACTAAAAAATTCCTTACTTAATGAGGAATATAAACAAAAATTAAAGGAATATGCCAAGATTATGAAGAAAAAAATTGAAGAAGAAAAGAAAAAAATGAAAAGTGAAATGGAGAAATTTTGATTTAATGAAGATGAATTACAATACTATAAAGAATATAAACAATTGGAAAAAGAAATTGAACCAGAAGTAAGAAAACAAATTAGAGAATTACAAATATTACTACCTCCTCAATATCAAATAGTTAGAGATGATAATCAAAGCTATCGTAGTTGACCTATCCTTAATGGAAGTAGATTAGTAGAATTTGAGGTTACATGAGATCAATCTGTATTCACAAGAAATAAAGAAATACGTGAACATAATGAAATCAATATGTTTGAAACCATTGTAATAGATACATCTGGAAGTATGGGAAGATTCGAACGTTCATGATCCATTCTAAGGGAATCTATTAAAGCTGCAATTATTAGAGCAAAAGTTTTAGAACATTTTAAAGTAGAATTTAGTATCATCCTTTTTTGAGATCGTATCGATGAAGTAATGAGCTTTTGAGAAAATTTTTCATCCAAAAGAAAATGTCTTATCCCTTCAAAGCTGATTAGAGCTGCTCATATATCATGATGAAATAGTCAAGAACCTATTTCCTATGTTTATCAAAATATGTTAAACCAATTTAAAAAACATCGCTGAAAATCATTTGGGAATATTTCCTTTATTGGAGATGGAGATTTATGTAACTGACAAGAAAGATCAGATTTAAAGACTATGATAGAAGATTTAAAACATCGTGGTTTTTGAGTAACAGCATACTATGTAAATGATAGCTGGAGTCGTCTATGTGAATATTATTTTTGAGCACCTGAAAATTGATGAACTATTTATGCAGGAGATTCGAAAGCATTATCAACAAAAATTATTGAAGCTCATAAAACACACCTTGCAAAACAAATCAAAAAATATGTAAAATAATTTTTATATGATTGAATGAATAATAAAATGGCCAGTTTAGAGTTTACATCTGAAACATGAAATATTGCAAAAGTGGAATTTACACCGTTGCAGAGGGATTTACAGGAAATCTCCGACCTCTCTTTAGCACAAACTAAGTTAACAATAAGAGAGAGGGATGTTGAAGCACAAATTCCCTTATTAAAAGCTTTAGATTTTTACAAAAATGACGATAAGGATCCCCTACGACAAAAATCTGATCAAAAGGAAAAATTTAAAGAATTATTCCCTGATATAGTCCTTCATAGTAGATTATCTAATGATAGAGGTGGATATTATTCTAGCCCTGATTTAAAATGAAAAGTTCTTTGTCTTAAGAAATGCTATGAAAACGACAACATTTATTTCTTTATTTCTGATTCTTGATATTATTTTTCTGTACAGAAACAGGATTTTGATAAAAATTGATTTATGGCTCAAACCCTTACTCTTTTATCAGAATTTAAGGAAACAGAACAGTGACCACTATTTCTTGAGGAACATGACTGAAAATCAACTTATATTTATCAATGATTCCCATCAAAAACCTTCAACACTCCTTACTGCATATATTCTAGTACTCCAAATGATCATACCCATACTACTGACATAATTTATCAATGACATGGAAGTATGGTATACAAATCACGAGTAGCACTAGAAAAAGATTGAACGGCAAATAATGAAGAAAAGCTCTTTTTTCATTCTTCTGATCAAGTGTTAAATCTTGGACTATGAGAAATAAAAAAACTTGCATTAGATTCACATCAAAATGTACTTTTTGTTATAAGCGAAAGTGAAGAATGAAAGTCTAATTTACATGTTTTAGAGCACAAACTATTATTCGATACTCCTACCCCTATACAAAATAAACTCAAAACTATAGAATGAATATCAGATATAATTCTCTTACCTCATGATAATATTATTTTGTCTAAGTTGGATTGAACGATAGATCTCGTATGAACTAATCTCAGTTTATTAGATCCTAATTCTTCATTAGTTATGAAAGATCAAACTGTACAATTAGTAAAAGATGCAGCAAAAGAAAAGCTATTAAATGACTTACAATGATTTCCCCTATCAGGAAATTCTGCAAATCTAGATATATCATGTGAAGAAGACAAGGAAATTATCACTACTATCCGAAAAAAAACTATAGAATCTACATGAAAAACATTTAAAGCTTTATTTGAAGAAGCAAAATCTGAAGAAGAAATACAATTTGTTGATCAATTATGAAATCAAATAAATCAAAAATTCCCAGAAATTCGTGATTTATTACGAAAAAATATAGGATCAAAAATCATCACAAAAAAGAATCAAATAATTCTCTCAAAAATCGAATCAGATATATTGAAAATCCAAAATAAACTTAATGAAAATCTAGATTTTTCAGACTTAATGCAAATTCAATTAAGTTTACAAGCGATGCAAAAGAAAAAAAAGTCTATAAAAAATTGAGATAATAATCTAGATAAAAAATTAACAGAGTTACTATCTCTTACAAGGGAACAAATAGATATCTACCAAAAACAACATACAGCAGAAATAAAGGAGAACATTGAAGCGAACATTAAGAAGATAAAAGATATTTTGATAAACATTGAAAATGTTCTCGATATCACTGATATTTATGGTAAAGACTTATATTTAAATACAGAAAAAATGATTTCTTATTTAAATGAAAATGAAGGACAATCTTTTAAAAAAGAGATTCAAGGTATTATCAACAAAAGAATTCAAGAGATTAAACAAACAAGCCAAAAGGTACAAAAAGAGGAAATAAGAATCATTACGGCTCAAACAGACGAAATAGAATGATATATCAAACAGATAGAAGGTATATTAGCAGAACTTGATGATATTGATGTAATTACACAATTTAAAAACGAAGATTTTTTAGTCTCTAAGATAAAAAACTTATTAAGTTCCATTCAATCCCCAGAAGCAGATAAATTATCTTCAAAATTAGCTAACATTTTTGAGAAAAAAATTAATACATTACAAGCAGAACAGGAGAAACTTCGGTGAACAAGATCTAATCTAGATTCTTATGGAATAGATTCTACATTATATTACAATGAAGATTGAACTGAAACAGTAACATGGAGAATTGAATGAAAAACACAACAGGATTGAAAAATCAGTTTGGTGGTTAAATTAATAAACTGAGAGACTCATGAATATGATAAATCTCTTTATCTTAAAGATTTTGAAAAGTATGGAGATGTAATGATTAGAGATTGGAATATAAAATTTGATATGACACTTGAAGAATTTACACAATATTCAAGGATATTATCCAAATGGAAAACATGTTGAAAAAAAGAAGTCCAATGATTACAAGAAAAAATACAACAAGAGCAAAATATGGAAATAAAAAAACAATTATCAAACAATTTGAAGGAGAAAAAACAATATTATAAAGATGTAAGATATACAGAACTTTTGGTTAATAGACTCATTAAACAACAAAAATTAAATCCTAGATCAAAAGTCCCTCCCTTTAATCCTGATTATATTGTTCTAGACGAAGAACAAAATATTTTTAAGACTTTATCCGCCAGGTTATTAGATCAAAAGAAAAATCACCAAGGAATAGAAATCTTGGAGTGATGACCTTGATTATGAAAAACTGTCATGTGTGAATTCTTGGCAGAAGTTACCAATAGAGAAATAGTTAGGGTACAATGTAGTAAGATGGACCCCAGTGATATGTTTTTTGCTCCAACCTTGAAAAAATGAGAAACTTCACGTGAACCTGCAGACTGGATTAAATTAATGCAAAAACCGTGAACCATGATACTTTTTGATGCAATCGATAAGTTAAATAGTCAATGTTTTGAAAGACTCCATTCTTTATTTGATAGTAGTAGATCTGTATATGATCCACAACTTTGAGCAATTAAAGCTAATTCTGATTGTTTATTTCTTTGAACTAGAAATTCTTATGATAAATTAAGTAATCCTATTCTTAGTAGATCTAGAATTTTATTTATCAATTATCCTTGAGAACTTAATGAAGCATATAAAATATCAAAATATACGGATAATGCATTACTAAAAACTCTATCCTTTGAAGAATTTAAACCCCTTTATGAGAACTTTTTAGGTACCTATAATCCTCAACATCCAATACAGTCATCCTTTTGAAAGAAAGGTTCACAAGAATTGTATAATACATTTAGTCACATAAAAACTTTATTAACAACTTTTACTACATTAAGAAATCAATACGGTAGTGATAATCCTTTTCTTTTGGAGTTGTCTTATAGAGATGCAAGACAAATATTTGTAGAATATGCTCAGGTACAAGATATAAAAGTAGCAATGAAAAACATACTTGTTCCTAAAGCATGGTGAACTACTATAGATCCGTATGAAAAACAAGAACAAGAAAATATGGTTATAAGAGCAATCGATGCTCTTTAAAAAATGAAAAAAAGGTCATTTTATGGCCTTTTTTCTTACAGACTAATTCATTCCCATCATTCCTTCTCATAGCATTCCAGCTAAATCGTTGGTATCTACTCCCATTATTTCTTTTGTTTTTTCTGCTACTACTTCTTGAGCTTTGTTTTGAGCTTTTTGGAAAGCTGCAACAATAAGATCTTCTAAGTCTTCTTTCCTATCATAATCGAAAAGAGTTGGATCATTGATTTGTAAATCTCTAAGTTTCATTTCTCCAGAAATATCCACAATAATAGAATCTTTTTCCTCTCCATTGTCATCATATTTCCCTTCTTTGGCTCTAATGATTAGATTTTTTAATACTTTTTCTAATTGTTTGTATTTATCATACATTTGTTTCATCTTTTTCATATCTCCCATTTTATCAAACATTCCCATTATATTATTTGTTATAAATTAAAAACATTTACTTATATTTTTTCCTTTTATGATTTCAAGTATTATTCTTTTTGATACGCTACACCAAAAGAAAAATAACGATGATCTGATCCGATTAAATCTTTGACCTGTAAATCATGAATCAAAATATTTGAAGATGTGAAGAGATGATCAATATGAGTCATAAAGAGTTTTGAACCATTCCACGACCAAGTATAAGTTATATCTCCTCCTTTAAAAGCGTTCTCTACCAAGTCCTCAAAAGTATTCATTAAGGTTTGATACTGTGCAGATCGAGGACTTAGATTAAAATCTCCAATAATCATATTTTTTTCCTGTTCTTCATGTTTCTTTTCTGCGAATTCGGTTGCTAATTTCTCAAGTTGAAGATTTCTCATTTCATAGGTACTTGGAGAAACTGGAGCAGCAGTATGGACGACATAAAGATTGAGTAAATCTCTTTTTTCTGGAATTTTTACTTTAACCGTGCTATAATCCCAGGTTCCTTTTTCTCTTTCTTTTTCTCTTTTGGATTCAATGAGGGGATATTTACTAAAAATAACATCACCTGCTAATTTTTCTGATCGAGAATTTCTATTGACATAAGGGTAATCTTCTTTGAAAAAATCTTTCATCGCAATTTCATGTTCATTGGAAAATTCGACGAGCACCACCAAATCAGGATTTTCTTCTTTAATGGTATTTTTTAATCCTTCGTAATTGGTATTGGTATATAAAATATTGGCATAAAAAACCTTCATATCTTTTCAGACTTTTTCTCTTTTCCCCTCTTCTGTCTCTGAGATTTCTTGTTGCTTTGTCCCTATCGTATAAAATCCTGTTAATTCAATCCCTAAATATCCAGAGATAAAGAGGAAGAATAGCATTTCCAAGAGAATGAGTTTATTTTTAGTGACGGATTTCCTGTAACTCAAAAATCGTATTATTGCTAATGCTAAACATCCAAAAAAAAGATAAGGTAAAAAGCTGATGGCTATTTCAGAAAAAAAACATTGACGATAGAAACAAATGAAAACTACGATTCCAAGAATCAAAAATCATAAAACCGACATTTTTATAAAGGAAAATAAAAATATTTTTTATCTTTTTATCAATACGAAAAAAGGAAGGAATAGCAAGGGAAATTAATTTCTCATTTTCATTTCCTATTTTACCCAAAATCTTTATACTCTATCTAATTTTATCTTTCTTTGATGATATGAACGGGCAAAAATTTTGTATTTTGACTTTTGGATGTCAGATGAATTACTCAGATTCTGCGAGGATTAAGGCGATTCTTCTCAACTGTGGATTTTCGTATGTGGAAAAGGAGGAAGACGCGGATATTGTGATTTTCGATACCTGTTCTGTTCGTCAGAAAGCTGAGGATAAAATCACGGGAAAACTCAAAGATATTGCACCAACGAAGAAAATTTGGCTTACATGATGTATGGTTCAACATCATTTTAGAAATACCTTTACCAAAAATGTCCCAGAGAACCTCAAAAAAGGAAATTTCATCGGAAGGGCAAAAGTGGAACTTCCCCAAATTATTGGATTTGACAATGAAGAAGTAAAAGAAATCAAAGAAAAGAAAAAAGCTGATTTAGATTCAATGGTTTTTGTGAATCACGCGTTCAATCCGTTATTCCACGAACTTCATCAAACCTATCCCAATTTGGAACTTTTTTTCAGAATTGATGATGTGGGATTTCTTCCATTGATCATTCAGTGACTTGGATATGAAATTCAGTATGATGATTCCTTAATCAATGAATATGAAAAGATTCTTCCGATGGAATCTGCAAGTATGAATACTCATCAAAAAACGGCGTATGTACCGATTTCTAGTGGTTGTAATCAATTTTGTGCGTATTGTATCGTTCCTTTCGCGAGAGGTTTGGAAAGATATTTTTCTGTCGATGAAATCGTTTCAGAAGTGCAGTTTCATATCGATCACGGAGCAGAAGAAATCGTTCTTCTCGGGCAAATCGTCAATAAACATCCAGATTTTTTAACTCTTTTACAAAAAATCCTGAAAATCAAAGGACTCAAACGATTGAGATATACTTCTCCGTATCCTACTTTTTACACGCCTGAGATTTTGAAACTCCACGAACAAGAGGAAAAACTTTGTCCACATATCCATATCCCGTTCCAGTCTGGGAATTCGGAGGTTTTGAAAAGAATGTTCCGTGGATATAATGCTGAAGATTGTTATCATTTTATCGATTCGATTCGTTCGCTCAAAAGGGAGATTTCGATTACGACAGATTTTATTATCGGTTTCCCTTGAGAAACGGAGACAGAATTTGACGATAGTTTGAAACTCGTGGAATATGCCAGATTTGATATGATTTATATGGGAATTTATTCGACAAGACCTTGAACTTTCGCAAGTAAACAATATCAAGACGATGTTTCTCCAGAAATAAAACATGCTCGCTGGAAAAAAATGAATGACCTTTTGAAGAAAATTTCTATGGAAAATAATAAAAAAGAAATCTGATTGACAAGAACGATGATCATCAATGAGATTTCTGAGAAGGGACTCGTTTACGGTTATACGGATAATATGAAGCAAATCTGTGCAAGTTGTGAAAGAAAAGTTGATTTAGGAGAGATTGTCCCTGTTAAAATTATTGGAGGAGAGGAGTTTAAATTGGAAGGAGAAGTGGAGGAGAGTCTTTGATCTATGTAATGATATAATAATGATATAAGGATATCAAGAGAAACAACATCGAGCAAAACAAAGGGTAAATTTTTCTTGTAAAGATATGGTTATTTGAATTATCTCTTGATTATTCTTTCTGATTTATTTGTTTATATAACCTACTTATTATCAATTCATCGTTAATTTTTTTGTTCTCTTTTTTTGTTCTCCTTTCATTGATTTTTTTTCCTTTTTTTTTATACTGATGGAAATTTATAATTTAATGATAAGAAATGCTTTTATTACTTTTGCTGATCCTTTTGATTGTATTGGCTTTTAAATTGTTATTTTCCTTTGCTTGAATCTTACTTTTTTGTGGGCTTCTTTGGTGGTTAATTTTTTTAGGGGGAGCAGTAAAAATTATCCAATTGGTAGCGTATTTTTTTGCAAAAGTTTTTAATACGATTTATGAGGCAGTTCGTTGAGAAAAATAGATATTGAAGCAGATTTTCTTTTTCTTTTATAGAGGATAAGGAGAATTTGCTTTTTTGTTTTTTTGGAGTAAGATAAAGAAGGTCAGATTTTTGTTTTTATTTTTTTTATTATATTGTATGAAAGATATTATTCTCTCATGAATCCAGGCGAGTGGGAAAGGAACTCAATCAAGATTACTGTTGGAACATTTTTGAAATAAGATGAAATATTTTGAAACGGGAGGAATCTTGAGGTCATTACAGAGTAATGAAAATGCTATTGGAAATTATTTAAAGGATTTAACAAAAAATGGTCTTTTGGTTGCTGATGAAGTTGTATCTGGGCTTTGGTGAGTATTTATGGCGACTTTAGGAGAGAATGATTCGATTCTTTGAGATGGTTGCTTGAGAAGAATAGGACAGACTCATCAGATTATCGGTCAAATGAGAGAAAAAAAAAGAGATTTTGTTGTAGTAAATTTTCAGATTACAGAAGATGAAGTGTATAAAAGATTAGCTTGAAGAAAAGTTTGTGGGAAGTGTGGAAAAAGTTATTCTTCTTTGGATGGGGATTGTGTAAAATGTAATTTCTGTAATTGAGATCTTATTCGTCGTAATGATGATGAGGATATGGATGCAATAAAATCAAGAATTTCAGCATTTTATGAAGATACTATGCCTTGTATTGAATGGGTAAGGAAAGAAGGACTTTTAGTAGATATTGATGCCATGAAAAGTCCTCAAGAAATTTTTCAAGAATTACTTCATATTTTGGGGGAATAGTTTATCATAAAAAAGCAAATACAAAGAAAAAACACTAGATTTATTCTAGTGTTTTTTATGAATATTTTCCATGATTATTTTTTTGCTTTTTCCTCTTTTGATTCGTTTTTTAGACAAATGAGTTGTAAGAATTCTTTTATAAGAGGAACATTGATAAGTAGAGTTAATATTACTCCCACTACTAACATTAATCAGAATCCCTTAAAGATATTAATTCCGATACAGAAGAGGAAGAATCCAATAATTCCTGTTGAGATTTGAGAGTCTTTAATTGCAGTGAAACTCCTATCATAAGCAATTTTTATAGCATTTTTATCATCTTTCCCGTTTTCTTTTTCTTCTTTCATTCTTTCAAAAATGAGTACATTTGCATCGACAGCCATTCCAATAGAAAGAATAATGGCAGCTATTCCACTAAGAGAGAGTGCATAATCTGTAATCTTTACAATTGCAAGTAAAACAATGGTATAAGCTAAGAGAGAACAGAGAGTTACTACTCATTTTCTAATTCCATAAAGAATTGTAATGTAAATAAAGATAGCTATAATTCCGAAACCTAAAGCAATTACTGCTCAAGAAAATGCACGATCTCCTAAAGATGGATTTATTTTTTCTTCTTGAGTTAAGATTAGAGGTGCAGGTAATGCTCCGTCATTAAGAGAATCTGCGGTTTCTTTTGCTTCTTCTTTTGTATAGTTTCCTTCAATAGAAGCTGTTCCATCACAAATTTTAGCTTGAATTTTTGGAGCTGTAATAAGTTTTCCTCAAATAAAGATTGCCATTTGATTTCCAATATTACGTTCAGTAATATCACAAAAAATTGCTTTTCCAATACTATCAAAGGTAATATTTACTACAGGTTGTCATAGTTTTGAAGTATCTACTTTTGCATATTGAAAGTTTGCTCCGTTTAGCATTTCGCCTTTTGATGATTGAGCAGGAATCCAACTCAACTTGTCTTGAACAAATACTTCTTGAAGAGAATAATATGTCTTTGTAGCAAGTTCTTTTTCAAATTGTTCTTTGTTAACGTTATTGACAACAACAAAGCCGTATCGTGTGTCATTGATTTCTTTTTTTTCAATGATATCTGTAAAATAAATAATTCCATCCTTTTCGTATGCTTGAATTGTTCCAATTTCCTGACTCACGAAGTCTGGAAGTGTTTGTTTTAATTCAAGAAGAGAAATGGAAGAGTCGAGAATTTTTGTTACATCATCAAACTCTGCTTGATCATCATGTTGGAGTTCTGACATGATAAAGGATTTTCTTTCTTCAACTTTTTTCTTTTCATTTTCATAATCCTCTCATGTTAATCCTTGTAAATTCGGTTGATATGCAAAGATTTTTAATTTGTATGCTTCTTGATTATCATAAATTTTACCATTGTTGAATTTTAAGGTATTATCAATAATTGTGTAATCTCCACTCTCAATTCCTTGATTTGAAGATACAACTTCTAATTCTTGATTGATATCTAAATTGAGTTTTGTAGAAACTTCAAGAATGTCATTCAGATTTGTATCTTTTCTTTCTTGAGTAACTTTATCAGTTACTACAAAGAAAGTGTATCCATTAATTGCTTCTTCTACTACTTCTCAATTTTCGTTAAGGTATTGTTGAGAACCATATGTCCCTTCAAATACGTCTGAAAGTTTCCCTTTTTCTATTGTATCAAGAATATTTTGATGTTCTTTATAAAAACTTGGTAGTTCCAAGATACTTTTCCCCGTGTATTCTTGATAAAAAATATTTTCTGAGCTTTTATTGTCTGCAAAACTTTTCATTTTAGTGGCATCAGGTTGAATCTCTTGATAAAGTTTTGTAGCAAGTTCTTTCCTTTCTTCCTTATTTTCAGCATTTTTATTAGGAAGTTTAAATTCAAGTTCTACGGTTTTCCCTATAATTTCTTTAGCTTGATCTAGGTCTGTAACTCATCAAATTTCAACTACGATTTGTGTTTCATCATTACGCTTTTGAGTATATGCCTTATAATCACTTACTCAAAGTTTTGAAATTCTTCCATCAATATTTTGTAAGATAATATTTTCAACGGTATTTTTTACTTCATCTAGTTCTTGTTTTCTTTCTGTACCATAAGTACTTTCATATTTATCATAAGAAATTTTATAGGTTAGTCTTGTTCCTCAAGATACGTCTAATCCTCTTCTAAAATTTGTTATTCCATCTCAAGCAAAAGTGAGTTTTCTTTCTAATTCTTCTTTATCAAAATCCCATTTGATAAAAAATACTGTAACAAAAGAAAAAAATAAAACTAATGCTAAGATCATTTTTTTTCTGTCCCAAACAATTTTCATCGAAACAATAATATAAATAAAAATTCTATTCTTTAAGATAGCGTTTTCTTCGTTAAAATCAAATCGAAATTAAGCCAAAAAATTTCTTAATATTATCCAAAAATTATCCAATTTTTTTCACTGCTTCTGAAACGGCGTCGGCAATTCCTTCTTCGAAAACAGAAGGTAAAATATGATCAACGCTCAGATTTTTTACTTTTTTTGCTAAAGCATATGCAGCAGCGAGTTTATGTTCATCGGTAATTTGGGTAATGCCTGCGTCTAACGCTCCTCTGAAAATACCAGGGAATGCGAGAAGATTATTGATTTGGTTAGGATAATCGCTTCTTCAAGTTGCTACGATAAAAGCGCCTCCTTTTTGAGCTTCTTCGGGAGAAATTTCAGGGTCAGGATTGGCAAGTGCAAAAATGATCGGATCTTTGTCCATTGTCTTTAAATCTTCTGCTTTTAAAAGATTTCCTTTGCTGACTCCGATAAAAACACTTCTTCCTTTTAAAGCATCCAAAAGAGTTCAAGAAGTCTGATTTTTGCTGAAAGAAAGGACTTCTTTTTTGTATTCATTGAGATCCTCGCGGTCAGGAGAAATGATTCCTTTACTATCGACGAAAAGAATTTCTTGGACTCCTGCTTTATGAAGTAGTTTTCAAATGGCGATTGCTGCTGCTCCTGCTCAGGAAATCACAATTTTTTGTTCTTCGAGTGTCTGATTCTTGAGTTTTACTGCATTGATGAGCCCTGCTAAAACTACGATAGCTGTTCCATGTTGGTCATCATGAAAAACAGGAATATTCAGTCTGTTTTTTAAAGCCTCTTCAATATAAAAACATTTCGGAGCTGCAATATCTTCGAGATTGATTCCTCAAAAATTGGGTGAGACTTGCTCAACGAATTTGATGATTTCGTCAGGATCTTGGGTATCAACGACCAAAGGAATCGCATCGACGTTCCCAAATTTTTTGAATAAAATTGCTTTCCCCTCCATAACGGGGAGTCCTGCTAATGCTCCAATATTCCCAAGTCCCAAAACTGCAGAACCGTCCGAAATAATTGCAATAGTATTTTTTTTCATCGTATAACGATAGGCCATTTGAGGATTTTTGGCAATCTCCAAACAAGGAGCAGCAACTCCTGGAGAATAGAAAGTAGAAAGCTCGTCTTTGTTTTCAAGAGGAACTTTTGAGATTATGGAAATTTTCCCTTGATATTTTTCGTGAAGTTTGAGAGATTTTTGTGCGTAGGTCATCAGATATGAGAGAATAAATCAGTCTAAAATACCTTTTCTAAAAATCTTCATTCATTTTTACATAATACTCCTTTTCATGACCACAAAGAGGACATTCTTTTGGAGGTTCTTTTCCTTTCCAAATATATCCACATTTCGTACAAGTTCGAAAAATTGCTTCATCTCTTTGATAGAAAGTATCACTTTTTACCAAATCATATAATTTTTTATATCTTTCTTCATGATGTTTTTCTGCAACCATAATAGCTCTAATTCTCGAAGCAAATTGAGGATATCATTCTTCTTCTGCCACTTTAGCAAATTCTGCATAAAGTTTTGTCCATTCTTCATTTTCTCCATTAATCGCAGTATCAAGATTGGTAAGAGTATCTCCAAATTTTACCATTGTTGTTGTTTCTACATCAATACTAGGCATTGCTACTCCTTCATTTTTCACGAATTCTTGCATCATTTTGAAAAATCGTTCTGCATGTTCTTTTTCTTGTTCTGCAGTCTCCAAAAAAATATTTGCAACTTGAAGATATCCAGCCTTTCTTGCTACACTTGCATAAATCGTATAACGATTCCTTGCTTGAGATTCTCCAACAAAAGCTTTCGCTAAATTTGATAAGGTTTGTTTCATTGTTTTTCAAATTAATGAATAAAACTTTTTGTATCATAAGAAATTTTTACTATAATACAAGAAAAAACAAAACAAAAAAAAGAAAATAAAAAAGTCTGATTCTTCCTTTTAGATTTACTTTGTTATGGAGAATCAGATTTTTTTTATTGATTGAGTTAACATTCATTTTCCCCTGCTCAAAGAATACATAATTTAACAGTGTCAGCAGGATAAAGATAAACATATCATTCTTTTGAGGAAGGTTTTGTTTTGAAAAATGGAGTAGTTGATGTTGGAGTATAACATTTACTTCTTTCTTGTCCTTTACAATTTGATTTCCAGTTTCGCTTCCCTACAGAATAAATAAAAAGTTGTCCTACTTTGTCTTTTTCAAATCTTCTGACTCATTGGTTACAGTCAAAGCGTGTTTCTACTCAGCATAATCAAATTTTCTGCATAATGGCTTTTGTTTTTTTGATATCACTAAGGTTCCCTTGTTCATCAAGCTGTAATCATGAAGACGGATAAAGTCCCAAATTCTTAGTATAAAATGTTAATGAAGATTCAGATTTCCCTTCTTTGGAGATAGAATCGTTGGAAGATGTTGTTTCTGTAGCGTTTTTTGTTGTAGTATTGGAATCTTGTTTTTTTTGAGTTGTAGGTTGTGTATTCCCCTTTTCTGTTTGTTTTACAGTTTGTTGAGGATCTTCTTTGTTTTCTTCTTTGATTTTTGCAAAGGAATAATTTTCATTTATTTCGAAAGTGTCAGCGACTATATTCATAACTTTTGTCACCTTTTGTTCATAATTTTCTCGACTTGAATAACGATTCTTAGATAAGTTTTTTAGTTCTTCATCAGTAATTTCCGTATCATTATCCTTTAAATTTTTTATTTCCTTATCTTCATAAATACTATCTATTGCTCGTCAAGCGTAATTAAGGATAAATCATTGATGATTTAATTGTGGGGTATTACTTTCATGGAAAGAATCTATGGGGTCATAACAGTTTTCTTTTGAAATACAAGCTTGTTTTATGAGAACTATATTTTTACCTGTTTGTTCAAGATCTTTTCATAGTTGTTTTGCCGTTTTGCTTACAGATTCTAAAAGTTGAAATTGCCCAATTTTATCGGGGACTGATACGTAAAAATTTATAAGATATGAATTGTCATTATTCTTAAAAACAAATGAACCGTTATTATTTTTATCTGTGAGTTTATTAATTACAATTGTCCCTGGGTATCTTCCTTTATTTTTTATCTGAATTCCGAAATATTCGTCACGATATACTTCATTAGGAGCAAGAATTTTTGCTGTAGAATGATCTTGAATTCATTCTGATTTTTCTTCTTTTTTTACTGTAGGAGTAGTATCCTTTTGAGTATTGTTTGGAGTCTTTTCTGTTTTTTCTGTATTTACTTTTTGAGTCGTTTTGTTTGTGATTGTTCCCGTAGTATTTGTGGTTTCTGTCTTTTTTTGAGCCCCTGTATGAACTAAAGCTTTTGTTTCTTTTGATAGGGGAGTAATTAAATAACTATCTACAGCATGATCGCACGAAAAAATTTCTTGAGGTTGGATTTCTTTTGTAAAAGTATTGTTTGGATAACTTGTATAACTGTCATCTGTCACAGAAATATTGAAAAACTGGTTGGTATTGTTGTAAAAATAAGATCATTCCCAGTTCTGTTCAATATTTGTTTCTTCTCTTGCAAGATAGACGATACTTTCTGGATCGATGAGTTTAAGAATATCTCTTGTACTTACTCCTTTGTACATAAGATAAATTTCTTGGGCGTCTTCATTCGAAAAAGAATAACTAGAAATTTTAGGAAAATGATAAGAAACATAAGGGCTAACCTGAAATCCATGAATAATTCATTCAGAATAGGTGTAAACAACGACATTTTTTCATAAATCATTATTGATATTGGGTTTTCAAGTTTTTTCGAGGAGAGGATCAAAGGTAAATTTATATGTTTCTCCTTCGTTTAAATCTGATAAATTTAATTCTCCAGCATAAGTAATATTATGAAGATGTTTTGATTTACTAAAATTAAATTTTTCGTTAAATTCGTCTTGAGTCATTTTTCCCAAATCATCACCAAAAATTTTATCAATCAGACTTCGATTTTCTACTTCTTCTCAGTTATAAGCAATTTTTAGTGCAATAAAATCGGAAAATCCTTCTAGGCTAGTTAAATTCCCAATATCTTTGGAAGTAATTTCTTTTCTTTTGGTATCTCCCAAACAAATGCTGTACATGGTTGCTTTCCCAAAAGTATAACTTCCACAGATATCATAAATGTCTCCTTCAAAGACAGTAGGTTTTTCTTCGTTTTCTTTTTCTTCCCCTCAAATAACAAGGTTTTCATCTTTTCAAGATAAATTTTCTCAAGTTCCGTCTCCTTCGATGGATACTTGCCCTACAATGGTAAGATTCTTTTTTTCAGATATTGGAGTAATATTCCCGATAAAGTCTTGGTTAGTAAATAGAGAAAATTGATGAGGTTCAATAGTTGTATTATACCTTTTTGCGAATTTTTGAACCGATTCATTAAATTTCTTCAGAGCTTTTTCCATATTATTAGCTCCTGAGGAAAGATTGAGAAAAAAATTTTCTCCATCCATAATAAAGCCAGTATCTTTTAAATTTTCTTTTCTAAGTCAAAATTGTTCTATTAAATTTTGATAGGTTTCATAATGTAAAATTCAAGTCATAACATCAATATTAATATCAGCTTTTTGTCCGTTTTTTGTGATAAGATTTACATAATTTATGAAATTATCGAATATTTCTTGATCTTGGTAAGTCAAAACTATTGGAAAATATTCGAGTAGAGCTTTTGTTATTGTTTCGTCTTTTCTGAAAGGTTCTATTTTTGTAAGTTCTGTTTGTGATTTTTTACAAAGTTTTTGAGTAGTCTTTTTATGTCATTCAATCATTTCTTCAAAATCGACTCAAAAAGTTGCTTCTTCGATGATATGAAATGTATTTAAAATACTTGTTTCGCAAGGTTCAATGATTTTCATAAGTCCTTCGTAATAATGTTTAGCAGCATCTTGTTCTGATGCATTCTCAGAATTGTGGAAAAAAGTATTATCATCCAGTTTAACCTCTCATTCTCTTTTTTCTTCATCGTTTTCATCTTCATCGTTAAAAGGAGTAATTTCATCAAAATTTACGGGATTATTATTTCAAAGAGAAGAAAAATCAGAATTCTCAAAAAGATCTTCTATTTGACCTTGTTTTCCTATTACATGGATATTTTCATCACTTTCTTCAAAAGATTCGACAAAGATAATTTGAGAAAAAGGATTTTCTTTAACTTTTTCATTAAAAAGGACTAGAATATCTCATTCTTGTAATGTGTTTTCAGAATTTTGAAATTGAAAAGTAGATTCACACTCTTCTTCTTTGTTACAAAGAAATAGCTCTACTACTTCCTCGGGGAAAATAATTACAACATTTTCACGAAAATTTTGTCAAGAATAGGTATCTGTAGTTTTCTCTTTATCATTATTTTCAATTTCTGTGTCAAGAGAATGCTGAATTTTTTGTAAAACAAAATCTTTTCTTTCTTCTAAAGAAAATTGTATATAATTAGTGAATTCTTCATCTTTTGACTCATCTCCTGGTTGAGAATCAGATTTCTTTTGTGTCTTTTTTTCTTTTTTTGTATCTTGAGTTTCTTCTCCAGAATTATGTTCATTAGTAGTATCTTGTTCTTCTATCAAATGTGTTTCAGTGTTTTCTCAAGAATCACATCCAGAAAGAAAGATGATACTTATTCAAAAACATAAACAAAATACGTAAAGAAGAGATCTTTTCATGATTGAACCTGTAAAAGATAAAAAATATTTCAAGAAATTCTTTAATATAATTATAAATTTTTTTTGTTTTTTGTCAAAATTTAAAGAAAGAAAAACAATAATACGCTTGATTCTTTTTTTCATAACTTTATTCTAAATCAGATTTTTATTTTTTTTCTTTAAATTGATGAAATCAAAAGTTGTAAAGATTTTTATTCGAATTACGGTTGCTTTATTTCTTCTTTCTACAGGATTATGATTTATTTTGTATTTTTGATCACCTAAAACTGAGATTCAAGATGAAAATCAAGTAAATCTTTGAGAATATATTGATTTAGAAAAAAAAGATGTTATTCTGCCTAATGGTGAAGTTGATGTGAATAATCCAGAAAATACTAATGCTCAAGTTATTGTGACGGAAAAGGAAAATATCTCAGAAATGGATAAAGTTGTGGAAGTCCCTTTAGAAGATTGATCTTTGGATAATCCTACTGTTGCGGATTTTTCAGATAGTCTTCAATTGTCTCAAGAATAAAAGAAATTGAAAAAGTATTAAAAACTATTTTATTCCTTTGTTCAGAAAATGAAATTAATAATTGATCATTCACAAAGAGAAGCAAAAAAAAGAGCACATACTGCAACTCATTTACTTCATGCAATTTTGACCCAGTATTTCCCTAATACTAAACAAGCAGGTTCTTTAGTAGATTCTGATTTGTTGAGATTTGATTTTTATGCAGAAAAATTACTTACCTCCGAGCAAATTATTGAAATAGAGAAACAGCTTAATAAAGAAATTTATGAAGCTTTACCTGTTACGGTTGTGGAAACTTCCTTTGATGAAGCAAAAAAATTATGAGCTAAAGCTTTTTTTGAAGATAAATATGGTGATATAGTTAGAGTAGTTCGTGTTTTCCGTGGAGAAGAAATTGTTTCTGCAGAACTTTGTGGAGGAACTCATGTAAATAATACGAAAGAAATTTGAGCATTTACAATTCTTTCACAAGAAGCGGTTGCATCTTGAATTAAAAGAATAACTGCAATTACAGGGCCAAAAGTTATTGAGAAAATTCATCAACAGAATGAAATTTTAGACCAACAAGTACAGACTTTCCAGGTCAAATCTATTACTCAACTTCCAGAAAAAACGGCAAAGTTTTTTAAAGAATATCAAGAATTTTCAGAAAAAAATGAAAAAATATCTCTTAAACTTCTTTCTAAAGAACTTCTTTTTTGAAAAAAAGAAAACAATGCAGACTTTACTTGTATTATGCAGTTAGAAAAGGGGACGGATTTTAAACTTTTATCGTCTTGTGTAAGGAATATTTTACCTTTGGAAACTGCTTTGTTTTATACAGAAGAAGGAACTTATCTCATTATGACTGATGATGGTCATTCTGCAAAAGAATTGGCAAAAAAATATGCTTTAAAAGGTGGGGGAACTGATGTTTGTGTACAATGAAGAGATTTAAATGTTATTCATATTCTTTAATTTTTAATTTAATAGAATGCAAAAAATTCTTTTTGGTTTATTGCTTATTTTCGCTGTTTCTATTACATGATGTGATTTTGAAGGAGAACAGTCTGGAAAAGTTATTGATACAGAAAAGATTTCAGCGATTGATTTTGAAGAATTGAAGGGAAAAGCAAAAGAACTCGGAAAAGAATATTATGATAGTCAAGTAAAACCTTATGTAGATAATGCAAAAAATCAGATTACAGGGAAAATTGAAGAATTAAAAAAACAGTATAATGTTGAGGTAGAAAAGATAAATACAGAGATTCAAAAAAAAGCAGATTCAATGAAAAATCAAGTAAATCAGTTAAAATTTCAAGAAAAATAAAATTTTCAATTATTTTCTCTTTTTAGGTTATGAGAGTCCTTTTTTGTTGTGCTACATTTCAAGAATTAAAAATCGTCAAAGAAAAGATAAAAAGTCTGAAGATAAAACAACATTTACCTTTTGATTTTTTTTGTTGTGGTGTAGGAAATTATGGAGCTATTTTTTCTTTAACAAAATATTTTTTAGAGCATTGAACAGAAAAATATTTTATAGTGAATATTGGAGTTTGTGGATATCTTCAGAAATGTTATCCGTGTATTCAAGGGGCTATTCTCAAACAAATACAGATACAAAAAGAACAATTAGTCCCTTTGAATTTTATATTTGCTCCACTAAAGACTATTATTTCTAGTGAATCTCCTCTCGAAAATCCCGATTCTCTCTTTTCTTTAGGGGAAGAAGTTTTTGTTGATATGGAAAGCGTTTGAGTTGAGTATGTTGCTCAACAATTTCAATATCCCCGTTTGTTTTTGAAAATCCCTTGTGATAGAGTAGGGGAGGAAATAAAAAAATTTGATTATAAAAAAGCTCTAGAAAATCTCGGAACAAACCTTGATTATCAAAAGCTTATAGAGAAAATTCTGATTTTTATTTCTTCTTTTTAAGCAACTTGATTGAAAAGATCTTCAACTTTTGCTCTAATAGATTCTGGAGTTTCATTAATTTTATATACAGAACCAATTTTTTCGAAGAATTTAATCAAAATATTGCTTGTTGTATTGATTGTTACACTTTTATCAGTTGGATCTGCTGAATGTTTCATTTTACTGATAAAAGAACCAAAAGTATTTGCTCCGACGGTAATCATTAGGGTTTTCGCTGCAGCTTTTATCAAAAAATTTTGTTTATCGATAAAGTGAGTGAGTGTTTCGTCTCCTGTAGCAATTGTCATTCTAAGAGAAATACCATTTGCAGGATCAAAAGAAATAAGTTCTTTAACTACCTCTTTTGCTTTTTCGACATATCCTGTCATTGTTTTTACAATAGATCTAATGTTTTCATGTACTCCTTCGTCAGCAGCTTTTACAAGCATAGAACAGAGTTCGTCATCTGTAGGCATTGCAATTGTATTTGAAGTTGCCCATGATGTAATTTGTGCTGGTTCTGGTGACATAACTTGTGTGTTTTCTTCAGCCATTTCTTTTTTTTTTATTAAATAAAACGTTTTTATTATATTTATTTTTTTATTTGATGTCAAATTTTAATCCTTTAATCTGATTTAATCTGATTCTTATGGTGGCTTTCTATTGGAAATATAAAGAAAAAGTTATTTTACTGTTAATTTAGCAATAAAAAAAAGGATATTTTTATTATCCTCTTTTTTGTAATAAGCCATTTTTTTGGGTAATTTTAACTTACAACTCCAGTAAGTGTATTTACTGTGATTTCATCTCCTTCTTCTTTATAAAGAGGAACTTGAATTTCCATCCCTGTTTCAATAGTAGCTGGTTTTGTACCTGCTTGTGCTCTATCTCCTTTTACTCCTGGTACTGTTGACGTAATTTTATAAGTAATAGTTGAAGGAAGTAATACGTTGATAACATTCCCATTGTAAATTTGAAGAAATACATCAAGATTATCTTTGAGATATCCTGTAATATCCTCAATCAAACTTTTATCTAAATCAAAAATTTCTCCACTATCATTTTCCATGAAAGAATACGTATCTCCTGAATTATAAAGATAAACAGCGTTTTGTGTGTTTACTTCAGCTTGTTCAAGAATATCTCCTGAATGATAAGTAAAAGTATTTGATTTTCCTGTAACTACAGATTTTACTTTATAAGTATCTACTGCTCCTCATCTTCCCATATGAGTATGCATTGTTTCTGTAACTTTAAAAAGTTGATTCTCAATAAGTAGGATCATTCCCTTTCTTACATCTGAGGTTGTAACTTTAACCATAGTATAAAAATAGAATTTAAAAAATACAATTTTTTGTATAAGTATTTTAAATTAAAATACAAGAAAAATAAACAAGAAAAATAAACAAGAAAAATAAACAAGAAATTTAAAAAAATAGAATGGAAAGTAGAAAAGGATAAAAACTTGAAAAGAAAATGATTTTATATACTTATTTGATAGTTTATTCTTTTATTCCTTTTATGTTTTTATTATGTATCTTAGAAAAGCAGAAATTCGTGATATAGCGTCAGATTTATTTTCTTTTTATCAAGCAAATTTACAATTTCATGCACAGGCTAGACCTGATTATTTTTATTTGTGAGATGATAAAAGCGTTAAACAAAATTTGAAGATTGCTATAGAAACAGGTAATTTTCTTGTTTTAGAAGATTGACAAAAAAAACTTGTTTGATTTGTCTATTATACCTTTAAAGATGAAGGGAAAAAAATTATTTGGATTAAGGAACTTTTTATTACAGAAAAAGAGAGAAAAAAAGGTTATTGAAAGTTTTTAATTAATGAAATTAAAAAAATAGGACTTGAGAATCATTGTTTATGACTTGAATTTTGTTGTTGGTGATTTAATGAAAATGCACTTGCAATGTATCAACATCTTGGTATGAAAATGCAAAGAGTTATTTTAGAGACAGATTTTTCTCCTTTTTTGTAACGAAAAATGAATTGATGTCTTTTTTATAAAAATGGTGAAAAAAAGAAAAAAAAACTTTGCAAATAAGAGGAAAATTCCTATTTATAATGAGGGAAGGTTTTATACTTCTTTTCTACTTATAATAGTCTTTTTTAATGTGTTCTTTTCTTATGACTTTTTTAAAAAGAGGAAAAATTTGAATTTTTTTCGTCTTAGGACTTGTTTTTTTGTGTTTTCAATGATTTTCTTTTGGAAAATCACCTTTTTTTGACTCTTTGGAAAAAATTGGATTTACGGAAGATACTTTTAGACAAAAAAAAGAAATTTCACGTTACGATTTGGCGAGAATTCTTAATATTATTGATTGTCAGGATTGTTTTATTCCTGATGATTGGACTAAACAATATTATAATTTTAATTATTGGAATGATTTTATTCAAAATCCTGATAATAATTTTAATGATATTAAATATTTGTGAGCGAATTGGAATCAGCATTCTTTTTATTATTGTGTTGCTTATGTCTGAGATCAAAATAGACAATATATGAGATGATATCCTGTGAGTTCTACCATTTGTAAAGGGAACTTTTGTTGAAATAATTCAACTTCTAAAGCGGATTTTTTTCAAGTAGTCCTGAATATTATTCAGCCTAAACTTTGGGAACATTATACTCCTAATTGGGGAAATATTTATCAATGGTATAGAAATCTTTCCAAGGATAGTTTGAGTTATATTGCACTTTCGGAAGAATCGAAAGAAATTTATACTTCGACTCCTCAAAGAATTTGAATTCATTCGAAAAAGGAGTTTCAAGCTTATTTAAGTTATTGTATGTATAACTTAGGAGAATGTTGATTTCTTCCTCAAGGAAATTTAAAACAATGAGCTTGGCCAATTAGCGAAGTAAATGTACTTTTAAATGAATGAATTATTACTTCTCGTAATTTATCTTGACTTCTTTCTCCTATTTGATGAGCTGAGGTGCTTGATATTTTTGATGTTATTTTTAGTCAGTATTCTGCTTGTGAATTTAATTTTGATTATGATTGTGATTGAGTGAATAATATTGGTGATAATTGTGTCTATGATTATAACCCTAGTCAAATGGATTTTGATGGAGATGGTATTTGAGATGTTTGTGATAGTACTATTAATGGACAAGATATTAATCCTTTGGGCATCGTAGATGATTATAATCATATTGTTTTGAGTAAGTTAACACAAGCTTGACAAGGAGAGTGAAATTGATTTTGATGAGAGAGTGATATTGATTCTTTGAATTTTTTGGTAGATGATGTTCAAGAGGGAAAATTTTTTATTTCTGTTGATAATATTGATCAAAATATTCCTTCTAAAGTTTCTGTTTCTGTTGATACTGATCAGAAAATAAAAACTATCCATTGGCAGTGGTGAGATAATCAGATAACAGATTCTTCGAATTTAAAAATGTCTCATATTTATGAGAATAAAGGAAAATATCTTATTACAGCTATTGCTACAACTAGTCAAGGAATGAAATTAACTGCAAGCATGGAAGTTTATCTTGGTATTCCTAAAAATCAACAATATTCCTTGGAAATTAAAAGTATTTTTTCTTCAACTAAAACTGCTTTTTCTGCTCTTTATTCTGGAAATTTTGATAAAGCTGTTTGGAGTTTTGATGATGGAACGGTAAAAACGGTTGGAATTTCAGAAAATATTGTTCATATTTTTGAAAAAGAAGGTTTACATTTAGTCCAACTTAAGTGATATGAAAAATGAGTTTTAAAGGCAGTAGCTTCAACAACGGTGAAGGTTGTTGGAAAAGGAAATTCTTCTCAAGGTCGATGAAAAAGTGTGTCTTTAAAAGTAGTTTCTAATCCTCTTTGAACTCCAAGTCAATTTACTACTCTTTTGAATGGTATTAATCAAAATGAAATTTCTATGATTAGGTGGATTTGGGAAAATGGGGTAGAGGAGTATGATAATAATTTGTATAAAGAACATCGTTTCCCTCATTCTTGACAAAAAACCGTGCAACAAGTTCTTACCCTTGTTTCTTGAGAAAAGTTTATAACGACGATTACTTTTTATCTTGATAATCCATTGATTAATTTTTTCTGTGCATCAAAAGTTCATTGGAATTATCAAAATAATGGTTTAAATTCTTCATTGTCAACTCTTCTTTGTCCTCAGATTGAAAAAATCTCTACGAATTTTGATTCAAATGTTACTAAAGTTTGAAATGATGTTTCTCATATTTATTATTCTTTGTGAAATAAAAATGTAACTACTCATTTTATGGTAAATGCTTGTATTAATCTTAAAAATCAAGGAGAAGTAATTATCGGTAAAGTTAGAGGTAATGATGATCAAGTTCAAGGTGATAAATGTTATGATTTACGAAAAAAATGAACTTTAAATAAAGTTTATCATTGTGATATGGATAAAGATTGAATTCCAGATATTTGTGATGATGATATTGATGGAGATGGTAAACAGAATCTTTTGGGGATGATTTTGTATGAAAATTCAGATTGTAGCTATCATTTTGATGATATTGATGAAACTTGAAAAAAAAGCAAAAATCAGAATGGAATCTGAAATAATCTTAATATTCAGATTTTTCTTAGAAATTTTTGAGTTTGTAGCTTAGATAATTGTACTTTTGATTTTAATCCTTTGCAAGAAGATTTGAATAATAATGGAGTTGGAGATGTCTGTGAATGAAGTTTTGATGTTTCAAGCCTTTTACAAAAAATGAAAAACGGAGAAATTTCACAACAAAATACTGTTTGACAAGATAATTGAAGTTCTTCTGATGGAGAAAAAATTACTACAACGCAACAATGACAAACTTTCGTAAAGGATGGAGATCGTGATTGAGATGGAATTCCTGATTCTCAAGATCAATGTCCTGCTTTGCCTGGACCTGAAAAGTGGAATGGATGCCCATTTTATGGAAGTTTTGCTAAAAATACTTTATGATCGAATTCTTCTTGGTCAAGTACACAAGATATTTTATTGAATAATTCTCCTTTGACTTCTTTAGTATCAGTTCTTTCGTCTTCATCTCAAAATCAAAGAAATCCTCTTTGTGATGATACGGATCTTTGAGATAGTTGATGTGGAAATGGAGTTATTGATCCATGAGAAACTTGTTTAACTTGTCCTTATGATGTTGGTGGTCCTTGTATTTTATGTGGAAATGGAATTGCAGAGGAAGGAGAAACGTTTGAAAATTGTCCTGAAGATGTTCCTTCTCCTTCTCTTTGTGGAAATGGAACGCTTGATCCTTGAGAGGAATGTGATAATTGAAAAGGGAAGAATTGGACTAGTGATTGTAGGATTGATTGTAAAAAATTTACTTCTGATCAGCCTCTTTGTGGAAATGGAGTTATTGATCCGTGAGAAAAATGCGAAACTTGTCCCGTTGATTTATGAGTTATTTGCTTAAAAAAAGTTCGTTGTGGTGATGGGATTCTTACGGAAAATGAAGAATGTGATGAAGGAGAAAATAATGGAAAAGTCTGAAGCAACTGTACGAATGAATGTACAATAGAGAATTCCTGTTGAGAAAATGGATGTCCTTTTTCGTGTTGAAATGGGGTGAGAGAATTACTTGAAGAGTGTGATGCTTGAGAACATAATGGAGAAATTTCTTATAATTGTACGAAGGAATGTAAATTTATGCGTTGTGGAAATGGGAAAAAGGATTTTTGAGAAGTTTGTGATGATGGAGAAAAAAATGGAACAACTGCAAGTACTTGTACAACTCGTTGTCAATTAAGCACTTGTGGAAATGGAAAAATAGATTCAGGGGAAACGTGTGAAAATTGTCCTCAAGATATTTGAGCTTGTCCTTCATTATGCTGAAATGGAGCGTTGAATCTTGGAGAAGCTTGTGATCGAAGTGTTGAAGGAATGAAAGATCTTTGTACAAAGGATTGTAAATTAAAAACTTGTGGAAATTGACAGAAAGATCTTTATGAAACTTGTAATACTTGTCCTGAAGATTTAGGAGGTCTTTGTAGCGAATGTTCAAACGGAGAGAAGGATCCAGGAGAAACTTGTGATACTTGCCCTCAAGATTTAGGGGATATTTGTATTGGGGATTGTTGAGATGGGAAAGTTGATCAGACGGAGGATTGTGACTATGGAAGTGGTGTTAATGGAACGGTAGGAATTAATTGTACAAATGAATGTAAGGAAAAAGAGCATTGTGGAGATTCCCAGGTCTGAAAAACGGAAAATTGTAGAGAATGTGCTCAAGATACTAAAGACTGCCTTCCTTATTGTGGTGATAGAAAAAAAGATGAAAATGAAGATTGTAGAAATTGTCCTCAAGATTATGGAGTTTGTCCTAGGTCTTGTGGAAATGGAAAAAAAGAAATTTGAGAAGCATGTGATCATGGAGCAGTAAATGGATATGATGGAAAATGTTCTTTTGATTGTACTTTATTAACTTGTGGAAATGGTATTAAGGATGATGAGGAAGATTGTTTGAATTGTCCGCAAGATTTGGGGGATGTTTGTATAAATTGCCCTAATGGGAAAAAAGATTCTTGGGAAATATGTTGAATTTGCCCTAGAGATGCTGGATCTTGTACTGAAAATTGTTGAAATTGAATTCTTGATGAAGGAGAACAATGCGATTGGAGTATTGAAGAAATGAGAGAAAGCTGTTCTCAAGAATGTACTTATACAAAATGTTGAAATGGAGTTCTTGATCCTGGAGAAAGATGTGATGATTGACGAAAAAATGGGACTTCTGATAGTAAATGTTCTAATTTTTGTCAATTGGTTAGTTGTAAAAATGGAATTGTAGAAAATCGAGAAGATTGTAATAGTTGTCCTGAAGATCTTTGAGATAAATGTCAGGGAAGATGTTGAGATGGATATAAGGAATTAACAGAAGCTTGTGATCATGGTTCTCGTAATGGATTTGACGGTCAATGTAGCTTTGATTGTACAATTGTTGGAATTCCTTCTGAAAAATGTGGAAATGGAGTATTGGATAATGGAAATGGTGAACAGTGTGATCATGGAACATTGAATTGAATTGATGGAAAATGTGATCCTTATTGTCAAATTGTTCAATTAAATCCTTTTTGTTGAGACGGAATTTTAGAGCTTTGAGAAGATTGTGATTACGGTAAATTTCAAAATTGATTAAGTGGAGTAAATTGTACTTCGACTTGTACTTGGAAACAAAAATGTCCCAATGGAATTATTGATAAAGGAGAAAATTGTGAAAATTGTCCTCAAGATTTAGGAGAAAAATGTAAACCTGAACCTTGTGGAAATGGAAAAATAGATCCGTGAGAAACTTGTAATTTTTGTCCTCAGGATGTTGGAGTATGTCCTTTTTCATGTTGAAATGGAGCGAAAGAATTATTTGAAGAGTGTGATGCTTGAGAACATAATGGAGAAATTGCCTATAATTGTACCAAGGAATGTAAATTTATGCGTTGTGGAAATGGGAAAAAAGAAATTTGAGAAGTTTGTGACGATGGAGAAAAGAATGGGACAACATCCAGTAATTGTACGACGAGATGTAATTTAAAAACTTGTGGAAATGGAAAAATAGATTCAGGGGAAACGTGTGAAAATTGTCCAGAGGATGTTTGAGCTTGTCCTTCATTATGTTGAAATGGAGCGTTGAATGTTGGTGAAGTTTGTGATCGAAGTATCGAATGAATGGAAGAGAGTTGTACAAAGGATTGTAAATTAATTACCTGTGGAAATGATAAGAAAGATGTATGAGAAACTTGTCTTACCTGCCCTCAAGATTTAGGAGATCTT
This sequence comes from bacterium, assembly GCA_017442645.1. The sequence goes on along the minus strand of JAFRZH010000001.1, from coordinate 13,975 downwards.
TGTACAAAATGCCCTAATGGTGAAAAAGATGTTTGAGAAACGTGTGAAAATTGCCCTCAAGATTTAGGTGAAATTTGTGTTGGAGAATGTTGAGATTGAAATAAGGATCAAACGGAAGAATGTGATGATGGAGAAAAAAATGGAACGCTTCAGAGTGATTGTTTGAAAAATTGTCATAAAAATGTTTGTTGAGATGGATATGTGGGGAAAAGTGAGACGTGTTTAAATTGTCCTCAAGATTTGGAAAAATGTCCAGATCCTTGTTGAAATTGAAACCCAGATTATCCACAAGAAACTTGTTTGAATTGTCCGCAAGATATGGGAGTTTGTCCTAGTTCTTGTGGAAATGGTATTAAAGAATGAGGGGAACAATGTGATCATGGAAATCAGAATGGGTACGATGGAAAATGCTCAGATTTATGTATTTCTTTAGAAACAACTTGTGGAGATTGAGTTCAAGAATGAGATGAAATTTGTGATAATGGACGTTATAATGGAGTTTATACGGGAGAAAAATCTTGTACAGTTGCTTGTACGCGTTTTGATCCTTCTACTCCACAATGTTGAGATGGTAAAATTCAGGACTGGGAAAATTGTACAACTTGTCCGATTGAATTTTGAACTGCCTGTCAAGGGACGTGTGGAAATGGAATTTTGGAGGCAAATGAAATGTGTGATCATGGAGATCAAAATGGTCGTGATGGGAAATGTACGTTTGAGTGTAAAGTTGAAGTAAATCCTCAAAAATATTGTGGAAATTGAATTATTGATGTTGATCGTGGTGAGGAGTGTGATTATGGTTCTGCTGAAAATGGTGCTAATGGTGTTTGTAGTGCTATGTGTAAAAAAGTAAAAAAGCCTGAATGTTGAAACGGAGTTGTTGAGCAAGGAGAGGAGTGTGATTTCTGAACAGCGAAAAATGGAAAAGATACTATCAATTGTACAAAAGAATGTAAGGAAAAAACGCATTGTCCTAATGGGAAAGAGGATCTTACGGATAATTGTATTGAGTGTCCTCAAGATTTAGGGGAAAAATGTAAACCTGAAGATCCAAAATGTTGAGACTGAGTTTGTTCTGCAAATGAAAAGTGTACGGATTGTCCTTCAGATTGTGGTTCTTGTCAGTGATTGTGTGGAAATGGTAAAAAGGAACCTAATGAACCTTGTGATCCTGAACATCTTGATTATAAAGATAAGTGAATTTGTACAGTAGATTGTGTCCTTTTAACCTGTTGAGATGGTGAGAAACAAGATTGGGAAGAATGTGATTTGTGAGATGAAAATGGAATTTTTGAGAATGAAAAATCTTGTACTATTGCTTGTACTTATTTTGATCCTGAACATCCTGATTGTGGAGATTGAAAAATTGAACCTTGAGAAGATTGTTCTTGTCCGATTGATCTTTGAAAAAAATGTGATAGTGTTTGTGGAGATCATCAGCAGACAGCAGGAGAGGAATGTGATGAGGGGGATATGAATGGAAAAGGTATTTGTTCAAATGCTTGTAAAATTGATGTTCCGATTCCTTGACCTGTTTGTGGAAATTGAACTTGTGAAGAAGGGGAGTGATGTGAAGAATGCCCTATGGATTGTTGATGGTGTATTTTGCCGAATTGTAATAGTTGTCCTTGTGAATATGCTGATTATAAGAATGATATTACTGATACGGATAAAATTTATGCAATACTTCGAAATAGAGGTTTGAAAATTCTTTATAATCAATCTGAGGGGGTAATGCTTTCTGATTTTTGATTGTAAAAAAAGAACAGTCAGATTTTTACTTTTATTTTTAGATAATATGTTTCAGGTTACTCTTAAGTTCTTGGAGGCAGTTGCTCAAAATAATTCTACTCATTGGCTTCATACCTATTGGGATCTCTATCAGCAAGAGAAAAAAAGATTTGAGGATTTTGTTGATAAGTTATTGGTAGAATTGAAAAAAATTAATCCTAGATTAGAAGATTTAACACCTAAGAACTGTATTTATAGATTTAATAAGGATCTTCGTTTTTCAAAAGATAAAAAGCCTTATAAAGAGAATTTTTGAGCTTGTTTTTCTGTTGGAGGAAAAAAGTCTCGAAGGCCTTGTTTTTATTTTCACCTTCAACCGTGAAATAAAAGTTTTATTGCTTGATGAGTTTATTATCCTAGTCAAAAAAATGAGAATAAGGTTAGGCTTCATCTTCTTGACTATTTGGATCTTTGGAGAAACTTTTTGAATGATAAGAGACTTATGAAATTTTATCGTATTGATACTCCTGATCATACTTATAAAACGAATGTTAGGTTAAAACAGCTTATTCAACAACATTATGAAATTTTTGAGAAACTTTCTTCTGAAGATAAATTAATGATTTGAAATTCACTTTTAAAAGCTTATATTGTGGAGGATAGTGCTTTATTGGAACAGTTAGCTTATTATAAAGATTGGATCTTTATCCACGATATCAATGATTTAGAACTTTGTGATGATAGGTTTATGAAAGATTTAATTAAGGCTTATAAATTAATTTATCCAGTCTTAGAATTCTTTGAAGAAGCTTATGATAGGGAAGATTTTTAATAAAATAGCTTTTGATTTTTTATTTGTTTGTGGTATTGTTTTTTATGCAGGTAATTAGAAGAAGTATTTTAGTGATTTTTATTTGTATTATTCTTTGGTTTGGTGGAATTATGATGATGAATATTCTTTCACATCAGTGATATACAAAATCGCAGAGTCAAACCGTAGAAATAGCAAAAGAACAAGAAGATTTATATTTTCTTCCAGAAGAAATTATGCAAACTAAGTGTGTGCAGTTTATTGTCCAGGGGATAGAAGATAGAAAAACTTTCAATGATACTTTGAAATCTTATTCTGAAAAATTGGGATTGGATTATGATTTGGTTATTTCTGCAATTCTGTGAGAACAAATTAGAATTTCTTGTAAGGGAGTTCGTGGAGTCTTGAAAGATACTATTTTAAATACTACTCCTACATTATTTCGTTCATATGATGTTTCAGTTTGAATTGCTGGAATTAAACTTTGAACTGCTCGAAAAATTAGAACAGATGCTCTTGCTTATGGCTATGGAGATGATTTGAAAAATGTGCAGATTACTGAAGCTGCGATAACTAATGATGATGTTCTTAGTGCAAAACTAGCAACTTTGTTGGTGAAAAATATTGTACATCGTTGGGCTTTATCGTGAATTGATCTTTCTCATAATGCATGAGTGGTATGAACTCTTTATAATATGTGAAATCCGTTGAAAAAGGTTCCTCATGAAGATCCTAAAATTTGAGGTTCTGTCATTAAGATTGATGATCAGGAATTTGTGTATGGGGAAATTTCTCTAGCTATGTATAATTATCTGAAACAAAAGAAGAAAAATCTGATTTCTTATTAGAGAGTCAGACTTTTTTTTAAGACTTTTTTTATTTAATCCTTAAATATAACTTTGAAACCTCTTTCCCCCCTTCATTGTTTCTTCCGATTTTTAAAGTTTATTATTTCTCTTTTCTTTTCTTACTTGTTTTTCAGAATAAAATAGATATTGTCATGTTTAGGCTTTTATTTCCCTACTTCACTCCATGCCAGAAAAAACGAAAACTACTCGAAAAGAGACGAAAGAAATCTTGAAATATTTTTACAAGAAAATGCTCCCATATAAGGGAAAAGTTTTGATTTGTATTGGATGTACTATTTTGTGTACGTTATTAGGAGTTTATACTCCGATTCTTACTGCAGAAATGACCGATGTGATTAGTCAGTATGGAAATCTTGATATTGAAAATGCTGAAATCTATGCACAGTTGATAAAAATCGTGGGCTTGATAGGAATTGCTTGGTGTGTCCAAATCCTTGCGATGAATCTTTTACAGTATGTGAGTACAAAAGTTACGTTACAGTGAACAACTGATATTCAAGATGAAAATTTTCATTTTTTAACGCATAGCTCTTATCGCTTTTTGACAGATAATCAGTCGGGAGAAATTTATTCAAAATTGGATATTTTAGCAGGAAATTTTTGTACATTTTTTTATGCGGTTACCGATTCTTTGCTTGATTTTTGTTTAACAATCCCGATTACGATTTGTATTATCTTTTCACAGAATATTCGATTGGGATTCTGATTTTTAGTCTTTTGAATTGCTTATTTTTTTGGACATTATCGGTTTTATCATAAATGTACAGAAAAATATGAAAAAGCAGCAGAAACAAAGTCTAAAGAAGGGGGATTCGTCTATGATGTATTGACGAATATGATAAATATTCTTACTTTGGGAAGTGCTCAAAGAGAATTTAAAAAACGAAAAATATACAGAAATGATTGGGTAGATGCCCAGTTGAATGTGAGGAAATTTAAAACAATAAGGAATCTTCTTCTGGGAATTATTGCGATAGTCTTTGAAATTTGAGCGATTCTCTTTGCAGTGAAATTACGATATGATGGAGAAGTAGAGATTTCAACCATTGTGTTAGTTTTTATGTTTGTGGGAAGATTTGTTGGGCAGTTGAGAATTATTCCCAATATCATTGATGATGTTTCGAGAATCATGGGAGAAAGTAAAAAATCTTTAAATATTCTCAACACACCGCATGAAATCGTCGATAAATCAGAAAAAAAATTAAAAATCTGAGCTTGAAAAATTGAATTTCAGGACATCACGTTTGGATATTCTAAGGAGGTTAAAGTCTTTGACCATTTTGATCTCAGAATCAAACCTTGAGAAAAAATCGCACTCGTTTGACAGTCTGGAAGTGGGAAATCTTCTCTTACGAAATTATTATTCAGATTTTATGATCTTTTTGAAGGGAAAATTACGATCGATGATCAAGATATTTCTCAAGTTACCCAAGAATCTTTGAGAAGTCAGATTTCTCTTGTTCCTCAAGAGGTTATTCTTTTCCACAGAAGTCTCAGAGAGAACATCTGTTACGGAAATCCCAAAGCAACGGAAGAAGAAATGATTTCTGCATGTAAAATGGCAAGATGTCATGATTTTATCTCGAAACTTGAATCATGATACGATACTTTGGTAGGAGAAAGAGGAATCAAACTTTCCGGAGGAGAAAGGCAAAGAGTTGCGATCGCAAGAGCTATTTTGGAAAATAAAAAAATCCTCGTACTCGACGAGGCCACTTCAGCACTTGATAGTGAATCGGAACTCCTAATCCAAGAAGCAATGGAAGAAGTGATGAAGAATAAAACGTGTATCGTTATCGCACATAGACTTTCAACGATTAGGAAAATGGACAAAATCGTGGTAATGGAAAATGGAAAGATTCTTGAAAAAGGAAGTCATGCTGAATTATTAAAAAATGAAAAAGGAACGTATAAAAGACTTCGAGATTTACAAAGTGATGGATTCTTAGGAGGGGAGTAGAAAAAAATATTGATAGTTTGATTACAAAAAAAGTAGTCAAAATGACTACTCCCTCGGATAGAACTCAAAGAGAAAGAGTTTCATGCTGTAAATAGGCAACCCTATTGATATAAAAGTCATGAATACCAATCTTTATTTTTTATCTTGAAAGAATGAATTTCAAGAAAAGTATTTTTTTCTCTATAAGAAGACCTTCAACTTCTTTAAAGTCTTTAAAATACTTCAATAAAAGAATCAAAAAGATCTTTTTCTCAGATTTTTATTTCTTTGTTAGAAAATATCTTTTAACTTTTTCTCACAGATTTTGATGTTACTGGAAGATTCAGTTTTTCAAAATCGTTGGTAACGAAAAGGTAAAATGGAACAAATATTTTCTTCAGAAATAAATGCATCCTGAATAATTACTTATTTAGAGTAATGCCCATTTATGGTTGCTCTTTTTATATTATGAAGAGACAAAGGAATTTCTTCTGATACTGCATCTTTTAAAATTTTAAAAGAGTTTCCTTTCTTTTTGTTTTTTTCAAAAAGAATCATATTAATAACCGTATTTTTTAGTTATTAACAGTAAAAGAAGTTTATTGAGAAGTCTTCTTTTTTCTTTCTCTTTTTTTTATGATCTACCTTGTTTCATTGAAAATTTGTTCTTCGTTTTCAATGACAATATAAGTATAGTCAGATTTTTTTCTTTTTGCAAATTTTTTTACACTTTTTTGATGCTTTTTTGAAAATAGAAAATAAAATTATTCTTTACTGAGTTTTTTCAAACTTATTCTTGCAAAAGTAAAAATTTTCTATACATCTAATTTATCTTACTTTATTCTTTAAATTTCGTGTCATGGAAGATATTAAAGCAATAGAAGATTTTTTTCATTATGTTCCTAATTTTAGTGAAGATCCTGTCGATATTTTAGACAGCGTGATTCAAAAAGCTAAAAAATATCTTTCAGAATCCGATATCCAAAAAATTAGGGATACCTACGAATTTACGAAAGCTGCTCATGCTGGAGTGTATAGACTTTCTGGGGAACCTTATATTATCCATCCGATGAAAGTTGCAGAAAATCTTATGGAAATTAATCCGGATCTTGTTTCTATTCAAACTGCGATTTTGCATGATGTAATTGAGGATACTGACTTTACATATGATGATATTAAGGAAACATTTGGACTAGAAATTGCAGATCTTTGTGAAGGACTGAAAAAAGTTTCTACGGTAAAATATAGAGGAGAAGAGAGAAGTTTGGAAACTTTGAAAAAAACTTTTTTGGCGATGGCGAAGGATTTGAGAGTGATTTTCATCAAATTAGCTGATCGTATGCATAATATCCAGACACTTCAATATCATCCAAAACCTGAAAAAAGAGATAGAATTGCGAATGAAACCCTCAAAGTTTATGCTCCTGTTGCGAAAAGATTGGGACTTTACACGTATCAACTCTATTTGGAAAATGGAGCTTTCAAGATGTTAAAGCCTGAAAAATTTGAGAAAATTATGGATTATCTTAAAAAGAGTTTTTGAAATGGAGAGAAAATTATAGAAAAAGGAATAAAAACTCTGACTTCTATCTTGAAAAAAGAAGGAATTAAGAACTTCTCGATCCAAGGAAGATTGAAAAGTCCTTTCAGAATCAATGAAAAAATGGAAAATAAGTATCATACGGATGACGTTTCCAGAATTATGGATCTTTTGGCTTTCAGAATTATTACAGATTCGGTGAGTAATTGTTATATGATCTTGGGAATTATCCATAAATACTACACTCCTTTGATTCAGAAAATTAAAGATTATATTGCAGTTCCAAAGTTCAATGGATATAAAAGTGTCCATACGACGATTTTGGGAATGTTCCGTTTTCCTATCGAAATTCAGATTAGAACGAAGGAAATGAATGAAATTGCAGAACATGGAGTTGCTGCACATTTTGCTTATGCAGAAAATAATGGTTCTGTTGAGGTATCTTCCAATCAAAATAGATGGATCAATAAACTGAAAGAAATTGTTGCCAATTATACAGATCCCAATAAAAAAGAAAGTTTTAAAGAAGAATTGAATATTGAAGTTTTGGAAAAATCCATTTTTGTTTATACTCCAAAGGGAGATATTAAAGAGCTTCCTCAAAATTCATCAGTTCTTGATTTTGCTTTTAGTGTGCATAGTGATGTAGGACTTAGATTTAAAAATGCTATTGTAAATGGACAAATCAAGCCTCTTTCTTATGTTCTCAAAACGTGAGACATCGTAAATATCAATACCTTCAAGAATAGATATTCTGCAGTTAAACATTGGATTGATTACCTTCATACTCCTTCTGCAAAATCGCAATTGATAAAATATATCAAAGCACAAGAAAGAGAAACGCGTTTAGCCGAGGCAATCAATGGTTTAAATAACTACTTGAGGTCTTTCTGACTTCCTCTTTTTCGTTCTGAAAAAGATAAAGTGCAAAAACTCGCAGATGCTTGAGAGATAGAGAAGAGAATTCTGGGAGTTTTAGATAAGAAGGAGACTTTTGGTGATATTGTGAGAGCTGCTTACCCAGAGCTTAAAAAAGAAGTGCAAGAAAAATCAGTAGAAAATGATACCGTTGATGAAACTTCAAATCTCAAAAATATGATTACGCATACAGGAAACCTTGCAAGAGAAGATGAAATTGTGATCGATAATGATAAGCAGTTGCATTGCGTTTTCTGTCCAGAATGTAATCCTCAGATTGGGGAGAAAATTGTTGCAAAATCTGGAAAAGAAGGAATTAAAATTCATAGTCTTTGTTGTAAAGCTTTGAAAACTTTATCATATTCTTCTCTTTTGGAGGCACATTGGAAAAGTGATAATCAAAATAACCGCTATAATATCCATACTCGTATCAGATTCGAAGAAGGAAAAGTGACAATTATTGATATTTTGACGCTTTTTAATACCTTTTCCATTCCGGTGATTAAGTTTGAACTTGTAAAAGATGAAGAAAAAAATATGATAGCAGAGATTATTGGAGAAGTGTGAAATCCAGCAAAATTAGCATTTTTCTTTGCAGATTTACAGAAAAATCATCCTGCACTTACCATTTTATCGAAAGAAATTCTTTAATTTTTATTTATTATCCGATTCTTCAAAATGACTTGAGAAGCAATGATTGAAACAGGAAAAAATTTCTTTACTTCCTTTTTCCAAAATTGGTTTACCTTAGGAGAACAGTGAGAATGAAGTCTTTTTCGACCGATTCTCTTAGGAATTTTCATTTTTTTTTGGGTGGTAACTTTAATCCGAGTAGCAAAAGATATTAATGAAAGATCTAAAAGCTTTTGAATGTATTTTTTAGCCTTGTTGGTGGTACTTATTGGAACTCCTGTTTTTGGTGGGATCTTTTATTTAGCTATTAGACCTAAGAGAACTTTTGTAGATAAAATTCCATGGAGAGAATCTTTAGAAACACAGGTAGTCCCTTGTCTTCATTGTGGAGAATATAATCTTACGGCAAATAGATATTGTATTGCGTGTGGAGAGAAAATAAAGATAAAATGTCATGAATGTGGAAAAGAATTTTCTGCTAGTTATGGTTATTGTCCGATTTGTTGAGCTCCTAATATTGAATAAAAAAATAAAAATCTGAAACTCTTGAGGCGAAATAATAAAAATACTATTTTATGATATTTACTCAGACTTTTATGCTTTTTTTACTTTTCTTTATTTTGTTGGTTCTTTCGGTAACTATTTTAGGAGTTTTGGCTTCAGATTTTTTTATGTTTCAGGAGAGTTTCTGAGAAATTGTTAATTATAATAAAGCATATTATGCGGCAGTATCTGCATTAGAGAGGGCAGAATTAGTATTGAGGTATAGAAAACCATGATTTGAATGAAGTTGAGGACGAATGAATATGACAAAGAGTAGTGATTTGGTTACTGATCAAAGAAAATTTTGATATTTTTCTGGATATGAGGAAGGTGGATCCGAGTGGGGGATTACTTCGAGAACGAAAAGTATCCCAAAAAAGGGAGAAGGAAATGTAGATTGGATGTTTGTCAGTGGAGATGCTTTAAATTTTAATATGTTAAATTATCTTGATAGAGAAGAATTTATTTTGTGAATTGATACAGGCTCTGTTCAAGATGCTTATGAAACTTGAAATGGTGTCTCTAGAAAAGTTACTTCTTTTTCAGGAGTTATAAGACTTCCTGTGTTTTTGGAAGGAATTTTGTGAACATTGAAAGATGAACAATTTAATTGATCTGATTCGAGAGATTTCCCTATTGATATTGGGAATGATGGTACAAAAAATGATGCTATTGTTCAATGGGAATTTGATGGAAAATATAATAGTGATGAATTTACGATTTATTCAACTAATGCAATTGATTATCAAAAAGGAGTAAAAGTTTTAGAATCTAAAGATTCTGTAATAAGAGAGAACATTATTAATAGCAAAAAAAACATTACTTTTGGTAGTACTTTTTCTCCTTTTCAGGGGAGTTCTCTTACAGGTTTAACTGTTATCTCAAATAGTGAAAAGCTTTTTTCATGACAAACATTTTCTTCAATTTTTACAAACCCTGCAGTAAAAGATATTGTTTTTAAATTTTCCTTATTAAATTTATTGTATTCTTCTAATAATCTTATTTATCCTTATCTTGAATATCAATTTACCTTTGATAACTTTATTGCTGATAGATTTTATTATATTACTACTACAGGAAAATATAAAGATTATACGGTAAAGTTATTAGTTAAAAAGCCTACATCCAAAGCCTCTATTCTTGGTAGTTTTACTGTTATTTTTTAAAAGTTATGGTAAAAGAACTTATAAAACCGCTTATTGTTTTTCTTATTTCCGTAGTTGCATTTGCTTGGATCCTTTTTTGAGATTCTGGAAATTCTGAAAAAGAACAAAAAAATCTGATTGGGAAAAATTTTGAGGATGTTCTTTTTTCTCATTCTCTTTATTCTCAGTATTTCCATGATTTCCTTTTCGATGAAAAGACCGATATTCAAATACAGGAAGAGAAAAACTTAACTATTGCAGTTCCAGAAAACTTTCTTCAATATGGACTTCAGAATTTTTTTGACTCTTTTCAAAAAGATTGAATAACGATATCAATACTCCCTTATTTAGATTTTATCTCTGTAAAAAAAGATTTACAAAAGGGGAAAGTCGATATAGCACTTCTTCCCTATGAACAGATAAGAAATGAAGAATATTTGCCGTTTTGATTTGAAGAAAATTTAGTTCCTTATTTTAAAACTGAAGTTCTTCCTTTGGTAAATGATAAAAAAATTCAGTTTCTTCCGTATGGAATTGATCCTTTATGATTTTTTAGCTTTTCTGGAAATTTTACAGATTTTAATTTTCAAACTTTACAAGAATTTTTACAAGATTGGCAACCAAAAAAAAGTTTTTCTTTCCCTTTATGGTTTGGTATTAGAAATTGGTCATTCAAAAATCCAGATGACATAGATCTTACAACAGAAATCTTTTGGAATGAACTTTTTGAATATTCTCAAAAATCACTTGATGATACTTTTTTGTCTGGACGATTGAATGCAATCTTTTTGACAAATGTGAAAGGAAAATTTCAAGATTTTGAAAAAAATATGCAAGATATCCAACAAAAAGTGAATCCTCAAATAGAATATTGTAAAGAATTTCAAAAAGAATGTCTTTTTCTTTATCGTTTTGTGGATGTTATCCCTTGATTTTTTTCTGATAAAAATCTTTTTATCACAAAATTTCCTCAAAGAAAGGAACTCTTTGATGATATTCAGTTTTTCCCCTCTTCTTTTTCTTTTAATCCTATTAGAGTATGGGGACGAGTAGCTAGTCCAACGATTGATGATCCTGCAAGAATTTATTCTTTTTTGGAACAATATATGGGACTTTCTTTTGATACGGGAATGAATATTCGATCATCGATGATTCCTGCTTTTTCATGATCAAATTTTCAAAGTACAGGGTATGAAATCAAATCAAAGACAAAAATTATTACAGAATCAAATTTTCTTACTAAACATAAGACTGATATAGCACTTCAACAATTATTAGATTATGATATTGAGGCTAAAGATTATTTGGGAAGTTAAAATTTTTTCTTTTATAAAAAAATAGTAAAATGACTGATGAGATGAGAATCTTTATAGAGCAAAGAAAGAGAGAACATAGAAAATGGTTTGAACGAATAAAAAAACAACATCAAGAATATATCATCAATCTTATTGCTTTAAGCGAAAGATTAAAAGAGGAAAGAAGAATGCGTTTGGAGTACATGAAAGAACAACAAAGACAAAGAAGATTACAGTTGATAGAAGAAATGAGTAGATAAATTATAATCAAAAACATTTGCATTCAGATTTTTTTTCTTTATCTTTTTGTTGTTGGGGGTGACTTTGGATTTGATGGAAAGACTCCATAAGTTTAAACAGCAACTACTCAATGATTCTCGAGTCTAAAATGGATCAAACAAAAAATGCAAACGCATGAAAATCTCTTCTTGCAAGAGCTAATGCTTTCGTTAGCAATTATGCTTATGCTGCCTAGCCTTTATAATTAGGTTTGCAAGATCTTAACCTTCTGCATTGACTCCTACTATTTCAGAAGGTCGGTTTAAGTAGGAATCCATAGTTCCTTTACCAAAAAGAGGAAAAGTTTGTTTCTTATCTTTCTCTATCCTTGTAAAGAAACTCTAAAAAATCGGATGAAGAGAAACTATAGTTGTAGAAGTTTTTATTTATGCTTTTCAGACCGGAGTTCAATTCTCCGCACCTCCAAAATTTGTTTTTGATTTTTTTGAAGTTTTGAAATACCAAAATAAAAACCTGATTCCCCTTGGAGAGTCAGGCTTTTTTTCTTTTTTTATCAAAGAATTTTTTTTATTTTTTTATAATAGCTTCAATAGCTGCAAATGCTGCTGGGTCTTTTTCATTGATGAGAATATAGAGTTCATCTCCTGGATTCCCTTTGAAAAAAGTAACAGCAGCTTGATTGAGAAAATATACATTTCCATCTTCGGTATTGGCAGTATATTTATTTTCATCAGTTTTCGAGAGAATTGCTCTAAGGTGTTTTCTTTCTACAGGTTTGATGAGTTTGTAGATAAATTTCCCATCTGGTGTGACTTTTAATTTGAGCATATCCCCTGGAACAAGTTTTGTTTTTGAGGAATAATTGAGAGGAACAGGATATTTTTTTTGATCTCCTCCTTTCATGAAGTATCCATCAAAGATTCCTTCAATAACTTCACAGTTATCTTCTTCATAAGCGTTGAGATTTGTAGTGTTGAGGGCGTCTTGGACTTCTTTATTGATATCGAGAGAATTTTCATCGTCAGGATTAAAAGCAAGAAGTTTATCAAGAATTGCATTAAGTTTTTTTATGTTAATTTCTATTGTTGAGATTTCGTTTTTTAGATAATGAACCATTTGTTGGTATTTTGCCATAAGTTCTTCATTAGTTTTGGAAACAGTTTGTTTTTTGAGTGTAGGTCGTATTGTTGCCATTGTTTTTTGTTTTTGTATGAAATAAAAATTCTATCTTTATTATAGTCTTATCTCTTCCAAAAAGCAAAAAATATGTAATAATTAGAGAACTTTTTATTCTAATCCTTCTGGAATAATGGTATTTCTTCTTTTAAAAAGCACACTTACTTTGAGAGGATGGGTGAGAGCAATGATACAAATGAGGTATAGAAAGTTCCAAAAAGGAAGGTTTTGCATAATATATTTTGCAGTAGGGGAGTAGGAAGCGATTCTCTCTTTTATCCAAGGTCGTATTGTAATTCATTCTCCTTGAAGGGAAAGAAAAAAAGCAAAGAAAAAGCTGATTGCACAAAAAGGAATGAGGAGAATGAAAATCCATCTTCCTATCGGAGAATCATTGAGAATAGATACTTGAATTTTACTAGAAGTATAAATGAGAATACAGAGGAGTAAAAATAAAATAATTACGAGTAAAAATTGAGCATTTTCGAAAAAATGAGCGTAATTTTCATAGGTTATCCCCATAAACTCTTTTGCAGGTTCACTGAGTAAAGTTTGAATGAAAAGATGTAAACTTTCTCAAAAAAAATAACAAGCTAATCAAGAAATAATATTTCCAATAATAAATTTGATCATTTTTTCTGCTCCCATTTTCCCAGATCGAGCGAGGAGTGCTAAGAAAACTACAAAGCAGATATAAGGGACAATATTTTCCATAAAGATTCCATAAAGGATAAAATACCTATTGATTCTTTTTCTTAATTTAATACTATTCATCTTAAAAGGTATTTCAAATTTATTTTTCATGATGAGGATGTATTTCTGAAAAAAACGAAAAAAGGCATTTACATTGGCTGAAACAGTTATTGTAGTTACTATGTTTTCAAGTGTAATTGTTCTTATTTTAACTGCAGTGAATAAATATGTTACTTATCTTTCTCAATCGCGTTTGCAGACCATAGCTCTCAATTTAACCCGTGAGGGGATGGAACTCCTTTATCAGTGGAGAGATACCAATCGAGAAAAAAATGAAGGAAACAAAGATCAGAAAATTTTTTGTATAGATCCCTTTGCTAGTACTTGTACTAATATTGCTTCGTGATATTATGTTATCATTCCCAAGCAGACAGAAACGCGT
>JAFRZH010000038.1 GCA_017442645.1 bacterium | reverse complement strand
TCAAATCCGAGTCCTAGCTAGAAGTAAAGATAAATTAAATGAACTCAAAACTCAGTACTGAGATAAAATAGTTCCATATACGATAGATCTTTCAGTTCATGATGAGATTATCAAATTTTCTAAAAAGCTGACTGAAACTAAATGCACAATCAGATATCTAGTGAATAATGCCTGATATGGAAAATTCTGAGCGAGTGATGAGATTCCGCTTGAAGATTCTCTGAATATGATTGATTTGAATATCAAAGCCGTGGTGAGTATGTGCTATATCTGTACTCCATTTATGCAAAAATGAGACCATATTATCAATATCGCTTCTGTGGCTAGTTTCCAGCCTATCCCATATATGAATGATTATGCTGCTACCAAAGCATTTGTCAGAAGTTATTCCAGAGCTTTAAATCAAGAACTTAAAAAAAGCTGAATCTCCGTCACAGCTGTTTGTCCAATCTGGATGAAAACTAATTTCATGAAAGTGGGAGATATCTGACTCAAAAAAGCTCCTACAGTTTACGAACCAACTGTCCCTCCAGAAAAAGTGGTCCAAAAGGCTATTTCAGATGCTAAAAAATGAAAAGATATCTCACTTTATAGCAGTTATTCTAAATGAATGAGATTCTTGTCTTGTTTCTTACCAGATAGCTGGCTTATGAAAGCTCGACTCAAAATGCAAAAGTTGGATTAATTTTTTTTTGAGGATTTAAATCGTCCTGTTGAGCGAAGCGAAGCGAAACATCTTCAAAAAAATCCCTCTGTTTTTCATTGATTCGTGACGAAGAATCAGAGTTTTTTTCTTTTTTGTCTTGAAAAAATGAAAACTTTTGATATACAATTAATATACTTTTATTTTAAATAAGCATCATAATGACTTATAGTAAAGTGATTGCTAATCTTAGAATTGAAAAAGATCTAAAAGAACAAGCTTCTGATTTAGCAAAACAAATGGGAGTCTCTCTTTCTACTATCATGACACTCTTATTACAAAAATTTGTGAAAGAAAAAAGAATAGAAGTTTGATTAGATGAAAATGGATTTTCTTTAGAAAAAAAACAAATTTTCAAATCTGCATTACAGGATGTAAGAACCAAAGGAGAAACGATTAATTCTCTTGATGATCTTTTATAATTATAAAAAAAATGTATCTCCAACAAGTTTCCAATCAGTTTAAAACAGACTTGAAAGTTTATAAAAATGATAAGAAAGTGATCAATGAATTAAAAGAAGTTCTTCATATTCTTTCTCAGGACAGAGTATTACCAAGGAAATATAAAAATCATGAACTAAAAGGAGAATTTAAAGGGATTTTTGAATGTCATGTTTTCCCAGATGTTTTATTAATGTATGAAAAAGATCAAACCAACAAAGTCCTTCGTCTTGTAAGATTATGATCTCATGCGAAACTTTTTGAGTAAAAAATCTGATTCTCCGTTCACGAATCAAATCGGAATCGAAGAATCAGATTTATGAGCTTATTTGAAAATTTTCAATAATTCAATAGTTTCATCTAACGCTTTGTTTTTCATCCAAATCTTTTGCTTATCAGTTAAAACTTCTCATAAATCTGCCAAAACATTATTTTTTTGGTAATGCACTGGTAGCAATTCTATTAATTCCTTAGCTAACTGCTTTATATTCTTTCAAGTTCTTTCTGTTATAATTTGGTTATTTATAGGAAAATTATTTTTCAAAAAGAAGTTTACATAATATAAATCCCTATTTTTGAATCTTTCATACAATGCAACGAGCTTATTTGCAAAAATAGATTCTGGTGCCATACAGCAAATTTTAATTCCATCGATATCTTGAAAATCATAGGTATTTGCTTCCCGAATTCTTTTATTAAGTTCAACTTTTATATTCATACTTCTTTCATCATAACGGAAAATCCATCTATGCAAAGTTTTTCATAAAGTTTCATTTTTGATATCTCATAATTTACCCAAAGATTCTCTCACCTTGCTGATAATTTTCTCCTCTTCTCCTACATTTAAAATGTCTATATCAATATCTGTAGAGAATCTATCTAGTCAATAACACATATAAGTCAAAGTTCATCATTTGAATCACAAGAAATCTGAAATTTCACTACTAAAAATTTCATTCAAGATTTTTCTCATATATTTTTCATGAAGAATATGGTTAAACATCTTAATTTTTAATATTTAAATACTTTATATCCAGTCATATCTATCAGCTTTTTTATTTTTTCTTGAGTTGCTTTTGGATAAAAGGGAAACAAAACTTTAAATTTCGCATCAGAATTTGGAGAATGAAATACTTCAGGGGCATCTATTCCAGCATTTGGAAACAGGTATACATAATCACACAATGCTCTTTCAGGAGTGGCTATACGATAATTTTCATACTGCCTTACATAAGTATCATTATACAATAAACTCTCTTTAACTTTTGTATATCTATAATTTATTCCACCTATAGTTAAATCAGCAGATGATTCAGCAATACAAGTTTTTGTATTAAAATATGCCTGAAATATAGCACCTGCATCATATAAAACCGATTCCAAAGAAATATAACTATTTTTTTTAAGTTTACAGGCTAATTCTTTTTCATCATAAACTGGCAAGGTTCGGATGCCTTTATAGGGATTTAATAAATCTCCGTTTAGCTTTGCTCTATATAAAGCCACTTTTAATGTATTCTCGGATACATCTGAAAAAATCTGACGGATTTCATCAATTGTAAATGCGGTTTTCCTTGTTAAAATCATTTTTTTTAAATCCTTCATTTTTTATTTTGTTACTTTAAAGTGTACATATATGTATACTATATCGATTTAAAATAAAAAATCAAATTTTTGGTGACTTTTTCAATATAAGAAAATGATATTTATCGTCAAATATTTTTTTGAAAGAAAAATCTAACTCTCCGTCACGAATCAACTTGGAATCGAAGAATCAGATTTTTTTTCTCTTTTTTTATTTCCAAAATTACAAAAAAAACTTATTTTTGGGAAATGAAATATTTATTAAAATGGTATATCATAAATAGGCCGAGGCAAGACGTCGTCCCTACAGATTATTTGTGTATTTTGTGCTCCTTTGTAAAGGAGCTGTCACGAAGTGACTGAGGATTTTTTAAGAGAATAAAAAAAATCCCCTCGGCTTCGCCATATCCCCTTTTGAAAAAGGGGAACATTAATGATATAGAAAGAACGAGGTAAACCATCGAATCTTTATTTATATTCCTTTATAAATATCCCCTCTACTTCCTATATTCACAAGTTTTATTTGATCTCCTCTTTTTTCAAAAAGAATTCTATATTTACCACTTCTACATCTATAAAGATTTTCAGATCATTGAATTCTTTTGATATCTAATTCATGTAGTTCTCCTGCTAAAATCTTTGAGATAATGACCAATAAATCTTTTCTTCCAGCATTAGAAAGTTTAAGAAGTTCTTTCTTCCAAGCTTCTCACATTAGTCAATATGCTCTTGTAAAAATTTCACAACTTCTTCCGCAGGAACTCCTTCTTTTCAAAAATCAATCTCCCAATCCATGGTTTCCTGATAATTTTGCAAAAAATCTTTCAATTTAAAATTGATAATCGTATCAAGAGAGATTCCCTTTTCCTTCGAAATACGGTTAATCATCTGTAAAATATTATTATCAACTTGTGCAGTTATCGTTGTTGTTGACATAATGAAACATAATTAATCAATAAACTACTAGTCACTATAAATAAAATATTATAAGATTCAAGAAAAAAACGTCTCTAATTTTTTCATTAAAAAAGGCTGAGGCAAGCCATCATCCCTACAGATCGTATAATGTAAAATAATACAATATAGGTAGGGAAAGGGCTTGCCCTTTCTTTTTTTACAAGGTTCGAGAGATTCCAAAGATAAATTCTTAAACTTTTTAGAGATTCAGATTTGTCAACTATACTTGATACATTTATAAAATTATTAACATTTATCAACTATACTTGATAAATTTATAAATATTTTTCAATATCCATAATATTAATATGTTGAATTCCATTATGAATTCATAAATTGATATCATCAAAACTGATGACGTATTTCTCCCAATTATCCTGAATTTGTTCTAATGCTGAAAATTCTCTCATAATTGTTTCCTCTGAATTAAGAAGATACGTAACTTGGAAATATTTAATGATTCCTTGTTTGATAGCTATAAAATCAATTTCCTTTTCAGAAGATAATCTTCCAATAAGGACTTGCCCTTTCCTATTACACCAATCAAAAAATAATCCATCATAGCAGGCCGAGGCAAGCCGTCAGCCCTACGAATCGAACAATAAAAAATTTTCGCTTTTATTCCTCTTGCAAAAAAGACCATAATCGATACATTAAAAATGCCATAAAATTTAGAAAATCTTATTCAGGAGTAAAATACTTTTTTGGCATTTCGAGAAAAAATAAGACACTTTGTGTGGAAAATTCTTGAGATGCTGAAAAGGTTTTCTGATTGAATTTTATGGCACCATGCAAGGTGTCTTTTTTGTATTTAAAAAGAAAAAAATGAATCATCAAGAAGAACAAACAGAAAATTGGAATGAAAACTCCAGAGTAAAATTTCCTGCATTAATTCATTTAACAAGATTAGGATATCAATATCTTTCTAAAGATTTTTTAAAAAATGAAGGAGGTTTAGACTCTTGAACTTGTATTATTAAAAATCTTTTTCGTCAACAGTTTCTTTATATCAATGGGTTAGAAAACACTCCTGAAAATCATAAAATTTTTGAAAATGAATTTCAGAATCTTTCGTTGGAACTTGGACAAGATGATTTAGGACAGAGTTTTTTTAATCGCCTGGTTAAAAATGATCAAAGTAAATCTCAATACAAATTGATCGATTTCGAACATTTTGAAAAAAATGCATTTCATATCGCAACAGAAGTAAGTTATAAAAATTGAGAGAATGAATTTAAACCCGATATTACTGTTTTTGTAAATGGACTCCCTCTTTCCTTTATTGAAGTTAAGAAACCCAATAAAGCTGAGGGAATCATCAGTGAAAGAAATAGAATGTTGATGAGAATGAAAAATGAGAAATTTAGAAAATTTATGAATATTACACAGTTTGTGATTTTCTCTAATAATATGGAATATGAGGGAGAAGAACAATTACAAGGGGCATTTTATGCAACGATTACAAAATGAAATAGTATCAAATTCAATAATTTTAGGGAACAACAAAAGGGCGAATTAATCGATGGAATTAGAGATATTAATGACAAGATAGAATCAGAAATTCTTCTGGATAATAATCGTATTATGTTAAAAAATTCTCCTGAATTCATTACGAATAAGAATCCTGATAGTCCTACGAATCGTATTCTGACTTCTTTCTTTTTTAAATCAAGACTTGCTTTCTTCTTAAAATATTCGCTTGTTTATGTAAAACAGGTTCAAAAAGACGGAAGTGAAGAACTACAAAAACATATTATGAGATATCCTCAGTTTTTTGCGACTAAAGAAATTGAAAAGAAAATACAATCCTGAATCAAAAAAGGAGTTATTTGGCATACTCAATGAAGCTGAAAAACTGCATTAGCATTTTATAACGTTAAATATTTAACCGATTATTTTTCAAAAAAAGGAATCATACCCAGATTTTACTTTATCGTAGATAGAATTGATTTAGCCACTCAAGCAAAAAAAGAATTTCGTAAAAGAGGTTTGCCTGTTTACTCTATCAATAGCAAAAAAGAACTTGCTGATGATTTTAAAGAAACAGGGACAAAACCCTGAATGACTGTCATTAATATTCAGAAATTTAATGAAGATACTACTACAGAACTTGATAATAGTTATGGAGTAAATTTGCAAAGAATTTACTTTATCGATGAAGCTCATAGAAGTTATGATCCTCATGGAAGTTATCTTGCTAATCTTTACAATTCGGACAAACAATCCATAAAAATAGCTTTAACAGGAACTCCTTTGATTATTTATAAAAAACATGAAAAATCTGAAGGAGAAGATGTTTTGTCTGAAAAAGAAGAAAAAAAGACTACGACGAATATTTTTGGGGAATATATTCACAAATATTATTACAATGAATCGATCAAAGATGGATATACCCTCAGACTTTTAAGAGAAGAAATTGCAACTACCTATAAAGAAAAATTGAGAAATATTGAAAAACAACTCGATGATGAAGTAAAAAAATGAATTCTTCATAAAAAAGATCTTTTTGCACATCCCAAATTTGTTGAACCAATGTTGGAATATATTACTGATGATCTTTCTCATTTTAGAATCATGAGAGGAGACGATTCTGTTGGTGCAATGGTTGTTTGTGATAGTTCGAATCAAGCAAGGGAAATGTTTAGAATTTTTCAAGAAAAACAATCTGAACATCATTTGACGTGAAGTTTAATTCTTCATGATGAAGGAGATAAAAAAACAAGAGAAGATGAAATTGAAAATTTCAAAGAAGGAAAAATTGATATTCTCTTCGTTTATGCAATGCTCCTTACAGGATTTGATGCTCCAAGATTAAAGAAACTTTATTTGTGAAGAAAAATCAAAGCTCATAATCTTCTTCAGACGTTAACGAGAGTAAATAGACCTTATAAAGATTTCCGTTTCGGATATGTTGTCGATTTTGCAAATATTAGTGATGAATTTGAAATAACCAATCAGGCATATCTTGATGAACTTTCTCGTGAATATGATTCTGAAAATCCTAATGATGTTTTCTGAGAACTTTTTATGAGTGCAGAAGAAATCAATGCGTGAATCAAAAATATTGAAAATACTTTACTCAATTATTCTACAGATAATCTTGAATTATTTTCTCAACAGATTTCTGCTATTCAAGATAAAAAAGAAATAATCAATCTGAAAAAGACTTTAGAAGAAGCTCGTGATTTATACAATATCGCTCGTCTTTTAGGACACGTGGAGGCTTTAGAAAAACTTGATATTAATTTAATTTCTACCCTTCATACCGAAACAGAAAATCGTCTAAAACTTTTGAATTTACAACAACAAGTAGATGATGTTTCAAGTAAAGAACTATTAAATCTTGCTATTGAAGATATGATTTTTGATTTTAAGAAAATTGGAGAAGAAGAATTACAGATGTTAGCAAATGATTATAAAGAATGGGTAGCTAAAACGAGAGAACAATTAACTACCAATCGAAATCAAAAAGATCCCGAATATAGTTCTCTTTATGATGAATGGAAAAGACTTATTGCAAAAGCTAATATTAGTTCAGAAGAAGAAAATCATTTAGAATCTTCTCAACTCAAAAAACTTCAAGAAGAAATGAAACAGATTTACAACAGAATCTCCGAACTTAATCGTAAAAATCAGCAATTATCTGATAAATTTCATGGAGATCAAAAATATGCTCGTGTCTACAAAAAAATAATTCCTTCTTGAAAACCAAGTGATAATCCTTGACTCTTTGGAATGATGTTGAAAGTAAAAACAGATCTTGATGATGCAGTGCAACACAATCAAGGAATTATTCATAATTCTGCTTTTTTTGAGAAATTATCCGGACAAATTATTAGCAATATTTTTTATAATGAAAAGTTGCCTTTAGATTTTTCTTTTGCAAAGAAATTACAAGATTATCTTACTTCTGAATATTTACAAGAATATAATTTTTAGCTTTTAATCTTTTCTCCTCATGTATACAGAAAAAATTACCCAACTTGTCGATGATATTAAAGGAATTTGTAATAATAATGGATTGTGATGAGATGCCAATGAATATAAGATCGTAACACAATCTTTTTTGTACAAATTCTTAAATGATAAATTTTTACATGAGATTCAAAAGGTTAATCCTTCTTTGACCACTTATGACGAGATTAAAAAATTATCAGAGAATGATTATAATATTTTACTGATGAGAATTGGGGTAAATAGTGCAAGGTTACAAGCAGAACATCTCTTAACCTATCTTTTTGAACATCAGAACGATGATGATATCGCTCAACAATTTGATGAAACTCTTAACGATATTGCCATTCAGAATAATGATCTTTTTTCTGTTCATACCGGTGAAAATACTGATATTAGACTTTTTGATGAATCTCTCATTCAATCTGCAGTTTCCGATAAACAAAATTATAATAAAGTAGCAAGAGGAATTATCAATAAACTTATCAACTGTAAGTTTGATTTTGATGAAGTATTTAACCAGGGATTTGATTTCTTCAGTACCATTTTTGAGTATATGATTAAGGATTACAATAAAGATGGAGGTTGAAAATATGCTGAATATTATACTCCTCATTCTGTCGCAAAAGTGATTGCCAAAGTCTTAGTTGGACAAGAAGCTATTTCAAATGTTACGGTTTATGATCCCGCTGCTTGATCGGGAACTTTATTAATGAATCTTGCAAATGAAATTGGAGTCAATCAATGTACTATTTACTCCCAAGACATCAATCAAAAATCAACGAACTTGCTAAGATTGAACTTAATTTTGAATAACCTTACCCATTCTATCAATCATATTGTTCAAGGAAATACTATTCTTGAAAGTAGGCATAAGGAAAAGATGGATTTTATAGTATCCAATCCCCCTTTCAAATTAGATTTTTCAGATTGGAGAGATGAAGTAGAACAATTACCAAATAGCCAAGAGAGATTCTTTGCAGGAGTACCTACAATTCCAAACAAGAAATTAGAATCAATGGCAATATATTTACTATTCATTCAGCATATTCTATATTCATTAAATGATACGGGAAAGGCTGCAATAGTAGTACCAACAGGATTTATTACAGCACAAAGTGGAATAGAAAAGAAAATCAGAGAAAGAATAATAGACAGGAATTGGTTAAAATGAGTAGTAAGTATGCCTAGTAACATCTTCGCCACAACAGGTACAAATGTATCAGTGATATTTATTGATAAGACCAGAAAGGATGGAGATGAAATAATGTTGGTTGATGCCTCTAAATTATGAGAAACGGTAAAAGAGGGGAAAAATCAGAAGACCTATCTGAGAGATAATGAACAACAACAGATAATAGATACCTTCAAAAATATGGAGGTAGTTGAGGATTTCTCAGTAAAAGTAACAAATGAACAGATAAAGGAAAAAAATTATTCCTGGTCAGCAGGACAATATTTTGAGATTAAAATAGAACACATAGATATTACAGCTGAGGAATTTAGAAGTAGAATGACTAATTATAAACAAAATCTCAAAGGTTACTTTGAAGAGTGAAAGAAATTAGAAGATGATATTTTTACTCAGTTAAATTGATTAAAATATGAGTAATAACAGAACATATAGATTATGAGATATATGTGAAGTATTAAATTGAAAAGCCTATAAACAGAAAGAATTATTGGATAACTGAAAATATAAAGTTTTGAGGGTAGGTAATTTTTTTAGTAATAATAGTCGATACTATTCTGATTTAGAATTGGATGAAAATAAATATTGTAATAAATGAGACTTATTGTTTGCTTGGTCTGCTTCATTTTGACCTAGGATTTGGGACTGAGAAAAAACTATATACCATTACCACATTTGGAAGATGGTTCCTAATGAGTTATTCGTTGATAAAATGTTTCTCTATTATCTGCTAAAGCTTAGAACAAATTCCTTATTAAATTGAATACACGGTAGTATAATGCTACATATTACGAAAGAATTTATGGAAGACCTTATGATAACAATTCCTGAAGATGTAAATGAACAAAGGAGTATAGCTCTTAAATTATCAACTATTGATGATAAAATAGAGCTAAACAATAAAATTAATTCAGAATTAGAGGCTATAGCTAAGGAATTGTACGAGTACCGATTTGTTCAGTTTGACTTCCCAGATGAGAATGGAAAGCCTTACAAGTCTAGTGGATGAAAGATGGTATGGAATGATGAGTTAAAGAGAGAAATTCCTGAGGGATGGAGTGTAGAGAATATAAAGAAGAATTCGTTGACTGAATTAATAAAACCGTGAATTGATAATTTTAATTGAGAAAAAAACTATTTAGCTACAGCTGAAGTCACTAATAATGATATAAACTTTGGGGCTCCAAAAATTACATATGAAAATAGGGAAAGTAGAGCTAATATGCAACCAACAGAAAATTCTGTTTGGTTCGCTAAAATGAAGAATAGTAAAAAAGTATTATACTTCTGAGAATATTCTGTAGATTTTATTGAGAATTTCATTCTTTCTACAGGATTTGCCTGATTGAAATGTAAAACTAATAACTCTTTGGAGTATGTTCGGTGTAATATAAATAATGATTACTTTGAGACATTGAAAGATAGGCTATCAAATTGAGCCACACAAGAGGCAATAAATAATGATGCTATGGCATTTATTCCTTTGGTAATACCTAATAATTTTGTATTGGAAATGTTTCATAAGAAAACAAAGTCCATCTATGAACAAATATATTTAAACCAATTACAGAATAGAGATTTAGCAGAACTCCGTGACTTCCTACTTCCTATGTTGATGAATGGACAAGTGACAGTGAAATAAGAGATAGTTTTAGTAAAAAATAGTATCAAATGAGAGAAAAAATCAAAGCATATTTCCCTTTTCTTAGAGGATTTTGGTTTTGTATCAAAAAAAGAATTTTTATTATCGTATTGTTGATAATATTACGAATAGTATGTAAATACTTACATATTGAGGATATTTGAAATGGAATATTAGGTTCTATCATATCTGTTATATTTATAGATTGTATTATTGATACAGATAAAAATATTGAAAAACAAAAAGTAGTCAATATTGTTATTCCCCAATTAAATAGAATCTTGACGTCAATAGAAAGGTTTATAGCAATGCAATATCAATGTGTAAGTGATAAGCAACAATGAGTGTTTAAAAATGAAGATAAATGTATAAATCTTATTTGTGAAAGACTAAATTTAGATACTATTGTCCCTAATATCATTCCACAAATGACTCGAAGATATTACATGTATAATTTTTCAAACAAAATACTATGTGATTTAGATTGAATTTTAGATAGATATATGCTTTTTTTGTCATCAGACATGATTATTAATATAAATAATTTAAGAAGGATCAAGTTTTTTGAATTATTCGCGGATTCTTTAGTTTGTTTCAATTTAAAAGATCTGAAGTGATGAGGTTTTCAAAAAGAATATCATGATTTACTAAGCCAAGTCGATAAGTTACAATCAAAAATACAATCATTTTAGTAAGTGAAATGATTCATTTTTTTAGATCTTTTGTGTATAAAATATGAGTAGATGAATGTGTCACTATGTGTGTTATGGCTGAATAAGAAAAAATAATTGTTCTTTAGCAGAATATTATAATTATTTAGATAGTGGAAATGAAGATAAAATTCAGTTAGAAAAAGAAAAACAAGCTAAAACATTTGTTGAAAAAATTATGGAAAATAATAAAGCCTATATTGAGAAAAAAATCAAAAAAAAATCAAAATAGGTAAAATCTCCCTATCATAAACAGGACGAGGCAAGCCATCGTCCCTACATCGTATAATAAAATTGGAAATTTTCGAAGAATTGATGAAATACATCTTTTAAGAACTTTATTTTTTACTATAATCATGGTAAAAATTCGTAAATTTAAACCTTGTCCTATTCTCAAAAAGACTGCAAGAGCTATCGGAAGATCGCAAGTTTCTTCATCAGAACTTTGAAATCAAACAGAAGATCTTTTTACATCTTCTTATAATGCAAATGAAGATTTTTTGCAACAGTGTAAAAAACAAAAAGAGATTTTGTTACAGGATATTAAGGATTATAAGGGGAAAGGAGACTTTGACAAAGTTAGAACATTAAGGAAAGAACTTAAAGAAATTGATGATCAAATGATTATGTATGCATCATGTAAAATTAACTCCAAAAAAGAACAAGAGAGTAAAAAATTCATCGATAAGGTTATGGAACAAAATAAAGCCTATATCAAAAAAAGTATCAAAAAATAAAAAAAACATGTAGGGAAAGGGCTTGCCCTTTCCTATTAAACAAACCAATAAATAAAAAAGAATCAAAATCATAAAAAGGATGAGGCAAGCCATCGTCCCTACGATTATTCATGATAAAAATTCAGATTTCTCATCTTTTTGATCATTTTTCTCCTAAAAAACTTGATTTTGGTAAAATAATTCTTATACTATATGAGATAAAGGAGGTGCGGGTCTCTTGTCCGTGACCTTCTTTTTCTTTATTAGTAATGTTTTATGGAGAAAATAAAGGGACTTTCGATTGTTTGCGATGTAAAAAAGTTGATATTTCCAAGTTTTCTTTTTAATGTTTCCGCTACAAATCCTTTTTTAGAGCCGTCTTATCTGATATAGTTCTTGTTTGATTTCTTAAATAAAACATAATACATCATAGAATAGTGTCAGTTAGTTGTAATAAAACTGATGAATGACTTTCTATTCTTAATGCTCATAGAAAATTATCATTTCTTTTTCCTAACTCAGATAAATGATTTTTAATGGAATTTGTAAGATAATTCTCAAATTGCTTTCAAATTTGTTTTTCTTTTTTTGGTTGGGTGATAGAATCGGAGATGAAAATATATTCATGTTGATTATCCATATTTTCAGACACTCCAAGAGAAGCATATTTTATGTAATTATCTCGATAACTTTGGGTATTATCTCGTTTAGATCTATCTACAACAAAGGTCGCATACTGAATATTATGATATGAACACACTTTATCAATCATTCATTTATAAATATCTTTATTAGTAAAATTGATATTTTTGAATTTTAATTCAAAGTGGGTAGATGATGAAAGGATTTTCTTTAAGTCGTCAAAGTTATGTTTATCAATAAATTCTTGGATTTTGATGGTTTTAATATTTTTTGCAATGTCTTTTGCTCTATCATAAAAAGAGATCATATCATCATAGACATATCCTATATAATCAACGGGGACAAAGAGAAGTCAAAGCGCAAAATATTGATCTTCAGCATTATTCCCACTTTCATCCATAAAAATGAAAAATTTCATCATATTATGTTCAACTAAAACATTCCCTCTATACTCATTTTTGTCAAAAAATCAAATGATTTGTAATTTAGTGGAAATGTAAAAAAGAGGGATTTTTCTATAACGGGTTACTTCAAAAAAAAAGGCCGAGGGGAACCGTTAATCCTACAGATCATTTGTGTATTAACCGCGCCCATCACTACGTGATTTCCCTCTCCTTACTAAGGAGAGGGGTAGGGTGAGGGTCTATTTTCGTCAATCCAATTCCTACAATAAAAAATCAGAAAGAAATCTGACTCTTCATAAAAGACCACATCAATGAGGGAAACAGATTTATTTTTTGTTGTCATTATTATCTTCAGTAAAGAGATTTTTAATATTAAAGGATATCACATCAAAAACTTGGCACATAGATTGAAATTGTTTTAAGGGAATTTTTAATTTTTTTTCCGTAAACCAAGGATTTTTCAAAACTACATAGTTTTCATCATCTGAAAACTTTTCGATAGAATATTCATGATTTGTAATAAACCATTCATCACATCACTGTGGTTTAAAACATTCATGTCATACCTCATCTATCCCATAAGAAAAATCATCGTTTTCTTTATAAATATGAACTTTATACCCTCTGGTACTTTCAACGGTTTGGGTAGGAGTATCATTATATTGATAATTATTAGGAATTTTTAATTGGCAACATAATTTAATAATTCATGTTTTTGAAAGTTTTAAAAGATATAACAAACCTTCTTTTGATGTTCCATTAGTTGAAATATTAGTTACGAGAGATTTATCTCTTCATATTACGTTATTCATATCATAAACATCCCATCTCAGATTTAAATTAGATATTTGTTCGTAAGATATATCATTGATTTTTTCAAATGGTATGTTTTTATTTCTTAAGGTATTTTTAATAATGAGAGTTTCTAAAATATTAAATCATAAGGATGAATTTGAGATGATACTACGTCCCTTTATAACATTAGGAACTTTTAAATAGTCTATTTCTTCGTCTGTAATTTCTTCATAGATTTCTTGCTGATTACAAAAAGGAAGGAGACATTTTCGACCGTATTCAGTTCTTTTGAGAGAACATCTTATCATAGTTTCAAAAAAAGGTGTCTTTTTTAAGACTTCTAAACCAGAAAGTAATCAACATTCTCCTATTCATCATTGTTGTAAATTAGCTTTATTATATTTTCCAAGAGATGATTTTATCTTTGTATTTGTATTTCAAAATAATGTTACAAAATCTTTTGATGAAAGTTTTTTATTTTTTTGAAGATAGGCATCTCTGACTTCTAAGCACTTGTAAAATTTGGAATAGTTAAGTTGTTATACAAGAGGAGATAAATTTAATAGTTCTTTATGCATAATGTTATCATTTCATAATAAGGAAAGTAATTCATTTTGTGCAGTATCTAATATTGTTTTTGAAATTCATTGTTGTGTTAGTTTTGAATATTCTGATTCAATATCTTCTTTTGTTATTCCGCGTAGTTGTCTTTTAAGTAATTTCATATTCCAAAAATGTGTGGAAATAAATACAATATAATTATAAATATTGCTGTATATATATGCAAATTTGAGGGATTTATTTGTTAATTTAATAAGTATATATATCTATTTTACTTCAATACATTTTCTGAAATCAAAAGGAATCCATTTTTGTGAAATCAAAAAAAATCTGACTCTTCATCACGAAATCACTCCCAACGAAGAATCAGATTTCCCCCCTTTTTTTCAATCTCTACTAAAATTACGCATCAACAAAGAGTCCATCTTTGATCCTAATCATTTTCTTTGCAGCGGCTCCAATATGAGCATCATGAGTAATGAGAAGAATGGTTTTCCCCTCGTTTCTATTGAGATTTTGAAAAAGATTCAGAATTTCTTCTCCTGTTTTTGAATCCAAAGCACCAGTCGGCTCATCGGCAAGGATTAATCATGGATTATTCACAATCGCGCGCGCGATACAAACTCTCTGCTGCTGTCCTCATGAAAGTTGATTAGGGAGTGCGTCAATTCTCTCCCCAAGTCCCACCATTTTCAACGCTTCGATCGCTCTTTTTTTCTTCTCAGCCATCGGAACTCCCACATACGAAAGCGGAAGAGCTACTTGCTCTCGTGCGGACATTCTTTTGAGTAAATTATATCATTGAAACACAAATCCAATCGTCGATCTACGAATCATCGACCGATCATCTTGAGACATTGCCTCAACTTTCTCCCCACGAAGAAAATAATCCCCCGTCGTCTGCTGATCGAGAAGCCCCACGATATTCATCAACGTCGATTTTCCACATCCCGACGGCCCCATAATAGAAATAAAGTCGTTATCGTAAATTTCGAGATTAATCCCCTTCAAAACTTTCACCGGTTCGATATCAGGATTGTCAAGTCCATACGTTTTCGTAATTTCCACCAGCTTAATAAACGGTTCTTTCTCTGCCATACTCTTTTTAAGAAAAAAGAAATAAAAGTCTGACTATCCTCTTCAACGTCTAGATCCTCCCATTCCGCCTCTCATTCATCATCCCATTCAACCTCACATTCTTCCCATACTTCCCATACTTCCATACATCATCATCGTATCTTCAGAATCTTCTAATCCTACACTTGAAAATCCTTCTTGTGTCATATACATTTCTTTAATCGTATCTCCGACAGAAAGTCCAGAAAGTACCTCAGTTTGACTATCGTCTGAAGTTCAGGTTTCGATTTCTCTATCCACTCGTTGTCCATTTTCGAGGAGTTTTACCACTTCTTTTCCATTCATTCTTGAAATGGCTTGATTTGGAATGAGGATCAGATTTTCAAACTTTTCAAGATAAATCTTCGCATTTCCTCCCATTCCTGCGAGAATCATTTCTTCAGGATCATTTTTGTAAAAAGTAACGGTAACCGGATAACTTGCTCCCATTCCTCCTTCAGAAGGCACGGTATTGATTTCTGTAACCGTTCCATGATAGATATTTCCATCATAGGCATCAAGATATACGTCCACTGGCATTCAGACTTTTAATTTTATGATATCTACTTGCTCCACAGACAACGATAATTCCAAAATATTATTACTCTCTACATAGATGTATTTCTCACTTCAAGACTTGGAAGAACTCTCAATCGAATCTCCAACTTGTAAATCCATTTGCGTAATCACTCCGTCAAAATTCGCTATAAGTTTATAATCATCATATTTTTTATAAAGATTATCCAAGGTATTTTGAAGCTGTTTGAGTCTATTTTTTGCAGCAGTAATCTTGCTTTCATCGAGAGACTCCCCTTTTTTGATTTTATTGATATTTCTCAACGCTTGATCAATTTTTTCTTGAAGTTCCGCTTTTTCTTTGTCTTGATTGGTTGTAAGTAATTGTGCTTCGATCTTCATTTTGTCCCAAGCAGTTTTGAGTTTCTCCATTTTTAATTTCGTATCTTCCAGAGAAGTATCTTCATCAAGTTTTGATAAGGTTTCTACCATAGAAGAATAGGTTTTCGTCATATAAGAAATCCCTGCATCTTGAAATCCTAATGCTTTTTTGGAATAACTATCAATCTCTCCCTGACTTAAACTTCCTTCAGAAACAATACTTTCTTGAAACATATCATAACAAGCCTCTCCCCAATTCAAAATTTTCTGTCCCAGATCTCTCATAAAGCTATACACCTCCAAAATCTGCTCATTAGTTAGATCAAGCGGTTCAATTTTTTTCAAGGTATCGTAGTAGTTCTGAAGCTTCGTTAAATCACTTCTAATCGCATTAAATCCCTCTCTGGCTTCATTCTTTTTTTGAACATCTTTTGCACCAATATAAATACTCTCCACTCCACTATATTTATCCGTAATAAACATCAGTTGATCATACCATTCAAGCATATCCTGAATATCGAAATAAGCAGTTCTAATCCCAAGAACAGCGTCTTCCATTTTGATTTTTCTATCTCTAATCGTAGAAGAAAGCGCTAAATCCTTATTTCCACTTTCACTTCCAGAAAGTAATTCTTGATAATCTTTGAGTGCGTCATTGTATTCTTTTTCGGCATCTTTGAGCTTATGAATCGTGTCTTCAATCTCCAATTCATTACTTTGTTCCAAATTTTTCTGTTTCAAAAGCAAATTATCATATTCCGCTTGTGCTTTCAAAAGCTCTAAATCCAGATTATACCCATCCAATAAATCTTGAATTTCGTTTTTCTGATCTTGAATATCGATTTTCTGCTGTTCTACATCTTTATCCAAATCATCCGTCGTCATCGTCGCTAAAACTTGTCCTTTTTTCACTTCATCTCCTACTTTCACATTCACGGTTTTAACCTTTCCTTGATTGAGAAAACTCAATTTCTGAGAATTTGAAAACTGCGTCGTTCCCTCAATCGTAAGAGAACTTTCAATATTCCCCGTTGAAACGATATATTCACTTGGTTCGAAAAAGGACATTGACTCTTCTTCTTTTGCAGCTCGTGGCTTAAAATACCATAAAACTCAACCGATAATCAGCAAGAGAAATGTGAATTTCCAAGGATTTCTCGTGATAATGTTTCAGCTTTTTTTCATTTTTTTATAGGAAGTAAAATAAAAGTCAGAGTTAGAGATTAATTCGTCATTCTGAGTGCAACGAAGAATCTGAAGATATTTCGCTATTGCTCAACATGACAAATTTACGTCATTCTGAGTGTAACGAAGAATCTTAATACATCATAAGATGTTTCGCTCTGCTCAACATGACAAGGTATCTGTTTCCCCCTTTTTTAAAGGGGGATGTCCGAAGGACAGGGGGATTTTATTTCCTTTTACAAATAAATCCTCCGGCTCTACGAGCCACCTCCTTTCACAAAGGAGGACAAAAGTACGATTCATTACTTCGAGGCAAAACCGAAGAGTTTTAAGATGTTTCGTTCTGCTCAACATGACGGATTAGTATCATCCTGAGTAAAACGAAGGATCTTAAGCGATAGACGGTATTTTCTCCTTCTTCACATGAGCGTATGATCAAAGTTTTTTATCATACAACGCAGTCATCATAATCTTCCACCTAAAAATAATCTTAAAAAATGATTTAATTTTTAGATGACTTATTTTTTATAGGGTTTTCTGATAAAAAATCTATGGATTTTTATGGAGATATTTTGAGTGAAAAATGTAAAATTTTTCTTGACTTTAAGGTATATATATGATGTTTCTGAATTTTTAAACACTCATCAAAGCCTATGACTAATGAAGAATTAAAATCTTACCTCGACAAACAACTCAAGCAACAAAGAAAACAACAAGAAAGAATAACAGAAGAATTTTGAAGACGTTTAGAACAAGAATTTAAAGAATTCAGCGAAAGAATAGAAGAATCCGATAGAGCATATCTCGAACAGGTTCGTCAAGAAGAACAACAGAGAAGAGAAGCTTTTCAAAAAGAAAGAAAAGAAGCATTAAAAAAGAACCTTATTAATGCTCAAAAAATAAAAGCACCTTTTCTCAGAAATGTCAGCATAAAAAGCTACTTAAAAACTGCAAAAACAGTATGAAGTCTAACAGCAGAATATTTTTCTGTACTTCAAAAGAATGACTGATACCAGAAGACTTTTCTTTTGACAGTATTTAAAAAAAGAAGAAAAATCTGACTCTCAATTTACGAACAAATCATAACAAAAAATTAAACGTTCCCCCTATATCTATAAATAAATATATACTAATTTATTTCCTAAGTTTTAAGTATATTTATAAAAATTATAAGATTTCTATGATCCTTTCTTCATGAGGAATTGTACAAAATAATGGGTCGATTAATTTCGACGCTCAATGGGAACAAAGATCCGATTACTGTGATGATAAAAAAACAAGAACAGAAACAATATCTTGTACTATAGCAAACGGAGTATGAAGCAAAACAAGAACTTACACAACTCCATGTGAAAATCATGTATACGGAACAGAAACCTATTCTGATTGATCTTGTAGTTATACTTGTAATACAAATTATACACGAAATGGAAGTCAATGTGTAGCTGATACAAAAAGTGTAGATTGTGGATGAACTATACCAAATAATGGAACAGCAAAATCATGACACGGGAAATTTACGCAAACTCGAAATGGAAGTTCATGGACTCCATCATCAAAGGACTGGTCATATAATACAGATGAATGCTGATACACCTGCCCTAATATCAATGGTTCTTGTCCAACTTGAATGCATGGATGAGTTAATACAGCAACATGTAGTTTCTATTGTACTGGTACAGCTGTAACTCCAACGCCTACTTGTTCTTCTTACTCATGAGCTACTAGTTGTATATGAGGAACATTATCCACAAATACTTCGACATGTACAAAAACTTGTAGTTGTCCAAGTTGATATACTTCGTACAGTATGTGAACAAATTATTGATGTTATAAATGTCCATCATGAGCTTCATTTGCTTGAGCCACTACTTCTACTTATAACTGTGAAAAATCATGAAAACAAGTATGTAGTGCAGATCGATGAAGTGAGTGTACATCTGGAGGTTCTACAAGTACATCTGGAGGTTCTACAAGTTCAAGTAATTGTACCACTTATGAATGGAAATACTTAAGAACAGAGACGACATGTTGAGTTAAACCAGGTTATACGGAAGTAACTTCATCTCCAGCTTGAACAAATTGTTCTGTTGGTTATAATGCTAGGATGGTTATTTTATCAACTCAAAATCAATGTAATTGAGTATGAACTGTAGGCTATACATATAATATCTTCGTATGTTCATGTTCATAATATACTAAAGTCTGACTCTCCGTCACGAAACGAATCAAAAACGAAGAGTCAGACTTTTTCTTTCTTTTAATAACTTTGCAATTTATCATTAATCTTCATCTCCTCCCAGACGATATCAAAAACCTTTCACTGTTTCGATCAGATTTTTATCTAATTTCTTACGAATGTTACAAATATAGACATCAAGTTTTTCATCAGAATCTCGAATACTTTCTTCTCACCGTAAATGGGTAATTAAATCAGTTCTTGATATCGTCACTCCTTTATTCTGTACCAAAAATTCAAGGATCTGAAATTCTTTCAAGGTAAGATGAATTTCCTTCCCTGCTTTTAAAACACTTTTCTTAGGGAAATTGATTTCAATATTTTGAAAGGTGAATAATTGATCAATAACTCCTCTACGAAGAACAGCTTTTAACCTTGCAAAAAGTTCCTCAAGATCAAAAGGTTTTATAAGGTAATCATCTGCTCAAACTTCAAAAAGATCCAATTTATCTTCAAGTTGAGATTTTGCAGTAATAATAATAACAGGAGTATTTTTTTCATTCCTTAATTTCCTGCAAATCGTTTTCCCATCGATTCAAGGAAGCATTAAATCAAGTAAAATAGCATCGTAGTCATTATTTTTAGCAAGAGAGAGTCCCTTTTCTCCCTCATTACAAGAGACAACTTCAAATTCATTTTCAAGTTCTAGATAGGTTTTAATATTCTCTGCAATTTGCTCATTGTCTTCTATAAGTAAGATTTTAGACATCATTAGTTGGGAAAGAATAAAACTTTTTATAAAATGATATTATTTTCTTACCTAAAAACAACCTTAAAAAGTAAGAGAAAAAATCTGATTCTTCGGTTGTGTGTTGATTCTTGAACGGAGAGTCAGACTTTTTTATTTTAGTGCTAAATGTATCAATAAATCACTTCCACAACGATACGGAGGGAGATCGCCACAGCAGAATTTCGCTTTATGAGAAAGTGGGATTTTTTCTTTTT
Source organism: bacterium (assembly GCA_017442645.1). The sequence goes on along the minus strand of JAFRZH010000038.1, from coordinate 5,415 downwards.
TTAAAAATATTCCCAAATTTTTTCCCTTTCATTGAAATCTTTTCTCATTTCCCTATACTAAATGCAATTTATCCTTATCATCATTTTATGAAAAAAATAAAAAATCTGATTCTTTTCATCGTTTTTGGAGGTGCTTTCTTGGTCAGTCAGACTTTTTCTTATTTTTTTAAAAATTATCAAGTCAATGCGGAGATTTTAGAAGATGGAACCATGGAAGTGGAGGAGAAAATCGATGCGGATTTTAGTGATGAACCCGATGGAAAACACGGAATTATCAGAAAAATCCCTAAAAATTACACGGTGCAAGGCGAGAAGTTTAGAATTTTTGTCGATGAAATCGAGGTTAAAAAGGATAACTACATAAACTCCAATGATACTTCTGAGATTTCCGTTCAGATTGGAGATGCAGACGTGTTGCTTTATGGTCCGAAAAAATATGATATAACTTATCAGACCTATGGTTTGATTAGAAATTTCTCTGGAATGGGGTATACGGAGCTTTATCGGAACGTGATTCCTCCTGAGCGAGATACTTCGATCCAAAAGAGCAGTTTCACCTTTACATTACCCAAAAGTTATCCGAACTTATCCAAGGAAGATTTTCTCATCGCGGTAGGGGATCAAGTATATGAAAATATTGAGGATTTCCCTGGTACGATTACTCGAAAAAGAAAAGAAATCAGAGTGACTTACAACGAGCCACTCCAAGCCTATCAGGGAATCACGATTTCTGTGAGGTTCCCTGTGGATTATTTTACTTTGGATCATGAAAGACAAGCAACTTTGCTGGTAAATGGAGATGATTTGTGGTTTTATACGGATAAACGAAATTGGGGATCTGTTTTAGCAATTTGACCTTGGATCTTCTTCCTCTTACTCTTTATCCGACTGATGCAAGGTCGTTTTAAAGAGAGAGTCAAAAACGATGAGATTATCAAAACGGAATTTTCTTTACCTGCAGAAATCTCTGCATTAGAGGCAGGAGTCCTTTCTGAGTATCAAATTGAGCCGAAAATGATTTCTGCACTGTTTTATGATTGGATCAGAAAGAAATATGTCAAACTGAAAGCAGAACCTCTGAAAAATGGGGAAAAATATCAATATAGTTTGGAAAAAATAGCCGATATGCCCAAAACCGAAGAAAAATATGAAAGAAACTTTTTTGATGATTTGTTTGAAGAAGGAAATATTTTTGATTTTTCTCATGTTTCTGCGAGTTTGGGAAGAACGTATGCAACCTTGATGGAAGACCTTGAAAAAGATTTGAATAAAAAAAAGCGATATTCCAATTTCGGAGCATCTAAAGCGTTTAAGGAAGAGAATATTACTTTGGTGCTAAGCTTTTTCTTTTGAACCTTGATTTTTTGCCCTTTACGAGTAGATTATCTTCAAGAATTTTTTTTCTTCCCTCTTTATGATCAGATTCGAACTATTTTTTTTGGAATTTTGATCGGAATTTTGTCCCAATTTCGTACCTATAAGAAAGAAACTAGAACCAAAAAGGGAAAAGAGCTTTCTACTCTTTGTAAGGGGTATAAACTTTTTATCAAACAAGTCGATGAGCAAAAATTGAAAACCCTCTTGGCAGAAGATCCGCTCTTTTTCGAGAAAACTTTGCCTTTCGCAGCGGCTTTTGGTTTAGAGACAGATTTTATCAAAAAAGTAACTCCTTTACTTCCAGAATCCACAGTTGAAAATGGAGATATTTTCTATCATATGACTGATATTTCTTCTCTTTTGACGAGTTATAATGTAAAAGCAGGATCCTATGTTTCATCTGCGAGTTATTCTTCAAGTGGTGGATTTAGCAGTGGATCTTCGTTTGGTGGAGGATTCTCAGGTGGAGGTTGATGAGGCTGAGGAGGAGGAAGTAGTTGGTAATAGGGACGATGGGGATCCTTTTATATACCGTCATGTTGAGCGAAGCGAAACATCTTCAAAAAAAAATCTCTGTCCTGCGGACATCTCCCCTTAAAAAGGGGGAAAAATGCTTCCAGAAAGAAATTTTATTTTTCATTGATTCGTGACGGAGAGTCAGATTTTTTCTCTTTTTTATTGATATTGGACCAAAAAAGAATATATTCATTTCGTTTTTTTATTCTTATAAACATGATTCCCATGGGAAGACGACACAGTATTGCTGCTAGAAAAGCAAGTGGAGACGCTGCTAAATCAAGGATTTACAGTATTATCGGAAAAAAAATTCAAATCGCTGCAAAAGCAGGACCAGATCCAAAACTTAATCCAAATTTGGAAATGATGCTCGAAAAAGCAAGACAAAATGGATTACCAAAAGATGTTATCGAAAGAGCTATTTTGAAAGGTTCTGGACAACTCGAAGGAGAAAAAATGGAAGAAGTTACATACGAAGGATACGGACCTAATGGTTCTGCATTCCTTATCAAAACGATTACTTCCAATACCAATAGAACTAGTTCAAGTGTAAGAACAATCCTTACCAAAACAGGAGGAGCAATGGCAGAAATCGGATCTGTTGCTTGGCAATTTCAAGAAAAGGGATTGATCGTAATTGATGGACTTGCTATCAAATATCAAGATAAAGGAAGAGATATGGAAAGAGTAGAACCTTTCGATGCTGAGAAAGTAGAAATGGATATGATGGAACTTCCTATCAGTGATATTTCTATCGAAGACGGAGTTGCTGAAGTATATACAGAAAAAAACGATTTCATTAATGTTAGAAAAGCAATTGTTGAACTTGGATATCATATCGCTGAAGCAGACCTTCACTATTTTGCAGACAATACCGTTAAACTTGAAGGAGAAGATTTAGAAAAATTCAATAGAATTCTGGATACTCTTCAAGAAGATGATGATGTCGATCATGTTTATCACAATGTAGAAGAATAATAATAAAAAAGAAAAAATCTGACCTCATTCACGATTTACTCGTAAAGAGAGAGTCAGATTTTTAGGTAATGCAGTTATTGATAAATGGATATTTATCCAATTTATGAGTTACAAGGTAGTATAATTAAAATCTCTTCGATTAGAAAGTGTTATATTTCCTAGACTAATAGTATTACCAGTATAAATAATATATCCCTTTTGATCTTTATGTTTTATGTTTAGATTAGTTCGATATTTAATTCCTTGAGAATAAGTATTGGAATAAGTTCCATTCTTTTTTATTTCGATAGGAACTTGTTGGATTCCTTGTTCAATAATAAGATCGATTTCTTTTTGTGTACTATCACGATAAAAAAATAATTGCTCTCATTGTCCATGGATAATGATTTGTTTTTTTATTTCTGATATCATCATGTTTTCAAATAAATTTCCAACGATATAATGATTCGTTAATTCTTCTGCGGATCTTATTCATAAGAGACGACAGGCTAACCCCGTATCAGAAAAATAAATTTTAGGTGATTTGATATATCTTTTCCCAAAATTTTCATAGTAAGGTTGTAATTGAAATACCAAATAACTTGCTTCCAAAATAGAAATCCAGCTTTTTACTGTTTTTTCATCCACGCCTATATCATCTGATAAGGATCTATAATTTATAACTTGTCCAATTCTTCCTGCTAATAATGAAAGAAGTTTACGAAATAAAGTAAGATTTTGTACCATTTTAATTTGTCTGACATCTCTTTCTAGATAGGTGGCAATATAAGATTCATAATACTCAATAGGAGAAATTACCCTATCGTACATTACAGGCATAAATCATTTAAAAATTTGTTCAATCGGATCAGGAGATAAGGTATGATTTTGTGATAGTTCTTCAAAAGAAAATGCTTCCATAGTGATATATCCTACTCTTCATGCCAAGGACTGAGAAATCTTTTCCGAAAGAATTAAATTTTCAGATCAAGAAATAATAAAATCAGACATGATTTTTCTTGTATCTACAATTTCCAAAAGATACGAAAAGAGTATAGGACATCTTTGAATTTCATCGATAATTACATGAGAATGTTCTCTCAAAAAACTTCAAGGATCTTGCTCGATAAAACTTAACGTTTCCGGAGTCTCAAGATTAAAATATTGATAATCTGGGAATTGTTCTTTTAAAAAGGTAGTTTTCCCAACTTGTCTTGCTCAAACAATTCCAATAATCGGGAATCCCTTTTTTATACGATTTAATTTATCTCAATATAGCCTATAAAAACTCATATTATTCATTTTATTTGTAAAACCGGAATCTGATTCCGTAAATGTATGATAATTATATTTTTATAGTTTGCAAGTGATTTTATATTTCGGAAATGAAGTTTAAAAATTTATCAGGGCTTTGTATTCTCACTACAAAAAAAGACCGAGTATCCACTCAGTCTTTGATTGATAAGTAGTTCCTGACTCTCCACGAAGGGTAGTCAGATTTTTTTTATGATTTACTCGTAATGGAGAGTCAGATTTTTGGTTATTATGATTTGAGTTTCTTTTCACATTTTCGTTTGTTCGCACATTTTAGAGTTGTACCATTACATCAACAATTAAAATTTCAAGATGCTTCTTGTGAACATCCACTTGTACTTATTCTCTCATAATTCGAATTTTGTCCTGAAGCAGATTGTTGACAGGAAGTTGCATTGGGAATAGTAATAGTAGAACTTTCCACCCAGTGGCTGAATGTATAAGTATACTCACATGTATTTGTATTTATAAAACAACAATCATAACAATCGGTTTGCGCTTGACTACAAGCTGTTGCATTTACTCCATTAAAACAATCATCATAAACCTTAGCACATGAATTTTTACATTCATTAACCTTTGCATCAGTACATTGTCATCATCTTCCTGCAGCTTGAGAACAATTATAAGATATATTAGCTGAGGTAGATTTACATTCTCCGTCTTTGTAAGTGTAATTATCTTTACATCTCCATTCACATGCTCACAATGTTCATGAGGCTTTAGATGTCCAATCTTTTGTACTTCATGCATAAGTATAAGTAGAACTTCATTTATCCACATTTGATGATGGTGCACTTCATCCACAAGTCAAAGTTTTACCAACACAACTACTTCCATTTCGTGTATAATTTGTATTACAAGTATAACTACAAGATCAATCAGAATAAGTTTCTGTTCCGTATACATGATTATTACATGGTGTTGTATAGGTTCTTATCTTACTTCATACTCCGTTTGTTATACTACAAGATATTGTTTCAGTTCTTGTTTTTGCACTATCACAGTAATTAGAAGATTTAACACAAGAATTTCAACTTTTTTCATATCCAGCATTACAAGAAGAAACCGTACAAGATCAATCAGAATAAGTTTCAGTTCCGTATACATGATTTTCACATGGAGTTGTGTAAGTTCTTGTTTTGCTTCATACTCCGTTTTCTATAGTACATGATATCGTTTCTGTTCTTGTTTTTTTATCATCACAGTAATCGGATCTTTGTTGCCACTGAGCGTCGAAATTAATCGACC
>JAFRZH010000037.1 GCA_017442645.1 bacterium | reverse complement strand
TTTTTCCCTTTCCTTTATTCCCTTTTCTTTTTTCCCCCACTTTTCTCTCGTTGAATTGATCATCGTCATCGTCATCATTTGAATCCTTATGTCCGCTCTCCTCCCTAGACTATCAGGTGCGCAAGATATCGCCAGAGATACCGCTAGGGGAGTTGCTTTATCACAAATTCAAACTGCCATTATGTCCTACAGATCTCTCCACGGGAAATGGCCTACAAATGATGCTACTTGAACAAAAAATCTCACAATTCTCGTAAGAGACAACCTTTTAACAGAAGTCCCTGGAGATCCATATGTCGATTTATCATTAGCCAATGCAATAACTGGAGTTGATATCAGTTGAGATTTTATCTATTATCCTGTAAAAAAGAATGGTAAAGGAACTGGAGCTATCGTCCTTGCAGCCAAAACAGAAACTCCAGGGAAATCTAATTACGTTTCAACAGATGATAACAATCTTGATATAAATGATGATTATCGTAATATTTTCCCTTGCAAACAAGTAGAACTTGACGAAAACAATACTGATTGACCTTATGGAATAAATCAAACAGAAACATGAAACGAAACATGTGTAGCTAAAAGTTCAGATCAACTTCGATACATTCTTAAATTCTAAGAGAAAAAAAGGGCAGCAAAAGCTGTCTTTTTTTATCACAAAATCCTTTGCAATATTATTTTATTTCGTTATATACACAAAAACTGTCTCTTTACAGAAATAAAATAAAACCTCATCATAAAAGTACTTTTTTCATTTCAGAGTTAATAGAAACAAATTACCCATAAACTCTCCCTATTACTAAATTTTATTGACTAAAAAAGAGGAGAAGTCAGACTTCTCTTTTTTTTAATTTTCTTTTGCATTGATTTCTGTATTCGAATTTCTATATTTATGGTAGTTTTATCTACTCAAAAGCTTTTATGAAAGAAAAATATCAAATCCTTATCGAAAAAGATGAAAATGGGTATTTTGTGGGAGAAGTCCTATGATTACCTGCATGTTACACTCAAGCAAAAACTTTACCAGAACTTTTATCAAGACTTACTGAAGTCACAGAATGAAGTATCAATCTTATGAATGATTTATCGGATTATCAAGCTTTGAAAAGATTTAATTTTGCTATGGAGATAGAATATGCCTAAATTAAATCCAATTTCTCCAAAAATTCTTGAAAAAATTCTCAATACTTTATGATTTCATCACATAAGAACTCATTGAAGTCACAAATTTTATTTCAATGAAACTACCAAACAAACTACCGTTATTCCTTTTCATTGAAATGAAGAAATTTCTGTGGGACTACTGAAAAAAATTTTGAGAGATATAGAACTTTCTGTTGAAGAATTTGATAAATTAAGATAAAGAAGAGAAGTCTGACTTCTCTTTTTTTTTATTACTTTTCTTTCATTTTCTCCACTAATTGATCAAAATCAGAAATAATTTTCTGAGTTTTATTAAATTTTTCATATTCGTGAACTGCTTTTTCTTCCGCTTCTTGATGAGAGATTTTTCCCTTATGTTCTAAGATTTTATATTTACGAAACTGCAAAAAAGCATTGACACTTTCCGAAAATTCTTCCATCGTAAATACTTGTTCACGAGAGATCAAATCTTCAATATAATCAAAATATCAAGCAACATTACGCTCAAGTTGTTTAATTTCTTGTTCTGATAAATAATTTTTTGCAATCACTACATCAGATTTTAAAATACGACCATTAGGAGCATATTTCCACGTAGTTAATCCCATATTTTCTTGAGTACTATCAGCTTTTTCATAAATAATTTCTGCTGCTGTTTTCCCTGTAATTGCATAATGAAATTTATTTTGAATCGTCGCATAAAATTCTTGTGTAATCGGAGAAGTCTTATCATAATCGATACTACATTCCGCAAAAATATCAGTAATTTGTTGCCAAATACGACGTTCACTTGCACGAATCGAACGAATACGATCCAATAATTCTCTGAAATAATCCTTTCAAAAAGTTTTTTCTCCATTTTTTAGTCTTTCATCATCAAGTACAAATCCTTTCTGCATATACTCCTTCAAAATTTTTGTAGCTCGGATTCTAAACTGTGTTGCTTTAAAAGAATTGATACGATATCATACAGAAATAATAGCATCAAGATTATAAAACTGTACTTTATAGTTTTTACCGTCATTTGCAGTATGTTCCAAAATGGAACAAACTCCTTCTTTTATAAGTTCTCACTCCTCAAAGATATGCCCCAAATGCTTAGTAATCGCCTGTGGATTTACTCAAAAAAGTTTTGCCATTGACTTCTGAGAAAGCCAAAGGGTTTCATCTTTTACCACAGCCTCAACTTCTATTTTTTCCTGAGAAGTTTCATACATCAATCGTTTTATTTCATGAACAATGTCGTTCATTTTTTCTTTGAAAAACTAAACTATTCTTTCTATAACAATTTTTACACAAATTTCAACTTATTTTTCAAACATTTTTTTGTCACTTTTGTATTCTTTTCTTTCTCACTGATCAATTACGATACATCGTTAAAATTTAATCATAGAAGAGAAGTCTGACTTCTCTTTTTTTATAAAAAAGTTAAGGATATGGGCTTAAAAACTCTTGAAAAATTAAAAAAAATCATTATTGTGCTATTTTAGGAACGTATTCCTAATTTTACACAAAATATCAAATATTATGGTTATCAAGAGGGATTACACAACCGAACTAAATGAATTAAAAAAGGGATTTCCTATTATTGCCCTTACAGGAGCGAGACAAGTTGGGAAAACAACTTTTTTGAAAGAACAATTTCCAGATTATGAATATTACAATTTAGAAACGCCTTCTACCCTATCAATGATAGAAAGAGATCCAGAAACATTTTTAAGAAACAAATCTCATATTATCCTCGATGAAGTGCAAAAATGTCCCCTTATTTTTTCATGCCTTCTTGAAATTGTTGATGACAGAAAAATAATGGCAGATTTTATTCTTTCAGGAAGCGAAAACCTCTTATTATCTGAAAAAATATCTCAATCCTTAGCCGGAAGAGCTGGATACTTAAGAATGAATCCTTTTTCATTTCAAGAATTACAAAATCAAAATCTCTTATCTGACGATTTTTGTGAACAAATTTTTAAGGGATTTTTACCAACGATTTATGATAGAGCAATGAGTCCTATCAAATATTATGATCAATATATCGCTACCTATCTCGAAAGAGATGTAAGACAAATAAAAAATGTTCAAAATTTAGACACTTTCCGTAAATTCGTATCATTACTTGCAGGAAGAATAGGACAAATGATCAATTATCAATCATTAGTTAATGATATCTGAATCGATGAGAAAACAGTAAAAAGCTGGATTTCTATTTTGGAAGCAAGTTTTTTGGTGTTTAAATTGTATCCCTACTATGAGAATTTTGGGAAAAGATATATAAAATCCCCTAAAATTTATTTTATGGATACAGGATTAGCATGTCGTTTATTAAGGATTAATTCAGTAGAAGAATTAAGGAATAATACAATGATTGGAAATTTATTTGAAAATATGATCGTTGCTGAAATAAAAAAACAACTTAATATTCTATGATATGGAGAAGAATGCTACTTCTATCGTGATTCTCATCAAAAGGAAGTGGATATCATTATCGATAAAGCAAATACTCAAATTCCTATTGAAATAAAATCAAGTGGAACTTATTCAAAAGATTTTGAAAAAGGAATCTCTTATTGGAAAGAATTGAACAAAAACAATCAGAAAAAACAACCAGAAAAATGATGGATTATCTATACAGGGAAATCGATTGATTTATGAGATATTAATGTTATCAATTGGAAGGATTTCAGATATTACCATAAAGATTGATAATAGAGGAGATATTTATTAAAGAGGAGAAGTCTGACTTCTTCCTTTTTCAAAAGTCTTTTACTTTGCACAACATTTTTCCAACTTTTCTTCTTTCCCACTTTCCCTTTCTGGTTTACCCTCTCTTTCCTCTTACTTTCTCTCTTTTCCTTCCATTGTCAACTCTTTCTTCTTCCTTTCCTCTTGTTTTTTCTCCACCCCTTTCCTTTTTTCCCTTTCCTTTATT
>JAFRZH010000036.1 GCA_017442645.1 bacterium | reverse complement strand
CTTTAAAATTATGAATTACGAGCAATATCAACATGAACATCAAAATATTTTTTTAGTTGATATGAGGAAAGAACTCAATCATTATTTTTCAGAATTGATGGATTCTGCTCTCCAAAAATATCTTCGTTTGAAGAAAAAAATTGGGATTATTGTAAATAAAAAATGATATTCTCAAGGCTGTATTTGTAAAAAATGTGGATATATCCCTCAGTGTAAGAGATGTTCGGTTTCTATCTCTTATCATAAGCAAAAAAATGGTGAAATGATAGGTCTTTGTCATATTTGTAAAACCCAATATGCTTATCCTTCTCAATGTCCCCAGTGTCATGCTGATGGAGTTTCTTTTTTTGGGGTGGGAACTCAGCAACTCTCAGAAATACTTGAAAAACAATATCATACCTCCTCTCTGATTATTGAAACGGAAACGGTCAATTCTCCTAATAAAATTAAAAAAATATTTGATCTTGTCCGTCAAACTTCTCCTTCTCTTATCATAGGGACGAGTCTTTTGTCAGAACCCCTTTATTTTTATCCTTTTGATTTACTTATTTTTATCAATGCAGATATTGGATTGAATATTCCTGATTATACCGCAAATGAAAATAATTTTCTGCTTTTGTATGAAACATTAAAAAAACATCAAACGAAAAACATTATTATTCAGACTTTTAATCCTGAAAATTATTCCATTCGTTCTGCTTGTAAAATGGATTATACAGGATTTTATGAACAGGAAAATCTTTTTAGACAACAGATGAAATATCCTCCTTTTGCAGAACTCTGTATTTTACTCTACAAAGATGAAATTGAAGATCGTCTTTATGCAAAAGTCAATAAGTTATATCAAGAATTACTGTATCTTGCAGAAAGGTATCATTTTACTGATTTAGAAATTTATAGTACTCCACCTTTGATTTATAAAACCTTTGGAAAATATAGGTATAATATTATTTTGAAAGGAGAACAAGTAAGAAATTTTATGGAAATTGTTATTTCAAGACTTCCGATTCAGGAGAGAGGTTTTAAGATTCATCGAGATGCGGAAAGTATTGTATAAAGAGATTTATTTTTTCCCTTCATCTTCCTCTCTAAACATTTGATCGATATTAATTCCTGTTACTTGCCAATCAAAAATTTGTTTAGCTTGTTCTAATGAAATATCGAATTTTATTCCTGTATGTTCTGGATTGATGACTCGAACTCTTTTTTTTCATGTGTTTTTATCTTCATAGCATCTTTCTATTGAATAGGCATGTCCTCGAAAAAACATTACTACCTCTTTTCATTCTTTATTTGTAACAATATCAGAAAATATATCTTTGGTATCTTCTCCATTATCTCAATCTTTTTCTCTATTATCTGATAATTTTCATTCATTATTTATTGAAAAATGGCTTTTGAACTTAACTCATCTTTTATTTATTATTTTGACGTCATTGACTATTACAGCTTTTCAATATGGACTTTTAGTGATTATTATATTGGGACAATTGGAACATAATCAATCCATTTTAAAAAAAGAAATGCCTAATGCAATTTTATATAGTCCTTTTGAAAATTGATTAAAACCTAGTTCTTTCATGATTAAGTGTAAATTATCTCAAATTATATAATTTTTTGGTAGTATTGTATAAAGCATCTTTTCAGTTAATCATCATTCAATTTTTGTTAGTAATTCTCATGTTATGGTTAAATCTCAATTTTCTTCGAATTGATTGTATGCTTTTAAAAGTGATTCATTGGGATGGTTTAGAGCATGACATTTATTGATGATAGATTTCTTTATGAATGCTATTTCTAATATTTTAAATCATAGATATTCACTTTCAGAATTGATACTAACATTTCTTTCCTCTCAATCTTCTTCAATAATAAATTTTTTATCAATTTCATCTTTATTTATTTTTATCCATGTTCAATTTTTATCGCAAAAAGGTAGTCTTACCTCCCATCAATTTTCGGTTTCTCTGAGATTTGTTTGAATTAATTCATTAAATCCATTTGTTTTTTTTAATAATTCAAATCATGTGTATGCATAACAATATCATAATCACGTTTGATTTATCTCAATTTTTCAATATTTTCAGATTTGTCATTTTTTTCAATCTTGTCATCAGATTTTAAATCATTTTCCTCAAAATAATTCTATAAATTTTTGTTCTTCTAATGTCCTGTGTTTCTCTAAATAATCATTTTTTCTTTTTATAAATTTTTGTATCTTTTCCCTATCTACCTTTTTAATATTATTTACAAAGAATACTATATCATTACTTTCCTTAATTCAATATTTTTTACACAAAGATATTTCTTTGTCAGAAAGATTTAACTTAAGAATTTTTTCAATATTTAAATCCGTAATTTCTACTCAAAGATTTTCCTTCAGACTTTTAAGTATTTTAAAATCTATTTCTAGATTATTTAATTGTTCTATATTATATCTTGCAATCTTAATTCAAAATTCTTCTTTTAACTTGTTTAATTTTTTAAAATCTATTTTTAGATTCATGATTCTTTTTGTTCTGGTAATATCGTAATCAGAAAAATCATCTTTTTGGATATCTAATCAAAGTTCATTTAACTTTTTTAATTTTTTAAAATTTATTTCCCATCATACATTATTAAATACTTCTATGGTATCTAAGGAATCAATTGTAATTCCTGCTTTTTTTAATTTATTTAGTATATTAAAATCTACTTTTATTGTAGTAGCTTTTTTTATCCAGTAGGAAACTGTATAATAGTTATTGTTAATTCAAAACTTTTTTAGTTGACTAAATTTATCAAAATCTATGTCTAAATCTTTTATGTCTATTATTTGTTTAGCTTCTCATATGTTGTTTATCTTTTCTCAAATAAATCATCTTTTTCTTAACTCTTTTAGCTTGTTGAAATCAAATGTTTTTTCATATAATTTAAATGTTGGATCATTGTAGAGTTCTTCATCAATGATTATTCCTATTTCTCTGAATTTATTTAAATTATCTCTATTATGTTCGAGTCTATTTTGTATTTGATTCGTTTTTGAATTTTGTCATTTCACTTCTTCATCTCTTTGACTGGTGAAGATATTATGTATCTTATTAGCTGTAGAATCTTTAAAAATTTTCTCTTTTACTTTGAATTTCCCTTTTGTTAAAGTTTCTGTGATAGCTTTATTGAAAGATGGATAGCTTACATAATGATGTTGGTGTTTTGATAATCTTTCTCATCATTCCATGTTTGATTTTGTTTTTTATAAAAGATAGTATTACTTATTACTATAATTATATCTGTTTTTTTTTTTTTGTCAATTTTTGGAATTTGAAAGTCTTGAAAAAAAGAGAGAAAACAATAATAAGAGAAGAGTTTATTTTTGATGATGAGTGATGACAGCAGAAATAAAAGAAGAAAAGGAGATTCGAACTCCGGAAAAAATAAAAAAAAGTCTGAGAAAAAATACGATAAAATTGATTATTTGAGTAATCTTGCTTGTTATGTGTGGTTGTTATTTGAATAAAAATCATGCAGAGGCAATTTCCATTACTTCGAGTTATACTACTATTGCAAAAAATGTGGAAGTCTTTTTTCAAAATCTTTTTGGGCATAATGGAGAGCGACTGAAGAAAAAATATGATTTGGAAGATTATTTTGAAACGATGATTACTACTGCAGAAGATAAAGGATGTATTGATTCTTGAACTTTGGATGATCTTCATGAAACGTATGAAAGTTTATTGGTTGAGCCGAAGAATAATTTAAATTATACTTTGGAAAAGTATCTTACAAAGGCGATAATCTTTAATGAAGAAGTTAAAAAAGATTGTACGAAGGAAGAAATTCTTGATACGGTTCAAGATGAAAATTAGAGGAGAATTCGGTTTTCTCCTTTTTTTTATTTTTCTCTTGTTTAAAAAGATTTGACTTTTCTCTATCAAAAACTATAAAAAATAACGTTTATTTACTTATCAATTCTTATGGTAGAACTTGATACAATTGTGGCACGAGCCAAAAGAAAAGGATTCGTTTATCCCAATTCTGAAATTTATGGAGGACTTGCAAACGCTTGGGATTTTGGACCTTATGGAGCGAAATTGAAAAAAAATCTTGCAGATCTTTGGGTAAAACATTTTACGCAAGAAAGAGATGATGTCGTTTTTATGGATACAGCAATTATTGCTCATCCTACGACTTGGCAAGCCAGTGGACATCTTGCTTCTTTTTCAGATGCTTTGATCGATGACAAAACGAATGGACAAAGATTCCGTGCTGATAAAATCATTGAAGCATTCTTTGAAGAAAAAAGAGAAGGAAAGTCTGACGAAGACCTCGCGAAAGAATATGGAGTCAAGAATCTTTCTCCAGAATCACGAGGAAATGAAGGCATGAGAGAGTTTATCGTAAAATATATTCCAAATAATCCTGATACGGGAAAGAAAGCTGATTGGACAGAATGTAGAAATTTTAACCTCATGCTTTCAAGTCATTTAGGACCTGTTGCTGATGATTCAAGTAAAGTGTATATGAGACCTGAAACATGTCAGTCTTTATTCACAGACTTTAAATCCGTACTTGATACCACGAGAAATAGGATTCCTTTTGGTTTAGCTCAGATTTGAAAAGCTTTTAGAAATGAAATCACTCCAGGACAGTTTTTGTATAGAACGAGAGAGTTTGAACAAATGGAGATCGAATATTTCGTTGAAGATGATGAAGAAAAAGCTATGGAAACATACAATCAATGGAAAAAAGATAGTATGGATTATTGGACTCAAGTGATCGGAATTAACCCAGAACATTTGAGATTCAAAGATCATGAAAAATTAGCTCATTATGCAAAAGCTGCTACGGATGTAGAATATCTTTATCCACGAGGATTCGGAGAAGTGCAAGGAGTTCACAATAGATCTGCGTATGATCTTACTCAACATCAAAATACCAGTGGAAAAGACCTTCAATATACGGATCCTTTTACAGGAAAAAGATATATTCCACGATGTATCGAGGCTTCTATGGGACTTGGAAGACAGGTAATGGTTACGATGTTGGAGTTTTATGATGAAGAAGAACTTGAAGGAGGAGATAGCCGTATCGTTGTAAGATTTCCAAAACAGATTGCTCCGATCAAATTTGCAATCCTTCCTCTCGTGAAAAAAGATGAAAAGCAAGTAGAAATTGCAAAAAAAATCTTTAAAAGTCTGACAAAAAACTACGCTTGTGAATATGATGATAGTGGAGCAATTGGAAAAAGATATAGAAGACAAGATGAAATTGGAACACCTTTCTGTATTACGATCGATCAACAAAGTACTGAAGATGAAGAAACGGTTACGATCAGAATGAGAGATTCTATGGAACAGAAAAGAATCAAAATTTCAGAAATTGCAAGTTTTATGGAGTAGAGAACCTTACGAAGTGATGGGAGAGATTTGATACGGTAGGTAGGGACAGGATTCTTCCTGTCCTTTTTTTATGTATGCAATGTTTTGCTCCTTTTTAAAGGAGCTGTCACGAAGTGACTGAGGATTTTAAAAAAAATCTCCCACCGCAAGCGGTCCTCCCTCTTTCAAAAGAGGGACAAAGATATCAGAAAATCCCTTCGGTCTCCGACCGTATCCCTTTGCAAAGGGGAAAATTTTGATATCTTTTAAGATGTTTCACTTCGCTCAACAGGACAGAAGGGGTTATTCTGAGTGCAACGAAGAATCTTAAGATATTACAAGATGTTTCGCTGTGCTCAACATGACACGTTGTCTTGGCTTAATTTTTCTTGAAAAGGGAATCAAAAACTTTATAAGAATAAGGATAATTCTTGAATGATGTTCAGAATTTTCTTCTTTTTCATTTTTTATAGGTACTTGATGAAAGAATTTTTGAAAAAACTTTTTGCTTACGACAAGTGGTATAATGAATTTAAGGACAATTTGCTTTATCAAAGTTATAAAAAATATAGAGCAAAGTTTTATAATTTCTTGAGTGAAAATCCTTCCAAAGAGATGTTCGTAATCGGAGTAACAGGAACCAATGGAAAGACAACCGTGGTGAATCTTCTCCACAAAATTCTCAATGAAAATATCGCTCCGACGGTGGCTATTTCTACTGCTTGTATCAAAGTAGGAAATCAACTTCTTCCCAATACGAAAGGAATGACTTCTCCTGATGTGGTAGATTTGCAAAATATTTTGGCTACTGCGAGAGCAAGTGGTTGTAAAATCGCAGTTTTGGAAGTAAGTTCTCAAGGATTAGATCAGTTTAGATTTGAGGGGATTAAATTCGATTTCGCAGTTTTGACGAATATTACTCAAGATCATCTAGATTATCATGGAGATATGGATCATTATGCTGAAGCAAAGAGAAAACTTTTCAAATATGTTTTGCAGAATGGAAAAGAGAATAAATATGCGGCTTTTTGCACCGATGATTCGTATGGGAAAAAGTGGTTTGAAGAAATGGCATTCGACAAAAAAATCTCCTTCAGTATCAATAATTCTTCTGTTCTCAAGGCAACCTTGATTGATGAGAGTTTTGAAGGAACGTATTTTGAATTTTCTTATCTTGGGCAGAGATATACGGCAACAACCTATTTAACGGGAGCGTATAATATTTGTAATATCTTAGGAGCATTGGCAACGGTCACGGAAATGGGGCTTGAACTTCCGCTTGCGATCAAATCGGTTGAAAATTTTGGGGGAATCTCAGGAAGAATGGAGCCAGTCTATGCGGAAAATGGAGTGAGATATTATATCGATTTTGCTCATACTCCTGATGGTTTGGATAAAATCTTGACTTTCGCTCAGCATGCAAAAGGGAAGGGGAGAGTTATTTTGGTGTGCGGTGCTCCGGGAAATAGGGATAAAGACAAAAGACATCAAATGGGAAATATCGCACTTCAAAACTCTGATGTAACCATTTTTACAGATGATGATCCAAGTACTGAAAATAGATTAAAAATTCTGAATGATATGGTGAAAGACTTTAATTCTGATGCGGTGCTTTGAAACGAATTTTTCATTATCCCTGAGAGACAGTATGCAATGAAATTTGCTACAGAGATTGCACAATCGGGGGATATTGTTATCTTTGCAGGAAGAGGACATGAAAAAACGCAATCTACCAATTTTGGACCAAGAGAATTTGATGATAAAGCAGAATTACTCAATCTTTTAAAAGAACAAAAAGTCTGACTCAGTAATGTTGCAGAGATTAAAAATAGGTATCTTCAGGAGATTAGAAAAAGACATCAAGTTCAGCAACCCGTTCAGCAACAGACTTTTCAACAGATGATGCAACAAACGGTATCAACTCAACCGACAGGAATGTTTGGAATCCCTCATTAAAGAACAAAAAATCTGATTCTTTTTCGGAGAGTCAGATTTTTTTAATTTTTGTTTAGATTCTTTTTTATGTAATTTTTTACATCTCCTGTAGCTAGTGTATTAACTAGTTTTGCTATTTTTTCGTCGTTAGTTTCAGTGGAACTATCTAGTAAACCTAACACTGTTTCATAGTTTGCCATTTCGTTTGCTATTTTTTTAGTCTTTTGTTCTAATTTTTTTCTTTTTGTAAGTATTTCTAATAATTCTGTCATGTTACCGGTTGGACTATATTTCTTCTCCTCTTTCTTTAATTCGAATATTTCTTTATTTAATTTCCCTAGATTTGCTTCTAGTTCTATGACTTTGTTATATACAATATCGCGTACTTTTGCTTTAAAATTAGGAGTTTCTCTTATAGTGTATTCTGGTATTTGAATTTTTGGTTGAGAACTAATGGTGTCTTTTATTTCCTTTTTAGTTGCTTTTTGTATCGTATTTGTATTTTCTTGTCCCTTCAACTCTATTACTTCAACATCTTTATTATCAGTTATTATTATAAATTCTTTCAATGAACTATTCTCATGGAGATAGGATATTATTTTTTTTGCAAGATTTTCGTCTCATTGTTTTATTAAAGTCATTATTATATCTCGCCATATTGCCTTCTTTTTCCCTTTCTCTTCTTGTATTTTTGCATTTGCTTTTTTATATTTTCCTTTTTCACTTTCTGTAAATTGCTTCCAGAGTTCTCTTATTGCTTGTTTATAAATATTATTATCGGATGCTACTGTATTTCTAGGTAAGTTTTCGTTAATTTCAATTTGGATTGAAATATTCTCGTCATTAATATCTAAAGGTTTGTTTTGTGAAAAAATGTTGTGCTCTCTTGGGGTGTAAGGTGTTTTTGTTGTGTCGATGACTGTGGTGGTAGTATCTTTTGGGGCTTGTTTAGTGTTTATTTGGTTGGAACTGTTAAAGTTATTTACTGTAATATAAAGTGGTACTCAGATTATGATGAGTCCTACTGCTATGAGAAATGTGTAAATTCTTTTTCTAATTTTTTCTTTTTCTTCTGGGGATCTTGCGTTATCAACATACATGCCTGTCTCCTCTCGTATTCCGTTGATTAGTTTATAAAACTTTCCCATTGTGCTTCCATTTTGTATAGTAACTTTTTGTCTTTCAGTATTTAATTTTTTCATTATATTACTGGAGTCAACATCGGGTCTTGGGTCATCAATACCGAACAATATATTTATTAATGAGGCCATTCTCTTTTTTAAATAAAATAATAATTAATTTACTTTAATTATATTTGTTTTTTTTTTTTTTTTTCAAATTTATTTCCATTTGCTATCGTTTTTTAAATTTTTTTAATGTGAATGTTTATTTATCAACTTATCCATGAGTTTTTTCAGAAAAATCTTAGATAAAATCCTTGGAACCAATACTTTGTATTATCCTTGATGTCTCACGAAAGCCCTTCTTCCCGGTATTCAGCAAAATTATGAGGAGATTTTACAGAGTTTGTGAATCGATTTTATCAAGCTTTCCGATAAGGAATATTGCTGTGGAAGTCCTGTTTTGAGAGCAGGAATGAGAGATGCTTACGAAAAAATCAAAGCGAGAAATATCGAAATTTTCAAAGAACATGCGGTAGGTTTGATTATTACCAATTGTCCTGCTTGTTATCATATGCTCAAATATCAGTATCGTTTGGAAGAAGAACACGGGATTAAGGTTGAGCATATTACGCAGACTTTGAAAAGAAAGGAAAAAAGTCTGAAAGATTATCCCGTTCTCAAGGAAATTACTTATCATGATCCTTGCCATTTGGGAAGATTGTCGTGAATTTATGAGGAACCAAGAGAAATTTTACATAAAATGGGATATCAAGTCCAAGAGCTTTCTCATTCGAGAGAACAGTCTTTCTGTTGTGGGGGAGGAGGTGGTTTGGTCAATAATAATCCGGAATTATCCGAGAAAATCTGTCAGCAAGTGCTTTCAGAAATCTCAGAAGGTGCCAATTTAACCAGTCCTTGTCCAATGTGTTATTTTCAGTTCAAAAAATATGCTCAAAATATTGAGGTAAAAGAATTTTCAGAAATTATTTTAGAAGATAAGAAAAAATGATGACAGAAAGAATAAAAAGAGATGAAAAGTCTGTCTGTTCTCAATGTGGACTTTGTAAAAATGTTTGTCCTGTTTATAGAGTTCTCAAAGATGAAATCGCTTCTCCAAGAGGAAAAAATCTCTCTTTTCAAGCCTTACAGGAGGGAAATATTCAGATTTGAGGGAAATATTTTTTTGAGTATTGTAATGGATGTGAAGCTTGTGTTGCCGTTTGTCCGCTGAAATGTGGTTTTGATGTGATTAAAGTAAGGGAATTCGTAGTTGCTCAGGGATTTTCTTCTCCTGAAAATGAACAGATGTTAGAAAATATCGAAAAATACAGAAATCCTTTCTGAAAAGTCGAGGAAGGGATGAAAACTCCTGATAAATTGTATTGCTGTTAGGAAAATAAAAGAAGGACAAAAATATCAGCAAATCCCCCTGTCTTACGGATATCTCACTTTTAAAAAAGAGAAAAAAATCCTTCGGCTTTTGACGGTATGAAAATTATTTTTGAAATTGTTTTTTTTATTCAGATTTTTTTCCATCTTTTTTCTTGTTAAAATATCGAAAATTATTATAATAGAGGTGTTGGATACTTTTTATCTTTTTAGTGAACTTTCCCATGAAACAGGATGAAAAGTTATTATCATTGCTCAATGTAGTGATCGATACCTATGTGGATAAAGGGGAGCCGGTAGGTTCCAAATTTTTAAATAGTTTGGAGAGTGTGGATTATGCTCCTTCGACGCTGAGAAAGTATCTCAATCAACTGGAAAAACAAGGGATGGTCTATCAACCTTATAATTCGAGTGGAAGATTGCCAACGGTAGAAGGTTTGAAGTATTATTTGGAGCATTATCTTGCGCAGATGGATGAAAAAAATCAAGAAGAAGTGGGAAATGTGAGAAATAATATGAAAGAATTAGTCGAAATGTTGGGAGGACTTGTGGATGGAGTGATTATTTGATTTTTGAGGAATGATGAGTATTATTATCTTGGGGTAAATAATCTTCTCAAAGATCCCACCAAAAGTGATTATGAGGAAACGAAGCATATTATTTCCTTTATCGAAGAGCAGAAAATCGTGAAGTATATCGATGAGAAAATCCTCAAAAATAACCAAGTTTATTATACGTTTATTGAGGATGATGAAACGGTGATTTCTGCGGTGTATTCCAAAGTGATTGTGGAAAAATATGACTGTATCCTTGCGATTGTAGGTCCGATGAGAGTCGACTATAAGAAAAATGTTGCGATTTTGTCTCAATTGAATCAGAAATTGAAATAATCTTTATTTATCATGCCTATTTGAATGACGGATCTTTTGAAAAATCAATCAGAACAGCTAAAAAATGACTTAAATACTATTGGAGAGGAATTGAATGCTTTGAAAATACAATTAGAACAAGAGAAATGAAAAGAACAAGAAAATCAAGAAAAAAAAGAGAAGTCTGATGGAAATCGTGAAGTTTCTTTGAACTTTGCACAGCTTGAAGACAAAATTTCTCTTCTTACGCAGAAAGTTGAAGCATTGGGACAAGTCGATATGGTGGGAAGTCAGGAAATTGCAGAATTGAGAAAAGAAATCGCAGAATTACAGAAATTGAAATTACAACAATGATTTAATGTTCCTTGAAATCCTCGTTTGCAACCTGAAAATCATCAGACTTCTGTCTCTTTTTTGGAGCAACAAGCAGAGGAGGGAAGAAAAGATGCAGCAAAGAATATAGCAGATATTGCTCAGTGACAAGATGAAAATCGTATTGCTGCAAAAATGCAAGAGTGGATTCGTT
The DNA here is from genome assembly GCA_017442645.1 of bacterium. Next base: position 9,799 of record JAFRZH010000036.1, on the reverse strand, counting down.
CCTTAATTTCATAATTCTTTATTTTTTATTATACGATGGAAGAAATTGTACAAAGTGCAGGAGGTATTATTTATTATCTTGCTCCGGATGGAGATCCGAGGTATCTACTGATCAAAAGACATGCTTTGTCTTGAAAAATTGAACGAGTTGCTCCTAAAGGAAAAATTCAAGAAGGAGAAAACGAAAAACAAGCTGCACTCAGAGAAATTTGAGAAGAGACTTCGTTGTCTTTAGATAAATTGATGGTTAAACAATTTTTGGGAACTACTTCATTGAGAAGTAATGAAACTAAAAGAGGACATTTAAATAAAGATGTGACGTATTTCTTGATGGAATATAAAGGAAATCCTGAAGATGTACGTGTGATTGAAGGGGAAGGGTATATTGGAGTGTATAAGCGAGCTACGATTCAGGAAGTGATTAATTTGATTTATTATGAAGATATCAGAGAATTGATTAGAAGTTCGTATTTTCTCGTGAAACAGGATCAAAAAGTTCAGAATGCAAAACAAGAGCTTTTGAAAAAGATTTCTGCATAGTTTTTTCTCTTTTTCATTTCTTATTATTTATTACCATGGATTCGTATGATATTTTCTATGATATTAATGCCTCTTTTTATGACTTTGAAGCTCCTTTAGATTTATTTGGTATGGTGCAAAGGGTCAGAAAAACCTTATATAATACTCTTGCACCTCAGTTGTCTGAAAAGAATAATTATTATATTTACTGGTTACATGTTAGGTTAAAACAAGTTTTTTCTTGGGAAAAAAAATGGTTTTACTATGGAGAGTATGATATTCCGTCAGCTTTGTTTTCTAAGTTTCATACATTATGATTGGTACAAGTGGATGATGAGTGAAAATTTGAAAAATTTAGTGATGATTTAGATAAACATTTAGAAGAGAGATATTGTTTTGTGAGTACTGGAGAACCTTTAAGAGCTGTTGAAAAGGAAATAAGACTTTATCTTTATGCTGTTTTGTTTTATGAGCTTGAAAGAGAATTTTGAACTTTGCCTTTTGATGGGGAAAATTTTATGAAGGAATGTGAAGATAAAATAAAAGAAGATCAAACAGAATTTAAGTTACAGAATAAAAAGCAAATTTATTCATAGATACTATCTTTTTTTCAAAATCTTTCTCTTGCATTTCTCTATTTTAATAATAAAAAGGAGTCAGACTTTTAGATTTTTTTAATACATTATGGCAATTACTCCAAAAGATCAAGATAGTTCTGCTTGGTATAATGATATCGTACAACAAGCGGATTTAGCAGAAAATTCCGTCGTTAAAGGGTGCATGATTATCAAACCTTATGGATATGCAATCTGGGAGAATATCAGAGATATCCTCGATAAAATGATCAAAAAAACAGGACATCAAAACGCGTATTTCCCTCTTTTTATTCCAAAGAGTTTTCTCAGTAAAGAAGCTTCTCATGTGGAAGGATTCGCGAAAGAATGTTGGGTCGTAACTCATCATAGATTGATGAATCAGCCAGAGGGGAAAGGAGTAGTTGTGGATCCAGAAAGTAGATTGGAAGAAGAATTGATTGTTCGTCCGACTTCTGAGACGATTATTTGGAATAGTTTCAAAGATTGGATTCATTCGTATCGTGATTTACCTCTCCTTATCAATCAATGGGCAAATGTCACAAGAGCAGAGATGAGAACCAGACCTTTTTTGAGAACTTCTGAATTTCTTCGACAAGAAGGGCATACAGCTCACGCAACTGCTGAAGAATCCGAGGCAGAAGCTCAAAAAATGTTGCATGTTTATTTGGATTTGGTGAATCATTTTGTATCTCTCTTTGCCTATTATGGAGAGAAACCTGAACATGAAAAATTTGCGGGAGCAGTGCATACTTACACCTTTGAACCGATGATGAAAGATTATAAAGCACTTCAGTCAGGGACTTCTCACAATTTAGGTCAGAATTTTGCGAAGGCTTTTGGAGTACAATTTACCGATCAGAATAATGAACTTCAATATCCTTATGCGACTTCGTGGGGAGTAAGTACAAGATTGATGGGAGGATTGGTTATGGCTCATTCTGATGATAAAGGGCTCGTTTTGCCTCCTGCGATTGCACCGCTTCATCTTGTGGTTGTACCTATTGCGAAAAATGAAGAGGATTTACAGAAGATAAAAGAGTATCTTGCTCCAGAATTAGAAAAAATAGAAAAATCTGAATTTTCAATTGAGTCTGAATGTTTGTGAAAGGTATCTTTCCCTATCCAAGTTAAAATCGATGACGATCCTCAGAAGACTCCAGGACGAAAATATAATGAATACGAAGTCAAAGGAGTTCCTTTGAGAATTGCGATCGGAATGAGAGATGTAGAACAAGGAAAGGTTGAACTCTTTAGAAGAGATACTGAAGAGAAAATTTTGATTAATAAAGAAGAATTATCAACTAAGGTTGTATCCCTCCTCGAAGAAATCCAGAAAACACTTTTTGAAAAACATGAAGCTTTCACAAGAGAACATACCTATGAAGTAGATACTTATGAAGAATTTAAAGAGAAAATTGAAAAAGGATTTGTCCTTGCTCATCGAGATGGGACGAAGGAAACAGCAGATAAAATTCAAGAAGAAACGAGAGCAACGATCAGATGCTATGACTTTAAGAGAGAAAAAGTTCCAGGAACTTGTATTTATTCAGGAAAGCCAAGTATTGGAAAAGTAATTTTTGCTAAGAGTTATTAAGATAAAAGCTGCAGGGACACGATTCTTTGTGTCCTTTTAAGTTTTAACAAATATTCGTAATTTGTCTAATTTTCTGTATATTCAATAAATATGAAAATCAAAATTTTGTACAAAAAAAAGAGGCTGGATTACAGCCTCCATTGTTGTGTTGTGTTCGAGGACTATTTTTCTTCAACGGGTCTTTTTTCGAGTTTGATGTCTCGAATGCAATACTCTGGGTGTTCTTTTTGCATACGCTCCAAGTACTCCTTCACCTTCTGAAATTCTTCATCAGGCAGCCCCTTTACCTCGAAGTTTACTAATGGTTCTTCCATAGTAGTACGATTTTAATTGTTAGACATTTTTTTTGTTTACGTTGATATTTATAATGATTTATATATATATCAATAGATTTTTTATTAATTCAGAACTATCATTTTTTATTTTATGAAAAAAGAGGAAAAATTTAATCCTCTTTTTTTTTTAATTTATTTAGCTTCTTTTGGCTGTTGTTCTTTTAGTTGATAGACTCCTTTTGAAACTCTTTCAAAAAGGTCAGAATATTTTTGTAAATTCATATTTACTGTTGCAGGACTTACCATTTTTTCTTTTAACACTTCTTTACAAAGATCTTTTACTGACATTGGTCTATTTGCTTTTTCGAAAATTCTTACTAAGATGTCTTTTACAACTCCTCCTTCATATCCCCATTCTCTAAGTCCATAAAGTCCAAGTCCGAGATTTACAAAGAGATCAGTATTCTTTACGAGTTCATTGTGTACGGTATTGATTTTTACTGAATGATTTGGAAACCAATCGAGAATTTTTGCAGGTAATTCTTGGAAATGGATTGCTTTATTGAGTCTTTTCATGGTATAGTAAATCTTAAGTTTCATTGTTTTGGGATAAACTTCAGGGAAAGAAGTAAATCCAATTTTTCCATCGAATACAGCGATTCCTTTTATAACAGAGAAAAAGTTTATATAGAAAAGATCATTTCTTAAGCATTCTACTTCTTTGTATTCTTTCAAAAATTTTTCTTTCACTACAGCCACAAATTCATAGAGATCTTGTGCGGATTTTCTCTCTTCGAAATAGTTGTTTACAAAAAGAACCATTTTCATCAATAAATCTTCATAGAGAGGAGAAATATAGAAAGACTTATTGATATATTTATTTCTTTTGAGATAAAAGAGGTCAAAATCTGATACTAAAATAAGTTTAAGTTCTGCCTTATTGAATTTAAACATATTTCTATTGATTAATTTTGCAATTAATGCATCTTCTCATAAAACGCATCCATGAGCTTCTAGAATTTTTCTAGCTTCACTTAAAACGGAAGTATATTTTTCATTTCCTACAATCAATCTACGAAATCTCATAAGAGCTTGCGTTTCAATTTGTCTCATTCTTTCCCTCGTTAAGGAGTAGTCTTTCCCAATTCTTTGAAGAGGCAAAGTTTTCCCATCACTTCCCAATCAGAATTTTTTTACGAGTACTAAAGCTTCTTTTGCTTTACAGTATACCAAGACATCTTTCAATTCTGTAGAAGAAAGATCAACCTTCAATTTAGTATCATCAAGCTTTACATTAAAATTCATTATTGATTATCGTTAATAAGACAAAATATCCATTAATGGATAGACACTAATATATATAATAAAGTACTTTTTAATGTCAAGTTTTTTTCGTCATTTTTTATTCTCTATCAAAAACTATACATTAAATTTGAATATTATTACATCTCAGTCTTGAACTACATAAGTTTTCCCTTCTTGACGAAGAAGTCCTTTTTCTCTTGCTCCTGCTCGGCTTCCTGCAGTAACTAAATCATCATAAGAAACTACATCAGCTTTGATAAATCCTCTTTCAAAATCGGAGTGGATAGCTCATGCTGCTTGAGGAGCAGTTGAACCTTTTTTGATCGTCCAGGCTTTTGTTTCTTTTTCTCCTGTGGTAAAATAATACATGAGTCCTAAAGTAGAAAAAGCCAAAGAAATCAGATGGTCCAAAGTAGGGATCGCTTGTTTTTCAACAGATACCAGCTCCGAAATGAATTCGATTTTTTCCTCTTCCTCCATATCAAGCATTTCTTCTTCCAATTTCACACACACTACTGCAACGGGAGCGTGAAGTTTCTCTTCGTATTCTTTTTGGATCGCTTGAGCTTGAGGGATATCGTCTTGAGCAATATTGAGCGCATAAATAAAGGATTTGAAGGTCAAAAAATTATACGATTTCACGAGTTTGATATCTTCATCTGAGAGTTCTTCTTTGAGGGGATAGAGAAGCTTTCCCTCATTGAGATTTTTCTGGAAAAGTTCAAGGATCTCCGCAGTTCTCTTTTCATCCTTTGAAGCTGCTCAGGTTTTTGCTTTTTTTTGAAGATAAGGAAGCGATCTCTCGAGCTGTTCCAAATCTGCTAAAATAAGTTCTGTATTGATAATTTCTACATCTCTCAAAGGATCCACATTTCCTTCTACATGTACGACATCAGGATCTTGAAAATAACGAAGTACCTGCACAATAGCGTCCGTTTCACGAATATTCGAAAGAAATTTATTTCCAAGTCACTCCCCTTTCGAAGCACCTTTCACAAGTCCTGCAATATCCACAAATTCTGTAGCAGCATAGACTTTTTTCTGGCTTTGAGAAAGTTCGGCGAGTTTATCGATCCTCTCGTCTTTTACTTCTACAATTCCAACATTGGGGTCAATCGTACAAAAAGGAAAATTTTCCGCAGGTGCAGCATAAGACTTGGTTAAAGCATTGAAAAGGGTTGATTTTCAAACATTTGGAAGTCCAACGATTCCGATTTTCATGGATTCAAGTTATCAAATAAATTGATTTTAGTGTATGAAAGTGAAAGGTTTTTACAAGAGGGAATTAAGTGGAGAAATGTTTTTTTAAAAACAAGAAAAAAACTGAGGACGGTTCAGTTTCTTTTTTTGAGTAAACTCAGATTTTTTCTATTTTTCTATTTCGTCTATCATTTCTCCAGAAAAAGAATCTTGATTTTCTCCAGAAAAACTATTTTCCATCGTTTTACTATCATTTTCTTCGATGGTTTCGTTCTCGTCTGAAATAGTTCCGTTTTGTGCAACAAGATAGTTAATCTCTGATAAAGCTGCAGTTGCTTCAAGAAGTTCTGACATAACGTACACGGTCTTGATACAAATTCCACAAATAAAGATTAAAAGTCCGAAAAAAACACAATCTCTGATAAGTTTTTCTCTTTTTGTTCTTTCTGCTTCTTTTTTTCTCCAAATTGGCATTCTTCCGATTGTTGTCCTCATTTTTTTATTAAAGATAAAATATAAGTGCTTTAATTATAGCTCGATTAGTTTTTTTTGTCAAATTTTTGAGGTGTTTTTTCTGTTGTTTTTCTTTTCCTCTTTTTTTGTTTTAATTTTCTTTTGCAGAAGGATTGTAAATCTTTACAATGAATCTAGTTTATTTTTTTTTGAAAGATGTTTCTTTTTTCTTTTACTTATGGATGTTGATTTTGAAAGTATTATAGAGTTTTTTCAACGGATGAAAAATTGTGAAATCCTGGAGATTTAGTAAAAGTTTGAGAGGATTATGTTTTGCTTTTGTGAGAAGAAATTGTTTTCCCTGAAAAGTACGATCATGTTTATCCTTTTTCTTGATCCCAAAAAATAGAAATTCTTTATCCTTATTTGTTTGATGATAATTTGTTAGCCTTGTGTCATTGGATGGTTCAAGAATGGTTTTCTGATTATAGATCTGTTATGAAGTATTTTGTTCCTTTAGAAATTGAGACACTTTTAAAAAGAAAGTTAACCGTTAAAAAACAAAAAAATATAGAACAAAATCTTTATATTTTTCCTGATAATTGGACTCGTTATAATTTTTTAGGAGAACATTATAAAGAAGATAAAGAACATTTACAATTATTTTCTACAGATACTGAAAAAAGAAAAAATGAACATCGATGGTCTATTAAATTTGGTATTGCAAAGCATATTTTTGCTACTCAGTCGGAAATTTTTCAACCTTATCAAAATTTGAGAAAAATTTATTTTATAGATTCTTATAAATGGTATTATCACAATCAACAAGATCCTCGTTATTCTCTTAAAACTGTAGTAGAAAAAATGAGAGAATTATATCAATGTGAGGTGATTACTCTTGATTTTAAGGCTTCATTTTAGTATTATTTATTTTCTTTATCATCAGACTTTTATTCTTTTTTTCTTTTCTTATGTCTCTTAAATCTCAGTTCCCTCTTTTTCAGAATAATCCTTGACTTGTTTATCTTGATAATGCTGCTTCGACTCAAAAACCTCAGATTGTCATTGATGGAGTTTCTGAATTTGTTGCTCATGATTATGCGAATATCCATCGTGGATTGTATCAGATTTCTGAAAATGCCGAGGATCTTTATGAACTTTCAAAGGTGAAATTAGCACAATTGATTCATGCACATGCGAAAGAGATTATTTATACGTATAATTCAACCTATGCTTTCAATCTTTTGATTCAAGCTTTGGTAAAAAGTAAAAAAATCTGAAAGGGAGATAAGGTTTTGCTTGGAATTTGGGAACATCATTCAAATGTTTTGGCTTGGCAGAGTTTTGCGCAAGAGATTGGTTTTGAAGTGGATTTTATCGGAATTGATGAAGAGACAAATCTGGATTGGGAGGATTTTCAGCAAAAATATACGGAAAACGTGAAAGTGGTATCCGTTTCTCAAGTTTCGAATGTTACAGGGACCATTATCGAAGTGGAGAAACTTCACTCTCTTTTGAGAGAAGATACGTTTTTTGTCGTTGATGGATCACAGTCGGTTCCTCATTTCTCAGTTGATGTGCAGAAAATTTGATGTGATGCAATGATTATGACGGGGCATAAAATAATGGCATATTCCGGACTTGGAATGCTGTATCTGAAATCGCAGTGGGTGAAAGAATTGGAACCGATGATTCTTTGAGGGGGAACAGTGAAAGATGTTTCAGTAGGGGAGTATTCTTTACAAAAAAACTCTATGAAACGAGAGGCTTGAACTCCTAATATTATTGGTGCTGTTTCTCTCTTGAAAGCTTTGGAGTGGATAGAGCAGTATGGAGGAATTGAAAAAATGTGGAAAGAAGAACAACAAATGGTCCAATTTTTATGGAATGGATTTCAAAAAAGAGAAGGAAAAGTCAGACTGCTTGGAACGAAAAAACTTGAAAACCGTGTTGGAGTTTTCTCTTTCACGAAACTTACGGGAAACACTAATTTCAATCAGATTTGAGAACTTTTTGCAAAAGAAAATGTTTGTTTGCGTGTAGGAGGTCATTGTGCTTATCCTCTTCATAAGTTCTTGCAAGTAGGAGGAACAATTCGTGTGAGTACATATGTGTATAATGATCAAGCAGATTTAGAGAGATTTTTTGAAGTTTTGGATTTGATGGAGTAGGGGAAATTTTCCTCTTTTTTTAATTTTCTTGGTAAAAATTTGCATAATTTTGGAAAAAGACTAAAATATAGGAGAAATTTATTTTAATATTTTTTTTGAAATGGATTTACAAACAAAAACACAAACTTGATTTCAATGAGACAACCAAGGAATTGGTGATAATCAGCAGTTATGAGGAAATCCTCAAGTTTCTCAATGAGATCAAAATATTCAATCTCAAAATCCCTCTTTAAATACTGGGGAAGTTTCTTTAGAATTTTGAGAACTACAAAAAACGTCAGATGTCTCTCAGTCAGAAGAAATGAAAATTGATCTTTCAACGGATCTTTCTGCGGTTTCTAATACTGAAATAAAAGAAGAAAATACTGAATGATCTCAGGAAAATTTGGGTGGTAATGATAAATCTTTTTCTTTTGATATCGTTTCCTCTCCAAATGAAGGAGTAACAGAGGAAACTCTTTCTCCTATGCAAGTAAATCCAGTTCAAGAACCAATAACGTGAACTGCTCAAATGACTTCGGATATTTCTCAACAGGAGGAGGTTCAACATGTTTCGTCTGTATCTGAAGGTCCTATTCAAACTCAAATGCAGCAACCTGTTCAACAAGTTTCACCACAGTTTTCACAACAAGTTGCTTCTCCAATGTATTCACAACCCTCTGTTCAACCTGTTCAGCAAGAAATTCCTCAGGTTCAACCTCAACCTGTAATGTCGGCTCCCGTACAAGATATTCATAATGATAATCCTGTAGCTAATACTCAGATTCCTTCTGAAACGGATATTGTTGCACCTTTACCATGATTTTTTTGAGGACTTTTGGGAGGTGCAAAAAATCTTTTTTCAAAGTGAGTTTCAATGGTATCTGATGTTGTTTGAAAAACTGTTCAAACGGGAATGTGAGTTATTGGTTGAGCGACAAAAACTGTTGTAGGAGCAGGAAGTTCACTTGCCTCTTGAGTAACTTGAGCTGTCGCAAATAATCAAGGAGGAAATTTCTTTGAAAATGCAGTTTGAATGGTGAAAGATGTTGCAAGTGCTACTGTTCAGACGGGAACTCAGGCGGTTTGATGAGCAGTGGAAATTTGAAAAAATACGGTTGGGACAGCAGTTGAACTTTGAAAAGATACTGTTTGAACGGTAGGATCTGTAGTCCCAGGTGAATTGGGAGGAAATATTATTCAAGGAGCTGTAAGTGCAGTAGGAAATGTTGCAGATAAAGCAGTTAGTGTTACAACATCTGTTACTGATACCGCTGTGAATATGGGAACTTCTGCAGTAAATACTGCAACAAATGTTGGAGCTTCAGCAGTTTGAACCGTAGGAAATATTGGCTCTGCTGTTTGAACTGGAATAAGTAATGGAGATGGATTTGGAAGTATTGCGGGAAATATTTGATCAAGTGCTTTAGGAGCAGTTACCAATGCAGCATGAGCAGTAACGAATTTTGGTTCTTCTGCTATTAATACGATTACTGATTCGGTTCAGTGATCATGAAATAATGAATTGTCAGAATGAACTATTCAATGACCTAGTAATATACCAATGACTGCTTAAAATTTTGAACCTTAATAATGTTATAGGGGGATTCTTCCCTCTTTTTTTTGTGATTTTTTTTATTCATTGAAAAGTTAAACGCTATACCATTTTTTATTGAAAGTGAAAACGCTTGTATATCAAATAAATTAT
>JAFRZH010000035.1 GCA_017442645.1 bacterium | reverse complement strand
TCTTTTTTTTCTTTTTTTTTTATATAAAAAACATAGACTATAAAAAATAGTTTAAAAAATTGTCTTATGAAAAATGGATGAAAAAACAATTGCAATAATAATAGGCATATGCTCAGAAATTGGGATTATTTGTTTTTTTGTCTCTATTATTGCACGTCAATCTCATTGAAAATATTGTTTTAGTTGACTTGTGTATAGTATTCGGATAATTACAAGTCTGATTTTGTTATATCGATGAATTGAATGGAATGGCAACGGTATCGACTTAATTGGAGGAAATAGTATCTATTTGTGAAATTTTTTTCAGATATCTCGACTGATTGGAAGTAGTATTGCTTGAATACAGTTTTATTTAAAGAACAAATAATCATGATTTCGATGCCTTACTTAGATATTTTTGATTTAGAAACATTTCTCCCCAAAAACGAAATTCCTTTAAGTGTAATGGTATATCATGTTATACGATGGTTAGTTCTTTTAATACCATATCTTGCCTTATTATTACCAAATAAGAAAGGGGAAACACCAATATTATTAGTATTAGCGTTTCGGGGGATTAGTATTTCTTGACCATTACCAATAATAATGAATGCAAATACTTTTCAAAATTTCCTCAAAGAATGCCTTTATTTTTGGGGAATCCCTACAGTTATTATAGTCATAAAAATTATTTTCTCCATACGAAAAATAAAAAAGAGGAAAGCCTAGCGATATTCTTTACATTGAGTACTAAGAAGGAAGATCTTCCGAAAACTCAGGAATGAAAGGAAATATCGTTTGGGGATAAAAAAATAAAAAATTATGGGTGAATCTAAGTATTCCCCCTTTCCTTGAAGTCGTTGGACAAAAGAGTATAATATAAAAACTTGAGAACAACCAAAAAAGGGTAAATAAAAGGGCAAATAGCACTTGAAAACGACCTAAAAATCACTATATAGAATAGTAGTACTTTTCTTAAAAGAATAGGGAAATTTGCTTATAGGAAAATTCATCATGGGCTGTCAACCACGAATTTTTCGATGAGTTACTTGTTTATTTTATTTTACTTTATGAGATATGGCACATAAAAAAGCGGCAGGTTCTGCAAAAAATCTTAGAGATTCACAACCAAAATATCGTTGAGTTAAACTTTTTTGAGGTCAAAAAGCTTATGCAGGAAATATTATTATTAGACAAAATGGATCTAAATATGAATGTGGAAAGAACACGTATTTAGCAAGTGATTTTACAATTCATGCTTCTATTGATGGAATCGTAACATTTGGAAAGAAAAAGTTCAAAAGATTTGATGGAAGAACCTATACAAAAACGATTGTAGAAGTAATTCCTGAAGCAGAATAATACACGTTCAGATTTTTATTTTTATTTTTTTAGAGTATTTCAATGAATATCGCACCAAGAAATAAAATTTCCAAGATGAAAACTCATAGAAGACATTCCACTTGGAAAACTATCAACTTAAAGAAATTAACAAACAAATACCAAACAACTGTTTGTCCAAATTGTGGAGCAACAAAATTAGCACATAGAGTTTGTCCAGTATGTGGTTATCATAATGGGAAACAAGTAATCACTATAAAAACTTCAAGTAAAGAGACAGTTGTAGAAGCCTAATAGTTTATTTAATGCTTCATATTGATGATTCAGTATGGAGCTTTCTTTTATTTTTTTGAAAAAAATGAATATTTCTCAAAGAATTAATTCTCGTAAAGTTTTACTTTCTTGTCTTTATGAAATATTTTTTGCAGATAAAATTTTTCAGATTTACGAAAAAATAGAGGAAGAAGAACAAAAACAACAAGATAAAAATACTGAAAAAGGAGAAATTACCATTTCTGGAGATTGGGGGATCTTTGAAAAAAAAATTGAGGAAGAAATCCAATTTAAAGACTCATGGAAACTTTCTAAAGAAGAATATGGAAATATTCTTTCAAGAATAAAAGAAAAAAAATCAGAATCTATTCAAGAAATTCTTGATTACCAATTAGAAATTGCTTACGAAGCTTGGAAAGTAAAAAAAACAGAATTAATCGCCAACTATACATTTGAAGAACGAAAGGAAAAAGAAATAGATAGAGAATATTTAAAGACAATGTTAGAAAAAGTTCCTCAGTATCGTGAAATAGTACAAGAAAAAGTAAATCAATATGTTACAAGCTTTACCTACGAAGAAATGGATCTCATGGATCAAGTGATTTTCTTACTAGGATACACAGAAGCTGTAGAGTTTCACACTCCTAAAGAAGTTCTGATTAATGAAATGGTGGAATTAGCCAAAAGATATTCTCGCGATGGAGCTTCAAAAGTAATTCATGGAATCTTTCATCATCTAATAGAAAATTAAAAAAAATCTGACTTTAACGTCAGATTTTTTAGATAATAATTATTGTCTTAATTGAACATAACTAATCCATTCAAGAATAGCTTTTTTTACATCTCTATAATCATCATAATCTCTATTTTTCTTATCATTAATAACATCATTCAATCCGTTATAAATATTATCACTTAAATATTTCCAATAAGAATCATTTTTTAAACTATAAGACTCACTTTTAACTTCAGCAACAAACTCTTTCCAACGCTCTTTTATTACAGTTACAATTAAAAGTTCTTTTTTTGTAAATCCGGAAACATCACTTTCCTCATCATCATCGTCATCATAAGAGACAGAACCATTTCCTCAAACATTAAAGACAACACTCGAACTATCATAATTTTTATCAGTAAAAGTTACTTCATAATATCCTTCTTTCTGAAATTTAACCAATTTCTCTAATTCTTCCTTTCCTTTATTAGAAGAAAGAATATTAAAACTTCAAGCTTTCCATTTATTATAATCTCATTTATTTTCATCTCCATCAAAATAACTTGAATTAGTAATTCTAATATTAGTATAATCATCAGACTTTTTTTCTTTATATCTTACAGAGATTCTTACGATTCCTGCATAATCAGTATCTTTCGACTGAACATCAATATCAATATATTGATTTACTTTTGGACTTTTAGTACTTGGTTTTAAAGTAAACCCACCTTCTTCATCTTCTTTATCCTCATCATATTTTGAAACTCATCCTACACTAAAAATTAAATCATCGGCTTCATTATCATTTTCATCCTCAAACGTAATCTTATAATATCATTCTTTTGCAAAAGCAAAGAAATCCTCTACTTCTTTTTCACTATTAGTTGTTGTTTTATAATACCCTCTCTTCCATTCAGTAGAATAATCTGAGAAATACGTTGAACTCGTATTTGAAGATATTTTTGTCCATTTATCTTTTTGTTTCTCTTTATAATATCCTGTAAAATATACATATACATTCTTGTCATCTTTAAAAGTAAGAGTAAGTTTCTCTTTTACCTTAGGAGTAAGATTATCCGCAGAAACTTCCAAATTAGAGTCTGTCGTTCCAACTGTAATTTTTACTGTTTGAGAATTACCATCCTCATCTTTAAAACCTAGTTTATAAGTTCCATTTTTTTTAAATTTGATAAAATCAGAAATTTTTACAGATCCTCTTCCCTTCATTTTTACAGATTTATCATCATCAATAGAAGAAGACACATAATAACTATCATTTCCTAAAACACTTGTAAAAGAACCTGAATCTTTATATTCAACACTAGAAAACTTAACTTCTCCTTCATAGTCAGAATCTGTTTTAATTTTCATGTCAATATATTCATTTTTACTAGGATTAGAATCACTAGGAGTAAGAGTTAAAGTTGTATTTTCATCACTTGAAGAATCTGTTTCCCCTACATAGATAATAACAGATGCAGTTTTATCATCATTATCTGAAGCTATAATCTTATAAGTTCCTTCCTTCTTAAAAGTAATCAGATTTTTAATTTTTTTATATCATTCTTCACCATCCATATCTATTCATGAAGTCAATTTATTGTCATAGTCAGAAAAATATGTTCCATAATCCCTTTTAGCAATATCAGAAAAAGAACCATCTTTATATTGAACCGTAAAATCAATATCATCTTCATAATCATCATCTGTTTCGATTGTCAAATCAACACTATCTCACTTATCAACATCAGTATCACTCACTCTTATTTCCAAATTTGAACTTACATTTTTACTAGAATTATTACTTCCATTTTTCCCAGCATTAACATCTTCCCATTCTCCTTCAGAGAAATCAAAATAAGTATCAATAAAATTATAATAAGTCTGATTATACTTTACATATAATTTAATTTTTTCCGTACTATTTGAAGAATATGAGAAGGATCCATTACAAGCCCCAAGGCTTTCCAAACTCTTATCAGGAAGTAAAATCTCACATTTCAAAGAATTAGTTTTAGAACTAAGGTCTTTAGAAGTAAGAGAAGCGGTATATTGTTTTCAACTTTTTTCCATTGCTACACAGAAAGAATCTCCATTATCAAACTTAACCGTCAAACAATTAGCCATAGAAGCTCCTGAAAAAAGAGTAAGAAACGTTGCTATTCATAAAATTTTCTTCATATTGATTTACAAAAGGAATAAAACTCTAAAAATAATTATAATTTTTTTTTTACGTATGTCAAAAAACAAAGATATTTTTACAGTATTTTTACAAATAAATCTAAATAATTAATTCAGAAGTCATCAATTCACTATTTGAGTTTGCAAAGCCCCCAAATTTTCCATATCTGCTTGAGGACCTGGTTGAGTCGAAAGATAACCTTCATATTGTTGAAAATAAATCTCTTCTCTTGCAAGAGTAGGTTTTCGTTCTTCAGAAAGACCAATCAATGGATAAAGTTTCAAATGAACATGATTAACCCCCATTCACTCCATAATCATAGAGACTCTATGAACTCAAAGTCCTTTTTTCAAAATTTCCACAACTTGTTGAGTAGCTAAAAGATATTCCTTAAAAAATTTTCCATCTTGAATCAAAAACAAATCCGAATCATAATGTTTTTTAGGAACCACGATAGTTTGTCCTTTGATATTGGGGAAGATATCCAAAAAAGCCATAAACTTTTCATCTTCTCGAATTTTAAAACAAGGTGATTCTCATTTTACAATATCACAAAATAAACACATAACACTATAATAAAAAAATAAAAGTCTGAAATTTTAACAAAGTAACAATAAAGAACCAGATTTTTTCAATTTTTTTTGTATTTCTTCTTGTTGAGGCAAAGAAAGGGCTACAAAACTTTTTTCATCAGCAATCACTAAAGTCTTTTCTACTAAAGCATCTAAGAGATGATGTTGTTGAGTAAATAATTCTCGAGAAGAGATCTTCTTTTTCTCATACAAAGGATAATCAGAAGTAACATCTCCTGTCGAAAGAAAATCCATTTCAGAAATTTCTTCATGCAATAATTGAGAAAATTTTTCAAAAAAGAAATCCATTCTATGATAAATCTGTATAGGCCAATCATAATGTTCTTGAATAATTTGACATAAAGCAAAATATCATTTTCTCTCCTCTTCAGAAATCTGCAAAAAATCTAATACTAAATGAATCAATTTCTCCATATTTTATCTATTATTGAATAAATTGTTTTATTTCACCTTCTTCCTTTTCAGAAAGCTCCAAAGGAGCTAAAACTCTTTTAAACAAACTTTCCACAAAAAACTTCTTCGAATGTTGTAATGATAATCCTCTACTTTGCAAATAAAACAAAGTTTCTATAGGAATTCTTTGAATTTTTGTACCATGAGAAGTTTTAACTTGATGAGAAGATACCAATAAAGAAGGTGTCATTTGTGTTTTTACTTGCTCTCCAATAAAATAAGTTTCTTCTTGTAACAAAGCTTTAACATTTTGAACATGCTCTCAAATATTAACTTCTCCATTAACTTTTAATTGAGATTGCTCTTTTTGAAAAGAGATAATAGTAACAAAAAGTTCAACCTCAGAAGAAGAAACTTCCGCAACAAAATTTACCCCCCCTTGTTCTCAATCCAACAAGGGGACAAAAACAAAAATCTCCCCCTTTGTACCTACACCATCAATAAAAAAAGAAAGATCTAATTGACTATTTTGCAAAATACAAACATAAAGAAAATGACTACCAGATCAAACATTAATTTTTTTTTCACCTGAAATATCTCTAAAACCTTCAAAATATTTACCATTTTGAAGAAAAGAATGTTGCAATTGATTAAAAGAAAAATTTACCATACTAAAATCATTCTGCAGTAAATCAATATTCTCCCTGAATCTGTTCATATCACTCTCCCTCAAAAATTTCAGTCAAATCTCCATATCACCGTTCAGATTTATCTTCTTTTGAATTTATGGCACTTTTCTGTGGAACAGAAACAGAGGTGATATCATCACGATTTTCATCGACATTTTCCTTATAAAAAGGAACATTTTTTTGAAATATACAAAAAACAATAACACCAATAAGAATTAAAACCAAACTTCATATAACAATCAAAATTTTCTTCTTTTCCATAGATATATCTTAATATTTGAAATAAGTTTACTCTTAAAAGATATGTAAACAAGATTCTTTTTCAAGAAGTTATTTCAATGTTTTTTTAAAAATTTAATTATTCTGTTTTTTCTTTTTTCAATCCACAAGGAAGTTTCTTATAAATAAAAAGATAGGTATTTATTCAGAAAAAAATCAAAGCCATTAAAGAAAAAATAATCAATTTATGAATTCTATTAGTACCTTGAAGAAGGATAAGAACCATCATCAAAAGAGAAAAAATCCGAACAAAAGCTCTTACTTCTCCTCTTGTCCATCAAAGTCAAAGTAAACGGTGATGTAAATGAGTATAATCTCCTTTCATAGGATTCTTTTTGAGAACAAAAATTCTATATAAAATAATCCAAATTGCATCAAAAATAACTAAAGACAAAGTAACAATAAGAGTCCCTATTTTTGCTCATCAAAGAAGTGATAAATAAGCTAATCAAAAAGCTAAAAACATCGTTCCCACATCTCTAATCAACCCCAAAGGTTTAAATTCAATAACGGTATAAACTAGTGAAATTATACCTAAAACAAGCGAAAGATTTTGAACAAGAAGCAAGGTATCATAATTAGGGAAACTATCATAAGACTCAAAAACAACAAACTTAATCAATAAAAAAAGAGTAAAAAATCAGATTGATAAAACCCCATTTCCCTGGGCATAAATTCAATCGATCCAGTTTACTGCATTAATAATAAACACAGACCACCCAACAAAAATCAAATAAAAAAGCCATTCAGGAAGATCCAAATCTCAAAAGAAAGGGAGTTCTGGAACATTAATATGACTAAAATACAATGTTAAACAGGCAGCAATACAATGAAAAAAAAACCTAACAAGGGGAGAAATTTTAAAATGAATTTTCCCAATATAATCTAATTCTGTAATCAGTTCTACAAAAAAAATAAGAGATCATCAAATAAGAAAACCTTGAATTACAGAATTTGCAAAATAATCATGAAAGAAAATTCCCAATACCGCAAGGAAAATCAAATATACAAACACCCCTTGTAAAGTAGGAACAGGTTTTCTTGTTCAAGCAATATCAGCTCATGGCCTATCTAAAATATGCAATTTCTTAAATAAAAAAAGTCCGCATAAAGCAAGAACAATCACAACTCAAAGCACAGCAAATCGAATCATCAACAATGCAACAAAATAAAAAACAATTTTTCAACTTATATGTATTTACCCCCAAATAGCAAATTAAAGTCGAGAAAATAGAAAATGTAGAATCAAGAAGGAAGTGCAATCAATTAAGAATAAAATTAGTTACTAATTGTTATTATAAGTATGCATAAATTTTTGATATTTAAGGTCAAAAATTTATGCAAAAAATCCTTGAAATTTACTTTACAAAAAAAGGAG
>JAFRZH010000034.1 GCA_017442645.1 bacterium | reverse complement strand
TATTTTAAGATATTTTGATAATTATTTTTTCTTTAACACACAAAACAAATCTCAACATAACAAGCTTGGTCAAAATTTATGTTAGAGCTTTTTTATTTTTTTAATTAAATACAATTTCTTTGATTAATTTTCACATATCGCTATATGGTTCACACTTAAATTTATTATTTCAATTTTCTTCTAATTGTTTATTAGAAACATATTCAGCATTATCTATAGCTTTTTGAGTATTATTATACAATATGTTTAAAAGTTTTTCATCTGAATATGGTTTTCGGATCTCTCAATTAAATCCATTCTTCGTAAAAAACTGTTTATTGGATCCTGAATTAAGTATCTTTTTGTATTCTTGCACACTTTGAACTTCTTTTTCAAATTTAGATGGATGCATCAAAATCCATACTTCAAAAGATTTACTACTAAATATCAATTCTGCATATTTTAATAGTCTCGAATTGTTATCTTGACATTCTTGTATATTATGTTCATCTTTATCTATTATGCAAAAAACTTCTTTCTTTTTTAATCATTTTAGATTTACAGCATCTCTTATTTCTTTAATTATTCACTTAAAGTCTTTGTGTTGAAGTTTATGACAATGTATACTTTTTCATAATTGTTTTCAAAGATATAAAAAATAATTCTCTTCACTTTCTCATTCACAAAATATTTGATAAATTTTTTTAGGTTCTTTTTTGTGGGTAGATCTCATAAACCTTGAATCAAAATTAGACATTATACATTTGTAAAAAAGCTAAATTGTTTTTGTGTGTGGAATAGCATCAAACCTTCAAAGTAAATAATCTGTTTCAATATTTCTATTATTCAACCCCTTATAATCATCAAGAGAATATATAGTAGATTCTCATTTTATATTTTTATCAACAAACCATATTTGATCTCTAGGAAGAATTTGAGGATCATTTAATAATGACACGTCATGAGATGTAAAAATAAGCTGTCAATTAAGGATATTGCGTTGGGAATTGAATGCTTTTACTATTTCTTTCAATAATAATGGATGTAAACTACTATCAAGTTCATCAATAAATAAAGTCATTCAATGTTTTATTACATTATACAATGACCCACTTAAACTGACCAATCTATTTGTTCATGTACTTTCTAAATCTGGAGTAAAATTTATTTCTTCAACTTTATTTCAGTTATTATCATAAATAGAATGATTAAATGAATTGGTAAATATCCTTATTTTCCCCTCATTATTAGGAGATATCCCCGGAACTGATTTCTCTTCAATTTTATAATCCATTTTATTGATATTAATATCTGCTGAAAGTAGAAATTTCTGCAAAAACAATCAAAAATCTTGCGAATATTTATCTATCATTGTAATAGTATCGTTCATATTAAATTGCCCAGGAATTCAATGAATATTATTTTCAATTTGAAATATATGTACTTTTTCTAAAAAGAACTTTCGAATTTTTGAAGATATTTCTCATGACATATTTGAAAAAACACTAAGTGCAAGAGAATTTTCTCTTACAAAATCTTTTCTGTTTTTTCATTCAGCAGAAAAACTTTCAGAAAAAGTGAAATGTTGTAATTTTCTCTTATATAAAGTCGTTGCCTTCTGCGATTTGTATTCAAGCAAAGTTTCTTCCAATATTTTATCTGTTTTAGAATCTATAATAAAGTAGTACGAGTATAAGATTTCATCAATAAAAAAATCAACTCAAAATTCGCTATTTTTTTGCTCTGTATTTAACAAATAAGGTTTATATCACAAATGAGATGGTAAAAAATTTTGATTATGAGAAAATAAAATCATTTCTTTTATAAATTTTATTATTTTCAACAAATTTGTTTTTCAACTAGCATTTGCTCAATATATAGCACTAACTTTATTTACTGCATATTTTTTTCCCCTTTTACCGTACTCTTTTTCTATAAAAAAAACAGCATTATTATTTTTTACATGCTTTGCAGCAAAAGAAAACTCCACACTATCTTTAAAAGAAAGAAAATTAGAAGCGAATATACGTAATAGCATTTTATAAAATAAATAAATAAATCATACTTATACGAATAAGTATAGTAAAAAAAACAAAAAAATCAAATTATTTTGTGTCTTTTACGTGTTTTTTACAAAAAATTTAAAAAATATGCCATTTTTCTTCTTGAATTTTAATACATTATAACTTTCCCTAATTCTAACATCCTTAATATTTCTTCCCAACAATAATAATATCTGGAGATAATAAAGACACCCACCAATTCCTTAATGATGCAAAGACTCATGAACCAGTGATTTTTTCAATTTCAAATCAATTATCTTTAAATAATTTTACAACGTCTTTTTTTGTAAAATATGCTATATGTCATCAATCCCATCATTCATCCCACGATGTTCTAGGTCTATTTCAAAATAAAAATTGTATTCTTCTTGTTATACAAACAATATTTGGTACTTGAATAATTAACGTTCCACCCTATTGATATTTTCAGATATATTTTTTACAACATCTTCAGGACTAAAAACATGCTCAATAACTGCTAAACATGTTATTAAATCACATTTTTGATGTAATTTAAAGGATTGATTTATATCGCAAGAATAAAAATCTCCATTTTTAACATTAGCTTTTGCTTCCTTCAAGATTTTCTCATCAATATCTATTCATTGAATATATTCCAAATCTGGAAGGATTTTTTCTAACTTACTTAGTAGAGTTCCACGGGAACATCAGATATCACATACCGATTTTATTTTTCTTTTCTTGACTACATTTTTTACCAATTCAATACATTTATCGTTTCTATCTACATTAAATTTTTCAAACTTATAAAATAACCATCATAAAAATCATTTTTGCACACAATTACACTTTCAGGATTTATTTTCATAAAAATCTTTAATTACATCTGTCATTTTATTTATTATTAATAATCTAAAATATCTAACATTTTATAAAACTCTTTCTTATCTATTTCCCATGTATGTCACCATATATGTACATATCAATTCTTCTCTAATATCTTAATTATCATATCATAATGAGAAAGATAAAAATATCTCAATCTCCAAAACAAACTATAAAAATCCATCCACTTTATACAGTGTAGACAATCTATTAGCAAAGAATGAGGATAGAAATGAATATTCGGATGCTCTACGAATTTTCACTTATTCATCTTATGAAAATTAAATAATCTAGCACTTCTTGTATATTTAAATCATAATTTTTTCACTAATTCTACTATCTTTTTATTAAAATGTCCCCTAGGGTAGCAGAAAGTTTCTATTTTTTTTCATAATATTTTCTCTAAATCTTCTTTTCATTTTTTTACTTCACTTTCAGCTTCTTCTAATGATAAAGTCATAAGATCTACATGATTATAAGTATGTCATCATATTTCTCATAGCTTTGATAATTCTTTTATTTCATTTTCAGTTAATGTTTCTTTTCACTCACAATTTTTAATCGGAACATAAAACATTAAATTATTAAATCATCTTTTCTTTAATTCTTTCGCAAATTCTAAATCTTTTGGATATCAATCATCAAAAGAGAAATAGATATTATCTTTATTTATCATATATCTTTTCTAATTTAGTAATTAAATAATCCATATCGAATTCTTTTCAGAATGAATAGTTCGCTTTTTTATCTATTAGCTCTCAAATAGCAGTTTCAAAGTCAGATTTTTTATCAACAATTTTTACATATTCGTTTTTAAATTCAAAATTACATCATTTGGATAATATTAAAGGCAAATTATAATATATAGCATCTGTTACTGTTACTGTTACTGCACCTGCTTCTGAATCTGATAGGAGGGTAAAAATATTTGCTATTCAATATGCGATATATTTTTCTTTTCCATATAATCATCATGTCAAAATTACTTTTCACTCTAATCAGTTATCTTTTATTTGTTGTTTCAATTTATCCATTTCTCATTCATCAGGTCATGAAATAACTACACGACAATCTTTATTCTTCATTAATATATCTTTAGACCAATCTATTAATTTATCAAATCTTTTCACATTGTGGAGTCTTCACATTGAAAAAATAATTTTCTTTCAATTTAATCAAAATTTTGATTTGAAGTCTTTTATATCTTTTTCAGTTATAGATTTTTCGTATTCTTTGATTGTTTTGGTATCTATTCCGTTATAAATTATTTCAATTTTATCTTTATCTTCATAATAAATATTATTCTTTTCATACTGACTTACTGCAATTATTGATTTACTTCATTCAAACAATTTAGTTCAAAATAGCTTAAAAAATATTTTTTTGATAAAAGATTTTCATCTTTCAGGCAGAAAATTAGCACTTCAATGTGGTTGGATGATATATGGAATATTGTTTTTCCTACAGTATTTACCTGCAATTACATTTAGATATGTAAAAAAATCGTGCATATGAACAATATCATAATTTTTAATATTTCTCTTAACTCGTTTTGTAATTCATAATGGTAGGTATATATTGTGAAATTTTGCTAAGTAATTTGAAAAGTTTTTAAATCTGATTATTTTTATTCAGTCTATAGTTTCTTCTAGTTTTTTTATTCTATTATCTTTATCTAATGCATCAGTTGTAATTACAGTTATATCATATCATCTTTCTTTTAGCTTAACCGCATAATCATAAGCAACTTTCACTGGTCATCAGTAGCTATATGCTGGTATGAAATATGGTATCACTACTAAGATTTTTTTTTGTTTCATCTCCTACTTCTTAATAAAAGATAAAACTTTATAAATCCAAGTTATTTTATAATAATTGAATTTATGTACTAATAATGACCATTTATATCTTCATCTAGCATATTTCTTGGCTAATCTTAATTCATCTTTAAATTGTTTATCAAAATGTGCCCCTGATTTACTTGTTTGATAAAATCTAAAATCAGCTATATATTCAGGGATATATAATGGTTCAAAGTGTTCTCAAATTCTAAGCCAATATTCATAGTCCATACATAGATGCTCGTTTTCATCAAAATATCAGCATTTCTCCATTACTTCTCTTTTCCAAAAAACTGTCATCTGAGAGATAAAGTTCTCTGTTAATAATTTAGAATATGAAAAATTTCTTCATAAAATATTTTTATACAAAGTAATTCGTTTTCTTATTTCTTTGTCTTCTTTATCAATTATTCTACATTTTCCATAACTCCATTTTTTGTCAGATTTTCAAAGCTTGTCTGCTACTAATTGTAAGGCTCATTGTTCTAATGTACCATCGCTATTTAAGTATGTAAGAATATCTCAAGTTGCTAATTTTAATCATTTATTAATTGCATCTGATTGTCATTTATCTTTTTCTGATTTTCGGATGAAAGTTATTCTATCATTTCACTTTAATTTCTTCTCATAATTTTTTAGTATTTCAACGGTTCAATCAGTAGATCATCAGTCCATAATGATATATTCAATTTTAAAATCTCATTTTTGATTTACTACTGATTCTATTGTTCTTTCTATAAATTCATCCTGATTGAATGATGGAGTGATTATTGAAAATTTCATGGAAATGATTGACCTTATATAAACCCCACCCTCCTCCTAAGATATAAAGCTAATCTCCATATCATAGTCGCCAAACCATTATAAGACCCCTTTTTTATAAATAAGTCTAAATATGCAGACTAGCTTTATTTCCTAGCAAATTTTTTCCCTAAAATAAAAAGCACACTAACGAGTGGTGCTTACAGATATACGACCAGTAGAATCCTCAAAATTCTATCCAAGAGATATCTCCACTCACTAGAGTGCTAAATTTCCTCTTGAATAAAAATTTTATAATAGATTGGAGACTCCACCAGTCTTCATCATATATCTGTAAGCATTTTTTACGATAAGAAAATATAAGCAAAAATCAAGAAAAAAATCTGAACAAAAATGTCTCAAAAAAACTTGACTTAAAATTTTATTTCCCTATAAGATTAACGTTAGGTTGCAGTGATTGTTATTCTTTACTCTTTGAAATAACGAAATGTATGTAGATATTGAAAAAATTACTCAAGTAATATCCTATCTTTTGCAACATACATCAGAAAAAACAATGAATTATACTAAGGTATTGAAACTAGTTTTTTTTGCTGATAAATTACATTTAAGACTGTATGGGAATCTGATTACAAACGATACTTATTGTGCTATGAAATATTGACCAGTAGCTTCTCATACTTATGATATTATCAAGAATCCAGAAGATATTGATTTTCAATGAAAAAAAATACCGTTTTCAAAAATCAATAATTATGATATAAAACTAGATTCAAATATCGATGAATTTGATATGCTATCAGAAACAGAGAAAAAAATATTAGATTTAATTTTGAAAACATTTTGAAACGAAAATTGGAAAGATTTAGTTGAAGATACTCATAAATACAAAGAATGGGCAGATGTTTACAACGAACAGAATCAGCGAGCGAAAATGGATATTACAAAATTTTTTGAGAATTCTGTGTGACAAAATGAGATTTTTAATGATAGTGATGAAAATTTAGAAATTGTGAAAAATTTATATTTGGAAAGAGCAAGTTATGCAATATAAAGATATCAACGGATTGCTTGAATCTTTTGCAGCATGACAGGTTTATTTGTTACACGGAAAGATTGAAACTCCTCAGCCTCACTACCAAGTTATACTAAATAAAGATTTTATTAATACTTGAAATTTAATTTATCTCTCTATTGCAACAAGTCAAATCGAAAATAATGAGAAATTTATAAGAAATAGGATTTTACCTCTCGAGACATTAGTAATTGTAGCAAATTGAGAAATTCCTTTTTTTTCTAAAAGAACTTGCTTTAATTGTAATACTATTTCTCAATGTGATATTTTTTCGATTTATACTGAATACTTGAAAAATAAATTCAAATATATTTGAAATCTTCCCCAGAATATCCTCAATAAAATATATGAATGAATAAAATTAAGTCCATTGGTAGATATTCGTAAAAAGAGATTAATTGGAATTGTATAAATGTTGCTTACCTTTTATTGAATAGTGAACGTAAGTGTTTTTTGAACAGATTGCGTATCTTCGAAATCCAAACTAAGACGGACGGTGTATTTCCCTGATTTTCAGAATTCATGAGTAACTTCTGTACAATTTCTTCCTTTACAAGTATATTCATCTGTTCCATCTCCGAAATTCCATGTCATTGTTTCAGGATAGCCATTAAATTCTGCATAAAATCCAACCGTTTTCCCCACTTTTGCAATTTGAGTTGGATGCGTAGGTGATGTAAGTTCAATTTGAACGAGTTCTTTTTTAACAATGATAGGATAAGCAAGTTTCTGAGTACAAGTCAATCCTTTACGACTACGCACTGTCACTGTAGGACTAAATTCTCCAT
Source organism: bacterium (assembly GCA_017442645.1). Next base: position 17,002 of record JAFRZH010000034.1, on the reverse strand, counting down.
TTTCTTTTTGAAAATCATATTTATAGGTATGCGACATAATTCCATTGGTAACATTTTCTTTCTTTTCTCCGTCACCAAAATCAAATGAAAAATATACAGCACTATCATCAGGATCTTTTAATTTTACTTTTGATGCATCGAGCGTTACTTTAAGAGGTTCATATCCTTGATCTGGAGTTACAGAGAAAGAAAAACAATCTAAATCTGGAGTTTTAACAATGATTGAAATTATTTTTTCTGATATTAATTTTTTCTCAGTATCTTCTACGACAATTTTCAACTCATGATTTTTTTCTTCTGTAAATTTAAAGTGATAAATTCCTTCATCATCGATAACAGCTTCTCCATCTAGGAACACTCTTTTTTCAACGGAGATTCCTTGAGAAGATACATTTACAAATTCGAAATTCATTTCTTGCGGAATCTGAGAAATAGAAAGACTTTCTCCTGAAAGTTTTGTTACTTTGTAATCTCTTTCTCAAGGTCCTTTAAGAGAGAATTTTGTATCAAAAGTAAGTTTCTCTGTCTGCATTTGAATTGGTTCAGATTCACAAGTTCATTTTTTTCCATCAACCGTAACGAATTCCAATGCTACATAATAATTTCCAACTTCTGGGAAAGTATAAGAAAAATCGAGTGTTTTTTCTTTATTGGTATATTTCACCGCTTTTGTCTTTGAATCAACAACGGTATATAAAAAGTTAGCGATACTCGAAGTAACTCCATCATAGAATTCTGTCTGAATTTTATATTTTGTTTTTTCTATTGGAAGAAGTTTGATATCACAAATTGGGATATCCCCCTGCTCTACTCTTACAGGGAAAGAGTAAACAAAATCTGAAAGATCAGGGAAAGAGAAACTTGGATAAAAAACTTTTGGTCTTTTAAACGTATAATCAAAATTTACAAGATTTTCTCTATCTATCTCGTTATCTCCATCTAAATCCCATTTTACACGATATTCTCAAAGATTAAAATCTTTGAAAACTTCACTAGAATCCACCGTAATTTTTGCAGGTGCTTTTCCAAGCATGAATTCTCCATTTTTAAATTCGAGAGGTTTCTTACTATTTGCAAGTACCAAAGAGATCTCGGAAATAAAATCAAGTTTTCCATTTCAAACTGGAACGAGCGCTCTTTTAGGTTCATTTGTCAAAAGGTTTGTATAGAAAATTTCAAGATTGATAACGTATGTTCCTTTCTTTGTATATAAACAATATCCTTCAAATCCATTTTGTCCATATTTTAAAATTTGTTCTCAACTTCCATTTGCATCTCCATTTCCACAGTGTAAACTTACATTAGACACACTTACTTCTCCAAGATTTTTCGTTGCATAAGCATTAATAAGAGCTGGTTGTACTTGATAAGCAAATTGTGCTGGAGCAATTAAAGGGATCTTAGATGTATAAGGAATTTTTTTATCATTTTGTCCTACAATATAAGGGATTACCATCTCATTTGAATTAATCTTCTCTTCAACTTTAATTTCTCCTATTTTACCAAAGACAAATGCAATTCCTCCTCAAAAAATTCAAAAAATCAAAAATGCTCAAAAAATTCCTCCAATAAATTTTCCTTTTGACTGATTTTTGACCGTAATGAGTTTATAAATATTGGAAATAAGAATTCCTAATCCTACTAAGAGAGGAACTCAAAAGAAAATTCCTGCAAAAATAGATAATAAACTTTTTGCCGTTGAAGTGGTAATTCCCATACTTGCAAATGCATCAGGATTTGCGACCAAAAAATTAATTCAAAATCAAAATCCTATCGCTAAAATAACCAAAAAGATTCAACATCCAATTCCTAATTTTTTTAAGGAAAAATTAGCTCTATCCCCCGTTTTGATTGTTGTTGGTTTATTCACCTTTTGCTGTTGTCCATATCACAAAGCTTTCAATTGAGTATCTATCTGCAAATAAGCTCCATTTAATTGTTGCAGTTGAGATTTGTATGCTGCTATTGTTTCAGGAGTTTGATTAGGATTTTGTCTTAAAAAATTAACAATAGATTCATACTGTTTTTTATAAGCATCTTGCTGAGCTAATAATTGTTGAAGTTGCATTTGACTTTGAGAAACCTGTGGTTGAGTCCCTTGGAAAGAAGGAGAAGAAGTCTGACTGACTTGTTGTACTGGTTGTGAAACTGTATTTTGCTCCATCATTTGTTGTTGCAGCCATTGATCTGCCTGATTTTGTTCTTGAGTCTGCATGTTTTGTTGTATTCCTTGTTGAGGAATTTCTTGTTTTACCTTTTCTATAGGTTCTTGTATTGGAAGTTGCACAGGTGTTTGCACTACAGTCTGTTCTGAGACTTCCACTGGACCTTGTATCGGTGCTTGTAACATAGGACTTTGCACAGGATTTTGAATAGGGGGCTGAATAGGATTCTGGATAATATTTTGAGATTGCGTAATAGTTATTTGATTATTTTGTGGTTGCTGAAAAGACGGTCCTCCTTGCATTTGAGGTTGATTTTGAAAAGGAGGTTGAATAGGATTTTGTATATTAGCATTTTGCGGATTTTGATTTGTATCCATACTTCAACAATAAAGAAAATAAAACTCCCTTAATTATACTCAAGAAAAAGAAAAAAAGCAAAAAAACTCCAGATTTTCATCTAGAGTTTTTATTTTTTTCATTATAGAGATGCTTCCCCTAGTATAGCCGAGTATTTCCCTTAGGTTCTGTAGGTCTCTTGTACTCCTCATATTTAACATTAAGATTTTTTTCTAAGAAATTGATCATCTCTTCGGGATCTGCATAGTTTTGTCTCCAATCTTCTATAATTTCTTGTTTATCATTTACTAAATATGAAATAGCTTCATCTCTATCGTTTTCTGAAGCATTATTATATGCATAAGAGAGCATATAATATAATTCATTTTTCTGAGCATCTGTTATTTTCATATAAGGAAAAGTCTCCCCTATATAATTCAAAATCATTTCGATAGGATTTTTTGTTGTTGCTTTAATTTCTAAATCACAATTCTCCATTACTTCTTTGTAAATAATAAAAATAACAATGGTTATAATAGACATCTCTATGCAAATGTCAAATTATTTTAAGCACTAAATTTTCTTTTTTTTCTGTTTTATCACTCCCCTTTTTTGAAGTTTTTTACCGATATACTAACAATATCCATTACAAAAACTTTTCCAATCCATCGCTTTTTTCCCTTCAGGTTTCACTGAAAGGGAAAGAATACTTGGATTTAAGGTCTTCCCTTGAAAAAGGGGAGATTTTTTATGAGTTTCAAAGGTTGCTTCATCAAGTTTCAATGCTTCAACGATTACCTTTTTCTCTTTTCGCGTAAATCGGATCTTTGGTCGAAGAGAGAAAGCTCTATATTTAGCATAAATCTCCTCTAAGGTGTCTTCACAAGGATTTATTTCTCCATCAGATTTCTCAATTTTTTTACAATAAGTTGCTTGAGATTCGTCTTGAGGTTCAGCTTTCGTAACTCCTTTCCCAAAATTCCAAAGAGTATCTGCGAAAAAACTTGGTCCTACTTCTTTAAACGTTTCGATGAGATCAGCAGTGGTTCGATGAAAAGGAATTTTGATTTTCAAAGAATCGATGATTGCTCCAGTATCCATTCAAGCATCCATTTTCATGATGGTGATTCAGGTTTCTTTCTCTTTTTCTAAAAAAACGGTCTGCAAAGGCGAAGCTCCACGATATTTTGGCAAGAGTGAACCATGAATATTGATTGCTCAGAACTGTGGAATCTCCAAAATTCTTTTCGTGAGGATATTTCCATATGCAATCACCACGAGAAAATCGGGATTTTTCGCTTTTAACCATTGATAAAAAGCATCTCCTTCTTCCGTATTCTTACGGAGAGTTTCAGGAGTTTGGATAAAAGAAGAAAAATCTGACTGTTCAGGGAAGAATGCTCTTGCTTTTTCTTTGATGATATTCTCTTTCAACTGCAGTCCTCTTCCAAATGGTTTATCGCCTTGAGTCACGATTCCGGTCACTTCAAATCTCGGATCATTTTTCAAAATTTCTAAAAAGGGAACTCCGATTTCAGCCGAAGAAAAAAACACTACAGAATAATGAGAGGGATCATAAGTCATGGATAATGAAGGTTTACAAGCTAAAATTCTATCAGTAATCATTCAAAGTCCTCGAAAAAAACCGTATCTTTCAAGAACTTCCATTCCGTATTGACTACAGTGAGGAGTATGATGACAAATTTTCCCTTTCAGAACGGAGGAAAAAATTCATTCATCTGGAGATAAGGTCCATTGATAGATTTTAATCAATCCTCTTGCAACGAGAGAAAGTCCTTGATCGATCATTTTTAGTCAGACTTTTATTCCTTTTTTTAGAGTTTGTCGGTGGATTGCTTTTCCCATTTTATTTAAAGAAAAATTTTTGATAAAGCATTTCTATTCCTAATTTGATACTATTGGAATTTTTTTGTCCTTTTCCAAGACTATAATCCGTATAAGTAATATGTACAGGAACTTCCTTAAATTTCAAACCAAGTTGATGAATCTGCTCATTAATTTCATTTGCATAATGCATTCCATCAGCCTGAATTTCAATCTTTTTAAGAGTTTCAATAGGATATACTCTATATCCATTATGAGGATCAGAAACCTTTACATGATACAGCAATCTGGTAATGAATCTCGAAATTTTCAAAATTCTTTTTCTCATTTTCGGCATCGTATCATTTTTCATCTTTCCAACAAATCTTGAACCAAGATAAATATCTGCACTCCCCTTTTCAACTTCTTTTTCAAAGGTTTCCATATCTGCAATATCCATTTGTCCATCAGGATCAAACGTAATCACATAACGAATCTTCAACAAATCAGCATACTGTTTTAAAAATGCGAATCCTGTTTTATTAGCAGATCCTCCTCAACGATTGATCGTATGCGTACAACAAAGGATAAGGCAATCTTGATGTTCCTTTTGTAAATCTTGAATAATTTGAGCAGAAGCATCACGAGAACCATCATTAATCAAAAGAATTTTTCTATACCCATAGTTAATGACATTTTCAACCTGTTCTTTCAAAGTCGTAGCTTCATTATAGACTCTCATATGTACTACATAGTCATCCTTTTTAGAAAGAGAAGAAAAAGTCTGAATTCTCTCTTGAGCAGATTGAAAACATTGTTGAATTGCTATTTGAGAGATCAATCTTGTCAATTCTGCATTTTGTTTCTCTGTTTTATTGATCAAATGTAAATAGGAAAACGCAAGAAAAATAATTGCACAATACACAATTAATTCTGCTCCCCTATTGATTCCTATACGAGTTGTTAATTGATTAAAAGCTTCTACATTGAAAGAAACTATCAAAACAAAAATATCTCAAAATAGCAAAATAAAAAAGGGTAAAAGTCAGATTTTTTTTCTTTTCTTCAAGTCAAAAACATAGAGAAGAAAGAATCCTCCTGTGAGAATAAAAAATATTTGGAGAACCGTCATTTTTCAATCAATGGGAATAAATATAGCTAAAAAGTAATGATTTCGCATAAAAAATAAAGAAGAAAATAGTTAGAGGGGAAACGATATACAGAAAAACATTGACATCCATTGATATTTTTTTATTCTTTTGAAAGATAAATTTTACTTATCCTAAAAATGAATATGGAAAACAGTTATAATATCAGTAAATTTTTGAAAGAATGAGCTAAAATAACAGGTATACTTTCAATCATTATTGCATTATCATGATGTTTAAATTCATCTTGAGATAATCAACCGGTGTCTTCAGATACAACGGTAAAAAAAGAATGGTCTCCTGATACGATAATCCATAACCTAAATGATCAACCTGATTGTTTATTTAAAGATGCTCTCTTTGAATCCTTAGAATGACAGGTATTCGATGAATAATTTTATCTCTTGAAAAGTCGGTCAGATTTCTTATCTTTTTTTAAGTTTATATCATTCAAAAAGAGATCATGAAAAAGAAATTCTATGTAACCACTCCGATTTATTATGCAAATGCTTTGCCTCATGTTGGACATGCAAATAGTTCCTTTATCGCAGACTTTTATGCGAGAATGAAGAGATTATTGGGATATGAAGTAAAATTTTCTACTTGAATGGATGAAAATGGACAGAAAATGGCAGAAAAGGCTCAGAGTCAATGAAAGGAAGTGATGGAATTTCTTGATGAGATTTATGAAGGATCTTTGCAATTATGGAAGGATTTGGAGATTTCTTATACGGATTTTATCAGAACGACTCAAGAAGATCATAAGCAATTTGTGCAAGAAGTGATTAAGAAAATAGCAGAGAAAAAAGAAGAAAATCCTGACATTTATGAGGGGAAATATCAAGGGCTCTATTGTGTAGGATGTGAGGCGTTCAAAAATGAAAGAGATTTAACAGAAGATGGACTTTGTCCTGATCATTTGAAGAAACCGATTGAGATTTCAGAAACGAATTTCTTTTTCAACCTCAAAAAATATGCACCTCTTTTTGAAAAACTTTGGGAAGAAAACCCTTCCTTTGTGGATCCGGTAACCAGATTTAATGAAGTGAAGGCTTTTATTCGTTCAGGATTGTAGGATTTTTCGATTTCCAGAGAAAATAAAAATGGGATTGGAATTCCCTTCCCTCTTGGAGAAAATCAGGTTGTTTATGTACGATTTGATGCACTTTTCAATTATATTACGGTTTGTTATAGAAATGGAGAAAATGGTAAATTCCGAGATGATGATACGTATATTTTGCATATTTTGGGAAAAGATATCGTGAAATTTCACGCAACCTATCGACCTGCAATGCTTCAATCTGCTGGATATCGTTTGCCAGATAAAGAGTTTGTAACGGGATATCTTACGGTTGATGGACAAAAAATGTCAAAGACAATCGGAAATGTTATTGATCCTGTTCAAGTTTCAAGGGATTACGACAGAGATGCTCTGCTTTTTTATCTTTTTTATGATGTTCCAGTTGGAGCAGATGGAGATTTCTCTCGAGAGAGATTCAAAGGAACTTGGGAGAAGATGTTGATCGGAGGACGAGGAAATTTTGTGAATAGAGTGGCTTCTTTATGAAAAAAATATGGAATTACCCATGGAAAATTCGATGCCAAGAGATTCGCTGCTTTTAAAAAAGATGAAAAGTCTGACCTTTTAGACTTGATTGAGCATTTTAACCAAGAACAGTTTGAAAATCGTTATTTAGAACATGCAGATTTGAAAGATTTGGTGGAAGATTGGTATGTGATTGTTCAATTAGCAAATGAATATATTACCGTTGCAGAACCTCGAAAGAAATATAAAGATGAAAGTACAAAACAAGAAGCGATTGAAGATTTGGAGTTTTTACTTTGGGTTATTAAACAACTTGGACTTCTTTCTTCTGGAATTTTGATTCATGGATTTGAGAAATTGAAACTCATTCTCGGAAATGATGCTATTTCAAAGTTAGACAGTACAAAAAATAATCAAGAATCAGATTTTTCAGCTCTTTTAGGTTTGAAAGAATTTGAAATAAATCTTGATCCACAGATTATTTATGAAAGAAAAGAGGGATAGTTTTTTAGTTGTATTTTCATTTTGTTATGGCTAAAGAATATCAAGAACAAGTAATTCGTGAACATTATCGTACTTTAACCAAGTTTTTGATCGAGAAAAATATGACGATCACAACGATGGAATCTGCTACATCTGGACAAATAGCTTCCTTGATTACTGATACGGAATGAGCTTCAGCGGTTCTTCCCTGAGCTTTTGTAACGTATTGTAATGAGGCAAAAATCATGCAAGGAGTGAATTCTGAGGTTTTGGAAAAATATTCGGTATATTCGGAAGAAACTGCTATTGAAATGGCAAAAGCTTGTGCGAAAACCTATCAAACTACGATAGGAATCGGAATTACGGGAACTATGGGAAATATTGATCCGAATAATTCCGCTTTTTCTGTCCCTTGAGAAGTCTATTTTGCTTTTTGGATTCAAGGAGAGGTTTCTGTTTATCATCTTGAGATTCCTCACCAAGAATCAAGATTGAAGTATAAACTTGCTGTGGCAGAGGAGATTTATGAAAAATTACGAGCTTTGATTGGGAAGGAATAATTAGAGAGACTTGCGAATCTCTCTTTTTTATTTTAAAATTCTATACGAATCAAAAAACTTTACCCCAAAGAATACACCTTATACGCCACATTTTCCGTAGGATTAGAAATTCCTTCAGCAATGTATCTACGAAATCGAGTTCTTTGTTTTTTAGCTAAATGATGCGTATTTCTTTTCAAAAGTTCTTCCATTTTTTCGAGATCATACTCTCCTTCTAAATATCCAACTACTTCCTTGTATCCAATTCCTTGCATAGACTGTAAATCTTTGGAATATCCTTCGTTTAAAAGTCCTTGCACTTCATCGATGAGTCAGATTTTTATCATCTCTTTAATTCTTGCATTAATTCTCCTGTTCGTTTCCTCTTTTTCTCTCCAAAGTCCCATCATAAAAAGCGGATGTTTAACCGGTTGCTGAGAAAATGCCTCGGTTTTTGTCTTTCCCAAAACATGATGAATCTCCAAAGCTCTCAAAATATATCTCGTAGAATTTGGATGAAGTTTTTGAGCTTCTTCAGGATCAACTTTGAGAAGTTCTTTATACAAAAATCCTGATTGAAGATTTTCTTTCTCCATCATTTCTCTTCTATAATCCCATTGAGGAGAACATTCTGGCATCGCAAAATTTTTGTAAATGGTGTCGATATAAAGCCCCGTTCCTCCTACAATAAAAGGAATCTTCTTCTTTTGTAAAATCTCTTCCACTTGCCTTTCAGCATCATCTTTTCGTTGTCCAGCAGTATAGGTTTCATCAGGATCGACAATATCAATTTGATGATGAGGAACTTTTTGAAGGATTTCTTGAGGGATTTTATCGGTTCCGATATTCATTTTTCTGAAAATTTGCCTACTATCCGAAGAAATAATCTCACAATCAAAAAAATCACTAAGCAAAATCGAAAGCTTACTTTTCCCGGTAGCAGTTGCTCCTCGAATCACAATCGTTCCATCAGGATTTTTTTCCAAAAATTGTTCTACATCAGACTTTGCCTCTTTTAAAATCTCTTCTACTTCCATCTTCAAAAATTATTTAATAAAGTTCTCAGGCCAGAAAATCGGATGCTGAGAACATTTGTGAGTAGAGCAGTGAATATTCGTAATTTTTGCATTATTTCCTTCACCTTGAACGGTCATTTCTCGCTCCTCATCAAAACTTTTCTCACTATTCACATCCAATGAATAATGAAGTTCATATTGATACGTTATCGTTCCATTCTGATTTTTTACATCTATCACCGTCGGTTTAATCTGCCCTCCAACCACATGATCCATAAATTTCTTCAATCTCGAACTATTCCAATTAGCTTGAAGCCCCCTTCTCAAATTAGGATGAAGCATTGTAAGAAGTTCATCACTCTTTTTTTCAGACATCAATTGATAAAAAGAAAAAAGAAAAGAAGTCTGACTTTCATCAAAGTGCGAAATTTCAACGATATTTCCTTGATTTTCTTCGTTTGTAGGAGGAGTTACTGTGAAGATATTTTCCTGATTTCAAGATAAGGATTGATTTTCTTGTTTAGTTTCCGTATTTTCTCCTTTTTTTTCTAAATCTACAACCACAGGATTGGAAGAATGTTCTTGTTCTCCATTAAGTTTTGGAAGTAAAATTGCCGAATAAAATGCGGTACAAAAAAGAACAAGAGAAACTCAAAAAAAGGCCCAAATCGCTACAGGAATTTTTTTCTTTTTTTCTCTTTCCTTATTTTCTTCATTTATCTCTTTTTCATTACTATTTTCTAATTCTGGTGCAGTATCAACAATAATAAATTTATGATCTTTTTTTGCTGCCACAAAAACAGGCTTTGATTGTGCATATGTTTTAGCTTGTTTTAACCCTTCATCAGCAGTTTTTTTATTGGTATTTTTAATTGTTTTTTTTACGGATGTGCTCCTCGTTTTTTTTGTTTTCTTTTCTTCGTTTTCTCCCATTTATTTTTTTGAGAAAATAAATTTTTCATTTTCTAGTATCTTATAGATTTATTTTTTTTATTCAATCATTTTTTTAAATTTTTTTAAATTCTTTTTTATTTTGTAAGTTTTTTTGAAAGTAAAAAAGTCTCCAAAAGTGAATTCACTTCGGAGACTTGTTTTATCGTTTTTTTCATTTAAGTTATAGTTTGACTGTAAGAGTTAACGATTTTCCATCTTGACGTTGTGCAAACACTTTGACAGAAAAAGAGTCAATATTCAACCGCCAACTTTTAGCTAGTGTATTAGAATACCCTGTTACATTATTTGCTGTATAATGATTTTCCCCTTGAGTACGATTTCCATCTTCATTGGTATAATCAAACGAAGTATAAACATCAAAATCACCATAAGCACGTTTCCAATCAGCAATAGAACCAGTGTTAAGTCCTCTCAGATAAAATCCAGCTCGGAAATACACGATATCATCTCTTATAACACGAACTTCATAATTCAAACATGCATCAAGTTGGAGAGTTGTAAATCCATTAAAAGGATAATCTTCCGTAATATCATAGGAATTCCTTGATTCTCTAGGAAGAGCCTTTGAAACATTTCCTTTTATGAAAGTTTTTTCTCCTTTTTCATTTACACTGAAAAGTTGTTGTTCGAGAACATCTTGATACAAAGTATCTCCAATCTTAATTAAACCATCAGGATTAATAAGTAAAGAAAAAGTCAATGACGGATGTTTTTTTGCCTCTGGATTTTGTTCTTCCCATGATTTACGAGAAATAAAGCCTTTGTCATAGAATTCTTGAACAAGACTTTCTCTATCTTCTGGAAATTTCTTATCCATTTTATCAAGGAAACCATCAAAAACTGAATCATTCTTAAAGACAAGATACGTTCCATTAATAGCATCTTCCTCAACAAAAATTCCCAAATTTAAATCAAGTTGTCTTGCGGAATAATACCACAAATCACATACCAAGCTATCTTCCTTTTCAGTACAAGAACTAAGATTAAAGACAGCCATTAACATGATACTTGCTAGCGTTATTACGCTAATAAAATACTTAATAATCTTCATTTTTTTTAATTTTTAAATTTGTTTCTGTAATAAAGTAAAACGATAAAACTCTATTAGAATAGAAAAAAATCACAATAAAGTCAATAGATTTTTATTTATTTTTATAGATTTTTACTGTAAGAGTTAACGATTTTCCATCTTAACGTTGTGCAAACGATACATTATACACTTTGACAAAAAGTCACGAAGTGATGGGAGAATTTTCAGAAAACATATTCTTTTTTCTTGAAATTTTTCCCTTTTTCTGTACTACTATGGAAGTTTACTTTCATTGAAGAATGGATGAATTTAGAGAAACTTTTTGGATCTAAAACAAAGGTGGATATTATCAAATATCTGCTTTTTAGAAGACAAGGAGTTTCGATGAGAGCTTTAGAAGCTGAATTGGGACGGACATTCCCTGCTATCAAAAAACAAGTCGATTCTCTTGAAGAAGCAGGAATTTTACTGGTCAATAAGGAAGGGAATGGTTTTTCTATCGCGATGAAAAAGGAATTATTCCCTCTTTTTAAGACGTTTTTCTTTGATTCGCTCAAAGTTTCTCTTGAAATGTTTTTTACCGAAAATGCTGAAGTTATTTCTCAGTATTTTTGGGGAAAGAAGTTTGGAATTGGATTGGAAATGGATTTGATCGTGGTGTATCATCCAGGCAATGGGGAAGCATTAACAAAAATCAAAAGTCAGATTTCTGAAATTTTTTCTACGTATTTTATCGAAAATGGATCGATTGTGTATATGCCGTTTGATGAATGGCAGAAAAGGTACAGACTCTCTGATAGATTCGTACTTCAAGTGATGAGGTTTTATCCCAATATCAAAGTGTAATTTTTATTTTGTAATGGTAAACAATGCAGTTTCCAGAATTATTGAACAAAAAAATCGCGATTCTCGGTTTCGGAAGAGAAGGAAAATCTACTCTTAGATTCCTTTTGAAACAAGGAGTAAAAAAATCTGATCTTACGATTTTGGACCAAAAAGAAATCGAGGATCAAGAGATTTCCACTGTTTCTTGAGAAGATTACTTGAAAAATTTGGATCAGTATGATCTTATCTTTAAAACTGCAGGAATCCCTTACACTCCTGAAATTCGTACTGTTCAAGAAAAAACCTTTACTCAAGTTCAATTTTTCTTCGACCATTTCCCTGGGAAAGTAGTAGCGCTTAGTGCGAGTAAAGGGAAAACTACGATGACTTCTTTAACCTATCAATTGTTTAAAGATGCGTGATTTCCTGTAGTCTTAGCGGGAAATATTGGGAAACCGGTACTTGATGAAATTGATTTTGACAATAAAGATCAGTATGTTGTGATCGAACTTTCCAGCTTTATGCTTGAGACCTTAAAAAAGAAAAATCTGATTTCTATTCTTGGTTCTATTTTTCCTGTACATTTGGATTGGCATGGAAGTATGGAAAACTATGTTCAAGCAAAAAAACATGTTTTGGACGGAGCAGAGAAAAAAATTCTTTTCAGTTCTACTAAGGAGCAATATTTGCCAGAGATAAACCTTGATGGAGTGACTTTAACGTGAAAAGGAACAGATTTCACTTGGGATGAATCAGATTTATTAGTTTTTTGAAAACCTTTTTTGCCACGTAGCGAAATAAAATTGCTTGGAGAGCATAATTTGCGAAATATTTGTGCGATTATTGCTTTGGGATTCCAACTTGGTATCGACGCAGAAATTATCAAAAAGACGATTTCCAACTTCACAGCCGTTCGCCATAGACTTCAACATGTAGGAACGTTCAAAGGAATCTCTTTTTATGATGATGCGATTTCAACCTCTCCTTTTTCAACTATTGCGGCATTGGATGCATTATGAGATCAAGTAGATACGTTATTTTTGGGAGGAGTTGACGGATGGTACGATTTTTCTGAAATGGTAGAAAGAATCAAAAAAAGTCAGATTTCTAATCTTGTTTTATTTCCAGATTCAGGGGAAAGAATTGCCAAAATGTTGGGTGATGATGCTGAGAAATTTACGATTCTTCATACTCGTGAGATGAAAGAAGGAGTAGATTTTGCTTATCAGCATACCAAACTTTGAAAAATTGCACTTCTTTCGACTGCTACTCCAAGTTTCTCTTTGTGGAAAGATTTTGAAGAGAAGGGAGATTTGTTCCAGCAATATGTGAAAGAACTCGGAGAAAAGTAAGCCAAACTTTATTTTCTGAATATCTTAATATCTACAAAAACCATGAATCATTCCATGACCTACTCTGATTTTGATAGAAAATTTTGCTATGTTTTTGATGTTTTATGACAAAGTGATGCTAATCTAAAAAAGAGTTTTATCGTTCATGATGTACAATATCTTCAACAGATTTTTAACACTATCGCTCTCAGCCCTGCAAAATACAATTTTGAACAATACAGTGACCAGAGAATAAGTAGTTCTGAACGATTAGAAACTCTTCTACAACTTCTTCATAAAAAAAAGAAACTACTCATATTAAAACATATTATCACCTCAGAACTTTATCTTTCTTTTTGTGATGACTGAAAGATTTTAGTAATGTATTAAAAATTCTCCTAATCTCGCTGTTACTCTTTCTTTTCCCATTACTTTCATTGTAGAAAACAAGTCTGGAGTTTGTTTTGCTCCACAAAGTTGCACACGAAGAAACATTGCTAAATCTCCCACTTTTCCAACAAATCCTCCTTGTTTAAATTCTGCGTTATTTGCGGCATATCCGTATTTTTTACCAATTTCTTTGAGTTGATCAAACCAAACAAGAGTATTATCGGTATCAAGATTCACAATCTCAGAATATTCTTTTACAAACGCTGTTAAATCTCCCAAACCAAGTTCGGCAATCAGATTTTTTCTTTCTTCTTTTTGAGCATTCCAACAATCATCTGAAAAGAACAAAATCTGGCTTTTCACATCAGAATAAAGCGTAAATCTCTTTGGATCTTTTTCGGTATGTCTTTCGATATTCATCGCAGCTTTATAGTAGTCGTGATCTGAAGTTAAAAGAGTATAAAAATCTGAATCATACTCCTGAGCCCATTCCAAACATTGTTGATAAAGTTCCTCCGTAGAGATGAAAGACAAATATTGGTTATTGATCCATTTGAGCTTCGTTTCATCAAAAAGTGGAGCAGCAAGTCCCATTTTACTGATTTCGAAAGGAAATTCATCTAATGATACTCCTTGATGCTCTTTTCTCCAATCTTCAAAAGAAGAAGATGCAAGAGTAAAAATATAGTCCAAAATTCCCTGTTTAGCATATCCATTTCTAAAGAAATATTGAATATCTGCCTCAGGATCATGTCTTTTACTCAGTTTTCTCTTTTTCCCCTCATCTAATTTAGAAATAGGAGCTGGATGAAGATATTTTGGAGCTGGTAAATCAAATGCTTTGAAAAGTTGAAGATGAAGAGGAACTGAAGTAAGCCACTCCTCCCCTCTCATCACAAGCGAAGTTCTCATCAAGGTATCATCGACGATATGTGCTAAATGGTACGTTGGAAGCCCATCTTTTTTGAGAATCACAATATCATTATAATTATCCGCCATAGAAACGACTCCTCTCAATTCATCGGTAAAAAGAATCTTTTTTTCTAAATCTCCAGGAGAACGAAATCTGATTACAGGGAAACTGTCTCCATTTTCATGATAGGTTGCGATTAATTGATCTGGGGTATAAGCTCTATATTTTGAATATTCTCCATAGATTCCAGGAAGCTTTTTCTGTGCCATTTGCTTTTCACGAATCGCATTCAATTCTTCTTCACTCATCCAACAAGGATAGGCAAGTCCTCTTTCAATCAGATTTTTAATGAAAATTTTATAATACTCCCCTCTTTGAGACTGCGTATAAGGTCCATAATTTCCTACATCTTCTCCATTTTCTCCGATAGGTCCTTCATCAAATTCAATTCCAAAATATTTTAATCCACGAATCAATAAGGAAACAGCACCTTCCACTTCTCTTTTCTGATCGGTATCTTCGATACGAAGAAAAAAGGTTCCTCCTTGCTGTTTTGCATATTTACAGTTAAGTACTGAAGTAAAAACTCCTCAAAAATGTAAAAATCCCGTTGGAGAAGGTGCAAAACGCGTACAAATAGGATTTTCACGAGGAGGATATTGATCTAAAAGTTTCTGAATATCTGCATCTACATTAGGGAAAAGTAAATCTGCTAAATCTTTCCAAGTGGCCATATATTCGATTGAATAAAATAAAAACTATTATTAGTAGTATCTAAAAGGTTTTTGATTTCAAGAAAAAAAAAGAAGAAGTCAGACTTCTTCTCTTTTTGTTTTTAGATGGACTTTTAGTTTTTCGTTGATTCTATGTTTCGATAAATATTTCATTCCTTATCTTGTTTTTCTTTCACAGAACAAATTTTTTGACTCATATCACAAACACAATCATCCCATTCTTGAATGTTATCATAAAATTGTATTGCTTCTTCATTTTTATTGATAAGTGCTTCTACGAATCTTATCATCTCTTTATAATCTGTATTTTTAAAAAGATTATAATGGAAGAAATTAGAAAAATCTATAGAATTCATTTGAGTCGCATTTTTAAATGAAATGTTATCTAAAAATCCCTTAGAGAAATTTTCTATTTCTTGCATCGTATAATTCTTGTCTCTGAATATCAAGTATAATTTTATTTTTTCTTCACTATTGAGTCGCTCACTGATATCAAACTGTTCTTCTTGTTGAAACAATCCTTGCAAGAAATTCTGCATTTCTTTATCATTTTCCATTAATAATTCTAATTCTTCTCTCAACATATCATCTAAAGAATTATAAATTCCCTCACGCATTTGATCAATTGCCTCTTCATACGATGTTAAATGATGGTCACAATATCCATTTAACCCTTCTTTAAAATTGTTCATTTTTTACACTTGACATATTAATTAAAAAATAGTTTTATTATATAAAACTAACATTATATATAACGATTGATATATATATGTCAAGTCTTTTTATCTAGTTTATACCTAACATTATATTTTTTAAAAAAAGAAAGAAAAAAATCTGACTCTCTATCGAAGAATCAGATTTCTTTTCTTATTGAACTATTATTTTTTTAGCAGCTCAACGAGGCATTCATTCTATTCCCAACAAATATACCCCTGGTTTCATATTTCCAAAATCAATAGTTGTATCTTCGATGATTCCTTCTCTAACTTCTCATCAAGTTATACTAATAACTTTGTATTTTTTTCCTGCCATAGAAGGATCAACTTCAACAGAAGGATTTGAAGTACCATTTCACAGTATCGTAATATTTTGTTCATTTGGAATAACCTCTGCAACAGGAGTTTTTATCTCTTCTGGTGGAAGTATCACTATTTCATATTGTTTTGACTGATCAAATCACCAAAGTGTTAAGGTAGTTTCGTCTATTGTATAAGAAATACCCTTTTCTGCAAGTTCTCTATCATCTAAAGGATTTTTAAGTTTTGTATTACCAAATTCATCACTATAAGCTTCAATTTCTCCTTTCGCATTTGTAATAGCACTAACAATACCCTCAACTGCCTCCTCAAAATTTCTTTGTTTCTCTTGATTTTCTTTCGTTTGTTTTGCACTATTATAGTTTGATTCTGCAGTTTTACAATCATCCATAGCTGACTCTAAATCTGTTTTTGTTGCATTGGAATTTTTGATCATATCCTCAAGTCTTCCTATCGCATTTGCAAAAGAAAGTCCTTCCTGCAATTCAATATCAATATCTTCTATAGCATTTACTTTATCGAAATATTTTTTTGCAGAATTTCTTGCTTTTTCTAAAGCTTCCGCTGCATTCTGCTGTGCTTTCTCACGGTTTTCTGCTTCTGTTTTTGCGTTATTTAATTCAACTAGTCCTTCTGATAACGTTGTTCTTTGACTTTCCATTGTTGTTATTTCTTCTTCTTTGCTTTTTACTATTCCTTCTAATTCTGCTATTTTTGCTCTTACTTCTGAT
>JAFRZH010000033.1 GCA_017442645.1 bacterium | reverse complement strand
TCAATCAATCAATCAATCGGAATTGAATCAAAAACAAAGCAAAATTAAATGAGAATATACAAGAAGGGAATATAACCGAAGAAGAATTTAATAACCTCTTTACTGAAAAATGAGAAATTTGAGAAATACAACAAGGAGCTCTATGATTATGTGCATTAGATAATTTTATGTATCAATTTTCTCATATAAAAAATTTTAAAGATATCATGTTAAAAAACATAAGAAAAAACAAAAAAAACGCTTATGAAATTAGAATTCCCTTTTATAATGGAGAATGGATAGAAATAAATAAAGAATTTTTAAAACAAAAAGAAAATGAAGAAATAAAGATCATAAAATCACGATGAAAGCAAGCTCCAGAGGGGACAAGTCCTTTTTCTGCTAGCTTAGGCTTTAAATTACTTGAATGTGCTTATTTAAAAGATAAATTTCCAGGTCGACCCCAAGAAAAATACGATCACATTTCTTGCTGAAACATAGGAAATCCATTAGAAATATTTTTTTGAAATATATTTAATACTTGCCATATTCCAACACTAAAGGAAGAAGCAATATATGGAAATGGATGAATCTTTAGTAAACCTCCAGCCAAAGATCAACTAACATCTCCCAAAGAATTAACTTTATCAGAAAGTGATCTCAATTTATTGAAAGATCAAGAAGCATTTATAGATATCTCTTTTAATGGGGGATGGTATGTTTTAAATGAAAATTTACAATTTGATATCAACGGATCTCAAAACATAAAGAATAAAATCGAAGATGGGAAAATTCTATTAAGAAAAGGACATAGTTATGCTTGTCATTATGATGAACAAAAAAAATTGTTAAAGATAACAAATCCTCATAATACACAAGAAATAATCTATATTAATCCAAATTATATAGGAGAATATGCAGAATGAATAAACATCTATACAAAAAAATAAAGTCTGATTCTTCGATAAGGAATCAGATTTTTTTCTTTTTTTGATACTTTTCAACATTATCAAAAGAACATCATAAAATAGTAGCTCAAATTTTGACAAAAAATAATAAAATAAATATAATTGAAGCAGATTTACTTGTTAAATTTACCGTATGCAAGGAATTTGATTGGACATTTCTTCTATTTTAAAACTGATTGCAGAAAATCAAAACATTTCAGATCTTCACCTTTCTGCTGGCGATTCTGTAGCTTTTAGGTATAATTGAGAAATTGTAAGAAAAGAAGAACTAGGTAAAATTTCCGATGAAAACATGGAAATTATCCTTAGACAACTTTTAAAAAATAACCCTCAAAGATTTGAAAAATTTTTATCAGATAAAGAGGCTGATTTTGCTTATATCTCAAAAGATGAAGTCGCATATAGAGTCAATGCTTTTATGAAAACTGGAAGAATCTGACTTGTTATGAGGAAAATCGATAGAACTCCTAAGAAGCTTTCTGAGATTATGTTTCAAGAAAATGCTGAAATCATCAAACAACAAATTTTAGGTTCAACAAAAGGACTCTTTTTGGTGACAGGTCCTACTTGAGCATGAAAATCAACTTCGATTGTTGCTATGCTTGACGAAATAAACCAAAATGAAGCAGGACATATCATTACTATCGAAGATCCTATTGAATACGTTTTTGAACCCAAAAGATCTATCATTTCTCAAAGAGAAATCATGCATGACACTTGGTCTTTCAATGGTGCTATTAAATCTGCACTCAGAGAAGATCCTGACGTTATTATGGTGGGAGAAATTAGGAATGCAGAAACAGCGGAAGCAGTCTTAGACCTCGCAGAGACTTGACATATGGTTTTTTCTACTCTTCATACCAATGGTGCTGTTTCTACAATGAATAGATTTCTTTCTTTTTTCTCTGCAGAGATGCAACCTGGAATTATGGAAAGACTTGCTGATTGTCTTTGTGGAGTTCTTTCTCAAACCCTTGTAAAAAGAAAGGACGGGAATGGAAGAGTTGCGGTATTTGAACTTATGCTCAATAATAATGCAGTAAGGAATAATCTCAAAAAGAGAGAACTTGACCAACTTAGCAATATTCTTGAAACTTCAAGTCAAAATGGAATGATTACAATGAAACAATATGCTAAAAAACTCCTTGAAAGATGAATTGTAGATCAAAGTGAAATTGAAAAACTTATCAAAAATAGAACCTTTTAATTTATAAAATATCACCATGGATGCTTATGGATGAGGAGGATGACAACCTCATATGACACGATGGCAAATTCAACAACTAAAAAAACAAATGAAAAAAAATAGAGTTATTATAGAAAGAGTTAAAAAAAAATCTGACGATTATCATGAAGCAGAACAAAAAGAAGTTGATAATCTTGAACAACAAATGGATCAAATTTATGCACAAACTGCATAATTATGATTCATTCCTACTCAATAAAAATATTTATTTCTTATCTTTCAAACAATGACAAAAGAAATGCTTGCACAATACTTACCCCAAGATCTCATCGAGTTTGCAATGAAATTCACAATTCCAGAAGATATGTTGCAAAAAGATGCAGATCTCGTTATTTTACTTTTAAAAAGTAAATCACTTAATACGGTTGATGAAAAGCAAAATTGGTTTAATCTTTATCCTGTGATGAATGATGAACAAATTGGGAAACTTAGAGAAATTTTAACCAAGGAAAAAGAAAAACTTCAAGAAATTGAAGAAAAATATAAAAAGAAACATGAAGAAATTACAAGAAAATATGAAGAAGCAAATGAAAGAAGAGCTCAACAACAAGTAAAAATTAAAGAGGCAGAAGCTGTTGCACAACAAAAAGAATCAGAAGATGCAGATGCACTTCTTGACTTGATTTAAATTTTAAAGAACGAAGAACATGAAAATTTCCTTAAAAAATAAACTCTTCGTCTTATTTTTTCGCTGACTTTTTTCTCTTTTTTCTTTTTCTTTTGCTGATAACAATAATTACGCAGGTAGCGATGACTGTAATAAAGGAGATTTAATGCAACAAGCTTTCTGTGTATCTGTAAAAAATGGGACTCAAATCGATATGGGAAATACCCGTGAAGCAGTTGGAAATGCAGTGATGAAAGATTGAATTCAAATGGATGTTTCATTAAAAAGTGGAATTACCACCAAAAAAAGATCTTCTTTGATTGTACGTACTTCAAAATCTCTCTTAATGATTACGATAGTTCTTTCTGTTACCATGGTTATTATCTGTGGTATAAAATGGATTGTTAAAAGTGGGAATGGAGAAGATACCGCCTCTGTAAGAAAAGATATTATTGGAGTCATTGTTGGAATTCTCTTGGCACTTCTCAGTGGAATAATTGTAACACTTTTCCGTTCTGCAGGAAATACTCTTGGAGAAACCGATACGGATACTATGCAAGTAGAAAGTATTGCTTCTAGCAGTGAAAGTGATAATTAATTTTATTTTTTTTGGGATAATGAAAAAATATCTTTTAGGAATATTAACAAGCATCCTCTTGACTATAGGTCTCATTAATAATGTATGATACGCCCTTACCGTATATCTTCCTAGATCAGAGGGAAATGATATAAAATCTCATTCAACGGTGGTTTATACAGATCAAGATCATGACTCTAGTAAATCGGAAGTTCTTGAACGGATTGCTTTTATCAATAGATATCTTCGATTTTCTATTGGGATTCTCTGTTTTTGATTCATTATTTACAATGGAATTAAAATGATTTCTGGATCAGGAGATGAGAAAAGTAAATCATTAAAATCACTTATTTGATCGATTGTTTGAATCGTTATTTGTACCTTATCGTACGCATTAGTCAATCTTCTTGTAAATTTATTTAGTTAAAAAAATAAAAATCTGAGCTCTATCAATGAGTCAGATTTTTTTCTTTTTTGCTTTTTTCAATTGTAAAAGCATTTTAAATTCCTATGATAAAGAAAATTTATTTCATTCTTACTTATTCATGTATCTTCTCACGATTGGACTTGAAATTCATCTCAAACTCAATTCTCAAAATAAAATTTTCTGTGCTTGTAAAAATGAGCAGAATTTTTCTGTGGAAGCAAATACCAACATTTGTCCAGTTTGTACCTGACAACCTTGAGCTTTACCTCGTCTTAGTCATGAGGTCGTTCAAAAAGCGATAAGATTTGGAAATGCGCTTCGTGCTACAGTGAATGATGAATCACAGTTTGATAGAAAAAATTATTTTTATCCCGATTTGCCTATGGGATTTCAGATTACTCAATTTTATCATCCAATTATCACGAACGGAGAGATCAGTTTTTGGATCAATAATTATGAAAAAGAAGTAAAAGTCTGAATTACTGAAGCTCATTTGGAATGTGACACTGCGAAAATGATTCACGAAGATAATAAGTCTTACCTTGATTTTAATCGTGCTGGAACTCCTCTTTTGGAAATCGTAACCGCTCCTGATTTTCATACTGCTGAAGAAGTGGTTGAATTTGCGAAAGAGATTCAGAGAATTGCGAAATGGAATAATCTTGGAGATGCAGATTTGGAAAAAGGACAGATGAGAATTGATGTTAATATTTCTGTTCGTAAAAATGAATCCGATCCTCTTGGAACCAAAGTTGAAATGAAAAATATCAATACGTTTTCTGCGATCAAAAGATGTATCGAACATGAATCACAAAGACAAGAAGAAATCCTTGAAAACGGAGGAGAAATCGCACAAGAAACGCGTAGATGGAACGATTTGGAAGGAAATTCTTTCTCCATGAGAAGCAAGGAAGATGTTGTTGATTACCGCTATTTTCCAGAGCCTGATATGCCGATTTTAAAATTGGATCCACAAGAAAAAGCAGAAATTATGCAAGAATCTCTTGATCGTCCGTTTGATTATATTCACAAATGTAAAGAATACGGATTTAACAAGGAATTTATCAATGCACTTCTTTTGGACAAACAGATTTTTGATTTCTTTTTTGTGATGGTGCAAGAAGGATTTGAACCGAAAACAGTTGCAAAATGGATGGTAGGACCTATGAAACGATGTTTGGACTATTTCCAAGGAGATGAAATCGAAGTTTTAAAAAATATCTCTGAAGAAGCCAGAAAAACTTGAGCCAATGCCGAAGAATTGATCGAGAAAAAATTAAAATTTGTGAAAACTTGTGAGGGACTTGCAGACTTCTTTGAAAAGGTGAGAATGAATTTTGAAGCCTTTTTACAAAAAGAGAAAGGGAAAAGTCTGATCGACAACCAGTTGAAACTTATTTTCGGAGAAATGCTCGAAAGTGGAGATTCTCTCGAAAAGATTATCAAAGCAAAGGGATTTGATGCTCCTGCTATTGATTCTTCAGAACTTGAAACGCTTGCTCAACAAGTATTAGACGAAAATCCTAAAATCGTAGAACAATTTAAAGGAGGAAAAGAAAGTGTCATCGGATTTTTCGTAGGACAACTTATGAAAAAAACGCAAGGGAAAGCTAATCCTCAAGAAGCCAATCAGATTTTTATGAAACTTTTGAAGGAGTAATTTATTCCTTTTCGTCAGCACAAAAAGATTCCTTATCATCAAGAGGATTCTTTTTTTTTGATACTAATACTCATAAAATATAGTCAGCACTAGCTCTTAATTTTGCCATTTCCCATTGATAATTTTCATGTCCTTCTCCATCATAAGCAATACTATTATCACTTGATTCTATTTTCTCCTCATCCATCAGTTTCAGCAAAAGAAATAAAAATCAGACTTTTTTTATTCTTTCAATCATTGTGTTTTTTTAGTTTCATCTTTCAAGAGAAAATTAAACAAACTGAAATTATGTCAATAATTGTAGTATGTTCCTCAGTAGTGTCCGAGAAAAAAATAAATAAAAAAACAAGAGAAAAAATACTTTTTCATAAACAAGAAATGTAATATTATTCAAAAAGAGATAGTTGTAACATAGGAGGCAAGAACTATCATGTAAGATTAAAGGTTTTCTTAACTACAAGACAATAGTTGTTCTATAAAAGACTGACTCTCTACACTATAATGTCCGAAAAAAATTGAAAATAAGATCGATTTTTTAAAGACACTACTACTCCCAAATGTTAAATCTGTACTATCCTATTCAGATGATAAAAAAGGACAAGCAACTATGGTAGAAAAAATTATCAACAATGAATTCTAAAATTTACTCTTTTGCAAAAAAGATTTTCCTCTCATCATAAACTATCATTCCATCTTTGACTAATCCTTGCAGAATTACATCAACCTTTTTTAGAGGGAACTCTGATTGAATTTCAGAGATCATGAGTTCTCCTTTTTTGATTAAAGTTTTGATAATTCGGCCTCTTACCTGTCTATCGGAGTTTTCGAATTTTGACTGTTTGGAAAGGGATTTAATTTTTGTTTTTTGAGGAGTGAGGATCAAAGCGCCGTAATCCATGAGTGCATTGTGTCGGTCTCTACTCCTTCATGAAGGAATCAGACTTTTACTCTTTTTTTCTAACTCTGCGATGGAAAGAGATTCAGGAAAAGAGAAAAGAAAAATCAGAACTCTCCTAATATTTGTATCGATAACAGGGATAGGCTGATTGTCCGCGAACGCACAAATTGCTGCGGAAGTATAGGCTCCAATCCCCGGTAATTGAAGAAGTTTCTCCCTATCAAGGGGAAGTTTTCCATGGAAGTCAGAACAAACTTTTTTTGCACACTCTCGGAAATTAAGTCCTCTACGGTTAAATCCTAAACCTGACCGATACGTTAAAATCTCTTGTTTGCTCGCATTGGCTACCGATTCGTAGTTTGGAAATCTTTCAAGCCATTTCGTTCGGTAGGGTAAGACACGAGAAAGTTGCGTTTGTTGACTCATAACTTCACAAAGATGGATTTGATAAGGATCGGTTGTCTTTCTTCGAGGGAAATCTCTCCCCTCTTTTTCATATCGATGAAGAATTTTCTGCTGAATTTCTTGAATCTCCATTAGGCAAAATTCCATAAATAAAACACGATAGTAACGATTCGAACGGTGATAATGAGATAAAATCGAATCAAAAATTTTCCTTTAATCGTCTTATGATGAAAAAGCGACATGGCAAGAAAAGCTCCAATAAATCCTCCCAAAAGTGATAAAAGGAGTAACGTTTTTTCTTTGATTCTTCGTTTTTGGTGTTTAGCTTTCCGTTTATCGATTCACCGAATCAGAAAGGTTAGAAGATTGATCGAAAGGAAATAAATGAGCAGGATTTTCGTTCGCATGGAGTTTTTAGAGAAAATAATTTTCGTTATTGTATGAGAGTGTATTTCATTTTCAAGGAAAAGTCGATAAAAATTTGACAAAAAAAAAATTGACATATAATTGAGAGTGTTAGTTTTATTTTGTAATTAAAAAACAATGGTCAATATACTCTCTATCCCCCAAAAGGCCACTATCCGTACAGGTTTCAAAAACATAACAAACGATGTTTGAGAAATCATCGGTGAAAATCAAATTGATAATTATATTGATAAACACGGGGAATATTGTAACAAAGATATCATCAAATCATACTTTCATCATGCTGAAAGGACCTTTACAGAAAAAGAAGTTGGACTCATTTTAAATAATAACATACTATTAAGTCTATTAGCAAGCGACTTTCTAAAAAAATATGATTCTGGTGATATAGAGATGATTGGAAAATTATTTCCTCCCAAAAGTGATAAATACCTAGCACATGATATCTTTCAAGTACTAGAAGATATACGAAATTATAAAGAGATACTTAAGAGTATGAAGGAAATTCTTTGACAACAAATAGAAAAAAACTCTGAAAATGATATAGTACTAAAACGTATTCATCAAGGAATTTTAGCAATTATAGCTGGATATACGAAGCCGCTATAAAGCATAAGAAGAAATTATTAAAAAATCTGACTCTCTGTTCTCAATTGAATCAGAATTGAAGGTCAGATTTTTTTATTTTCTTTTTCTTCTAAAATATTTTAAATAAAATACTGGACAAAATTCTCTAATTCATAAAAGTATTAACGAACATGTTAAAAGGATATCAGCAACATTGAAAATGGGGAAACTTCCAATAGCAATAAAATCTCTCACTCCTCCTAAAAAAATTCTATCAATAATATTTCCTACACTTCACGAAATAAAAAGGATAAACTCCCCTTTTGTGATTTTTCTTTTGTGATAAAAGTAGCAAATTCAAATGATACAAATCAAAGATACCACAAGGATCATATCCATGGGGAAGGTAATTCCTCGAGAAATCCCTTTATTAAAAGCAGATTTTATAAAAGGCAATTCTCATCCTTTTTGTAAATTATAAAAAAAATACTTAGAAATCTGATCTATTCACAAAAGAAGGATAATTTTTCAAAAAGAAATCAGCTTTTTCATCTTTTTTTAAAAAATAACGTGTTCTTTTTAAGGAATTTTTTTTTATTTTCAAGGGAGAAATTTTGACAATTATTGTGATAAGATATATAATTAAGGGATTTATATTATTTTTGGTTAATTATGGAAACAAATAAAGATCTTGTCAAATATAGAGAGATGATGCAAAAAATTATCGATAAGCATCTTCCCCCTGAAAAAAGATTTTCTGTGAAAAATTATTCGGAAGAAGCTTTATATTTCCTCGCTTCTCTTTTACATGAAAAAGATAAAGAAAAAAGAAATGAAATTCGGAAAGAAATCTCAAGAAGGAGAGAAGAAGCTTTTAAGAGGTTTCAAAATTCTGAAAAGGAATTTCTCTTAGAAGATAATACTATGCATCAAAAGCTTGCTGAATATAGAACCATCTTAGATTCTTTCACACCACAACAGCATCTTATCAATGATATTCAACTTATACAAAACATTTCTAACATAGATTCATAATATTTATACAGTACTATCATATTTATTCATACCCACACAAAACATGGACGCATACAAAAATAAGAAGTTAGAAGACATTCAAAAGGACGTAAAAAAGAATTTTGAAGATAATAAAAAACTCTCAATCCGCGATGATCAAGAAATTTACTCAGCAGGAATAACAGTAATCAAACAATATATTACAGCAATACAAAATGATAAGTCTTTACGATGAGATACAGAGATTCAAGATAATGTTCTGCTCCAAGATCAACAAAGATTTAAGACAGCAGCTATGCAATTTTTAATGGCTTGCAGATACAATTTACAAAATAAATATAATGAATTAGCAAACAATTGTGATCTTTACACTAGATTACAACCAAATTACCAGGAAAATTTAATCAATGAAATTGCTTTTTCGATTGATGAAGCTGAAAATAAAACATTAGAAGCAATCCTTCATCACTATAGACCTCAACGAGAAGGTGTTGAAGCTGTAGCAAAAAGTGCAAAAGATCCCGAAAACAAAGGTACATCACCATTTTCTGTAAATTTGGAAACTTGAAATTTTACCGTTAATAAAGAAGCAAATGGCAAAAATCTTGAAGATATTTTTCAGTTTTTACCTCAACCACAATGAACAAATTATGTAATCGACTATACTAATTGTACCGATCAAGAAATTACAAGCAAAATGAAAGATTTTTGAGAATGAAACTTGATTTTTGATGTTTTCGCAAATCCCGATGATCATAAACCTAGACTCTCACAACAAGATATGTGTTGAATATGGGAAAAAGATATTCCTATTTGAGAAGGAGTAAAAATCATTAGAGATGATCATAAAAAATGGGAAGATTTTCAAGAATGGGAAAACTATAAAGCGAAATTATGAACTTTTGAAGAAGATTATGATTCATGAATTTCTCCAGAAAATGATCCTCAATTACAAAATCTTGTAGCATCTTTACCTACAAGATTAAAAGAAGAGATTTCCAAACTTTGAACAAGAGAATTTAGAAAATTTGTTATCAAAACAGAAAATAGATTAGCTGAACTTTTAAAAAAAGCAAAATCTCTTGGATATGAATTATCAGTTCCAGAACCAGTAACAAAAATTTGGCTTTTCAATGGAATGTGAGAGCTTCATCTTGTCTGACCTAATAATGAACCTGATTATAAAATACGAGAAGATAAAAACGCATTAGGGGAAAAACTTTATGATTTAATTGATAAAAGATTTGAAGGAGAATACATAGAATATCTTACTCAAAGAGTTCATAAAAAACGAAACGAAATTGATATTCTTTCTCCAAAAAATTTAATCAATCTTCAATCGAAAGAATGAGAGACTATAGTTGAGGAATCTGAAAAATGACAAATTCTAAACGGAATAAATTTATTAAATACATTAATTGATAATTGCAGAATTCATACTTGAGATTCACGAGACGATGATGACAGATCTCTTGTAAAAATGAAACAAATTTTAAGGGATGCAAAATATTCACTCCAAAATGATTCAACAATTTCTAGAGAAGCGATTATTAAGAATATTATTGACCCATTTTGGAAATTATGGAGTAAATTTGATTATATTACGAAGACTACTCCAGATTGATTTGTTGATTCTAGCGAAAGTTATCAACAAAGATATGAAGCTCTACAAACTATTTTTTTCTGAGAATCTGGGGAACAAGTAAGATGACTCAGAGAATTATGATGAACAAAAAGTAGTTTTTTGGTAAATGAACTTGCACCACAGATAGAAACTAATGAAAAAGATTTAAATACATATCTAGATAACATAGACAAGCTATCTATGAATATCACTTTTGATGACAATGGAAATTTTAACGAAGAATATTCCCCTATAAAATATAACATTGATGATTTATATAAAGCATCTCAAGATAGTTCTTGAAAAGAACTACTCGATTTTTTAATCAACTATTCTTTTCTTCCTAAAGAACGAAAAAATAATAAAGAAATAATAGAGAGGACGAAAAATCTTGCTAATTTTCTCAAAAAGCAGCAGGAATTCATAAATTCTCTCACTGTAGATATGATTAAAAACCAATTTGAACAAGAAAAAATTCTTTTATCCAACAAAGATTCACGTACCTCAGAAGAAGAGCAAAGACTAAAAGTCTTGGAGGAATTATTAAAAGAAGAAAATGCTGAACAAGCACAACGTATTTATGAACAATCTCTAAAAGCATTGAAACTCACAACGAAATACACTAATATCAATACTATTTTAAAATCTGCATTTTTACCTTTTTTCGTAGAAGAATGAGGTGGGGCTAAATGAGAGAATGCTGATATTTATGAAGATATTATAGGATATTGATTTTTTGATATAAGTGATGAAAATACTGAAATTATAAAAGAGATTGCAAAAGAGATTGCCATTACCGTTGCTGTTGTAGCTATGACCTGATGAATTTGATGAACTGCAGTTGCTGGAACCTTAAGAATAGGAGCTTCAATTGCCAAAGGGAGAAAATGGGTTACCATTTGAAATGAAATAGAAAACCTTATTAGAATGAATAATCTCTGAATCAAATGACGAAAGGTAGCGAATTGAATAGGGAAAGCAGAATTAATTTGATTCAATGCTAGTAAATATCTGTTAGAAGCTCCTGTATTCAATACAACTTCCGATTTATTTCACGCTGCGATTGATCGTACTTCATTGGATAATCTTGATATTAATCCATTTTCTAGAAACAACATAAAGACAGCAGCTTTTCTATGAGCTATGTCTTTATGAAATCTACGAGGATGAAATCTTATTATGAAAGTAGGACAAACAACAAAAATTAAGGTCGATCGAAGTAAATGACTTGAAGCTGCAGCAAAAGAGAATCCTCTTCTTCGATGACCAGTTCTGTGAAGTGAGTTTGTAACGATGTTGACAGCAGAACAAGTTATGAATTTAACTTTCTGACACGATGTTATAGATCCAGAAACTTGAGAAATCCATAGAGAACGTACCCTTGTTCCTCCTACTAAAGAAGATTATATCCAAATGATTGGAATGATTTTAGCATTTAAAAAAGTAAAGCCAGAACTCTGGAGAAAATATGAACAAAAACTAACTGATGGAACCCTTAAAATTTGTAGAAGTATTAAAAGATGAGAATTCATTTTACAAAATTCTCAAACTTGAGAAATTGAAGAGATTCTTAATATTACGGATTCTAGTCCCCAAAAAACAAATTCTAAACCTGAAACAACTCAACGATTTGATATTGAAAGATATACAAGGAAAGGAGTTAATGGATTTCTTACGTATATGATCGATCAACTTAATTGAACAGTAGATCGTAACGAACAAAAAGAAATTAAAGGGAAAATAAAAGAACGTCTTGTAGAACATTTTAGCGTTGATGGACCTGAATGAAAAAAAATTCAAGTTACTGACCCTCAGATTGAATCTATCATCGAAGCTTTTAAACATATTAGTGGTGCCAAAGAACTTACAGCAAAACATTATACGGCAAACTTCAAAACTATTGCTCAAACATTTTCTGATTCTGAAGTAATATCTTTTCTTTTTGAAAGATGATGGTGTTGGGACTGAGATGTTCCAGAGACAGACTTTGTTCCTTTTCTAAAAGATTTTAACAAATGGGCGAATATGGAGTCCAACGAATTGTCAAAAATAATAAAGATTAAACCAATCAAAAATAAATATGCTGTTTATGTCGAAGAAAATATTGAAGGAAACATTAAACCGGTTTTGATAACAACAGATTTTAAGGAAATTTTCAAAAATAGATCAAATACCACCGATCCAATCGGTAGGAAAGATATCGAAGACTTTAAAAATTATTGCTATACGAAAATTGAAGGATATAAAACAGTAAGAACCCAAGAAAGGGAAGTTCGTGAATCGATTTATAACCAAGAATTAATGCAAAATTTCAATACCTATTTATTTTCTGAATGAAAAAAAATGTTAAACATTGCATATGATAAGACATTAAATAAAAATGATATTAAAGTTTCAAAAGATGAAAATTGAAATATTATCTCTATCTCTATTAAGAACGGAGAACTTATTTTACAAAAAGATCAATTAGAATTGAAAAGTTCTCAAAAATTATGGGATCAGCTTACGATAGATAAAACACCTAACGATATCAAAAAGATACAAGACATTTGTAAAAAAGAAGCGAGTTATCTATTTCTTAGTTTATTCGATTTACCTGCAGAGTTTATCGATAAAGACACAAAAACTCAATTAGACGAATTCTTCAGTTGAGATAATATGATCAATTTTCTCCTTGATAATAGAACAGAATTTTGAGGGGAAAGTAAAAATGATGTTCTCAACAAAATTGTTTGAAACTGTCTTTGCTTTTGTCTTGCAGAAGGCGTTCCTGCTCAACATTTATTTGAAAAATTTAAACCATTCATTATAAATCAAACCGCTTCATTTAATACTAGAGATGTAATCACTCCAATAAAAAAATTACAAAATGCACTTGAAGATGCATGCTCAAATCCCCAAAGAGCAAATTCGATCTTTCAAGATACATTTAACGTAACAGAAGATAATTTAAGAGATTTTTTTAATGAAATACGCTCTAATAATGAAAAATTCCAAGATGATGAAATAAAATTTTTTATAAGAAATTTATTTATGTCTTCTCAAACTCAACGGGATCCTGCAATAAAAATGCAAGAAACCGAAAAGAATAATGTTATGAACAATAATTCTCCATATTTAAAATTTGCTAATAAAAACTGATTAAAATTCGTCTACGACCAGAAGTCAATCAATTCTGTATTGGTAAAATTAAGTAAAAAGGAAGAATATTCTCGCGTAGAAGATGTAGACGATCTTAATAGAGCTACTTATCTTTTAGAAGAAGAATCATGAGATCCAGATACTGACGTAAAAAATCTTCTCATCAACATTTGAAAGTTTGCTGAAACTGTATTAGATGATCCTAAAACTCAATTTGATTGTAAATTTAAACATTTATTGGATAAATGAGAGAATGGATATAAATATATTACCGCTTTTGATCCTAACACATGAGAAATCGAAACATTGCCGGATAAAAATAATACAACTCATAAATTTTATATAGATGCAAAAAAGTTTTCTAAAGCTAGTACCCAAACAGCTACTTGAGATACATATGCAGATATCAAAATAAGAAAACCATTTGAAATTAAATTTATGACTAAGCAATGGTTAAAAGATAATGAATACGGAACTAGTGATCATTGAGTTATGAGACTGATCGATCATATCAATAAAGAATCAAGGCAAAAATGATTTATTAGTGATACTAGAATAAAACAGTATGTTCGTGATTTTTTTCTTGATTACAATACTAATCCTAATATCGAAACCCCCTTTGGAACATTCCTTAAAGTAAAAAATGAATTTATGGTTGAATTAGCCGAACAATTTCATGTAGATAAAAATAATATCAATGAGATAAAAGACAAATTTGAGGAATATATTTTTTCAAAATACACTAAAATATGAGAAAGGAATGGACATAACTTCTACGTCAGTAATAATGGATATCTCAATATTGCATTTAAAAAATACCTTAATTCTATGAATCAGCAAATCCCAGAAGAATGGATTGATGAATATAAAAATAGTTTACCAAAAGGACATAAAGATCTAGACGACAAGAGAACAAAACAGAAAGATCTCCAATACAGAACACGATTATACCATCAATTTACTCATCAAGAAGAAGGCAGTCCAACCAATACCAATGGTACAAACTACCCCCAAAACTAAAACTAGTTGAAAAAAAACATGTTTTTCATATCTTTAAAAGAAGAAAGAATCTGATTTACTTCTTGATAACATGAAAAACTATGTTAAGACATCAACCTGTATTAGCCCAAGAAACATTTGAAAATCTCCCAAAAAATCTTCATCTGTATTTTGATGGGACTTTTGGACATGGTTGACATTGTGAATATTTTTTAACTCATTTACCAGAAGAACAATCGAAAGAGCTTCAAGTCATTGCTTGTGATGTAGATAAAGAAGTACAAAAAAAAGGATTAGAATTTACAAAACAATGGAGTACCCAAATTACACCAGTTTTGTCATCGTATGCAAAAATTAAAGAGATTTCTCAGCAATATGGGAAAATGGATTTTATGCTTCTGGATCTTGGAGTGAATATGGAACATTTTAAAGATGGAGAGAGAGGTTTTTCTATCAAATATGATGCTCCTCTTGATATGAGATTTAATAGAACGAATGAAGTTTCTGCTGAAACTATTGTTAATACTTATCCCCTTGAAAAACTTTCAGATTTATTTTCTCTTTATGGAGATTTTTCAGAAAAGACTGCAGAATATCTTGCTAAGGGGATTATTGAAGAAAGAAAAAAGAAAAAAATTACAACTACTTGAGAATTGAAAGAAATTTTATACAATCTCAAATGCAATCAAAAGAAAATTGCAGTGATTTTTCAGGCTTTGAGAATCGAAACGAATAAAGAGCTCGATCAACTTCATACTTTTTTGGCAGATTTTGGTGAATGTTTAACGATCTGAGGAAGATGTGCGATTATGACTTATCATAGTATTGAAGATAGAATTGTAAAATTAGCTTTTAAAAAATTAGAAGAAACCTGACTCTTCCAACTTGTGAATAAAAAAGTGATCAAACCGACGTATCTTGAAGTTCAGAAAAACAAAGCTGCAAGAAGTGCAAAATTAAGAATTATTGAAAAAATCAAATAAGCATGAAGAAACTCGTTTTAAGATCCGAAGGAACTTTTCATAAAGTCTATCAGTCACGACTTACAAAGTATAGAAATAAAAGAGAATTAATCTCTTATTTTCAGATTGGAATTCTAATTATTGGTATTATTATCTGTTTTTTTTGTTTTTTAATCTATGTAAATAAATCTTCAACAGAAGGGCGATTCCTTAGAAGTGCGAATAATACCCTTGATGAAATCAATTTTAACTATGAAATCGTAAAAACCAAAGTTTTAGATTTACAAAAACAAAATCGAGAAAAACTTAATGATTCTGAAAAATATGGTCCTAGCATTACTATTCTTGATACTAATGTTGAATCAATTACGATTCCTCATGAAGAGATTTTTGACAATTCACAAGAATAACTTACTTTTAAAAACTCTCGAGAAAATTGAAAAAAAGAAGAATTCTGATTATAATTAAGGGATTTACTTTCTATTTTAAGAAACTATGAAAATCCTTGTTATCAATGCTTGAAGCAGTTCTCTCAAATATCAACTTTTCGATCGAGAAAATGAAAAAGTTTTGGCAAAATGAATTGCGGAGAGAATTGGGACTCCCAAATCTACGATCACGCACAGCAAAGGGCAAAGTAAATGGGAATTTGAAAAAGACAACAAAGACCACACTCAAGCACTCCAAAATATTCTGGAGATTTTAACCGATAAGGAAGTAGGAGTTTTACAAGATTTGAAAGAAATTGATGCAATTGGGCATAGGATCGTCCATGGAGGAGAATATTTTAAAGGTTCTACTTTGGTAGGAGAAAAAGAGAAAGAAGAAATCAGAAAGTTAATTCCGTTCGCACCTCTTCACAATCCTTCTGCACTTGGAGGAATTGAAGCTTGTGAAAAGATTCTTCCTTGAACACCAAATATTGCTGCATTCGATACCGCATTTCATCAAACAATGGCTCCAAAAGATTATCTTTATCCTGTACCTTATGAATGGTATCAAAAATACGGAGTGAGAAAATATGGAGCTCACGGAATCAGTCATAAATTTATCGCTCAAGAAATTTCTTCCCATTTAGGAGATGAAACTTTAAATGTTATTTCTTGTCATTTGGGGAATGGAGCTTCTATTTGTGCTATCAAAGAAGGGAAATGTATCGATATTTCCATGGGATTTTCACCGCTCACTTGAGTGATGATGGGGACTCGTTCAGGAGATATTGATCCTTCAGCATTAGTTCATGTAATGCATGAGACTCATCTTTCTGCCGATGAAATCATGGAGATTCTCAATAAAGAATCAGGATTTAAGGGAATTTGTGGAAAATTTGATAGTAGAGATGTCGTACAAGGAGCAATGAATGACGATGAAATCTGTACTCTCGCACAAGAAATGTTTGTCGATCGTGTTGCTAATTATATCGCACTGTATCACAATAAACTTTGAGGAGCAGATGTCCTTGTTTTTACTGCTTGAATTGGAGAAAATTCTCGATTTACAAGAAAATGGGTTGGAGAAAGATTAGGAACTTTAGGAATCGAAATTGATGAAGAAAAAAATCATGTTCGTGAGGGATTTAGATGTATTTCTACCAAGACTTCTAAAATTCCTGTCTATGTTGTTCCAACCAATGAAGAACGAATGATCGCGAAAGATGTCTATGAAATCATGCAAAAAGAAAACACCTGTTTTAATAGAGAAATCTAAATTTTAGAAATCTGATTTTCGTTATATCATTTTCATGAATAGGGAGTCAGATTTTTTCTTTTTTTGAAAAAAGATCTGCATATAAATACATATATAACATATTTATTTTTTGTCAATCTAAAATTGAAAAAATAAAGTACGTAAAAGGAATATTTTTGCATTACATTAATCTCTGATTATAATAGTAATAGTTTATATTTCTAAGTACATACGTCTTCTATGGATCAGCAAAATTTTAAAGAATTACTCAATAAAGCTATTTTACAATCCGATATTGTAAAGATTTTTGATTATCTTTTGACGATTGCTGTAGAAGAGGGAGCTTCAGATATCCATGTAGAACCTTTTGAAAATTATTGTAGGATTAGACTGAGAATTGATGGAGTTTTACAAGAATTAGTCCAATATCCAAAGACGTTTCATGATAGTATTATTTCAAAATTTAAGATTGAATCGGGACAAATGAGGCCTGACGAAAAGAGAATCCCTCAAGATGCCAGAGTATCAGCAATTACCAAAACCAATAAAGAAATCGATCTCCGTGCCAATACTCTTCCAACAGTACGATGAGAAAAACTGGTAATGCGTATTGTGGATAAATCGAAAAAAATCCCAGAATTGAAAGATCTTTGATTGGAAGGAATCAATGGTCGTATTTTAGCGAAGAACCTCGATCATCCAAATGGAATTATTCTCAATACGGGACCTACAGGATCAGGAAAAACAACAACCCTTTATTCTTGTCTTGCTAATGTAAATAAAATTGAAGTAAATATTACCACTTTTGAAGATCCGGTGGAAAATAAAATGATGGGACTCAATCAAGCTCAAGTAAGGTCTGATATTTGATTTACTTTCCTTTCAGGATTGAGATCTGCATTGAGACAAGATCCTGATATTATTATGGTGTGAGAAATCCGTGATAAAGAAACACTTGAAATGGCGATGGAATCTGCGATGACCTGACATCTCGTATTTTCTACCATCCATACCAATTCAGCAGTAGAAACGATTACCAGAGTATTTAATATGGGAGCTGCTCCTTTTATGCTTGCCGGTACTTTTAATCTTGTGATTGCACAGAGACTTGGAAGAAGAGTTTGTCCTCATTGTATGCAAAGAGTTTCTATAAAAGATACTCCAAAATTTACTATTGCCCAAAATGCTCTTCGTAAATTTGATAAAGAACTCTTGAAAAGAGAACTCCTTTTGAGGTGAGTAACTCAAGAACAACGAAATGATTTTTTTATGAATGGATATATCAATCAATGAACAGGAGTTGATCCTGCTACAGGATGAGTTTGTCCCGTTTGTAATGGAGTAGGATATAAAGGAAGAGTAGGTTTTTATGAGATGATGGATTATACTGATGAAGTAAAAACTATGATTCTTGATGGAAAATCTGCTTTCGAAATTGGAAATTTTGCTCTTTCTCAAGGGATGATTGATCTGGAAAGAGATGGAATCTTTAAAACGATTGAAGGACAGACAACACTCGATGAAGTCTATAGATTTGTAAAAGTAAAAAATTTATAAAAAGAAGAAAAGTCTGATTTTTACTCTCTTTAAAAACTAAAACAAAAGAATGTTCGAAAACTTTGGAGAAAAATTAAATAATATCTTTCTGAGTCTTCAGAAGCCCCCTTTGGACAAAAAGGTGAATTTTTTCAGATTATTAGCAGTTTGTCAGAAAGCAGGACTCGGAATTAGAGCATCTCTTGAATCATTACAACAAGGAGAAGATCATAAAGGACTTTTACTCATTCTTTCAGGACTTATTGATTCTTTAACTCAAGGATTGAATTTAGCCGATGCGATGGCAAAATATCCTTATTTTTTCAATACTGATGAAATTGAACTTCTAAGATCAACAGAAGTAACTGGTAATATGTCTGCCGTTTTGGAACAAATTGCTTCAAGTTTGGAAGAAACTCAACAAATTAATGCGAAAGTCAAAAAAGCTCTTACGATGCCTGCGATTGTTCTTTGTTTTACGTTTGTAGCAGTGGTCGTTTTGCTTATTTTCGTGCTTCCAACGATTATTCAGATGTATACAAGTGTCGATGAATTACCTTGAATTACCCAATTTATGCTTGATGCTTCGGATTATTTGAAAGCGTATGGAATCTTTCGAGGAATCGGGATTGTGATTGCTGTCGGAGTTTATAATATGCTCTATGAAAACGCTCTGGCTTTTAAAATTTTTATCGATTCTCTCATTCTCCAAATTCCCGTTGCTTCTGATATCGTGAGAATGTTTTATATCAGTAAATTTACTTCCCTTTTGGCGCAGTTTTATGCTGCTTGAGTAAGCCCTGTAGTATCTTTCAAAATGCTTTCGGATATCTTTGATAACTTTCAGTATAAAAAAAAGATGATAGAAGTCAGAAACTCTATCAATGCTTGATTTTCAATTTATGAATCCCTCGAAGGATCTGATTTGTTTGATCCTATTTTAGCACAGATTATCAATGTTGGAGAAGAAACTTGAGCATTAACCGATGCATTAGCAAGAATTGCTCCATTTTATACTAATTCTCTCAAAAATTCCATAGACGCTTTTATGGGAGTAATTGAACCGTTATTGATGGCATTTATCGCTTGTATTGTGGGAGTACTTTTAGGAGCGATTTATCTTCCAATGGCCGATATGGTAAATCAAATTGGATAATGGGAAAAATTTTTAATACTCTATCTTACAGATGAAAAAACGGTATGGATTCATGCTTTTATTGGGAATGGAAATCGGAGTAACTTCCGCTTCTTCTTTGGTATATGATTTATTAGGTACGCATATAGAAATCGGACTTCACGAGACAAATACGAATCGAACGGACACTTCCCTTAAGGGTCAGATTTCTTCTTTTTCGGGAAATAAACTGATTCAAAAACTCGATAGAGCCAAAACTAAAGCAGAGAGAAAAAAGATTCTCTCAGAATATCTCAGTCTTTGTAGAACTATTTCTAATACTTCTTCTCAACTCATTGCTCAAGAAGAGAAAGAAGCTCAATTTTACCAAAATGAAGTAAGAAACTGCGAACAAAATCGTGCTTATGAAAATGAAAGTTTTTCAAAAGCTTTAGCAGATTGGAATTTTGAAAAAGCACATCAACATTCTCTCAATATTGCAGAAATGAGAGCATGTACTGCTAAAAATACTGTATTTTGGAAAGAACATCTTGCTTACCAAAATTTTTACCAGAGTCAAACGAAACATCTCGAAAAAAAATGTCGTTATATTGAAACAAACCAAGAAAAAATTGCTCAATATTATGAGATTATGAAACCAGATTTATTGAAAGAACTTTATGATATTGCTATGACTTTACAGGTTAATTTTAAAGCGTAAAAAATCTCTTGTTTTTCCTTACAAAGTCGATATAGAGAAAGTAATTAGATTTTTACTTTCTTTTTTTTAAACAATGAAAAATTTTGTATCCAAAGTACTTATTACACTTAGTTGTTTTGCTTTCTTGGGTACCTTTTTATCAGGATGTGATTCTACAAAAAAGGAAAATGCTGACAAAGAAATCTTGTCTATCATGCAAAACTATGCACAAGCACTTAGTGGAGAAGTTTCTGAAATCACTACAGGAAGTTTTGAATGGTATAATTCTTCTGAATATGAGGCTTATGACGGAAGAGATGCTTACATGATTTCAGGGTATTATTTTATGGCTTCAGGAGTAGCTAAAAGCCCAGATATTGCAGATTATTTTGACGGATGGACGATCAATTATCTTTGAGATGGATTTAGAAGTAGTTCAACAGAAATTATCAAAGATCGTTGGCTTTGTCTTTATGATTCTTATTTGGAACAAGATATCCCTGAAGAATTGATCTTTGGATATAGTGATGAAAATACGGATGAAGAAAATAAAAGAATTGATCAATTGTGGGAAGATTTTTATGCAAAAGCCACCTATACGATGGAGGTATCTTGTGGAGAAATTCCAGAACAAGCAATTTTACTTAGAGATTTTGATTATGATCTTTATGGAACCAAAAACTTTGATGATGGAACGATAAGAGGCGGAAATTTATATCTCTTTGAAGATGAAATGAGAAAAAGTGATCTTTATTTTGATCATGTTGTAGTAGAAGAAAATAGTATTTCATTAAGAAATTATAAAGGAGAAGTTGGATCTATTGACAATAAATCATGTACCGATAAAAATCAGAAAAAACACGATTATACCTTCAAATTTTATTGGGATAATAACGGAATCGTGAATTTCTATGAAGGATGTGCTGATAAGGTTGATTTTGATTTTGCAGTGACGGAGCAAGGAATGATCGATACCTTGATCAAAAAAACTGGATACAAATATCAAGGAAATGAAAATCATAAGAGAGTAAGTTATTATATCGATAATGTGATGAAAAATTATGTAACAGCAACGATTTATGATTTTGATCAGGACGATTATGATGCTTATAATGTTCTTTTAGAAAAAACTCCTCAAGGACGGAAAACACTTTTTGAAGGAGCTGGATATAGCATTGATCCTGAGAAATGTGAAGAACTTTTTCAACATGATCATGAAATTACGGAATTTTCTTTCTTATTGACTTGTCCAAGAGGATAAAAAAATAAAAAAGTCTGACTTTGTTGTACAAACTGTTTGTACAATGACGGTCAGATTTTTTTTGAGTTTTACTTGATTTTAAGATATATATATATGATTTTTTTAACTGATGAACGCAGAGATTGTCTCTGCGAGAAGGGAAAAATCAAAAGAATTATTATGAAAAAACTGTTTAACAAATACTGTGCTATCGTATTGTCAATAATTTGGATAGCATGGAAGGGGTTCGTTGTATGGGACTTCTCCTTGGATTCCCTTGAAGGACAAAGAGAATGGGTGATTAATGTCTCATTCGTTGATTTCTTTATGGGAATCATCGTAGTGTCTTACTTTATCTTGGTTCTTATCTTTTCAAAGAAGGACTAATCCAGATCCACTCTTTCACAAAGAAGAAAGACTCTTTCGGAATTTCGAGAGAGTCTTTATTTTTTATGTAGAAATATCCGTTGAGGAACCATTATAGGTACGGAATTCTTCCTGCTCTTTTGTGTATATTTTCATTCTGAACGCAGTGAAGAATCTTAAGATGTTTCGCTCTGCTCAACATGACGACGATATCCAAAAAAATGAAGTAAGTCCTCATTTTTACTTTTATCTGAGATTCCCTCAGACTTTTGGCTCTTTTTTTATTCAAAAAAAGGACGAGACCATCCATCGTCCCTCTTTTTTTTTCAATTTCTTTCAGACTTTTCTACTTTTCTTCAATAAATGCGATATATCCTTTCAATGCTTCGTAAAGATCAGCTTTTGAAATTGCTTCATGAGGGGCATGCATATTGAGAACAGGCACTCCACAATCTACTACATCCATTCCATAAAGGGAAAGAATATATGCAATCGTTCCTCCTCCCCCTTGATCAACCTTCCCAAGTTCTGAAAATTGATAACGCACTTTTGCGTCGTCCATGATTTTACGAATTTTAGCGATATATTCAGCATTGGCATCATTGGAATCATATTTTCCACCGTGTCCTGTAAATTTACAGAAAGCAACTCCTTTTCAGAGATAAGCCACATTTTTGGTATCAAAGCATTCTGCAAAATTAGGATCAAATCCAGAATCTACATCTGATGAAAGCATTCTGGAATTTTTGAGGATTCTACGAACTGCAAGAGGACTCTCTTTTCATGAAATGAGTGCTTGGATTTCAGCAACGGTATTTTCAAAAAATTTTGATTGCATTCCTGTAGCTCCGACACTTCCGATTTCCTCTTTATCTACGAGCAAACAACATGCTGTACGAGTAACTTTTGCCGTTTTAAGCATTGCTTGAAAAGAACTATATGCACAGACTCTATCATCATGTCCGTATCCTAAAACCATACTTCTATCAAATCCTGCATCTCTCGCTTTTCCAGCAGGAACGATTTCAATTTCTCCTGAGATAAAATCTTCTTTGGAAAGAGCATAAGAATCTGAAAGATATTTGAAGACATTT
This sequence comes from bacterium, assembly GCA_017442645.1. The sequence goes on along the minus strand of JAFRZH010000033.1, from coordinate 36,399 downwards.
TCTAAAACTGCGTCTTTCTCGCAATTTTTGAGAGGAATATTCCCCAAAATCACATCAAGCTGCTCTCCTTCGACCACTTTCCTTGCATTTTTCTCCATTTGATCTTTCCCGAGATGAGGAAGCAAATCTGAGATAAAGAAGACTGGATCATCGTCTTTCTCCCCAATATTAAGAGTAATCTGACTTCCATCTTTTTTTACTACTACTCCATGAATCGCCAAAGGAATGGTTACCCATTGATATTTTTTGATCCCTCCATAATAATGGGTATCGAGATAAGCTAAACTTCCCGCTTCATAAAAAGGATTTTGTTTCGCGTCTAATCTTGGAGAATCGATATGAGCCCCCAGAATATTCATCCCGTTTTCGATATCTTCCGTTCCAATGTGGAACATTGCGATATTTTTGTGCATATTTACGGCATATACTTTGTCCCCTGCTTTAAGAGATTTTTTTGAAGAAAGTTCTTTGTATCCTGCTTTCTCGATTTGTTTGATGATCTCTGTGACACATTCTCTTTCTGTTTTACAAGTACTGAGAAATTTTTTGTAGTCTTCAGCAAAAGAAAACACAGAAGATAAGTCTGATTTTGAATACTGTTCCCATGCGGTTTTGGGGTCAGATTTCTTTTCTTTTTTGGTATCTTTATTCGATTCTTTTTTTACCATGATGTATAGATTATGAGATAAAACTACTTTTTTATTATGATTTTTGGGGAAATATGCAAGAGATAAAAAATGAAAACAAAAAAACTTCTAAGTTTTCTTAGAAGTTTTATGTTATTAATCTTATAATCATCCCGAGGCTATAGCCACACGAGTCCTAGAACTAGGCAATATCGTTTGGCATAGTGAAATCTGTTTCATCTCCATCGTAGAGAGTATAAGTAATCGTTCCTTTATAAGTTCCAGCAGGAGTATTTGCAGGAATTGTTACATTCACTGTTGGAGTACTTCCATATTCTCCGATAATTCCAGGAGTAGTATTTCCAGCTCTATAAAAGAATGTTGTTGCAATATTAATCGCTTTATTTGATAATACTGAATTAATTTTAACATCAGGATTATCTGCTCCATCTGCAGTATTTTTAGCTCAAGCAGTAAATCTTACATTTGCAGCAGGAATAGTACAACTTGCAGAAGTACAATTTGAATCTTGATTTTTCATATCACTTACTTCAACTGTTGTATAGTACCCCTTCGAACTTCCTTTAAGATCTTTTACTACAAAAGGATATTTTGTAATATCACCTGACATCGTCGTTTTAAAAGTTCCAGATACTTCTTGATCTTTGAATGATGGACTCCAGTTTCCTCCATTTTCAGTTCCATCTTTCGTAAGAATTAATTCAGATTGATTTGCTTCAATCGTTAATTCTCCAGCTTCAAGCACAAGTTTAATGTCTGAAGTTTCTGTTTGATTTGCATCTGCAGCCATTGTGTATGGAGTACAAGATGAAGCTACGATTCCAGCAGCAGTAAGGGCTGCAAAAAGTTTTGTTGTTTTTTTCATGTGTTTATCTCCTTATTATTAAAATAAAAATTGTTATAACAACAGTATCATTATAAACCCTTTTTTATTTTTGTCAAATTTTTGGAAACTTTTTATTATATGTCAATAATAATACTATTACAAACAAGAGAAAAAGTCTGATTTTTCTTCTTTTTTTCTTTTCTTTTTTGTTTTATTTTTTCTCTATCATTATAATAGAGTTAGTTTTATTTTTTTAATTCATCCATGAAAAAAATCTTATGATTAATGAGTCTTTTTATCCTTTCTTTTCTTTGAATTTGTAATGGTGCAGATTCTACTATCGGGAATTTATCTGTAAAATTTTGCAATGAAGATACTCCTCAAAAGGAATTAAAACTTGTAGCAGATACCGAAAAAAATTATGATATTTGTATGAAATTCTATAACAACCTAAATAAACCGATCACGATCAAATATGGTTTTGTAGATGGAGTTTTAACCGATGATGCATTTCAGCATAAAGCATGTACCACAGATATTATGACTAATTTTGGGCAATTCGTAACGCAAGAAAATACTAAAGTTACGATTCCAGCTAATGGCTCTATCGAACAAAATGCTATGGTCAATTTTCCAGCATGAATGGCATGATCTGTAAATGGATGTCTTGTCTATACCATTGTAAATGAAGACGATGAATCTACTAAAGAAGAACAAGCTTCTGGTACTGCATTTGATATTGTAGTTCGTAAAGCTGCTTTTATCAATGCATTCGTGGGATGAGAAATTTCTAGAGATTTTGAATTGAATGGGAAAATTCATCGAAATTATCATTATTGGGACAACCTTTTAACTATTGTTATTCCTCTTATCAATAATGGGAATATTGAAGAAATAGCTACTTTCACAGGAGATTTAACTAATATTTTCCATTACCAACATGATTTTTCTGAAGAAAAAAATCTTTTGAGCAAATCTTCTTATGATTTAATGCTGAATATCGAAGATATTCCTTGGTATCAAATGTTCTATACCCTCAAATGAACCATCAACCATGAGGGAAAATTTGCTTTTGATACTTCAGTTATAACTGATACTAGTAATGAAATACAAACGATTCCTGTCCAAGTTACCATTTTTATTTTTCCACGATTATTACTCTGTATTATTATCTGCTGCGTTCTTCTGATTTGGGGAATTAGATATTTATCAAAACATTTAAGATTTGAAAAAGAAGAAATTAAAAAAGAGATTAAATCTGAGCTTTCTGGTAAAGAAGACAAACTATCTGAATAAAAAAAATCTTTTATAGTCATCTTTAATAAGATGACTTTTTTTATTTAAAACTTGATAAAAAAACTAAAATACCTATGATAAATTCAGTATTTGTCTTTATTCTTTTATTAAGTATATGGAACGTGAAGAAAGTATTATTCAATCCATCCAAAAAGGAGAATATGATCAATTTGAAAAACTTTATCATTATTATTTTAGTCACATTTTCTCTTTCATTTTCGTTAAAACTAATGGGAATAAATCCCTTACTGATGATATTTGTTCTGAAGTTTTTTTAAAGGCATTTGAAAAAATAAAAGATTTTACCTATCAAAATGGAAATTTTAGAGCTTGGCTTTTTACAATTGCCTATCATACTTTTCTTGATTTTATCAAAGATCAGACTTCTTATTCTCTTCAAGACTGGGAAGTAATTGATGATAACAACTTTTGTGATTTCTTTGAAAAAAAAGAAAGAGCTAAAGATATTCTTCTTTTTTTAGAAAGTCTTTGAACTGATAAAAAAGATTTATTTCTTTTGAGGGTATGGAATCAAATGTCCTACAATGAAATTGGTGCAATTATTGGGAAAAGTGAAGAAGCCTGTAGAAAAGAGTTTTCTAGAATTCTAAAGAGACTACTCGAAAAATATCATCAATAATTTATCCTTGTAATCATGTATTATGAAAAATATAACAAATGAAATTTTAGAAGAGATAAAACAATCTGATTTTTCCTCTGAGGACCTCAAAACTATTCAAGGGATTTTCGAGAATTTTGATATTTCATCTCTTCCAAATTTAAAACCGACAGAAAAAAAAGTTCGGAAAAAAATCGAAAGGGAAATAGAAAATCGTGAGGAAAAAGAAAAAATTGATTTTATTAAAAATCTTCCTCGTTTTGCAAAATGGAGACTTCGTCTAACAGGATTTGTAAGTGCTTTTGTGATTTTTTTGTTTCTTTTCGTTAGTACTTTTTTCAGCAATTTTTTTACAGGAAAAATTATTGTAGAAGAAAACGTTATCTCTTTAGAAGATCAGTCTTTTACAGAGTTTAAGAAAGCCGAGGTATCTCCTACTTTATGAGGAATTTGAGGTGAGGATTTAGGACAAGAAGTAGAAGAAGATTCATCACAACTCTTTTCTCAACTCGATTCTTTTTTTCGTTCTCCAACTCTCTCTCAAGAAGAAATATTCTCGTCAGATGCAACTCTCTGAGAAACAAAACAAAAAATCATGGTTACCAATGCTACAAATGGGATCATTACAAGTGCAAACTCAGAAGACAATCAGATTTATTCTTTTTTATATGATGGGAAATGATATCCCAAATTAAAAGAGAAGCTTCCTGTGTATCAAAACAATGGAGCACTTATTAATAAAACTACTGAACAACAAAATCTTAATAGTTTAAAAATCTGAAACCTTTCTCTCAAAGACCTTGCAATAACAGAATTTGATGACATCACTGTTTCTAATAATAACTATACTCTTAACATTCATTTTAAAACAGGGAAAGCAAGCCTTATTACTCATGGCACAGGTATCAAAAAATTTTCTGAGATTCCTAATGAAAGAACCCTAAAAAAAAGAATCAAATCAAAATGTAAGGCTTTTGGTATCGATTTGGAACATTATGGAGAAATCATTCTAGAACACCAAGAAGACGAACATATTTATTTTCATTTTCCTTTTTTAGTAGAGAATAAAGAAGTTTTCTATCCTTCGGCAACCGATAAAATTGCAGTAACTATGCAAGGAAACTATAATGCATTAACTGATGAAATTGATCTTTATAATATCAATCTTTCTCAGTATAAAAAGAGTTCCTACCCTCTTATTTCCGAAGAAGAAGTAAAAGAAAAGCTTATTACTTGAGGAGATTTTTATCACGATGGGATGAAAACTCCTTATAGTGTTGGAATTAAAGTTTCTGCTCCAAAAATAGTTTATCTTTATGAAGAACCTTATTATATTCCAGCTCTCCAGTTTGAAGTAAATACAGAAGATACCACTTTAGAAACTAAAACTTCTGTTTTATATGTACAGTTAATTCAATAATTTTGTTAATACCGATCTCATGTCTCAAGAACTTTTAAAAACGGATGATCTTTCAAATAAACTTCTTTCCAAATGATTTTGGGTTTATTTTTTCATTGTTCTCACTGCTCCTATTGGATATATTTTAAGAATGATTTTGTCTAATACTATTTCTGTGGAAGCATTAGGAATGTTTTATGGAGCTTTTGGACTAATTACTCTTCTCTATACCTATAATGATCTTGGACTTACCGAAGCTCTTCAATATTTTATCCCAAAATATCGAATCAACGGAGAAAAAGACAAAATCAAATTGAATATTTGTATTTCGTTTTTTATGCAGATGTTCATGGGAATCCTGATTTTTTGTTCTTTATACTTTTGATCTGAACGAATTGCCATCCATCATTTTCAAAATATTGAAGCAAGCAGAATTTTACAAATTATGGCTTTTTATTTTTTGGGGTATAATGTCATCCAACTTTGTAATACTATTTTTACAGCATTTCAAGATACCTGTGCTCAAGGGGCAACTGATTTTACAAGGCAATTAGGAATTCTCATTTTTACGATTTTTTTCTGGTGAACCAATAATCTTGATGTAGAAACGTATTCATATTCTCGAATTTTCTGAGTTTGCCTCTGAATTTTACTCTGACTTATTCTTCTTTTTAAAAAATATCACCCCCTTTTTAGGAAAATTAAACTTCCTAAAGATAAAGCACAAAACAAAATCACTCTAAAAACCCATTTTTCTTATGCGCTCCTTGTTTTTCTTACCACAAATATCACTACTCTCCTCTGACAAATCGATCTTCAAATCGTTGTCAATGTTCTTGGAAATGAAAATGCTGGATACTTTACCAATTTTCAGTCTTTGCTAGGAATTTTTAATCTCATTGCAAATTCACTGATTACCTTCATTTTTCCTCTTACAACGGAACTTATTACAAGAAAAGAGAAAGAAAAATTCAGATCCCTCAAAACGATTCTTTACTCCTATTTTGGTTGTTTCGCTCTTTTTATTTCAGGTTTTTTTCTTCTTTTTGGGAAAGAAATTGCGGTTCTTCTTTTTTCTCCTGCGTATACCATGTCGGGAACTTTAATTCAAATCGTAGCTCCTTGTTTTATTTTTAATAGTCGATTTACTATTTCATTTAGTATTCTTGCTGGTCTTGGACTGATAAAAAAAAGATTTTGGATTATTTTTACTTCTCTCATTCTCAATCTTCTTCTCAATTATTTTATTATTATTAGAGGCGGAAAGGGAGTGGAACGAAGTGGAATCATTATGGGAATTACGCGAATTATTATGGGATTACTAGGATTTTTTACCGTTCAGAAAAATGATCAGTTTCCTATCAAACGAGGTTTTCTTCTCAAAAATTTTATTACTATTGGCATCTTGGTTTTAGGATTTTCTCAATTAAAAGTATTTTTCCCTTTTGGGGAAAGTAATACTAAAGACCGAATCCTTATTTTATGTATTACCCTTCTTTATACCCTTCCTTGTATCCTCGTTAACGGAAGAGAATGTAAGGATTTACGAAATAAGGTAAAACACCTCAAACAAAAGAAATAAAAAAAAATCTGAAATCTCTCTCTAGATTGAGAGTTTCTTTCGTTTTAACTTACAAAAATATTTTTTTAGATATAAAAATATTTTCTCTTTTATCATTATATTTTATTTTTACTTGACTTTATTGTCAATATTTTTATTTTATCGTATATTTATCCTTTTATTTATCATATTAATGGAATACGCCCCCTCGGAATTCAATGACCATGAAGAACAAATTAATCACCTAGAAAATTCTCTTTCAAATCTTTTAATCAGTACGCCTACAGATTCTGAAAAAAAGTTATTAAAGGAAATTAGTTCTTTATTGGATAAAGTAAAAGACTGTAAAAATATCAATCTTTCTCTCTTTTATCATCTTATCTCAAAAATTCTTCATCAATGGGACTTCGCTGCAATGAATTGCATTTATGGTGACAATAAATGTTCTTTTAAGGAATTTTTAATCAAGGAATTAACTCTTATTATTGAAAAAGATGATCGTCGGTTATCTAGGGATTTACCGGATATTTTACAACAACTCTCTCATCTCTAATTTTTATTTTTTTTCTTATCATTACAATGTCAACTTTTAATTCTTCTGAAAATATAACACTTCTTCAACCTATACAAGCGAAGCTTATGTTTACCCCTAAACCTTCTGCTTGTATAAATTCAATGATTGAATTAATTAAGATTCTTCATCCTATTCATCATGAAATTCTTCGCAAACATCCTGATTCCAATGATCTAACAAACTCTCTACAAGATTATTCTGAGAACATTCAACAGAAGGAAATAATTCCATATATAAAACCTATGCTTACTGCAATTCTTACTGACTGTATTTATTTTTCAGAAGATTATCAATTTTCTCCTGAACAAAAGGAACAACTTCATCATGCAAAACTTCTTCTTGACAGTGAAATATCATTGAATGATGGAGAAATTGATGTTCAGCATTTTATCAATCATTCAACTGAAAAAATTAATAATTATTTACGCAAAATGTCTCTCCAATTCTGAGAACATCCTACCCACGAACAAGAACAGTATCTTCAAGAAATTCAGGAACAATTAGATACTATCTCTCAGCTTGAAGATTATGAGGTCATTGCTTTACTTACAGATATTTTAGAAAAAATCCGCAAAGCTTAACGTATGGAAAAACTTTCTTCTTTACAAGGTACCTTTTATTCTTTTAAAAGAATCTTCCATAAGATTTCTTCCAAGGTTTTTTGAGTCATCAAATCTTCAACTCCAAAAACTGATTCCCTATGAGGGGAATCAAAATTTCCTCACAATGCCATAAAAAATCCCGCTGATTTGGACAAAATGCTTGCTACTGTTTTTTCTTTATTTCGTAATATTGTATCATCGAGCTGAATTTTACAGGCTATTCAATATTTTCAATGGCAGGCTTCTTCTTTTTTACGATTTTGTTCTGAACTTCCAGAATGGAAACGTCATGATTTTTTTAAGATTTTTATCAAACATTATCAAAAATTTTACACTGAAACAGAAGAGCTACTTTCTCAAATGGCACCTCTAGAAAATATTGATGATATTTTACAAAGGTCATATCCTTACTCTTCTGTCAAATATCTTGATGAACTCAGAGAAAATTTTTTACAAACGGAGATTAAAAACTTAAGTCAACTTCCTCACCAAACCGAAAATCAGTTAGAAAAGATTCAATCACTTCAACATGAAATTCAAAAACTCCCTACCCAAAATATTCATAATGTTTCTTCTTATGAAAAAGAATCCAATTTATTCTTTGATTTTAAAACTCAAACTTGGTATAGTTATGATAAAAAGATAAAAAACTGACCACAAAAGACCTTGATTCTTTATTGTGGAGAGTCAGATTTTTTTTCTGTTCCTCAATGAGTAGAAGTTATTTGAGCTGAAGCTTTTCAAGATAATACTACTCTTCAATGTATTCACTTTCCTTCTAACCTTAAAGAAATTTGAAATTCTGCATTTTACGGTTGTTCTAAGCTTTTTTATGCTCAACTCCCCGCTTCTCTTGAAAACTTAGATGATAGATGTTTTTTTGCTTGTCCAAAACTTATTACGGCAGTTATTCCTAAATCTATCAAACGAATTTGAGAAACAATTTTTTCTGAGTGAGACCGTGATTTTTCTGAGAAATATGCTGTTTTCTTTGAAATAGAAAAAGGTTCTGATATTACCCAAAATTATGAATACTATCAATTTAAACAATGACTTCCCAATAACACTCTCGTTCATGTTTTTTCTTCATAACATGGATTTATGCGTTCTTTGCTCAAAAACGATAAATCTGAACATTTGGTTCATTGGGATTTCTTTCTCTCTGAGGAGTGGCATTATAACAAGACATACGATTTTGAATCGTGTCAGAAACCCAATAACCATTAATATAACAAGCCATATGTTGAGTAGGGCCATGATTACTCTGAAATCTTGGTCGAACTGCAACATCTCCGTTTTTTGGAACATATCCACTTCTATTAGGATCAGTAGGATCTACAGAATCATGAATTTTATAACAATTCATCGCATTTAATCTTTCTCAGGTTCGATCAATATTCAGATTTGATGGTAAAGGATATCCTGTAAGAAGATGAAGAACATTCCATGTCCCTGTTGTACATACACTTTTATATTCTCCTTTTCCTCGTCTTACTCGTCCTAAACTTGGAGAATAATATTTTCATCAATTTGCGATATACTTCCAAGCTTCTTGGACCTTTTCTTGAGGGATCTCTGTTCATTCAATGTGTTCTTGTTTAGTAGGGATATCTGGTCTTGGTCCTGGTAAATCTTGCCATTGTTCATCATGTTCTTCAAATCACTCTTCAAATCGATCATCTCAATCTCCCTCATCAACTCAGCCAGCAAGATCCTCTGTTTTATCTCTTGTATCCTGTATCACAGTATCTGTTTCTATTGCTTTTCCATGTGCATCAAGTTCTTGTTTAGTATCATCTACAAAATTTTCTAAGAAAGGTAATTGCTCAATTTTTGCTTTTTCTTTGATTATTTTTTTGAGTGTTTCGTCGGGTAAAGTAAGTTTTCCTACCACTCCGCTTAAAACTAATTCTTTTATTTCGGTACTCAGTAAAAATTCTTTTATTTGTTCTTTTAAGGTATCTTGAAAAAATCCTCACAATGCTCAAAAATCCATCTCTCAAAGAGAATTGATGAATTCATCTGCTTGTTCTTCTCTCGTTTTTTGAGGTAAAATTTCAGGAGTTTCTGGCATTATGATCCATAAAAGATTAAAAATCTGATATTATTAAGATATTTCTTTTCGATAACAAGTCTCTCCTCATCCTGTCATTTGATGAAGAAATTTAATATATTGAGATCAAGTGGGTTCATCGTCCTTAGCTTGTTTGTTCATTTCTTCTTGGAATGCATCACCTGTACTTCTTGAAGCAAGTGCTTTTGCACTTGGGAATGCATTTACATCGTTGTATATAGTTGGGAATTTCTCTTTTAAAGTAGAACTTTTTACAACTTCTTTTCCTCAAAAATCAGGTAAATCGACTTCCAAATTTTGTTCTCATAGATATCCATAAACTCCAGATAGAAATGGATATTGTTCTCAGCAACTATGATGATATTTACTTCTAAGATAATTAGTAAGATTCGCTACTCTAATAACTTCCTTTATTCCCTTCTCATTATGAGGGAAATCTAAATCAAGTCCATCTCATTTATCTCATTTATCTTCTTTATTATATTTTTCAAGAGATATTTTTGTAATTTTAGTATAATCTATTGTATCACCTCCAGTGCATCATTGAAGCGTTATTTCTGCAGTTTGTCCATATGATTTAATTTTATATTTTGTAGGATCTCCATCAACTGTCTCTAATTGTAAATCTCTACGAACAGTATCTTCTGATCCCAACCCATTTTCAATATCATTTCCCACTTCTATAAAAGCAGCCTTTAACGAACATTCAGGTACATTTTTGGTATCTCGTTGTTTTGGAGCCCATAATGAATCTCCATTTCAATCTTTTCTATCATTCAAATACTTTGCAAATCTTTTTAAATTTTCTCCTTTACTAATCGTTTCGGCAAATTTTCATAAGAAAGAATCATCTAACTTATTTCAAGCCACCATTCAAGCTACTCATCAAGTTACTGCGCCTGCTGCAACTCCTTTTATTTTTCCTAAATACCATCCCAAAATAGATCACGCTACTGCTCCTGTCCCCCCTAAAATGCTAGTTCGAAAATTAGAATCACTATGTTCTAAAATATCATTTTTTGCTCCATCACTAAAAGTAAACTGAATATCACTATTCGAATCCCATAGACTAAAAGGACGACAAACTCATCATGATACTACTGCTCATTTCCCCTTTAAAGTACTCTTTAAAAAATTTACAGTATTTGCAGCAAAAATGAGTTCCTCGTTACTAGAGAATTTTACATCTAATCCATCTAATTTTAAGTTTTTTACATCAATTTTTGTTTCTTCATTGTAAGACTTTATAGTTTCTTTATTTTGATCATATTCTATTCCGGTAAAATTTTTTGTAAAATTTGCATTTTCATCTTTTAATCCATTAGTTACTTGATCAGAGACATGTTGACAAGCTTCAGTCAAATCTAATTTTTTTTCTCCAGAAAATCGCTCTTTTATTTTATCAACCATTCCCCCTCCCCAATTTTTTATTTTATCTTTTCGATCTTGTGGAAGTAAAAACCATCATCAAATAGTTGCTCCTATTCAAACCACCCATTTCCAAAATCAAGATTTTTTCTTTGGACTTGTTGTTTCGCTTGTTTCAGAATCATCCTCAAATTCGCCTAGTTTTTTTTCTAAATCCTTTAATGCACTTTCTTTTGCTTCCTTTGATTTTTGTAAGTTTCCCAGTTTATTACTATCACTAGAATCTGTTTTCGTAATTTCTTTGTCTATGTTTTCAATATCCCTTTTCAATTTTTTGATCTCTTTCTTTAATTTTCTCTTTTTTCGCCAATTTCTCAGTCAAAAAAGTCATAAAACTCATACTCAAGCTGCTCAACCCCCTGCAACAATTTTAGATTCCTTACTAAGCCCATTCCATTTATCTTTCAACCAACCTCCTGCATTTTTCAGTCCATTCCAAATACTTCCAAAAAAAGAAGAATCTGAACTATCTCCAGTTCCACTTCAATTTCAAGAATTATCTGGACCATCTGGTATTCAAGTACCACTTCCATCTCCTCCAGAATCAGGATTTTCTTTTGCAGTCACTGCACGTGAAGTTACTTGTTGTTGTAAATTCTCCGTTGCATTTTCTGTTTCATCATTTATTGCTTGAATTTCTTTTGATTTTTTCTCTAAGAGTTCTGTAATTTCTTTTTGTTTGTCTTCATCAAGATTCAGATTTTTCATCTTTTTTTCGATTTGTTTTTTTAAGTCATCAAAGGTTATCTTATTTTCTTCCGATTTATCATTCTGACTTTCTACTTCTTTAATTAGATTTTCTAAATCTGTTGAAGGATTTTCACTCTTTAATGCGCTTTCAATTTTTTGATCTAAATTTTGTTCATTGCTTTTTGTTCTTGGCATTGATACTATCATAAGAAATAAATTATTTTATTATATTTCTTTTCCTTTTTTTTTGCAAATTTTTAAAAACTCCCTGAAAAATTGACAGCATTTTCTTTTTTTCGTATAATTAAGATGTTTTATCTTCTTTAACGTTATGGCTCAAACGATTCAACAGAAAATTGCAGACTTTAATGCTCTCAATTACGAAGAAAGGCTAAAAATTGCAACGAATATCATCAAAACACTTGCAGAGAAAGGGAATACTCAAGCGGAAGATATTTACGAAAAAATGCAGAATATTCCTCATCCTTCTGATAAACTTTTGGAAGCGATTTATTCTGATTTTGAGAATGGAATCGAAAAAATCAAAGAAGGAAAGAAAGAAGAAGCAATGGATAGTTTCATGCAATCACAAGTACTTCTCCAAAAAATTAGAGATCAAGAAGCTGCAATGGAAGAAGATAATCCCGATGATCTGTTGGCGGATTTATAGCTAAAATAAAAAAACCTCATCCGTCCTTCGGACACCTTCTCCTTAATAAGGAGAAGAAAAATACAAGATTAAAACTCCTCTCCTTGTTAAGGAGAGGCTGGGAGAGGTTCTTTAATAAAAATCCCCTCGGCTTCGCCGTATCCCCTTTGAAAAAGGGGAACAGATATACGATAATGTGCTCCTTTTTTAAAGGAGCTGTCACGGAGTGACTGAGGATTTTACTAAGAGATTTTAAATCCCCCTGTCCTTCGGACATCCCCCTTTGAAAAAGTGGAACAGACTGGGAACATTTCAGATTTTTATTCTTTTTTTATACCCCTATGATTGATTATTCAAAAATTCAAGAAATTGTACAAGATATCTATGATATCAAAATCCAAGGAGCAACAAAAATTGCAAAATCTGCTTTTCAAATTGTAGCAGAAGAACTTGGCAGACAAGAATTTGATACCAGAGATGAGGTCAAAACCTTTGTAAAAGAATCATTTACCATGCTTAGAAATGCAAGAGACACTGAGCCATTGATGTTTAATGGGATTCGTTATGTCTTCAGTAAAATCGATGAATGCCCTATCGAAGATAAAGAAGCTTTCCAAGATTTTGCAAAAAAGACTTGTGAAGAATTTATGAACATGATTGAAGATACTCAAAAAAGAGCCATTGAGGTGGGGAAAGATATCCTCCCTGAAAATGCTGTAGTTTTCAATCACTGCCACTCCTCTTCTGCAATCAAAACCATTATTGCCAATAGAGATATGGGAAAAAATATCAAAGTTTTCAATACGGAAACCAGACCTCGCTGTCAAGGAAGATTAACTTCAACAGATTTTGTGAATGCAGGGATCGATGATACGATGGTACCAGATTCATCAGCAGCCTATATTTTAAGCAAATTTAATGATTTTGGAATCAAAGTCGATGCCGTAATTCTTGGTTGTGACTGTATCAAAATGGATGGAGATGTCTTTAATAAAACGTGAAGTTATGGAATCTGTAGTGCTGCATTTCACAATGATATTCCGGTGTATATTGCGGGAACTTTCTTGAAAACTGACACTGAAGGAGTGGTAAAAATTGAAATGAGAAGTCCTGATGAGGTTTGGGAAGACAGACCTGAATGATTAAAAATTTTAAATCCTGCTTTTGGAAGAATTCCTGCTATTTTCATTACGGGAATTATTACAGAGTTTGGAATTATCAAACCTAAAGATTATAAAGAAGAATTGAAAAAACATTATCCTTGGATGTTGGACTAGGAAGAAAGTCTTAAAAAAATCTGACTCTCCGTTACGAATCTCGTCACAAATGAAGAATCAGATTTTTTTCATTATTTTCTCTTAATTTCTAAAACGTCTCTCTACTCCATTTGCCTCTCACATCAACTAAATCGTAGTGTTGTTTTTTATTTCATTTCTAATATTTTCAGATTATTACTTTTATGCACAAACTAAATTTCTTTCTTTAATTGTATTTTTTGACATTTGTTCTGTTTTTGTGTCTTCATATCCATATTGTGTTATCTTTTTGTGAATATCATTTATTTCTTTCTGTTTTGTCTTTTTTTTTGCCATCACCAAACTATATGCACTTTGTGTATTCATTCGAACTTCTGCACTTGTACCAAAAGCCTCTCCAATTTTTACACATAATTCAGGAGTCAGATTTTTTGTTCCTTTTATAATCATATTTAAATAAGAAGGAGAAATTCAAATAATATCCGCAAAATTTCTTTGATTTCGCCCTCTTGCTTCCAATTCTTCTCCTACATATTCTCACGGATGAAACACAAATTTTGGTTCAAACATTGTTTTTATAAAAAGAAATAAAAGTCTGAAAGAGCAACCACTATCTGATAATCTTTCAGTAATGGTTGCTAATTCATAAGATATCGACAACTTGGATATACCCATCTTCAAAGTCAATTTCAAGCCTCCGTTGATCTGTTAAGCCTAAGACTTCGATGATTCTTATACTTTTCGCAATTATACCCTCTGATTTTTTGCAAATCTTTTGGTGATACAATTCCATATAGGTATAAGATGGTTCTTCTGTATGATTTTATGATTGAAGGTTGCAATTTAGATTTAATTGTTACCTTTTCATCACCTTCATACAATTTCTCAAGCGTCGATGTGCTAAATTTTATCTGTATTCGTGCACTAATGAGATAAAACTTGAACAAAGCTTTTATTTCTTTGTTCTTTTATATGATAATCTTTTTTTAGAATATTTCAAGAAAAATTCACTAAAAAGTGAATATCTTAATTTCGATGCTCTCGGTTATGAGCTTTATCTAAATTTATAAGTATATTATAGAGCAACTACAAAAACAAAAAGGTTTCGATGCTCACGATTTTGAGCTTTATCGTAATCTAGCAGAGTATAAAGGAATTCAATTCTTTTGTAATGGAGTTTCGATGCTCACGATTTTGAGCTTTATCGTAATTGAATATCAAAAAGGGAAACGCTGAATTGTATTAGGAGAGTTTCGATGCTCACGATTTTGAGCTTTATCGTAATACTACAGCCTGTGAATGATAATGAAGTAAAGGAATGTTTCGATGCTCACGATTTTGAGCTTTATCGTAATCTCATAGTTGAATCTTATCTTTGTCCTTTACTCCATAGTTTCGATGCTCACGATTTTGAGCTTTATCGTAATTTTCATTCAGTTGGCAATTCCGTTACCCCTCATTTATAAGTGTTTCGATGCTCACGATTTTGAGCTTTATCGTAATACCGCAATTGATGCTGATTACCAAGCGTCAAAATGGAAGTTTCGATGCTCACGATTTTGAGCTTTATCGTAATTTGAAAAGATAGAAAAAACAACCCCAGAGAAGGAAAGTTTCGATGCTCACGATTTTGAGCTTTATCGTAATGAAGCAGAAAGGATGGTTAAAATTGTTAACGGTTGGGTTTCGATGCTCACGATTTTGAGCTTTATCGTAATAGTACCACTTTACGGACCAGTTCCAACCTTTGATAATTTTGTCGTTTCCGAGAAATCTTTTCTTTCAGTCAGATTTTTAATTTTTTTTATCATCTTTGAGGTATTTGACCAGTTCAAAAGCGTGCCGAGAAAAATGAAACCACTTTTTCTTCGACATTTTTAGTATATAAAATTCATAGAAGAATGCAAGTTTTCTCCTAATCTAAGTTTTTTCCACAAGTTTCACACGATGGCTTGAAATTGTATTCGAAAAATTTATAAGTTAATTGTTTAATTTTTATACTTAATTTGATGCTTACCACTTATGTTTCCTCTATGCTTAAAAAAGTTAATTATTATAAAGATGAGGATGGAATCATTATTGCAGAAATACCAGATGAAGAGTGATATTACACTCAAGGGGATACTTTTGAAGAAGCAAGAGAAAATATGATTGATTTAATTGAAACTCTTTTAATAGAGAACATTCAAGCGAAAAAAGTTACTTTAATGGATTTTACAAAAGAATATACCTATGCCTAAAATTATCCCTTTAAAAGCTAATGAGTTAGTTGAAAAATTAAGAAAACTTTGATTCGAATGACCATTCCCTTGATGAAGACATATGTTTATGATTAGATGAAGTCAGAGAATTCCATTTCCCAACCATTGAGGGAAAGATATTTCCAGGTGAGTTATACAATGTATTTTGAAACAAATCCAAATTTCTGTAGACGAACGAAATAGTTTATAGATGTGATATTATACACAAAACAAAAGGATTTTCTGCTATAAAATCATCACTTCAGGAAACGAGATTTTTTGATATCATTCCCCTACCCCATCAATTCTTCCCTCAACATTACATTCTCCCGTTTTACAAAGAATATAAAATTTTACACTATCATTACTTTCCATATTATTTTCCTGGTAATAAATTTCTGCTTTCTTCAGGATTTTCTCGAGTTTCATTTTCAATTTTATAAAATCACTTTCTGTAATTTCGATTTCAAAAACAGATTTTTGCACTCTATATCCATAACTTTCTAGGACATCTACGACTTGATTTCTTGCTTTCGTTCGGGTAAGATCGTAGGTTACTCAGAGATACATTTTGTCACTACTTAATCTTAAAACCCTCATATTGATATGTTTCTTGAAATAAAGATTGTTTAAATTGTTCCAGATTCTTTTCGATCATTTTTAATTTGATAAAATTATTTCCAAAGCTTATGTCTGAAGATTTTTCTTTAAATATGGTTTGATAATACGCATTGAGAAAAATTTTTAGTCCATCATCTAAAAACAAACAAGGTCTTTGTTCGTTATTTTCATTGATATAAAAATGAGAAATCAGAATTTTTTCTGTTTTTAAAAGACGAATCACAAGGTCATCAATAATCCAAGCTCTATACATTTCCATCAAATCTAGAACTAACAAGGTTTTCATATCCTTCGGCTGATGAAAAAATCCAATTTGAGGATCGATTCCTTGGATATTGAGAATCATTTGAATTGTTTGTGCAAGAAGAGTATATCCCAAACTTAGCATACTATTGACCGGATCTTTCGGTGGTCTACGATTTCTCTCCGTGAAAGAAAAAGGAGAAGGAATAAAAAGAGCAAAAGCCTGAAAATACTCACGAGCACAGATTCCTTCATATCCTCTCAGTTCTTCAAGATTCGTAGTCTGATTGATTTTCTCAACCGTTTTATGAAAGAAATCATAAGTTGGAAGTAAATTCAGATCTTCTCTTTTGTAAAATCTTCTCCGTCTTTGGATCATTATGGCACTATTATGAATTTTCGCTTTGATAATATTTTTAGCATAATTGAGGCAGATTTGAGGATCCAAACTTGCTTTAATATGTGCATAAAGCAGATCCACGTTTCTTGTTTCCAAACTATCTAGTTTTCAAAAAAAACTTCCTTGTTTAGAGAGAAAAAAAACCGGAATTTTAAGTTTTAGGCAAGTTCTAATCACATCGGTTGTTAATTGAATTCTTCCAAAAATTACCATTCATTCGATCAAGGAAATCGGAACTTCTTGAGGAAGTAATTCAGGATTTTCTTTATCTTCGGTATTTTTCAAAATAAATTTTCCTCCATCTTTCTGAATAGTAAGTCCATCGGTTGTAAGGTATAAAAACATGAGAAATCAAAAAAAAGAAATAAAAGTCTGATGTAATTTTACAGGTTTTATCTCTTTTTTTCAAAGATTATGAATATCGGGATTAAATCTTTCAATCATAATTGAAACATTTGAGTTTTTTTATAATCTTTCAAGTATAAATGAAAAATCTCTTATTTTAAACAATTTTCAATCCATAATTGCGTTTTCCCAGTACAACTTTCTAATAATTTCATAAAATCTTCTATAATGCTTTTGCTACCATATTTTTCATAAATAATATTCATATTAATAGGTTCATTTTCATGGGCAATAACCGTTTTATTTCTATACTGATTCAGTTTTTCAATATTATTAAGCATTTTCAGGAACAAATCTTTTTGATCCAATTTATATTCTATCAAAGCCTTTTTTACATATAAATTCATAAACTTTGTCGCATCAATGCTATAGTGAATCTCTGGATTTCGCTGAAGTAAACTATTATCTTTCATATGATAATTATCTAAATATGTTTTTAAATTAGGATCTTCTTGAATAAATTGCAATATATTTCAATATATAGGAGCTGAATCAATATGATACAGTTCTTTTATTTTTTCTGACGTAATTGATTCGGAGAAATTATAAATACGCCCAAAAAATTCCACAAGTCTCCCCTTTTTTAAGGTATAAATAATTCCATCAATTTTTTCTTCTATCATATTTCTTGGCTCTCTTGTCCAATGAGGGAGAGAATGTTCCTCGCAAATCTTATCGCATCAGTTATAGTCAAGATTTAATCTATTGTGCATATATTTTGCAAACCAATATTCAGCATCACACTCTTTGATTAGGTTATTCGTTTCTATAAAAGTAATCACAGAATCAAAATCTAAATTTTCCAATAAATTATTCACGAATCTCTGCTGTGCCAAAATACTAATTTTATCTTGACTAATAAAACGAGTTGTTTTATCTCCTTGTTCTTCACCATAAAAAAAACATGTTTTCCCCGTTGGTAATTTATCAATAGCACACATAAAAAGACCTGCAACAATACCTTTTGTTCATCAAGTAGGTACCACATAAATTTCATCATATTTTCTATAATCACTAGTTCCTAATCTATCATTTAAAACATTCAGAATATTTTGAAATAATCTTGCCTCAGATAAAATAATCCCATCTTCAACGATGCTATTTTTGTTTGGACGATGATATTTTTTTTCAATAAGTTCAGAAAGATATACCGTATCTGTAGAATATGGCTGATCTGTAAAGATTCATCTTATATAATAAGTATCTTTAGATTCATATATTTTTTGTTTAAAAGTTTCTAAAATAGGGAAAGAGATTCTCTCTTTATATATGGAATAATTTTCAACTATTTCCTTTGTCTTTTCTCTAAATATAGTACCATCAATAGGTTGCCCATCTAACAACAAATCACTTGTTCAAAAAGACCAAATAATGAGTACTTTTTTCATAATATTATTTTTTAAGAATTAAAAGTTTTTATTTTTTGCTTTCTTTCGCTAATTCTTCTTCAAACTGAGATTCTGAGGTATTCAAAATTCTTTGAATTGCCGATGATTTTATCGTCAGATTTTTTATCGCTCTTGTAACTGCCACATACATGAGATTAACTTCTTCTACGATAGCTCTCATCGAGGAAATCGTGGCATTTTTCTTTTGATCATAAAAAACTTCCTTAACTTGTTTTATTTTCCGTTTTCTTTTCAAAATAAAATTTTTATACAATGTTTTAAAGATATCTTGAAAATCATCTGAGATTTCTACCGTATCAAATTCTAATCATTTTACGGTATGTGCAGTAGAAAGATAAGATAAAGAAGTATCATCAAAATGTTGATATGCTTTTTGGTATACGGTATTAATATCTATTTTTTCAATTAGATTCCAATTGGTAATCAATTCATAATCATCTAAGACTTCCGTAATATAGTATGCAAATTCCTGTTTTGTTTTATTCTGTTCTACAATCATCTTAATTCTTTCTTCCAGAGTATTCAAATACGCCTTATTTCAAGTCAAATAATATTGTTTGACTTTATTTAACGACAATGCCATTTCAAAAATATCTTTAATATTTCTTGTTAAATTTATTTGCTCATATTCATCAAGTTCCTGGATATATCTAATCAATCAAGCATTTGAACGAAAAATAATACATTGTTTATGGTTTCATGTTCCTCCTCAAGAGAAATAAGCTTTTAATGTTTGATTTTCTGCTTTAAAATTTTTCAGAATATGATCTCATAAATTTGCTGTGTAATTATTAATTCTAAACGAATTTGAAAGATAAAAAGTTGAGTAATCAAGTGTTTTCATTGCATTAATTGCTCCTCTCCAACCATAAATGCCTTGATGAGTATCTCCTACTATTACTTTTTGACCATTCATATTTTCGAAGATATCGAGAGAAACATAATTGGTATCTTGTCCTTCATCAAGCATTACTACATCATAATTAAAAGAAGAAGAAAAATCATCAAGATGTAACTGAAAATATTTTAAATATCCTCAATGAGTCATTGATCGTTTTCATTCAATCATGTTTTGAAAAGTCTCATTTAAGATTTTTAAGATCAAAGAAGCTTGAAGTTCTCCAGAATGCTCTTTATAAAAAATTAGTAATTGTTCATTATCCTGAATAAGATGATTTACAGATTTTGCATTAATAAATTTCTCCTTGGAATTAAAATATTCTATCAAAATATTGACACAAAATTGAGCCACATCATAGGGAATATGATACGTTTTTACTATATATGGAATAAGCTGTTTTTCACTACCAATCATTCCCAAATGTAGAATCTCTTTTACATTACGATATGCGAAACTATGAATCGTAGCAACAAAAGCATTCGCAGGAAATTTTTTTGCTAATTCTTGTTGTACAGATTTATTAAATACTAAAACAAGAAATTTTTTCTTTGCGTTATTTTCTACCAACAATTTTAACATGGTTGTTTTTCCCGTTCCCGCAAAAGCATTAATTTTCATATCAAAACCTGTAGAGAATTGTTGCAGGATTTGAGATTGCTGATCTGTAAGATCCATTATCGATACTCTACAAAATTAAAAATCTTTCAAAAAATTATCAATAGAAATGAAATTCGTAATATTCCTTTTTTTATCCCGCAATCCATAATAAAGATGAATATGATCAAATTTAAAAAGATTTTTTACGACTGAAGTAAGAAGGAGCGCCATAATTTTCGTTCCTCATGTAATATTTACTATCACTTCATCAAATCAAATAAGATCAATCTCTTTCTTTATTTTTTCCAAATCCATAACTAAAATATTAAAGATTCTTTCTTGATCAAATGCATCATTTAAGACAATTTGATAATTTTCATCATACAAAGCAAATTCTACATTCTGAAAAGATTTATACTCTCTATATTTTTTCAAAAGAGGATATAATAAATGAGTATCATTCCTATGATAGAGAGAATTTTGTTTGGTATAAATTCCAATAAAATCATAAACCACCTCTTTTTCTTGTTGTTCTACAAATTCATCAAGCATTTTGAAAGAAATTTTATCTTGATACTTTTCAAATTGTTCCAAAATTTTCTCTGTCCTTCAAAAAAAATCCAATCACTCAAAATCAGGATCATCACTATATTCTAAGAGTTGATTCTGATAATAAATATCGGCGTTTCCAAAAGACCAAATTAATAATTTTCTTTTCATTATATCGTATTATACTACTAAAATTCTTTCATCTATTTTTTGCTTGAAATAAAACATCCAACATTTCCACAACCAAGTTTTACACAACTTCCAATTCCAAAGAATTTAACCGCTTGCAGAAGTACATATAAAACTTTTACATATTCTTCCTGTTCTTTATTTTTGAGATAATAAGTACAAAATCCAACACATCAAGCTTTTTTTCCTTCTTTGATCGTAATAAGTTTACTATGTAAATCAAATTCTCCCATATATATCGTCTGTTTCAACCAGATTTTAAACTCTTTTTCATCAATTTCTATAGGACAGTAGGGAAGCATTTTTTGCAAAAGAGAAGAAAAAATCTGATCGGGATTTGGAAGTAGATAGGTAATATTTTCTTGTCTTACAAATGTCGGAGAATGAAAACGAAGCACAAATTTATCAAAATCTTGAAACTCCATTTTTTCTGGATTAAAAATCTCAAAACGAAAATTTAATTGTTGGAGTGCATATTTTTCCCCTTGCAATGATAATTCCAATCAAGGATGTTTTAAAAGGTAGGAAATGATATCATTATAAGCTTCTTCTCCTTTGATTGTCATAGATAAAGAAAGATTTTCATGAGTTGAAAACGAAAGTTTGATAATATTTTCATATACGAAATTTTGATTTTCAAACAGATTAAGAAAAGCTCACAAAATAGCATAATAGAAATCTGATTTTCCCTCTTGTTGAGGTTTTGAAAATTGGATATTTAAGAGATATAACATTTATTTTTTTGGGAAAGATAAAACAATCCACCCTACAGGGTATCCATATTCATCAATATATAAGGTTTTATCTCCTACTCCTTTTTTTCTTGCTTCAGTCAATCGTGCTTTTCAATGAGGTAAAGTTTGAATCAATTCTTCCCACCACAATTTGTAAGTCAGAGATTTTTTATACATTCACAACTTAATAGGACAATTTCATTGGTTAAATTCATTATCAAGCTCATCTAACAACTCGTGTCCATAATCAATTCAATCCATAATTTTCTCTTCTCTTCAAATTAAACATTCTGAATAGTTTCCTAATATTTCTTCTAAACGAGATAATAAATCTCTATCGAGTTTTCAATTATTCGGAGCAATAGAAAGAGTGATATCACATTCTCATGAAATAAGAGATTCACAAATGACATAAATTCATTTTTTCGGGGGTAATCAAGGTTTTTGAGGTTTATTTTTTGATTGAATCGTTTGAATTTCTACTTGAGCATTTGAGATTACAACATCTTCACATCCGATCCATTTAAAAAGTCTTTCATTCAGTTCACCATTAATACTATCAAACTTTTTTGCATTATCTAATGAGTTTTGATTTTCTTCTCAAAATTTATCATATAAATATGCTGTTCTCAAAATGCCCTTAATCGTACTTCAAGGAATCATTACTTCATTCGTAAAAGGATTTTTAAACTGTTGTTTTACAATTCCTTGATTGGAACTATTACCCTGTTGTCATAGAGTTTTCATTGCATCTTTTCAGATTTTATACTCTTTTTTTATTTTAAAAAACTCTTTTCCTAACTGTTGTTTTATTTTTGAGAGCGTTTTAAATTCTCCTTTTTTGATAGCATTCAATAATTCTTCAGCATTTACCTGTTTTTCTTCGATAGCTCTTTCAATCCACTCTTGATCTACTAAACAAAAAGTATGTTTCTGTTCATCGATAAAAAAATCAAGTCCATCTCGATCTGTTCCTGTTGAAACACAAATAGGAGTTAATATTTTTGCATGTAAAGTAATTTTCTCCATTCTTTTACAAACATTTAAAAAAGATAAAAAGTCTGATTACTTTTCTTCATTTGGTTGTAATTCAAATGATACTCTTCCATTTCCACGACTTCCTCCTCCTCATAAATATGTTGATTCAATAAGTTCAATTCCACGAGATAGAATTTCTTCAAGTTCTTCTTTAGACATTCCATATTCTCATTCTTCTGGAACAAGAACAATTGTCCCTTCAAATTCTACTCCTGCAGGAACTCTTTCAATATGTCTTGGATTTGCCGTTCCAGAGAGAAATCTTGGAACTGAGTTTTCTGCTTTATCTTCAAAAAATTCAGATTTTAATTCTTGATATTTCTTTTTTCGTTCTCATGTAAGTACAAAATCCTCAAAAATAATCTTTGAAGCGATTTTTTTATCATTACTCGCACATCCGAAAGCTTTTGCAATCATAGATTCAGGATTAGACACTAAATTCATTTTTCACTTAGAATCTTGTTCTTGTTCCAATTCTTGAGAATGTTCTACCATTTCAAGCATTGCTCTCATTTTTCCTTTGATACTGCTTCCAGGGATATAAGGTTCTCATGTAAGAGGATTTTTAACTACTTCAGAATCAATTCCTCCAATTTTTAAAGTATCTCCGGATCCTCCAATATGAAGTCCTGTTTTAAGAGTGATAGTACATGTATAAATATGAGGTTCTAACATTTTTTGTGTCATTGTTTGTAAATTAGAAAGTAAAAGAAAGATTATTTTGCATTTGGATTAAAGTATTTATGGTAAGAAAGGAACACTTCAAGAAATATTCTAAAATTTTCATATTTTTCTTTTTCATTTCCAGGTATTTTCTTCCAAATTCATTCAAGAAACTTTAAAAATCCTTGAGGTAATAATTTTCTTTTCTCTTGATACCCAATTTTTGCAAATCGTACATTAATTTGAATGTTCTGATTATTAGACTCATTCTTTACTTTATCTAAATATGCATCGTAAATCTTTCTCAGTCCTGTATTACTTGATATCTTTCAAAATTCTTGTTTTTCCTCAAAACTTTCTAATGATAAACTCTTTTCAAAGTCAAAATTTTGAACATACGATTCCATAAATTTTTCTTCTGGTTTTTGAACATTTCCACGATAATTTCATCCATTTTGATATCCCATTATTTGTATTGGTAAAGATATAAAAGATTATTTTTCTTCTCTTTCTTCAAAGAGTTTATCCGTAATTTTACAGAGAAGTTCATTAATTTCTTTTTTTTTCTCGTTAAGATCTCAGATTTTTAATAATTTTTCTTTCAAATCTGATTCTATCTTTTTAAACTGTTCATCTTTCAAATTTTTCCTCAACATATAGAAGATTCTCGCTCATAAATGAAGATATTGCGCTCGATTAACATCTGTATTGTTTAATATTTTTTCCATCTCTCAAAGTTGAATATAGAGTGTATAAAGCATCGTAGGACTTATTCCTCCTTCTTCAAAATCTCGTTTTAAATCTAATTTCTCTTCATAATCTTCAATTTCAGAAGGAGTAAATACAAATTTCCTATCATAGAAGCACACCCCTCTAACCTTCAAAAAGTCTAATTCTGATTGAGAATCAGTTTTTTTCATTTTTTTGATTATTTCTGCTTTTGCATTTGATTTCGCTACTTTTAAAAGTTCTTCTGTTTGCTCATCGACTTGTTTAAAAGGTGTTTTATCTTTAAAAATGGAAAGTCCAATACTGAAATGAATTTTTTGATTTTCTGCGACGAATTTTTGAAATTCCTTAGATAAGGATTTAATGAATTTCAATCTCGACTCAAAAGGAATTATGAAAACAAAATCATCTCCTCAACTGAAAACGGTATACACATTTTCAAACTGATATTGCAAACAATTCTGTAAATATTTTCCGAAAAACAATTCTAACATTCTACTAAGTTGGACAATTCTACTCACAGAATAGATGGATTTCCCTTTTTCCTTTCCGCCCTTCGTTTCATATTCGAACCCATGTTTGAAAAGTAATCCCATCATATCAATATCTCCTTTAAGCATACAAAGATATCCTTTCGTTTTACTCGCAAGATCTTCAAATGTCGTCGTTTTTCAATCTTTGTTTTTTGGAACATACAGATTGAGAGATTTTGAAATTGTTAATCCATCATTTTGAGCATTCCAAGTATTAAATTGAATAAACAAACTCTCATTTTCTCTCTTTTCTATATCAATCTTGAAATCGAAATCTTCTCCTTGTTGATATGAAAGATACACTCCTTTACATTCAGATTTTACAATTTTTTCTCATAGTTCAATTTCTTTATCACAATATTCACACCTAATATCCTCATCACTTTCATTATCCTTATCTGAATAATACAAACCACACAATTTACAAATCACTTTTCCATTAACTGAATGTTTTTTTCCAAATACCTGTTTTACATTATCGAGAGAATAATTTTGGAATTTTTTACGCGAAAGCACATCAAATAAATCCACAAAACTATCTTGGATAGTATCTCCTTCAAAAAGTTCTCATAACGTTTTGATTTGAGAAACCAAGGTAAATTTTATATTCCCCTCATATTTCTCGATCAAAAAGGTATTAATTCTTTCTTCTAAGGTTTTAATATTCTGTTCTTGATCTTTTCATGCAAGAATTACAAATTTTCCTCATGCATTCATCAAAACACTTGCTCTTGAGATTTCCAAGGAAGAACAAAGATATTCCACTACCGCTTCATTCAAAAGTTGCACCGTTAAAGATTTTGCACGCAATCTTTTTGAAAGAGATTCAGAAGTCTGAATATTTCCAAAGATATATTTCTGAATACTTGGAAAATCTCCTGCTATCAAAGAGATTTCTTCTTTTTCAATCTCTGAAGTTTGTGATTGAAAGATATTTTCTTGCAAATGTACACCATTTTCTCGTAAAGCTGTCGCAATTGCAACCGTTGTTTTAGTATGATCATATAAGGAAATATCTCCAATGGAATTATAGGCGTCAGAAGGAACAAATGAAAAATAATTCTGAAGGAGAATATCGAGAGAATAAATCAGATTTTTCATCTCTTTTTCTGAAAGATTCTCATCATTGTAAGATAATGCTAATTGTTCCAATTCTTCGACAAAATCTTTTGCTAATTTCCCAAATTTACTTTCAATCTTTTCATCTCCAACATATTTTATTAAAGATTGTTCAAATTTATTTTCAACGGTTACTACTCCCTTATCCGTCATTTCAAAATCAACATCATCAAGTTTTTTAGGGATATATCACCACTTTGAAGTTAATTTATCCTGAAAAATATTTTCAAAGACAGGTCTAAGACCGAAAGATTTGATATGTTCATATTCTTTTTCCTCTTCCAAATTTCTCTCATCTACTCTTTCTTTCGAAGATATATTATCTGCCATATAGATAATCCAAGCTAATTGCTTTTGTTCTTCATTTTTCCAATTTTTATAACTGTAAAAATCTTTTGCATGATGAAGAGAAGCAATAAGTCCAATTTCTTTCCAAAAAGAAGAAAAAGTCTGATTGCTATTATTGAAAAAATCAAAAACATGTTCCGCATGAGCTACTTGATATGTTTTATGTTCACGATTCATTCCTCATCTCCATAAAAGTTTCCCCATATCATGAAGATAGGAAGCAATAATAATTTTACATAAATCTTGCTGCATTAGAAAAGGTATCAAAAATTAAAAGAATGTTCTACTTGATAATAACTTCATAAAACTCCTTCTATCGATTCTTTAAAGACAATAACACTTCCTGGAGCAATAAATTTCATATTTCCTTTAAAGACATTTTCCCCCATTGTTTTCGTATTTTTATTGAGATATTGTAGATAACTCTTTTCAAAATCAATCATCTCCAATTCTTTTTCTTTGGGTTTGTAATTATTCATCACAAAATACGTATTTTTTTGTGCTCTGATTTTTTCTCTATATTCAAAGAATTTCTTTTCCTCATCTGAGAGATCCACACATTCACATTGAGAGATTTTCCCGAAACCTCTTGAAACACCTTTTCCCCATCCAATCGTTAATAAAATATTCTGCATCTCTTTGAAGAATTTCTGAAAATCTTCCTCATCCTCTATTTTTACAAAAAAAGCATAACCATTCTGACTATATGTTACATCTTCAATACCATAAGGGGAAGTTTCACCAGATCAAAATCTTGGAATACTATTTTTCATCACCGAAGTTTTTATTTCATTCAAAGATCCCTTTTCTTTCTCTAAATCTTCTCCTTCTAAAGGATTTCATTCCATGAGTTTTTCAAAAAGTTCGCACTCCATTTTAATCCATTCTGTCTTTTTAATTTTCTTTTTATTTACCTCTTTTTCTAAATCCTTTTGTAATGAGAGACTTTCTTTCGTTGTTTCTTTTGTTTTCATAAAAGGACGAGGAATAATTCCCTCTCTCAATCCTGTAGAAAAAAGAAAACTTGGATTTCCCTTTTCAAATTTTTCAAAAAGAGGTTCAAGTTGTTCAAATGATTTCGCAAAGACGTATCATAATAACGTATCCGATTCTAAAGGTGTGATATATCCACTTTTAAAGGTTACCATAATCTTTTTTAGTTGCATTTTGAGTGTAATGAGTGAAATAAAAATTCCTATCTTTTACAAAAAGCACCCTATATTGGTGCTACATATTTCAAGAAAAACTCTTTTTGGTTTGTCACTCAGAAATAATCCAATGTAGGATGCTTTAATTTTCTGTGTAACAAAAAAACTTGTTCATTTTTCCCAAAAATGTGTTTTTCTATGTAGCACTTTCAATATGATAATCTTTTTTCAAAATGCAAGAGAAAATCATTTGATCTATTTTATCCTTTAAGAATTACTTTCTAACATTACTTTCCAAAAAACTTGATTTTTCTTTTCTTATCCATATCTTCTTTTTTAGTTTTGCGGTAATAACACTCCAAAAGACACCCTTTTTTACTTTATAATGTATAAGAATGCCAAAAGGTTATTCCGATGATGATGTAAATGCTATTGTAAAATCCCTCCAACAAGTCGCAGATGAAGAAGGAGTTAGTATTCAAGAGCTCTGTGAACAAATTTTAGCTGAAGCTGATGAGAATGATAGTCACGAAGCTGAAGACGGAGGGTATTCTCAGCACGATGTCAATGTTATCGTTCAATCTATCCAACAAATTGCTGAAGATGAAGGTAAAACTATGCAAGAAGTTTGTGAAGAAATCTTAGAGGAAATCGAAGACGACGAAGAAGAAGAGGATGATAAAGAAGATGAATGCGATTGTGATGATGACGATGATGCAGATTACACCGATGAAGATGTCAATGCTATCGTTCAATCTATCCATCAAATTGCTGAGGAAGAAGGGAAAACGATGCAGCAAGTTTGTGAAGAAATTTTGGAGGAAGTAGACGAAACGGACGATGATGATGAAGCTGAAGACGGAGGATATTCTCAACATGATGTTAATGTTATCGTTCAATCTATTCAACAAATTGCTGAAGATGAAGGTAAAACCATGCAAGAAGTTTGTGAAGAAATCTTAGAGGAAATCGAAGACTAATCTTCCCCATCTTTTCATTGAAAAAGAGAGATAAAAGTCCGACTTTTATTTCTTTTTTTATTTTTCTTGGAAGTGTCAGGCTTCTGAAACTGCTATGAATAAAAATCTTGCTTTTTAGAATATAAAAGACTAAAATAAGATATCTAATTTTATCCTTTAAATATAAACAAAAATGAGAACTCCTATCGGAATTTCTAATAGACATATTCATCTTTCTCAAAGTGATGCAAATACTCTTTTCGGCTCCAATCATCAATTAACGAAATTGAAAGATCTTTCTCAACCAGGGCAATTTGCTGCTGAAGAAACGGTAACCATCAAAGGACCAAAGTCAGAAATCGCGAAAGTCAGAGTTCTTGGACCGTATAGAAAATTTTCTCAAGTAGAAATTATGGCTTCTGACAATTTTAAACTTGGAACAAATGCTCCCCTCAGACTTTCTGGAGATTTAGAATGAAGCGGAGAAATCGAAGTCATCGGACCAAACGGGACTCTTCATTTATCTCAAGGGCTTATCGTTGCCAAAAGACATATTCACATGACCGTTGCAGATGCAGAACTTTTTGGAGTGAAAGATGGAGAAATCGTCAAAGTTCAAGTGCTCGGTGAAAGAGGGCTTGTCTTCGATAATGTAGTGATTAGAGTAGATGATAGTTTTCTCCTTGATATGCATATTGATATGGATGAAGCAAATGCTGCTGGACTTGGAGCGGGTGCTTGGGGAGAGGTGATCATTGAGAAATAAAAGTTTTTCATAAAAAGAAGAAAAAAAAATCTGACTCAACTTGAGAATCAGATTTTTTGTATTTAGTAATGCTTAAATTCTATCATCTAATGCTCTTTGTATACTTTCCATGGTATCATTCAAATTATTAATGCTAGTTATAAGCGCATTCATTAGCTCCGTTTGTGTTTTTTGTCGATTTCCAAATGCCTCGAAAAATGCAGATGCTATTTCATGGTCCTGTTCTTTTTTCTCTTCCATTTTATCTAAAAAAGCCTCAGCAATTTTATAAATTTCTTCTTTTTCCATTTTTCTCTTGACATAGAATATAAAAGAGTCTTTTTTATCAATCCAGACTATTGACATTTATAAGGATATATATATATATCAAGTCTTTTTTATTTAGTTCGGAGGTGGGATTATTCGTTTTATGATTTTTAGGTGTTAAAAAAAGAAAAAATATTTTCTACCATATTGAGTGCAGTGAAACAGCTTCTCAAAGCTTAAGATTCTTCGGCTTCGTTCAGAATGATGAATTTTACCCTCATTTTCCCCTTTAAAAAAGGATAGGGCAAAGCTGAGGGGATTTTCTGATATCTTTGTCCCTCTTTTTTTAAGAGGGGGGACCGCTTGCGGTGGGAGATTTTTTTAAATCCTCCGGCTCTTCGAGCCACCTCCTTTACAAAGGAGGACAACAATTCATACGAAAAAAGGACGAGAAGAATCTCGTCCCTACAAGTTTCATTGGACCTCTCCCATCACTTCGTGATTTCCCTCTCCTTACTAAGGAGAGGGCTAGGGGTGAGGTTCCTTTATTATCATTTTCCCCTTTTCAAAGGAGACACGGCGTAACCGAGGGGATTTTTAAAATTTCAATAAAATTATAGTCTTTTATAAATATCTCCCCTACTATCTGCATTAACAAAGTCGATAATTAACTTATCGTCTACGATTTCATAAATAAATCTATATTTTCAAAGTCTCAATCTATAAAATCATTCATATCATTTTAAACTTTTAATATCTAACGAGGAATCCAATGGATCTATGATGAGGCATTGTAACGTTTTTTCAAATTGAATAATAATTGGTTGTCCTTTATGTTGAGTGAGAAATTTTTGTACTCTTTTTTCAAAGATGACTTGATACATTGATTATTTCAATGATGCTAAAAAGCTGAAAGCTTCTACTCAGTTCTCACCATGAGAACTTTCATTAATAGCTTGAATATCCTCAGGAATTGGCTCTTCATATCCAATATTGTTGTCTTGTCTTTTTAACTTGTTAAGATACTCTAAAGCAACCGTCATTAAATAACTTTTCATCTTTGTAACTTCTCAAGCTTGTATAGGCAAATCAAGTGTAATTGCAGTCATTAACAAAAATAATGAATAAACACCTTTAACATACAAAAAGTATCAAAAAAATCAAGGAAAAAGAAGAGATAAATTGCGTTATGTTGAGCGATAACGAAACATCTTAAGATTCTTCGGCTTCGCCTCTGAATGACGATACACAAAAAAAGGACGGGAAGAATCCCGTCCCTACAAGTTTTATTGAACCTCTCCCATCACTTCGTGATTTCCCTCTCCTTACTAAGGAGAGGGCTAGGGTGAGGTTCCTTTATGAAAACTACGTCATGTTGAGCGATAGCGAAACATCTTAAGATTCTTCGGCTTCGCCTCAGAATGACGATACAAAAAAAAGGACGAGAAGAATCTCGTCCCTACAAGTTTTATTGAACCTCATCCGCCCTTCGGGCAACTTCATTGATTCCTTTCAACTCGTCACATTCGTCAGCTTAATTTTCTTGATTTTATCAAAAGATTCTCTATATTGTAATTGTTTAGCTTTATTTGTATAGATGAAAATATGCTATTTGAATAGTCATCTAAAAAAGCAATGCGAAAATCCACAAAAATATTATAAATGAAATTATGATTTGATTAAAGGAATAAAAACGAGAATTATTCAGCTTACTATTGCCCCAACTCTACTGACTATAAAAAATATTGAAAACGCGCACCTCCATTGTTTAACTTGAGATAGAAAATTTGAATTAGCGATAGATGCTTTATTATGATGAAAAAGATGACAACGAAGAATTATCTTCCAGCCCAATAATGGAGAAAATATCTTTGAAGATTTCTTGAATGATAACAAGATCAATACTGTAACAGAAATTACCATTCTCGAAATTAATGAGAAACATTACCAATAATCTTTATTTATACCCCTATCATTATGCTTATTATTCCAGGAGAAACCATTGAATTAGAAATTAAGGAAAGAAATCGGACTAAAGTTGAAGTTGCTCAAAGGTTAGAAATATCTCTAAAGACTTTAAATGATTTAATTCATTGATCTTTGGCAATTACGCCTCTACTCGCCCAAAAATTAGAAGCAGTTTTTAATATTGATAGACAATTTTGGTTAAATTTTGAGCAAGTATATCAAGAACAAAAGAAAAAATTAGGAGTCCCAAAAGAAAAGAATACAAGAAACATCTTACATGATGTAGTATCATTTAAAGATTTTTCTCCTGTAACAGCGTAATTTTCTCATATTCGTCCGTAGGGACACCATTCTTGGTGTCCTTTTCTCGTTATACAGAAAAAGGACGGAAGAAAGGCAAAATTGCGTTATGTTGAGCGGAGCGAAACATCTTAAGATTCTTCGGCTTCGCCTCAGAATGACGATACACAAAAAAAGGACGGGAAGAATCCCGTCCCTACTGATTATACAAAACCTCTCCCATCACTTCGTGATTTCCCTCTCCTAAATTAGGAGAGGGGTAGGGGTGAGGTTCCTTTATGAAAACTACGTTATGTTGAGCGATAACGAAACATCTTAAGATTCTTCGGCTTCGCCTCAGAATGACGATACAAAAAAAGGACGGGAAGAATCCCGTCCCTACATTTTTTTATTTTTTAATTTCCTTCACCGTGATAATGAGCGGGAGGTTTACACATCCATTTCTTCTTCACCGTTCCACTGAGTGCCATAGACTCCGTGCTGTTGATACTTTCGATCTCGACTACTTCCTTTTCTCCTTGAGCATTCGTCTGATACCATTCGATGATATACTTTTCGGAAAGCTGAAGGAACTCTCTGATACTCTGGATCGCATCTCTCACCGACTGCGTATAGCTCACGACTCCGTTGGAGAAAGAGACTTCTTCTGAGGCTACAAGGTCTCAGGAAGAGGCAGACAAGGAAAGGGAAGAGGTTTTAGGAGGATTTTTGAGGGAATTCTTGAAACAGCGGACCGACTGACCATAGGCACGACCATTGTAGCTACTCGGATAGAAGAGACCGTCTCTATACATGTCCAAGTTCCACGAATCATTAGTAGAGTACGGACTAGACGACCAATAGCTACCGTAAACTCCCTGGCGTCGCACTCCCGCTGCCGAGTTATCGCGGAAACCTGCAAAAGGGAGCTTGAGGGCTTTGATAAACTCTAGAGAATCCATATCTCCCATCAAAGTATCAAGTTCTCTTAATTCTCCTTCACTTGGGACATGATATCCTTCTGCACATGGTCCTTGTCTTGCTTCTACATTGGTTGCCGTATGAGTAGTTTTATCATATCCATAGTTATTGGAACTATTATCTCCGCTTCCTCATCGAAGATTCAAATTTGCAGGATCATCTCGCGGATTTACCGTAATCCATGTAGCATTATTATAAGGATTTGTCGGTCCATTACTTGAGGTATCCGCTTTAGTATTTCCTGTTCATTCTCCACCAGGAAAGGTTGTACATCCATCAGCATCCGTACAAGGAGCAAAGCCATGATTATTTCCCCATTGGTAATGGTATCCATAAGAGGCTTTATTTGGATTTCCTGTACTATCTTCTCCATTCCAAACTTCTGTGGCTCAGAGGTTTTTATCTTGGAGAGTAATACTATAACTTCTATCTTCTGCCCAGACCGTAATTTCTCCATTTGCTTCATCATGTTCGATGATCGGAGTGGCGGCAAAGGTTGAGAGAGGAATCGAAGCAGTCAGTAAAGACATAAGCGTAATTTTCTTTCGCTGTTGCATAATCATATAGTTTTAAAAGTAAAAGATATTGTTTGAGAACCTCACCCTACCCTCTTCTAAGTTAGGAGAAGGATACTTACATCTTTAGTTTCCCTCCTTGTTAAGGAGGAATTAAGGAAGGTTCCTTAAATAGAGTTTTTCTCTGCTATAATAATACTAAAAAATCGTATGCTGTAAAATTTTTGAACGATTTTCTCAAAACAAAAATGACAAAGATAAAAATTAATGTACGTATCATTGACAAAATAAACAAAACTTTTATCTTCTTTTTTTCTATTCTCAAAAATATTTACGGATCAAATCTGAAATTTCTGGTAACGCTGAAAAATCCACCTTTTTTAAAATTTTTTGGATAAAACGAAATTCATTAAAATGTTGAAACAATCCTAAATAAGAATTAAATGAGGAAGGATCTGTAGGAGTAAAATCACATTCTTGTAAAGATTGATAAAAATTACTAATAGTCCTTTTGGCACGATAGATACGATACGGTTTAATAATTGCTCACAAAAATTGAACTCCATGTTGTACAGGCTGAAGATAGATTTTTTTGGGATGCAGGGTAAGATGCAACTGTTGTTGTAAATAATTTCTCATCTGAGGAATCAGATTTTTTAAAACTTCTTTTTCTCTATGAATCAACACAAAATCATCAACATATCTCCCATAATATTTGATACCCAACTCCTCTTTGACAAAATGATCAAAATCATTGAGATAAATATTGGAGAACAGCTGACTTGTAAGATTTCCAATCGGAAGTCCACAATTTTCTTTGGTAAAAAACAAAGATTTCGTCCTTGGAAGTCCATTATAATCAGATTTTTTACCTTTAAAAATCCCCTTTTTTGTTGGTTCATCATAGACAATTTTTTTCACAACTTTTTTGAGATATGCTGGGAATTCTCCATACAACAGCCATTTTCAAAAAGGAAATAATTCTGACTTTTGTTCCCATGGGAAATGTCCCCATTGCTCTATCATCTCTTCAAGTTTTGATCGTAAGATATTTTTATCAATAGCCATAAAATATCCTTGAATATCAAGTTTCAGAATCCGAGCTTCTTTGGTATAATTTTCAGAACATGCTCTCATAAATTTGGAGATTCTCTGGATTCCAAACAGCGTTCATTTCTTTTGACGGCAGGAATACGAATCATAAATGAATTGTTTTTCTCGATACGGAGAAATATAATTGTAAATCAAATGATGGACTATTCTATCACGAAAAGCCCCCGCAAAAACTTCTCTTTTGATTGGTTGTTGCTGGATAAAATAAATACTTGGAGAAACTTCATAGGTTCACGAATAAAGATCTTTTCGCAATTGGATCAAATTGTCTTCAAGATAAAATTCAAAAGCCTGTTGAGAATGAGTCTTTCTCTTATGTAAACGTGCTTGAAGATAAGAACAAAAAAGATGAAAAAGGAGTTCTTGAGGTTGAATTTGCATCTTTATGAAGATAGAGAAGTAGAAGTATTTTTTCTTTTTTCAACACTTGCCATTCGTTTATTCAGTTGTTGCGTAATATTAAAAAGATTGGTTAATTGCGAGGTATATGCAAGATGCGACAAAAGGGAAAGTTCATTACAAGATCTTCGTAACACTTTTAATAAAGCTAATTGTTCTTTTGCTTTTTGAAGGTGTTGAAGTTTTTGAATAGGGTCAAAGCCCTCTGTTGCTAACGTAAATTGAGATAAAAGATCTAAACAAGCATTTTGTAATCTTTCTCAAAAGGTATATTTAAAATCTTTCGGGAAAGAAATCGCAATTTTCACGATTTCCTTCAATAACAAAAAAACATCTTGGCAAATAGGGAGATGATCAAATGAATTCATCCAAAAAAGATAAACAAAATAAAAAAAATAAATCTGATTTAAAAAAGAGGGAGTTCTTGAAACAGCGGACCGACTGACCATAGGCACGATTATTGTTGTTATTCGGATTGAAGTTACCGTTTCTATTCACGTTCAAGTTCCACGAATTATTAGTAGAGTTCGGACTAGACGACCAATAGTTACCGTTATCTCCCTGGTTTCGCACTTTCGCTGTCGAGTTATTGCGGTTACCTGCAAAGTACTATCTCTACAATGATATTCTATCCCTAGCATATCAAAATTTTTTACTATTTATCACAAACAGTGTAGTACGGACTTCCCTCATATTGCACGCTCTTTTCCCTCTACAGAAAAAGACTCTGGCAATCTCAAGCCCCCAAATATTATGATATCAAAGGAGGTTGCATTTGTGCATCTTCTTCTAAAATAGGAGGTTGGAAATCTGGAGAAGTTTCTTCGATATTTGGAAGATCAAACATACAAAGATTACGAGTCAGATTTCTATACTTTTTGATAACACTTTCCAACTCATCAAGCAATCCGATATACATATCAATAGGGATATTAAGTTCTAAACTCTTATTTCCAAGATAATATTGAATAACATTGGGAGTTTGTCCCTCTTGCATATGAATTACTACATAAGAATATCAACCTTGTTTAAGTAATGATAAATTCTTATCTCCACTTCACACGGGGAACCCCGTACTTCTCACCCCATTTTGATGAGATAATTGGAATCCAAATAAATGAGAAACAAAAACCGCATCACTTTCAAAAGTTTTATAAAATCCTCCAATCGTAAAAAAAATTAATCTTTGTTTTCGTTCAGAATGTGTTTTATAACTTGATCGATACATAAGATAATCAACTGCCATTTTATTTTTGTTTAAAAGGTAAAAAAATCTGATTGATTTATAAAGTTTTACCATAAAATAGCAAATAAAATCCTCTGTAGAGAGAGCCACTTCTTGCCGTCCTTTTCCCCATAAATACACAATAGGACATGAAAAATCATGTCCCTACATATCATTGAAAAAATTTCAATATTCATTGTAGGGACGGAATTCTTGCCGTCCTTTTCCCCACAAATACACAATAGGACACGAAAAATCATGTTCCTACATATCTTTGAAAAAATTTCAATATTCATTGTAGGGACGGCATTCTTGCCGTCCTTTTTTCCACAAATACACAATAGGACACGAAAAATCGTGTCCCTACATATCTTTGAAAAAATTTCAATATTCATTGTAGGGACGGCATTCTTGCCGTCCTTTTTTCCACAAATACACAATAGGACACGAAAAATCGTGTC
>JAFRZH010000032.1 GCA_017442645.1 bacterium | reverse complement strand
TGACTTGTTAAAACTTTAACTTCTCTTTATGAAAATGTCTTCGGACAGCATAAAGATAAACAAAGTAGGAATTTGTTATCTCAGGGAACTCTTGTATTTAGGATAGCCTAAACCGTGAGATACGTTATACTGAAAAGGTATAAATGCGGTTAAAAACGGCAGTGTAAGATACTCGGTCTTTAGTAGGAAAGAACGAGAGGATCTATCAGATTTACTCTCTTTTTTTTTATTTTCAAAAAAAAGATGAAGAAGAATCTTCATCTTAAAATATTTATCATAAATATTTTTATCTATTTTGTTCTCATACTTTTCCTCATTTTTGTTTTAGTCCATCCACTAATAGGAGCAACCACAAATTCTGTCCCACCAGAAGGAGTTTTTGTATATCTATATCCATCAGGATCGACTCTAAGTCTTGTCTCCCAGCAAACTTTTCTTCCTCTGATAAATCGATGATATTCACCTCATTTAGGATTTTTATACACTCAAATTACTCCCCAGTCGATACCATCAGTCAAATCCATTTTTCTTTTCGGATAATCAAACCTCTTAGAGCCTTTCAATCTAGAAGCTTGTTTCTGTTGTTGAGCTTTCTTTTTCGCAATTCCTTGCTTATTGGTTCTCGAAGCCATTCTTACTATCTATAATATTTTTAAAATCAATACTGAGCCACTAGTGGGGATCGAACCCGCTTCTCATCGTTACGAGTGATGTGTTTTACCGAATAAACTATTGTGGCATTACAACAACATAATATTATATACGGAAAAAAAAATAATAATCAACAAAAAATTTCAAAAAAATCTCTTGGAAAAAAGAGCATAAAAAGATAAAATACCATAAGTTTTATTTTTTTGAACGGAGAATGACAAAAATTGCAATGGTAATCGCTAATCAGGGATTTCAAGATTTAGAATTTCAAAATCCCTATCAATGTTTTCAAAAAGCTTGATTTGAAGTGGAAATTTTTTCAGGAAAAGGAGGAGGTTGTATGGGGGTATTTTGAAAAGAAGTAAAAGAGACGAAAAATCTGAAAGACCTTCACGGAGCAGATTTTGATGGGATAGTATTTGTAGGATGAGGAGGAGCTTATGAACAATATGCAGGAAATGAAGAATATTTCCGTTGTGCAAGAGAAGCAAAAGTGCTTTGAGCAATTTGTATTGCACCAAGTTTGATTGCTGAATCATGATTATTTCAAGGGAAAAAAATTACAGGACGAGATGATGGACAAGGAACAGAAATTGAAATTATGCAGAAAAATGGAGCCATTTTTATCGATGAGGAAGTGGTTCAAGATGGAGAGATAATTACTGCGAATGGTCCTCAGGCTTCTCTTCTTTTTGGGAAAAAAATAGTAGAACAATTTTTAGAAAAATAAAAAAAAGGGAGAATTTCTCCCTCTTTTTTATATTAGTCAGTATTACCCAAACTTGTTGAATCTGTTTCTGTTTCATTTTCATCTTCTTGAGGTTTAAAAGGATCTTCTCGTAACATCTTTCCGAAGTCTTGGGGATGTAAATAAAGAGTGTCTCCTATTTTAATTTTATCAGGATCTGTGATGTGATTCCAGGAAATGATAGAATCTGTAAGTTGTTGTTGAACATCTGCCCCTTCTCTAGTTTTTGTTCTATCAGGGTCACATCGATCTTTGTACGCTTTTGCTTGCTTTTCGATAATTCTTGAAATGCTTTCCCCTTCTTTGACAATATGATAGTCTGGAATAGGATTTTCAGTATTACATCCCAAAGCCAAAACTAATTCTGCAATAACAGCTGCCATCGCAAGAGTCTTTAAAGAATCTCTTCATGTTAGAATCTCCATTTTTTTTCATTATAGAAATAAAACTACTTACATAATACATTTTCCTATAAAAAGTCAATCCTTTTTTTTTGTTAAAATTTTATAATTGGTAACCGGAATAATTCAAAATCTTTTCCAACTTTTATGTATCTTTTTTTTGAGAGGTTAAGAAGGTGGCCGAAGGGCGGATGAAATTCAAAATTCTTCAAGGTTTTGTCTTGAATATTCGTAATCTTTTTTTATATATAGGTAATGTTTAGCTTGTATTGCATAAAGTGATGATAACAGAAACTATTATCCCCTCTCTTAATCAATGACAATTTACGATTCCTTTATCATGGTTGAAATTTTTATGAATCGAAAAAAATGGAGCAAGAGCTTTTTTGAGAGGAAATCAAATTGTGATTGAATCCGTTAAAACAGAATCAGTTGATCGAGATGTAGATAAAATTTCGTTTGATGAATTGAATGAAGAAACACAAAATGCTATTATACAATCTCGTAAAGACTATCAATCAGGGAAAGTTTCTCAATTTATGTCATCAGATGAAGTGCGAAATGATGTTTTATAAAGTAATTTTTGATACAACTTCTTTATTAAAAAAAGATTTATCTGTATTGAAGAAAAATAAGAAACAGGCATTGCTTATTAAAGAAAAAATTGAAGAATATGCAGAAAATCCCTCTCATTTTGCATGAAATATCAAAAAAATGGAACCAAGGAAAGAAAATATTTATAGAATTAGAATAGGGGATTATAGAGTGATATTTTCAAAAGATGATGGAAATAAAATTATCATTATTCATAGAATTTGATTGAGATGAGATATTTATAAATCTTAAAAAATTTAAAAGTCAGAGCGAAATTCAATACCCCCTGTAGGGATGAGGCTTGCCTCATCCTTTTCTTATGCGTAGATTTTTCCTTCTCCTAATTTAGGAGAAGGTGGCCGAAGGCCGGATGAGGTTCAATAACACTTGTAGGGACGAGATTCTTCTCGTCCTTTTTTGTGTATCGTCATTCTGAGGCGAAGCCGAAGAATCTTAAGATGTTTCGCCATCGCTCAACATGACACAATTCTGACAAGGGAAATCACAAAATGATGGGAGAGATTCAATAAAAAACGTAGGGACGGGATTCTTCCCGTCCTTTTTTGTGTATGAATTGTTTTTTTGAAGTAAGGAAACCTCCCATTTCAAAGGAATATCAATCATAATTCTCCTTCATTAACATAAAATGTCAACAATAAAACATATTAAACTTATGAAAAGACTACTATACCGATAACTCCCTATCTTTTGTCAAATTAATCTTCTCTCAAAACTCTCCAATCCTTGTATAAAAATTGAACTCGCAATATACTATAAGTAATCTTTATATATTAAGTATATTGTATGAGTAAAGCTAGAAAAATTGTTACGTATTTAATGGTGGGAATGATGGTTCTTACCAATTTTCAGAACCGACTTTATGCCGATGACGAGGGAGCGGAGGCTTCACCAAGTTCATCAGCATCAAGCGAGTCTTCTAGTGCAAGTTCTTCTTCCGATAGCGGAGGAGGTTCTTCTGATGGAGGAAATTCATGAGCTTCTTGATCAGATACTTCAGCTTGAGGAAACTCTTGAAATGGAGATTCTTGATCAACAAGTGGATCAGAATGACCTTCTGATAATTCTTGAAATTCAGATACCTCTTGAAATCCAGACACTTGAAATGGAGAAACTTCATGAGATACAGGAGGAACTGATGATACTTCAAACGGAGAGGGAACTTCAGGAGAAAATCCAACTTCTGAAAATGCCTCTGCGTGAGATTCTGAAAAAGAAGAAAATGCTGATCCTGCGACGGAGGAAACAACTCCAACAACGGATCAAACTCCGACGACGAACACTCCAGAAACGGAAGAAACTCAAAACGGAGAACAAGACACAACTCCAGAAAATCAAACAGAACCTGAAACCGATCAGCCTTCTGGATCTTTTTCTAATACTGGGGCTTCAGAACAAACTCAAACTCCAACAACTTGAACAACAGCAACAGGAGAATGAACTGGAGCAACTTCACTAACAGGAGATAACAATCCTCTCGCTACTACTCAAAATACTCCAGAAAATACTGATAATACTAAAGAAGAAACAGAAGAAGAAAAATCTGACACTCCCTCTGGAACTGATACGGACGGAGATACAGGACTTTCTCTCCAGAAAGGAATGAATCTCCTAAAAAGTCCATTAAGATCAACCTTCACTTACGATACGATCACGATCTCAAAACCTGCAGGATATACCGGAGAAGGACCAGAAAACTTTGTGATCATGGACCGTAACCTCGGAGCTACTTCCAATGATATCGATTCAGAAGACTCTTATGGATATCACTATCAATGGGGAAATAACTATGGATTCCCATATGATGAAGAGATA
The DNA here is from genome assembly GCA_017442645.1 of bacterium. The sequence goes on along the minus strand of JAFRZH010000032.1, from coordinate 40,939 downwards.
ACTACCTGAACTACTCAAGTAGATGCATCAGGATACGGACCAAGGAACCCGTATAGTTCAGATACTTTTATTATCGGAAATGAAGATTGGTCTTCTGTGCAGAATGATAATCTCCGAGGAGGAGCAAATGACTCAGCAAGTAATAACCGAGGACTTGATGATATCGAAGATACGGCTACGGAGAGACAAGGACCTTGTCCTGATGGATACCATGTCCCAAGTGCAGGAGAATGGAGTAAGGTTGTAGAATACCGAGCTTTCGAAAATGGACAGACGGTGAATGGATCAGATGTAAAATATTTCTACAATGTTAGCAATGAAGAAGCTTTTAGATCTGCACTTAAAATTCCGTTCGCGGGTGGCCGCAATTACGCGGATGGTTCGGTGGGCAGTATTGGGCGACACGGAGGGCTCTGGTCGTCTAGTCCTAGCTCTCAGAGCGCAAGGCTTCTGTACGTGTACGGTGACGGACACGTGTACGCGAATTACAACTACCGTCGTGCCTACGGTCTAGCTGTTCGTTGTTTCCAGAATTCCCCAGAAAATCCTCCTCAAACCTCTTCCCTTTCCTTGTCTGCTTCTTCCTGAGGAGTGATAAGTAAGGGGACAGAGACTTTCAGTACTTGGAGTGGTAGTTTCTCAGAAGGGACTACCATCACGATCGACGGTGCGAATCTTACGGTAGGAGAGCAGACTTTCACGGCTCAGGCGAGTTCAGGAGCTACTTTCAGTGGTTGGAATAATACTTGTGGTACAACCATCACAAGCGACTGTTCCGTCGTTGCCGAATTCACCCAAGAGGAAATATCGGGTTTGTCTCTTTCTTTCGATAGTGACGGAGGAAGTATAATCCCAGCAGTTGTAGGACTCGAAACAGGAGCAGATATCTCTGGATACAGACCAAAAAAAGATCCAACAAAAGCCTGACAGATGTTCTTAGGATGGTTCGATGCCAATGGAGAGAGATTCATGTTCGAAGGAAAAACGATTTCTGAAGATATCACCCTCACAGCACATTGGGCTCCTTTCAATGATCTTGTATATACAGGAATCATTGATGGAGTACTCAAAACGATCGTTCTCATGGATAGAAACCTTGGTGCTACGAGTCTTGATCTTAGCAGTCTCGATTCTGATGGATATTTCTATCAGTGGGGAAATAATTTTGGATTTGATACAAATGTAGCGAATATTGAGTTCACAACTGCAAAGGCAGATGTTTCAGGATATGGACCAGAAAATCCTTATTATGGAGAAAAATTTATCAAACAAACAGATTGGACTACAAGTGCAAATCTCAATCTTCGAGGAGGAAATGGCGATAACTTTAGTAATAATTTTGATAATGGAAATGAAAGAATTCAAAGACAAGGACCTTGTCCAGAAGGATATTATATCCCTTCCCTCGAAGAAGGAAATGAATTAGTAACTCTTTATCTAAGCAATAAGGGTATTTCTACTACTTCCATAGGAGGGTATGACTATCCTGCAACAGTAGGAAAACAAGATGATGCAAGATATATGTTAGATGAGGAACATGAAGCTGATTTTAGACAAACATTCAATCTTCCTCAGGCAGGAATGATTCGCGGAAATAAGGGAAATAAAGAAAGACATAGAACCGATACGACCAATAATCGTCAACAAGCATTTCTCAGTACTTCTACTCCTCATGGGACAGGAAAATATATGTTAATGGAAACTAATGTAGGAGGAAATAATAAAGGAAATTATATCAATGTGGGATGATGGATTAATTCGATTTGAGATGCTACTCCGATTAGATGTTTCAAATCTATTACAGAAACTCCAATCGATGCAGATCCAGAAGTAACTTCTGGGGCTATCGTGATCACTACCGAAGCAGGAAAAACAGTAGCTCATATCTATGATAATGGAGAACCTCTCGAACTTGATGATGATATTGAAGTTGATGAAGTCATTCTTCATCGTACTTTTACAGTCAATGTGCCTTCTACGGTTGTTTTGCCTTTCGATATCGAAGCAGGAAAGTATGAAGGAGGAACCTTTTATCTTTTCGACGGAGTAGAGTGGAATAACGAAGAGGAAACTTGGGAAATCAAAACAATTCAAGCCGACGCGATCGAAGCACATACTCCTTATCTTTTCGTGCCATCTGCTACGACTTTGACGATTACAGGACCCGTTACGCTCAAAGAAGGAAAACCCCAAGACCTTGAGAAAGGAGACTGGACCTTCAAAGGAATTTATGAAAAAAAGAATTGGAATGCTGACTCTTCGACAGAGTACGGATTTTCAACGACGGGGACTTTCTCTCTCATGGGAGAAAATGCTTCTCTCAATCCGATGAGAGCCTATCTTTCCTATAACGGAGATCATGAAGAAGATATCTGTGAAGATTTAGTCGTTGTAGTAGACCCTACGGTGATGATTACAACCGATGGAAAAGGAACAGTTTCTCAGAGCCATGTAACCGTAGCTTCAGGAACGAGTGTTTCTTTTGATTCCAACACCGTAACGATTGGAGATACGACGATTACCGCCTCTCCGAAATCTCCTACTGTTGACAAAGTCTATTCTTTCTCATCTTGGGAAAATACTTGTGGAGATACGATAACGCATAGTTGTACGATTAGAGCCACTTTCTCAGAATCCACAAGAAGCTATGATATTAAATTTAATAATGCTGACGGAAGTAATCTCTGGACAAAAAGAATTGCTTATGGTGAGATGCCAGAGTATGATCAAGCCACTCCTACTCAAGCAGCAGATGCAGAATATACCTATACTTTCTCTGGATGGAATCCTGAGGTTCACGCCGTAGATGGAAATAATATTTATACCGCAACGTATACCGAAACCAAAAGAAGTTATGAAGTGAACTGGAAAAATGCTGACGGTACACCTTTGACAGAATCTGAAGTTCTTGAATATGGAACGGTTCCTACGTATAAAGGAACGACTCCAACGAAAACTTCTTCAGAAGGACACGAATATACCTTTATTGGATGGACAGACGGAACTTCTCATTATACCAAAGATGAGGAGCTTCCTGCTATCCAAGGAGAAACGACTTTCACCGCAGAATTTGATGAAACCGTTTTAACCTATCCAATTAGATTCATCGGCTTCAACGGAGAAATCCTCCAAGAATCCAATGTTGAATATGGAGAAACTCCCGCTTATACCGGAGCGACTCCTACGAGAGACGGATTTACGTTTTCAGGTTGGGATTCAGCTATTGCTTCTGTAAACGGAGCGAAAGATTATACTGCAGTTTTTGAAGCTTGTACTCCATGTAATGCAGGGACAGGAGCAAGTTGTTCTTTAAGTGTAGTTGCAAATCAATGTAAATATACCAACGCTTGTACGCTTGGATATGAAAATATTTCTACCACTACAGGAAATAACCCATCTTGTAGTCTGATTTCTTATCCTCTTTCTTATACAGGACTCCAAGGAGCCGAGAATCCAAATCCCGCTTCTTATACCTATGAAGAGGAAATAAATCTGATCGCTCTTTCCAAGGAGGGATATACGTTCTTAGGATGGTTCCTCGACGACGAAAAAGTAGAAACGATCGAGAGACATAGCACGGGAGCCAAAACGTTCACTGCAAAATGGCAAGTTAAACCTTCTTTTGTGACATTCGATTTCGCAAATGGAGAAACACCTGTAACGATTACAGGAGATTACGGAGATCCTTTCAAAGCCCCAGCAAATCCAACACGAGAAGGACACACATTCTCTGGTTGGGATTCTTCGATTCCTTCAGAGATGCCAGAAAATCCTCTAACGATTACAGCAGTTTGGAATACTTGTACTCCTTGTACAGCAGAAACAGGAGCAATGTGTTCTTTAAGTGTAGTCGCAAATCAATGTAAATATACCAACGCTTGTCTTCCTGGATATACAGCCCTTCAAAACGCTACAAATTACAATCCAAGTTGTACGATCGAATCGTATGAAATTACTTATAACTTAGACGGAGGAGAAAATCATCCTTCCAATCCTTCATCATACACGATCGAATCAGAAAAAATCGATCTTCAAAATCCAACAAAAGAAGGATATACTTTCGTAAGATGGGAACCTGTAGATTTTATCAATCAAGGAAGTACCGGAGCTAAAACTTTCAACGCAGTATGGAATTCTGTTACGTATACGATTAGTTTTGTTTCCAAAAATTCTGAGGTTCCATCTCCTATCACAGGAAATATCAATGACTCTGTTAAAGCAAAATGGCCTCAAACTCTTCCAACGAGATCAGGATATACGTTCCAAGGTTGGGTAGTTTCTGGAAATTATCAAAATTACAGCAATGGAGCGAGATACGATGAAAATACCGAAGTTTTCAAAGAAAATATCGTTCTTAAACCAAAATGGAATGAATGTAATGTTTGTAAACCAGGAACAGGAGCTACTTGTTCTTTAACGGTAGTGGATAATGCTTGTCATTACGAAACTGCATGTGAAGCAGGATATACGGTTGACAAAAATAGCGGAAAATACAATCCGACTTGTAAACCTCTTTCTTATACGATTTCTTACGAACTCAACGGAGGAGATGAAAATCCAAATAATCCAACTTCTTATACTTCTCTTGATGAAGATATTATCCTTGAAGCCCCTACAAAATTGGGATATACAGGACATTGGGACAAGGGAAACCTTATTCCTCACGGAAGTACCGGAAATAAAACGTTCTCAGCCGTTTGGGAACCAAATAAATACCAGATAATTTTCAATTTTGCCAATGAAACAAGTCCTTTAGTGCTTACTCAGGATTATGATTCTGTTATTGAAGCACCAGAAGATCCAACGCGAGAAGAACATACTTTCTCTGGTTGGGATAAAGAGATCCCTTCAAATATGCCAGCAGAAATGACCTTGATTACAGCTCTTTGGAATACTTGTCCAGTATGTGCAGCAGAAACAGGAGCAAGCTGTAGCCTTACGGTAACAGGAAATCAATGTACCTATATCAATGCTTGTCTTCCTGGATATACAGGACTTCAAAACGCTGAAACCAATCATCCATCTTGTTCCGTTATCCCTTACCAAATTACGTACGAACTCAGTGGAGGAACAAATGACGCTTCAAATCCTACAACCTATACCGTAGAATCTGAAACGATCAATCTTCAAAATCCAACGAAAGAAGGATATACGTTTGCTTGATGGACTCCAGAAGCTATGATTTCTCATGGAAGCACAGGAGATAAAACTTTCACAGCCAATTGGACAGTAAATCAATATACCCTTACTTTCAATGCGGATAATGGAACAGCTCCTTTCATTATTACCGGAAATTACGGAGAGTCTTTCAATACACCAACCGATCCAACGAAAGAGGGACACACCTTCTCAGGATGGAATCCTGCTGTTCCAGCTACCATGCCAATGCAATATCCAACCATTACAGCAGAATGGAATGCTTGTCAGGTATGTGAAGCAGGAAACGGAGCAAGTTGTAGCCTTACGGTAACAGGAAATCAATGTACGTATATCAATGCTTGCCTTCCTGGATATACAGGACTTCAGAACGCGACAAGCTACAATCCATCATGTTCGGTTATTACGTACCCAATTACTTATAACTTAAACGGAGGAACGACAGAAGACGCACTTCCTACTACTTATACGGTTGAAACGGAAACGATTACGCTTCCTCAACCAACGAGAACAGGATATACGTTTGCTTGATGGACTCCTTCTATGATTCTTGCCAAAGGAAGTACAGGAGAACAAACGTTCACAGCCAATTGGACGGTAAATCAATACACGATTACCTTCAATACGGACGGAGGAACGAAAATCAAATCTATTACGCAAGATTTCGGAACAGTACTTCCAGAAATTACCAATCCAACGAAAGAAGGATATACTTTTGCAGGTTGGGAAGAAGGAGAACTCCCTGAAACAATGCAAGCCGAAAATCTCACTTTCACTGCCAAATGGAGTATCAATTCTTATGAAATCACTTGGAAAAATTCCAACGGAGAGACTTTGAAAGTAGAGGAGCTTGATTATGGAACGATGCCTTCTTATAATGGAAGCACACCAGAAAAAGAAGCCGACAAACAATATACCTATACGTTCTCTCATTGGGAACCAGTAGTGAAAAAAGTTGAAAAAAATCAGACTTATACTGCTATTTACAGTAAAACGGTAAATCAATACCTCATCACGTTCAAAAATCAAAATAACGAAACTATTTCCACAGGATCTTATCCTTATGGAACGGATATTATCAATGTGGTTTCACCAGAACCACCATTCCAGACAGGATATAAATTCGTTTGATGGAAATTGGCTTCTTATATCTTAGGAGGTACACCAACGACGGTTACAAGTAATCTCGAATTTGTTCCTGATTATATCAAAGATGAATATTCTATCACGTATATTTTAGAGGGAAATCTTCATGCAACGATTCCTCTCAATTTCCAAGCACAAATTATCCCTATTAGCATGGAAACAAGAACAGGATATACCTTCTCAGGATGGACGCCACGCCTTCCTTACAATATGCCAGCCAGAGATTTGACGGTAGAAGGAGAATATGTGAAAAATAAACGATTCTTGCATTTCAATACCAATGGAGGAAATACGATTCCTATCAGAGAACTCGAGTACGACGCTCCAATCGTTCTTCCAGACACTCCAACGAAAGAAGGATTCGTCTTCCAGGGTTGGGATAAACAAGATACAATCACGAGAATGCCAGATGAAAACACTTGGTTCAATGCTCAATGGACTTGATGTGCTCCTTGTGAACCAGGGAAAGGGGCAACATGTGAAATGTCTGTCGTAAATAACGTTTGTCATTACGAAACGGCATGTAAAGACGGATACGAGGTTGACGAAAATAACGGAAAATACAATCCGACTTGTAAAACTATTTCTTATAGTATCAGTTATGAATTAGACGGAGGAGAAAATAATGAAAATAATCCTGACTCTTACGATGTAGAATCTCCTCTCATCACGCTTTCAGCTCCTACGAAGGAAGGATATACCTTTGCTTGATGGACTCCAAATAATAAAATCACAAGAGGAAGTACCGGAGACAGAGAATTCACTGCCAACTGGACTGCAAATCAATATTTCATCAAATTTGATGGAAATGGAGGAACTGTAGCTAAACCAAGAATCGCAGGAGATTTTGGTTCAAATATTGAGATTCCAGCCGATCCAACGAGAGAAGGATATACGTTTGCTTGATGGTCTCCTGAAATTCCAGCTACAATGCCAATTACTCCAGAAACAGGATTACTCATCACTGCTCAATGGACAATCAATAGCCATACGCTTACCTTTGATTTCGATAACGGAGATCCAAGAAGTATTAAAACACTTGAATACGGAACTCCTATTGAGATTCCAGAAATTCCTCTCAAAAAAGGACATAAATTTTCAGGATGGAGTGAAGAAATCCCAGCAACAATGCCTGCTCATGATGTAACAATCACTGCTCAATATCGTACAAATATTCATACGATTACTTTTGATACAAAGGGAGGAACTCCTATCGCACCAATTACGACAGGATTTGATTATGATATTACTGCACCAGCAGATCCAACAAAACCAGGTTATACCTTCTTAGGTTGGGATAAAGAAATTCCAGATACGATGCCAGATGCAGACATGACGATCACGGCAAATTGGGATATCAATCAGTATACGCTCACTCTCAAACTTGATAATGGAGAAGAAGATATTGTGATTACAGGAGTATATCATAGTGCTATTTCAGCACAACCTGATCCACAACGAGAAGGTCATACCTTCAAGGGATGGTCCAAAACTATTCCTACTGAAATGCAGGCTGAAGATATGATCATTACTGCAAATTGGGAAATTAATAAAAATACTTTAACATTCAATCTTGATAATGGAGACGATCCTATCGTATCTATATTAAATTTTGGAGATACGATTACAGTTCCAGAAAATTTTTCTAGGACAGGATATACCTTCTCAGGATGGAATAAAGATATTCCAGCAACAATGCCAGATACGGGACTTGTTATTACTGCTCTTTGGAATGTTAATCAGTATACTTTTACCTTTGATACGGACGGAGGAACACCAATTGATCCTATTGTGAAAGATTATAGAGAGGTTGTTACAAAACCAGCAGATCCAACGAAAACGGGATACACTTTCTCAGGTTGGGATAAAACGATTCCAGCAAAAATGCCAGCTCATGATGATACCTTTACTGTTCAATGGAAAATGAATCAATATGTTATTTCCTTTGATGCTGATGGAGGAACTCCTGTAGAAGCAATTACTGCAGATTATAATTCTGGTATTATTGCACCAGCAAATCCAACGAAAACAGGATATCTCTTTAGTGGATGGATGCCAGCATTACCTCAAAAAATGCCTGGATATAATATTGATGTGATTGCACAATGGACCCCTATTAAATATACTCTTACTTTTGATACAGATGGAGGAACTCCTGTAGAAGCAATTACTGCAGATTATAATTCTGGTATTATTGCACCAGAAAATCCAACGAAAACAGGATATATTTTTAGTGGATGGATGCCAACCATTCCTGAAAAGATGCCATTAAATGGATTGACCGTAAAGGCAGATTGGATTGTAGATACAGAAACTCCATATCTTGTTGAACATCAAAAAGAAGAATTAAATGGAACATATTCGATTTCTGAAGTCTTTACTGGAAAAGGAGAAACAAACGGAAAGGTAACTCCAGAAGTAAAAACTTATGAAGGATTCATAAGTCCATCAAGTGAAGAAATTACGATTAAACCTGATGGATCAACAAAACTTATTTATAAATATGCAAGAAAAGAAATTGTACTTCATTTCGATACTGATGGTGGAAGTAATATTTCTGATAAAACAGGAAAATATGGAGCAGTAGTAACAGTCTCTGATCCTACGAAAAGAGGATATCATTTTTCTGGATGGATGCCTGAGATTCCTTCACACTTCCCTGCTGAAAATGAAACCTATACAGCAAAATGGAATGCTAAATCTTATAGCATCGATTATGACTTAGACGAAGGAATGTATGGGGAGAGTTATCCAACGGTTGCAAAATATGATGAAAAAATAATCATTGATAATCCAACAAAAACAGGATATCTCTTCAAGGGATGGAAAATTACAGGAATGGATCAGGGAGAACATTATTATGGAGATGCTACTACAAATGACTCTATGATTAATGAAACAACAGAAACAGAATTTAAAAATCTGACTGCTACAGAAAGAGGAAGAGTTTCTTTCAAGGCTTTGTGGATTCCAAGGACTGATATTCATTATACAGTAAATCATCATAGAGAAAAACTTGATGAAGGCTATAACACAGAAGTAGAAATCCTTACAGGAACGGTGAATGGTATCACAAATGCACAAAAGAAAATTTATTCTTGATTTACCTTTACTTGAACGATTCAACAACAAAATATTGCTCCTGATGGAAGTACTGTAATTGATCTCTATTATACGAGAAATACATACGATATTACCTTCGATACAGATGGAGGAACTCCTGTTGATACGATAAGTAAACTCTATGAAAGTCCATTAAAAATGCCAAAAGATCCCGTTAAAACTGGATATACTTTTAAAGGATGGAGTTCAGAATTCCCAGATATTATGCCTTTAAGTGGTTTGAAATTAAAAGCTCAATGGGAGACAAACGCTTATATTATTACTTATCTTTCCAATGGTGAAGAATGGGGGACAGTTCCTCATACTTCTACGAGAGTGCTTTATGACCAAGAAATAACAATCCCAAATCCAATTAAAACAGGATATACTTTCTCAGGATGGAGAATTGTTTTGATGGATAATGGAGAACATTCATACGGAACATTCAAAACTACAGAAGGAACGATTGAAAATACAAAAGAAACGGTATTTAAAAATTTACATGCTACCAATGGAGCACCAGTACTTTTTATTGCTAATTGGATCGCAAATACAGATACAAAATATACGGTAAAACATCATAAAGAAGCTCTTACAGGAGATGTAGAAATTGAAACAGAAATTTTTGAAGGTGTAACTAATGAAATTACATCTGTTCATGAAAAAATTTATCAAGGATTCTCGCTTAGTGGACAAATTAAAGATCAAAAGATTAAATCAGATGGTTCAACAGTAATTGATGTATACTATAAGAGAAATATTCATACGATTTCCTTTGATACAAAAGGAGGAACAGAAATTCCTTCTATCAAAAAGAAATATGAATCTGATCTTTCAGGAGTGGTAACAACAATACCAACGAAGACAGGAAGTACTTTCGATGGATGGGAGCAAAATCTTCCAGCTACTATGCCAGATGAAGATATAAAACTTGTTGCAAAATGGAGTGAAAAAGTGTATACTGCAAAATTTTATACTGATGGAGGAACAGAAATAGAAGATATTACAGGATATTATAATGATGATCTTATTCTTCCAGATAATCCAATAAAAACAGGATATACTTTTGTAAAATGGACTCCTAAAACACAAAGAAGATTCCCAGATCATGATCTTCAATATACAGCAATTTGGAACCCCGTTGAATATACCATAAGTTTTGATACTGATGGTGGAACAGAAATCCCGGCAATTACAGGACATTATGGAGATATGATTACAGGAAATTTTGTAACGACAAAGACAGGAAGTTCTTTCATTTGATGGTCTGAGAATATTCCATCAACTATGCCAGCAGAAAATAAAACCATAAAAGCTCTTTGGAATAAAGAGAAATATACTTTAACTTTTGATAGTAATGGAGGAACAGAGGTTAAATCGATTGAAGGATATTATGGAGATTATATTGAAAAACCTAGCGATCCAACTAAAACAGGATATATGTTCCTTGGATGGGAACCAAACATAAAAAAATTAAAAACGATGCCAGCTGAAAATCTTACTTATACCGCTCAGTGGGAGGCAAAAGTATATACGATTACTTTTGATACCGATGGAGGAAATGAAATAAATCCAATTACTCAAAAATATGGAACTGATATTACATCTCCAGCAAATCCAACGAAAGTAGGATATACTTTCAATGGATGGTCTAAAGCAATCCCTTCAAGTATGCCTGCAGAGGATATCACAATCAAAGCAAAATGGAAAATTAATCAATATACGATGACATTTGATGCAAATGGCGGTAAGTTTGAAAATGGACAATCTCAAAAAATAATTACAAAGAATTATGGAGAGAATTTTAAAGTTCCTACAAATCCAAAAAAAGAAAATGCTGAATTTAAAGGATGGAGTGGATATGTATGGAATGAAGATGATATTCCGACAATTCCAGCAGAAAATAAGACATTCACAGCAAAATGGAATGATTGTGAAGTTTGTAATCCAGAAAATGCAACATGTACCGTTAATGTAATTGATAATAAATGTACATATACAACATTTTGTATTGATGGATACAATTATAATGGAACGATCTATCCAGAAAATGAAGGAACAGCACATCCAAAATGTATACCAACAGTATATTCTATTACTTATGATTTGAATGATGAAACAGGAATTAAAGCAGTAAATCCTAATACTACAGGACAGTATACGATAGAAGATCAGAATTTTGCTCTTTTAGATCCAATAAGAAGTGGATATAACTTCGTAAGATGGGAAGATTCTATGAAAAAAACGGTAACAGAGATTAATACTCAAACAAAGAAAAATATAAGATTAAAAGCCGTTTGGAGTTCAAAAACAATTCACGTAACATTTGATAAAAATGGAGGTGAAGGAGGAACTAATGAGTTATGGTATCTCTTTGATAAAAATAAATATTTTAAAGATAGTTCACTTAAAGCTCCATTTGAAGGAATTACACGTCCTACGAGAGCATGATATACTTTTGTAAATTATCATGGAGATGGACAATTTTGAGGAGAAAACGGAGAACAATATGTCTCTTATTATTATAAATCAGCTTCTGCTCTTAATGAATTTAGAAATTCAAAATATTATCAAGAAGATTTAGATAAAAAAGAGAGTAAAAGTCTGACTGAATTCGCATCAGATTTTGCAAATGATATTTATGGAGATGAAGAAGGAAATGTTACGTTAGTAGCAGAATGGAAACCAAATAGAATCCATCTTACTCTTGATGAAAAAGGAGGAACTGGTGGTACAAAAGATATTTGGTATGCATTCGATACTTCAAATTTCTATGATGATGAGGAGTTACAACATTCCATCGAAAAAATCACAAATCCAACAAAAACAGGATATACTTTCTTAGGATATCAGGTAGCAAATGGAGAAAAATATATTGCTTATAACGATGCACAAGGAAATAAGATCGATTTTGCAGAGGATCTTGCTCATGAAATATCTCAAGATACAACATTAGTTGCTATCTGGGAAGCAAATACAATCAAAATAACTCTTGATCCAACTCCAGGAACAGGAGGTACAAAAGTATTCTACTATAAATATGAAGATCCAAATAAAAAAATTTATAGTGATAGTGGATGTACTCAAAGCATAACTGCGATAGAAAGACCTATAAGACCAGGATATAGCTTTATGAATTATCATGGAGATGGAACAAGTGGAGGAGGTTCTGGAGAAAGGTTTGTAGCTTATGAAAATGTTGAATTTGCCTCTAATCTTCACGATGCTATTTATCAAAATGCAACACTCTATGCAACGTGGGAAGCAAATACGATCAAAATTACGCTTGATAAAAAAGGAGGAACAGGAGGAATTGATGAATTCTACTACAAATTCGATACAGAAAGATTCTATTCTGATGAAAATTTGAGTAATGAAATCGAAGAAATTACCGTTCCAACAAAAAGAGGATATACATTCCAGTCTTATGATACAGGAGAAATGGCATATATCACGTATACTTCTGAACATGCACATTTCAAATCAGGATTCGCTTCAAGCTTTACAGAGGATACTACTCTAGTAGCAAATTGGGGAGCAAATAAAATCCATATTTCACTCAATAAAGAAGGAGGAACAGGAGGACTTTCAGAATTCTGGTATTATTTCGATACTCCTAAATATTATTCTAAAGCTTCTTGTGCAAGTGGAACAGAGATTACAGAAGTCTGACATCCAATCAAGACAGGATATATTTTCAAAGATTATTATAGCACCGATAAAAAACAGAGATTTGTAAGTTATGAATGAACTGGAGATCGAAAAGAACTCTGAGATGATGATATTTATCGTGTTGTTTCGAGTGATGCTACGTTGAAAGCAAGATGGACTCCAAAAACCATTCATATTACTCTTGATAAAAACGAAGGAATAGAAGGAACGGATGAATTCTGGTATCAATATCAAACAGGAGCATTCTATGCTGATAAAGATTTAACTCAAGAAATAACAAAGATAGAAATTCCAACAAGGACAGGATATGTATTTACTCATTATGTTGGAAGTTGAAATACTTGAGGAATAGTTGAAAAGAGAAATTATACAACGAGTAGTGGAAAATTAAGTACGGAAATTCGTGATAATATCTATGGAGATGAAGAAGGAAATGCTACTCTTTATGCACAATGGGATGCAAATCCTTACGTGATTAGATACCAAAATACTGCAGATGAAAATGACTTTATTGATGAAATTGTTTCATTTGATACTTCTGTAACTATTACAGGAAATTCATTTATCAGAACAGGATATACTTTTAGTGGATGGATAGATGAAGAAGAAAATATCTATCAACCAGGAGATAGTGGAAAAAATTTTGTAGATAGTGGAATGTTTATTTTGAAAACAATTTGGCAAGCAAATGAATATACGGTAAAATTCCTTGCAGGAGAAGGAACGGGTACTATGGAAGATCAAACATTTGTTTGGGATACAGAAGCGAAATTACATGCAAATACCTTTACAAAGAATGGATACAATTTTAAACATTGGATTGCAGAAAACGGTCAGACTTATTCAAATCTTTCTTCTGTTAAAAATCTCATCGATTCAGGAACTATTTCCCTTCTTGCTCAATGGGAGGCTATTCCAGTACAGAGATCAAGTTGATGAGGTGGCGGATGAGGAGGAAGTAGTATGAGAAGAGATAATTGTCCAAATGGAGATCATTCCAATAGTTACTATGATGGTAAATGTGAAAAAGAAGAAAAATCTGATAAAACTCATGGTTCTGCTGAAGAACTTACGGAAGAAGAATGAAATGAGATTGAAGAAGTAGATGGGGTAGAATATACCAAAAGAGATATTAGTCTTTATGAATGGGCTAAAAAATATAAACTTACTTCAATGGAAACAATCAGAGATTTTAGAGGTGAAGATGGTCTTACAAGAGCTGAAATGTCAAAAATTATCTCAATATTTGCAAAAGAGTATCTAGAAGCAAAAGAAAAAGAGATAAAAGCCTGTTCAAATTTTAAAGATATAACTAAGATAAAATCAGATCTTCATGATTATATTATTACTTCTTGTAAGCTTTGATATATGGGAAGAACCTCTGATGGAAAGGGAGTGTTGGAAAATTTTGATCCACATTCTCAGGTAACAAAAGCTGAAGCGGTAACTATTATTTCTAGATTATTCCGATGAAATGAATATGCAAACAAAAAAGGAGAAAAATGGTATGAAGGACATTTAAATCATTTGATAGCTATTGGTGTAGTAGAAAATGATGAAGATATTGAAGAGCCATTTGCAAGAAAAGATTTCTATATGATCCTCAAAAAACTTTATCAATTAGAACTCGATTAAAAAAGAAAAACTCACGAAAAGACACACATATCGTGAGTTTTTTTTGATTTGAAGAGAAATTATTATCTTAAAAATAATCATCCTCAAAATCTTCTTCTTTATCCTCGCCGAAGAGCTGCTTTAAGATCCAAATAAGCACCTTAATTGCTAATCAATATTTTTTTAAAGAGGTAGAATGCAGAATTTCTTGAAAAATAAAAAAAGGAAAATAAAAAAGCCTCATTATGATATGAGGCTATTGGAATTTTCTCATCAGCGATCAGAGAGTAATCATTTAATACTATTAAGAGAGTCAAGAAATGGAGAAAGATTATTCTTGAGATAAGGGATATTGGGTAGTGTCATACCAGTGAATTCATTATTAAAGAAGAGTTGTATCGTAGGTTGTCAATTGATTGAAGTACTCTTAAGAGAAAAATTCCATTTTCATAATCGATCTTTTTGTTTTTTATAAACAAGTCTTATTTTATTGATAAAATTTGCGGCTTGAACCAGTTCATCAATAGAGGATGCTTTAATTTCATTTCCTTGTTCATCTTCAAAATCATCAATAGTCATTTCCTTATAGTGAATATCAGTTCTTTCATTAAAAGAGTAAAGACAAAGATAATTTCCTGGAAAATCGAGAAAAGGAATTCCATTTTTGATAGTAATATTAGCATAGGTTGGTTCTTGTTTTGCTACGTTTTCCAATGCGGTAAGATATCATTGTTTTTGAGTACCATCCATTCAAGGAAGAGTATTCAAAGTGTTGCCCCATTGTGATTTTAAACGATTAAGGGTACTTTGATCGGGGGGGATAATTTCTGGAGTGGTGTTTCATGAATTGTTGTTTCAGTTGTTATTTCAGTTATTATTTCAGTTGTTATTTCAGTTATTATTTCAGTTGTTATTTCAGTTATTATTTCAGTTGTTATTTCAGTTATTATTTCAGTTGTTATTTCAGTTATTATTTCAGTTGTTATTTCAGTTGTTATTTCAGTTATTGTTTCAATTATTGTTTCAAGTTCAGGACGTGTTATCCTCATCAGTATCTTCATTCTCTTCGAGAATATGAGCTTCAACGAGTTTCTTTAAAGTAGCTTCATCAAGTTTAGTTATTTTATTGGCTTTAACATAATCAATGACATCTTTTAAGGTCTTTCCCTCTGTAAGAAGATATCATTGATCTTCTAATGCATCTTCGAGAAAATTACAAAGAACCGTTTCTTCAATAAGAGTATTGTTATTTTCTGGTCTTTCAGGAATTAAATTATTGAGCCAAGCAGTAAATTTACTTTGATCAAACTGTTCAGGAAAATAAGAGGAGATTGCATTCCAAACATTGGTATTTCTATAGTGTTGATAAATACTATTACGGAAAGTAGTCCAAGCTTGAGGATTTGTAGCAAAAGTTTGAACTTTTTGATCCATTTGGCTAAAGGTTAATTGGGGAAAAATGAGAGGGAGAGCTAAAACTTGATTGTTACGATCGAAATCATTGTATAAATTTACGAAAAATTCGTGATTTTGGACAGTTCCATTTTGAACATCAACTCATGAACCTCCATTTCATTGACTTCCATCTCATGTCGTCGATTCATCTCACGAAAATAAATTGAGAAAACGGGAAAACATATTATCTCCTCCAAAGAAAAGTCATTTAATATTATCTACACCTCATTTTCCCGTAGTGGCTTGAGAGATAAAATGGAATCATAAAAATCCTGCAGCCATTTTTAATCAAGTCTGCCAGAAAGGTTCCTTGTCATCTCATTTTGCAAGATTCCATCAACCGATAAGTAATCATGCAATTCATGCTCGGGAAAGTGCTTTAGCCCATCAGCAACTTTGTCTTTGAGTCATATTGGTATAATTATCCAAAAGTGATTTGATTCAACCAAAGATTCCTCCCTGTCTATTGAAGGTATCTCATAGAGAATTACCAGTTCCATCAAAGCCAGCACGATAACTAGAGAGGCTGATGCTTCCATTACGATATGCTAAGTCGATAAGTTCAGAGAAATCAGTTCATTTTAAACTTCTTTTTATTTGTAATCCATGAGTATTGTAAAAGACAATGTCTTCTGGAGTAAGTCTTCATTGAATGGCATGTTCTAAAAATATATTGGCATATTCTAAATTATTATCAAAAACTTCGGCAAAAAGACGATCTTTAAGAAGTCTATTCTTTTGTCTTCTATATTTGTCAAGATCACGAAGTTCTTTAGTTCACTTTTTGATTCACTCTTTAGAATTCGTAGGATATAAAGCAGTTGTTTGAAGACGATTAGCAAATGCTGCGGCTTTATCACTATATAATGCTTTTAATTGTCTTTGAATTTCTTCTATATTGCTTTTGTCTCCATTTATTTCATTATCTGAAATCCTTTCAGATGGAGAGACTTTATCTTTTTCAACTCTTTTCCTTCGTGACTTTACATTATCAAGCCACGCTTTAGCTTTGTGTGTTACCTGATCCACTCATTGTTTTCATGATTTTTGGAGTCCATGTCTTTTTGTCTTTTTGAGTTCGATAAGAAGAGTTTCGCATTGACTGAGTTTATGGAGATATTCTCAATATGTAGAAAAATCCAACAGATTATTAATAATTTCATCTGTTTTGTTTTTTCGTAATGATTCAAAAGCTTGCTGGGTTTCTGTGGTTGTTCAAACTTCATCTTGAAAAGTGGTTATTTCATTTTGTGTTTCTGCAATCGCTTTTCATTTTTCTTTAGCCTCTTTTTTTCTGTCTTTGGTTTCAATTTTTCTTTGTTTTTTTAGTTCTTTTTTCTCCGCTTTAATTTCCCTTTTTTCAGCTCTCCTTTCCTTTCTTGCTTGTCTTCTCTCAAAACTCATGGCAACACATATAAAAAATAAACTCTACTAAATTATAATTGAAAAGCTTTTATTTGTCAAATTTTCAAAAATTTTTGAATAGGAAAAATGGGGGAATGGGGTAGAATGGAGGGATAGGGAATTGGAGTAAAGGAATGGAAAATAGTCATTATGAAAAAAATAAAAAAGCCAGAAAAGTCTGACTTCTTATCTCATTTATAAATGATAACTTTGAAAAATTCTATTCATTTTGAGTATCGATTTCAACTTTCTCCTCCAAAAAATGCTTTTCATAAAATTCTCTAATTTTAATAAGGTGTTCAATTAGTTTATCTCTATTTGATAATTCTTGACTTGAAAAATCGATTTTGATACTAACAGGACGAGCATATCAGATTTTTCTGAGTTTTTTCAAAAATCCTGTAAGATTAAGATCTCCATCTCCTGGTAAAAGATGATTGTGTCCTTTTTTATCTTTGTCTGAAAAATAAAGTACTGAAATATAAGGAGAATATTCTTCAATTTTTCTGATAAAATCTTCTTCAAAATTTTCAATATCAATATTAGCAATATCGAGTCCTAAATATGCTTCATATTTTTTTACAATATCATTCACATTGGAGAAGTGAAATTCTGGAATGGGTAAAGCAAAGAAATTACTATTCGTCGGATTGATAATAGAGAAATTGATTCAAGGATTTTGTTTTTGATATTCTGAAAGATTATCTTTGATAAAACTTGAAGCTTTAAATTCTGTAATTTTAGGAGCATTGATACAAATGGTTGTGGCTCAAGTTGTTTCACAGAGATCCAGAGCTTTATTCATTTCTTTTTGATTGAGTTTTGCAGATGTTTGGACAACATACACTGGTAAATCATATTCAAAAGATAATTTCTTTACATAAGCTTCATTCCAAGCATCAAAGCCTTTCCACATTGCTAAATCAATCCCATCTAAACCAGCATCTTTAATTGTCGAAAAAATAAGATCCAATCCGTAATTTGGGAGAGAATCACTACTGAGAATTAAAGCATTTGGTTTTATCATTTTTGTATTTATTGAGATAAATATCGTATTAAATTATACTCTTTTTTACTGAGGAATGCAAATTTTACCCTATTTCTTTAAAACGGGTTCACATGTAACATCTATTCATAATTTCTTGAAGATTTTTCTATCTACTTCGCTAAGCATTACGGTAGCATGAACTTGACATCATTTTAATTGTGACAAAGTTTCAAGTGCTCTTCTACAATTTTCATCTGTTTTAGAAAGAACAGCAAGTGCAACTAATATTTCATCAAGATGTAAACGAGGATTTTTTCATTGTAAATATTGAACTTTCAGAGTTTGAATAGGTTCAATCATCTCTGTTGGAATTAATTTTACCTTATGGTCAATTCATGCTAGATATTTAGTTACATTTAAAAGTAAAGCAGCACAAGTACCTAAAAGGTCAGAATTTTCTGCTGTTATAATTCTTCCATCAGCAAGTTCCATCGCAGAGCAAATACTTCCTTGATCAATTTCAGCACGTTTTTTAGCCGCAACGGTAACTTTTCTATCAGAAAGAGAAACTTGAGCTTGTTTCATTAAAAGTTCAAGTTTATGAATTTCTTGTTCGGAACTTTTCCCATCCACCAATTGATTGAGTGCAGTATAATAACGGCGAATAATTTCCTGACAGCTTGCTTTACGACAAATATTATCATCAATAATACAAAATCAAGCCATATTCACACCCATATCGGTTGGAGATTTGTAAGGGTTTTCTCCATAAATTCCCTCAAAAAGGGCATTTAAAACAGGATAAATTTCAATATCACGATTATAATTAACAGTTGTTTCTCCATAAGCGTCTAAATGCCAAGGATCAATCATATTAATATCATTTAAATCAACAGTTGCAGCTTCATAAGCGATATTCACAGGATGTTTTAAGGGGAGATTCCAAATGGGGAAAGTTTCGAATTTTGCATATCAAGCTTTGATTCATCTTTTTTGTTCGTGATAAAGTTGACTTAAACAAACTGCCATTTTACCACTTCAAGGGCCGGGGGCAGTAACTACAACAAGAGGACGGGTAGTTTCAATATATTCATTTTTACCATATCATTCATCACTATCGATAAGTTCTACATTGTGAGGATATCCATCGATAAGATAGTGGATATAACTTTTTATTCAGATTTTTTCTAATTTTTTTCTAAAACGATCTGCTGCAGACTGTCCTTGATAATGAGTAATAACAACACTACTTACTAGGAGTCAACGATTTTCAAATTCTTCACGGAGACGAAGAACATCAACATCATAAGTAATTCCTAAATCTCCACGAATTTTATTCCTAACAATGTCTTCTGCACTGATTACGATCACAATTTCTGCTATATCAGAAAGTTGCATCAACATTTTTAATTTACTGTCAGGTTCAAAACCTGGTAAAACACGTGAGGCATGATAATCATCAAAAAGCTTCCCTCCAAATTCAAGATATAGTTTATCTCAAAATTTGGAAATACGTTCCTTAATATGTTCAGATTGAATCTGAAGATATTTTTGGTTATCAAATCAAATGTTCATGGGAATAACGAAAAATAAAAAAGATATAAACAACAATATTTACTATAAAAAAAAATGCCAAAAAAAAAAGAAAAAAAATAAAAAAAATCTGACTACACTCTAGTCAGACTTTAAAATATTTTTTAAAACTAGGATTTCATGTGATTGATAACAGTTATGAAATCATCAGAAGGATATGCTCAAGAAATAAGAGTCCATTTTCCTGTTTCTCTATCAATAATAACATTTCCTGGAGTACCATTTACACCAAAGAGAGTGTTTCCTTGATTCATCATATCATATACGGCACTTTGATATCTATTTTCATCGATACAAGTTTGAAGACTTGTTTGATCGATTCCTGCATTGATTGCAATATTTTTAAGAGTATCAAGACTTACAGGATATTGATTAAACGCTTCTTCAAATACCTGATAGTAAACTGAAGGATTATTTTCAGCAACACATTCCATTGCATTAGAAAGTTTTACAGCATCATCTCCATGGATAATGAAATGTCTTGAAACAGAGTTGATTTCTTCAGGAAAACTATTCATTACCGTTTCAATAGTTTTAGACTGTGCATGTCTTTGGCAGAATGGACAAAGTAATTCTGTATACTCGATAATAGTAAATCTTGCATCTTTATTTCAACGAACAGGGGCTGTGGCTATCATATTTTCTACAACAGCTTTATTTTCTTCTGAAAGAGTTGAAATAGTAAGTGGTTCTCCACTAGAAAGACTTAAAGTTTCTCCATCATTTTGAGTTTCAGGAGTATTGTTTTCTGTTCCATTATTAGTATTTTCAGAATCCTCTCCTTTTACATAATGATTATAAGCATAATCTACTTGTTCTTTTGAAGTATTTTTAAACTCTTCAGTTTGATAAATTTCTTGCATTTTTGCATAAGTCTCTTGACCTCAAGCAGCTTCAATAGCATCATTTCTGATATTGTTTACAGTACAAAGTACAACGACAGAAATAATTAAATTAATTGCAACAAGGATAGCTCCTAAATTGATAGGATTACATCCACAAGAACAATTTCCTTCGCAACATCCTTCTTCTTTTTTTCTCATTGTGTTTTCTAATAATAAAAATAAAATAAATATCTCATGTTATTAAGGATAAACCTTAATGTATGATTCAATTAAGTAAATCTTGATGGAGATTTTCAATGCTTCTTCGAATAAGAAAAAGAAAAATCAGACTTCCTACAAGAAGTAAGACAATGAAATACATTCAGATTTTTTCACTCTTAAAACTCTCTTCTTTCTTCTTCCTCTCTATAAGAATAGTATTCTCATGCCTTTTCTCAATGACTCATCCTGAAAAATCAACATCGCTTGAAGGAGAATTTGTCCTTTTTTTTTCAATCATTGCTTTATGACAAGATAAAATCATTGTTTATTTAGTGTAGTAATATTTTTTTGTAAATCAATAAAATCCCTCTTCTCTCTCGAAATAAAATTGACAAAATTTATTTTTGATGTCTTTTTTTGTATTTTTCGATTCTTTTGGCAGTTTTATTGTAGTCTTTTTTCCAAGTGAAAGGAGTTTGTTCTTGATAAATATTTCACTCGACAATCTCGTCAGGAGGAGTTGCTTTGAGAAAAAATGCTTCTAATAAAGAAAAATATTCATTTATTTTTGATTGTATGACATCATCAGAATTGTTTTCTCCATCAATCATGGTATTGATAAGATTTCATTTACTTTCGATTTCCCTAATATTATTTTTCAATTCCATATAAAATAAGTAACGATTTTTATCTTTATCTTTTACTTTTGGACTCATATCAAGAAGTTCATCTGAAACTAAATGATATTTTTTGACCATTTTCTGAATTTCTTCATTAATACGAAAATCGTAGTCTTGGATATATTTAGAAAAACTTTTAAATCAGATTTTTTGTTGTTGTAAACTGAGTCATTTGATGTGTTCAGCGATAACTTTAAAACCATATCTAAAATCCTTAAAAGGATCTTTGATATTATTTTTGAGTTGTTCTAGGGATTGTTGTGTATCTAAAAGATCAGGTTGATCTATATTCGTTTCTATGCTGCATCATTTTGTTTCTAAAGTCATGGTTATTTTCATAAATAATAAAGATATCATATTATACTTCTTTTTTTGTGAAAAAACAAAAAATTTTCTTGATCTTTCCGATCAGAACTCTATTAATCCATTAAATATTCATTTTCCCAAAAGAGTAAAACTTTATCTTCTTACAAGTTATTCGATAATAAAGAATCAGACTATTCCCAATCTTCAGGATTACAGACTCATCAATCTAAGTTTGTAGTATCATCTATTGTACCATCCTCTATATTGGAATTAAATAATTTTTCTTCTTGTATAGTATAAGATAAGTATTCTTCTATATCTTTTTCATTATAAGGACATTTTCGGTTATTTTCTTGCATTATTTGTAAGTATTCTTCTAATCTTCAGTTACTTTCAATAACACTGTCCATATATTTTTTCTTTACTTCTTGAAAAAGCTGTTTTTGTTCTTCTTCTCATAATCTTTTATAGTATTTTTCATTTGGTATAAATTCCATGTTATTGATATCAAAATATCATTTTATGAATTCTGGTCTTACCACCAGATTCTTATTTTTATAATAATCTGTACCTCAGAATTTATCCGTTGTAATGAGAAGAGAATCATTTTCTCTATATGGAACTTTTGAACAATATTCTTTAGGGTGAGACACGATAACAATATATTTGCATTTCAAATGAGGTCGATTCATTAGCTGTTGTATTTGCGACTCTTGTGTTTGTTGATTCTCATTTTTTAAGTTATTTTTGAGTTTTATTGCTGTTGAGTGAAGATCATAACCATCAGGTATTCGTAATCATTCGTTACATATTGTATTAACAGTCTCTTTTGTTCCTTTGCTTCCGTGTCATCGGATCATATTCCCTTCTTCTGTGAGAACTTCACAAACAATGTCATTAAAAGTATTATTTTTTTTAAGTGCATTTCTTGTATCTTTTTTTTGCTTTTCTAGTGAAGTTGGAACTTGATCTCTTTTTGTATTAAGCAATTCATTCTGTGATCTTAACATTTTTTACGTGGTTCATGAGATAAAATCTTTTCCTATTATACTTTTAAAAGGAAAATTTTTCAAATTTTTACTTTGATTGTTATGCCGAGAACTGAGAAATAATTATTGATATTGTTAAAAATTATA
The DNA here is from genome assembly GCA_017442645.1 of bacterium. The sequence continues at coordinate 17,640 of JAFRZH010000032.1, read as the reverse complement.
AAAGTAATAAAGAATCAGACTTTTTTTCTTTTTTTAAAAAATTATTTGTAAGTTTAAAAAAAATCTCTATACACTATAATAGTTTTATTTATATGTTGTTTACATGAAATACCTTATTACAATCAATTCTCCCGAAGATGTAAAAAAACTTTCTCTTGATGAATTAACAGTTCTTGCTCAAGAGATGAGAGAAGCACTTATCCATAGAGTTTCTAATTACGGAGGACATTTTGCTCCTAATTGCGGAATGGTTGAAATGACTATTGCACTTCATTATGTTTTTAATTCACCTCAGGATAAATTTGTTTTTGATGTTTCTCATCAAACCTATCCTCATAAAATGTTAACAGGAAGAAAAGAAGGATATTTGGAGGAAAGTCATTTTAACGATATTTCTGGATATACTAATCCTGAAGAAAGTGAACATGATTCTTTTAATATTTGACATACTTCAACTTCTATTTCTTTAGCAACAGGATTAGCAAAAGCAAGAGATTTAAAAGGAGATCATGAAAATATTATCGCAATTATTGGAGATGGTTCTCTTTCGTGAGGTGAGGCTTTAGAATGATTAGATTTTGCAGGTTCAGAATTGAATTCTAATTTTATCATTATTGTTAATGATAATGAACAATCAATTGCTGAAAATCACGGTTGAATCTATAAAAATCTTGCAGAACTTCGTGAAACGAATGGAACGGCAGAAAATAATTTTTTCAGAGCTATGGGGCTTGATTACCGTTATGAAAATGAAGGAAATAATATCGAAAAATTAATTACTTTCTTTCAATCCGTAAAAGATATCGATCATCCTATTGTCCTTCATATTCATACTCAAAAAGGGAAAGGATATCCTCTTGCAGAACAAAATAAAGAAGCATGGCACTGGGTTAGTCCCTTTGATCCTGAAACAGGAAAATCAAAATTCTCATTTACAGGAGAAGATTATGCTACTTTGACAGCAGATTTCCTTCTTCAAGAAATAGAGAAAGATAAAACCTTAACGGTTGTAACTCCTGCAATGCCAATGACCATTGGATTTACAAAAGAAAAAAGAGAAAAAGCCTGATCACAATTTGTGGATACTTGAATTACAGAGGAACAGGCTGTTGCATTTATTTCATGAATAGGAAAAAACGGAGGGAAAGCAGTATTAGGAACCAATGCAACCTTTATTCAAAGAAGTTATGACCAGATTTCTCAAGATCTTTGTTTGAATAATAACCCTGCTACCATTTTACTGAATTATTCATCAGTATGGGGACTTAATGATGCCACACATCTTGGAATTTTTAATTATGCGTTATTTTCCAATATCCCTAACCTCGTTCTCCTCGCTCCAACCTCAAAACAAGAATATCTTGCGATGTTAAATTGGTCCCTTAATCAAAGGAAACACCCTGTGATGATTATGATTCCTTGAAATGGAGTAATCGATGATAACCGTGAAATTCCGACAACTTTCGATAATCTCAATACCTTCAAAATCGAAGAACAAGGAGAAAAATTAGCAATTCTCGCATTGGGAGATTTTTATCAGATCGGAGAAAAAGTTGCTCAAAAAATAAAAGAAAAAATCTGATTCACTCCCACATTAATCAATCCGAGATTCGCGTCTTGACTCGATGTTTCCCTTTTGGAAAATTTAAAACAACAACATCAAATAGTGATCACGCTGGAAGATGGAATCCTTGAAGGAGGTTTTTGATATAAAATTGCAAGTTATTATGGACCAACAACCATGAAAGTGAAAAATTATGGATTAGAGAAGAAATTTTATGATAGATTTAATGCCGATCAACTCTTAGATGCATTATGAATCACTCCAGAGAAAATAGTTCATGAAATAGAAAAAATGTTATCATAGAAAATCAGACTTTTATTTTTTTCTTGTAAGGATTGCATGGACTTTGAATACTTGGTGAAAGAGATTTTAGAAAAAATTGATGATTTAGATGAAGCGAGAGTGAAAGATCTTCAGAGGATTTTTGCCAAAGACCATAAAATGACCACTCTCCCTTCAAAATCTCAAATTATCGAGACCTACTTGAAGATGATCGAACAAGGGAAAATCGAGAAAAATGAAAAATTTGAACATCTTTTGAGGAAAAGAGCGATCCGTTCTCTTTCGGGGATTGTTTCGGTGCAAGTTTTAACGAAACCACGACCTTGTCCGTGAAAGTGTATCTTCTGTCCGAATGATCCGACGATGCCGAAAAGTTATATCAAATCTGAACCTTGAGCAATGAGGGCATTTTTGAATCAATTTGATCCGAGAAAACAGGTGTATAATAGACTCCAATCTCTGACTTTAACGGGACATCAACCAAAGAAAATCGAAATGATCGTCCTTGGAGGGTCGCGAGATGCGTATCCTCAAGAATATAAGGAGAACTTCATTAAAGAGCTTTATGATGCATGTAATACTTTTTCTCAGCTCAAAATCAAAATGAACAATGCGGGAGAGAAAAAAGATGAAAAAGAAAAAAAATTCTGATTCACTATCACGAATGAAGCAGAAATCGAGTATTCCTCAACTTTGGAGGAGGCTTTGAAAAAAAATGAAACCGCAGAACATAGAATCATCGGATTAACGATTGAAACAAGGCCAGACCTTGTAAGTCACAGGAACTGTCAATCCTGGAGAAAATTTGGAGTAACCAGAGTAGAAATGGGGATTCAATCCACAAACGATGAAGTCTTAGAACTTAATAAAAGAGGACATAATCTTGAAGCGATCAAACAAGCACTTCATCTTCTTCGTAAATATGGATTCAAAATTTCCATTCATTTAATGCCCGGACTTTATGGATCAGATTTTGAGAAAGATATCCAGAGTTTCCGTGATACTTTTTCTGATCCGTGGTTAAAACCAGATGAATTGAAGTTTTATCCAACTTCCGTGATTCCCAATACAGAATTATATACTTTTTTTAAAGAAGGGAAATACGAGCCTCTTACCACAGAAAAAATCTCTCAAATTATCAAAAAGACCTTCAAAGAGATTATTCCGCCTTACACGAGGATTAAGAGACTTATTCGCGATATTCCTGCAACAGAAATCGCAGCAGGTTCGAATGTAACAAATCTTTCTCAACTTGTGCATGATCAACTTTTGAAAGAATATCAACAAAAAATACAACATTCTGACACAAAAAATGAAGTCGAAACTTTTTATCGTCGTCTGTATGGAGAATACGAGTTGTTTAACAATGAAGAAGAATATTTTGAAAATTTATCATCTCATAAAGAACTTGATAATAAACCGTCATTCTGAACGGAATGAAATGAAGTGAAGAATCCAAAATGAAATACGAAAGATTCTTCAAATTTTTCGAATGACTTTACAACAAAGATTATCGGATCACAACCAGATTTTAAATCTTTTCGCCATTTTGTAAGCCTCGATACGAGATCAAGAGAAGTGAGAAACAAAAAAGAAACAACCAAAAATCTGAATCTTATTCTCAGGATGTATCAAAGTTCAGTGGGAAAAGAGATTTTTATCAGTTATGAAGATGAACTCGGATATTTATACGGATTTACAAGATTGCTTTTACCCCTTGAAGAAGAAAGATTGGATTTTGAAGGATTGGGAAAAGAAAACGCTATTATTAGAGAACTTCATGTCTATGGAGAATTACAAGCAGTAGGAGAAAAATCAGACTCTGCGACTCAGCATTCATGACTTGGAAAGAAACTCCTTAAAACTGCGGAAATGATCGCTCAAAAAGAAGGATTTACGGAGATTTCTGTGATTTCATGAATCGGAGTGAGAGAATATTATGAAAAACAAGGATTTAAGCTTGAAGGAACGTATATGAAAAAAACTTCTTGCAATTAAAAGAACTTTTGTTACTTATTTATAATTGAAAATTTGTTTTTTTATTTTTCTTCATTTTTATGGCTAAAAATCTCGTAATTGTAGAGTCTCCTGCAAAATCAAAAACGATTACCAAAATTCTTGGATCCGATTTTGAAGTAAGAGCATCGTATGGACATATCATCGAAATGCCAAGAGATGGAAAAGGAGTGGAAATCGAAGAGCAAAATACGCAAAATTTGGAAGATAAATATCGTTTTCATCCGATTTATCAGCTCGATCCTGCAAAAAAGAAAAATGTCAATGAATTGAAAACTTTAGCAAAAAAAGCTGAAAAAGTCTGGCTCGCAACCGATGAGGACCGTGAAGGAGAAGCTATTGCTCGACATGTGGCAAGAGAACTTGGACTTTCTATTGAAAATACTCCAAGAATTGTATTCCATGAAATTACAGAAAAAGCAATTAAAAATGCTGTTGCGAATCCAAGAACGATTGATATGAAATTTGTCGATGCACAACAGGCAAGATCAGTGCTTGATTATTTGGTGTGATTTAAGCTTTCTCCAGTGCTTTGGAGAAAAGTGGTAGGAGGAATCTCTGCTTGAAGAGTACAATCTGTTGCTGTTCGTTTAATCGTAGAGAGAGAAAGAGAAATTGAACAATTCAATGCAACTTCTTCCTTCAAAACCGTAGGGACTTTTACTTGAAATACGAAAAAAAACTTTCCTGCTACCTTAGATAAAGAATTCAAGAAAAATGAGGAAGTCCTCAGATTTTTAGACTATTGTAAAACTGCTACTTTTACCGTAGAAAATGTGGAGCAAAAACCTTGAAAAAGATCTCCTTCTGCACCTTTTACGACTTCAACGTTACAACAAGAAGCAAGTAGGAAATTAGGATTTTCTCCTTCTCGTACGATGCAACTTGCTCAGAAACTCTATGAGGCAGGAAAAATTACCTATATGAGAACCGATTCGGTAAATCTCTCTCAAGATGCGATGAATGCCGCTAAACAGGAAATCACCAAAGATTATGGAGAAAAATATTCCAATCCTACCGCATATAAAACAAAATCAGCAGGAGCACAAGAAGCTCATGAATGTATCAGACCTGCACATTTGGAGATTCGTAAGGCTGGAGAAGATACTGCACAGCAAAAACTGTATGATTTGATTTGGAAAAGAACGATTGCTTCTCAAATGGCATCTGCAAATATTGAAAAAACCGTAGTAACAATCGATATTTCTGGTGCAAAAAGTAAATTCGTTGCAGAAGGAGAAGTGGTTACTTTTGATGGTTTTTTGAAAGTGTATTCTGAAGGAACCGACGATGAAGAATCTTCTGATGTTATTCTCCTTCCAAAACTTGAAAAAGGGGAAACTCTCCAAATGGAACAAATCGCAAGTACCCAAAAATTTAAAAAACATGCTCCAAGATATACTGAAGCAAGTTTAGTAAAAGAATTGGAAAAAAGAGGAATCTGACGTCCTTCCACGTATGCGACTATTGTCACGAAAATCCAGGATAGGAAGTATGTTGTGAAAGAAAGTAGAGAAGGAGAAAAAAGAGAATATCTGGAATTCCTTTTGAAAAATGGAGAAATCTCAGAATCTAAAAAAAGTCAAAATACTGGAGTAGAAAAAGAAAAGCTCTTTCCAACTCAGTCTGGAAGAGATGTAACCGATTTTCTCATTGCTAATTTTGAGAATATTATGGATTATAATTTTACCGCCTCTGTAGAAACCGATTTTGATCAAATTGCAGATGGGGACAAAGAACGAGAAAAAGTTGTTTCTGTTTTTTACGGTCCTTTCAATGAAGCCGTAGTTCGTGCACAAGGAGCTGAAAGAGTGATTACCGAAAGAGAACTTTGAGAAGATCCAGCGACGGGGAAGAAAGTGATTGCAAGAAGTGGAAGATATGGACCTTTTATCCAAATCGGAGAGCCAGAGGAGAAAAAATATGCGAGTATCCCTGACGGAAAATCTTTAGAAACCATTACCCTTGAAGAAGCATTGAAATGTTTTACTTTACCTCGTGAAGTGGGAGAATACGAAGGGGAAAAAATTACGGCTGCGATTGGAAGATTTTGACCCTACTTGAAATATCAGACTTTTTTTGTCTCTATTCCCAAAAAAGCGGAGAATCCTCTTGATCCCTATACGATCACTCTTGAAGATGCAATCCCTCTTATTCAGGCAAAACTCGATAGAGAGAAAAGTACGATTCAGTTTGAGTATGAAGGAGAAAAAATTGAGCTTAAAGAGGGACCTTATGGACCGTATTTGAAATTTAAAAAGAAAAATTACAAGATTCCAAAAAGTGGGAAAGATATGACGGATTATACCTTAGAAGATTGTCTTTCACTGATTGGAAAAGATTTAGGAAAAGAAGAAAAATCTGGAACGAAGACCAAGAAAACAACTAAAACGACGAAGACTTCAAAAACTATGAAAACGAAGAAAAAATAGGATTTTTATGATAATATAATAAAAAAAGCTTTGTTCTATTTCTAAAATATAAATACAGGATCTGATTTTTTGTAAGAGAATCAGATTTTTTTATATCGAAAAATTGAAAAACAAGGTAAAGCTTATTATAATTAGATAAGTTTTATTTTTTATTACAACAATGGATCAAGTACAAACACAAATGTTCGAAATAGGAAATGAAAATCTTTCCATGAAGTATTTTCGTCAAGCTGCATGGTATATTTCCTAGAAAAAAAGATGAGGAGTTAATATCACTAGTGACGCCATTTGAGTTTCATTGGCAGCTTCACTTTTAAATGGACTCTTAGTCTGGGGACAAGATTATATCTGTCCTCTTCTTTGAGATTTTCAACTTCTTTATCTGATTCCTTGGATATTATTAGATATTTTAATCTTATGATGGATCCTTCATATCAAAAAAAACATCATGGAAAGAGCAAAAAATCCTTCTGTAAAAACTCGTATGTTTTCTTTTCCTGGTTTTGAAAAACATTCAAAGCTCGATTATTAATCCTCCTTGTTAGTATTTTTACTTCTCTTGGATTAGGACTTCTCATTATTCCTTGAATTATCATTTGATTCAGACTTTTCTTCTCTTTAGATGTTTTACTTGATACTGATTGTTCTATTCGAGATGCAATTACGCGTAGTTGGAAGATTACTAAAGGACATTTTCGAAATTTTGTATGGTTTCAGATTTATTTTTGATTTTTAAGTTTTCTTCCGACACTTATTTGATGATTTTTAGCTTTCACGGCGATAACTATGGCTCCGATGCTAGCTATGTTCCTTCCATGATGAAGTACAGTTGTACTTATTGTATGAGGAATTTTAGTTTTTTGTCTTTTGATTAGCGGAATTCGAACAATTCCAATGCAACAAATTGCATTAGTGTACTATTATTATCAAATTTCTCAGCTTTATGATAAAAATACTAATCCTCAACAAGTAACTCAAACTCAAAATATTTCATCATTTTCTCCCACACAAACTCTTCAACCTTCAGTTGAATTACCATCTGAAAAGAAATGAAGTTGAACATTTATTGTAATTTTTTTACTTATTATAGCGATTATTGGATGAGGATACTTCTTTTTGAAGGATAGAATTAATCTTTCATTGGTAATTGGTAAATTTACATCATTCAAAGAAGATACTGAAGATTTTCAAATTGATAATCCAATTCAAACTCAATTTAATAATCAATTTGATAATCAATGACCTGCAAGAGATACCGCTAGATCAGTTGCTCTTTCTCAAATACAAACCGCAACAGCATCTTATAGATCCCTTCATGGAAAACGACCTGAAACTACTGCAACAAATACAAATAACCTTACGATCTTCCTTGAGGATTGACTTCTATCAGAATTACCACAAGATCCTGCATACCAAAAAATAGAAAATGCTTATCAAAATGTTTCTATCGATGGAGATTTTCTCTATATTCCTGTAAAGAAGAATGGAAAAGAAAAGGGAGGTGTTGTCTTAGCGGCAAAAATGGAAACTCAACAAAGATCCAATTATGTATCAACAGAACCTAATAAATTGGATATCAATGAAGATTGGACAAATATTTTTCCTTGTAAAGAAATACAAATCGATAAAAAAGGAGAAACTGTAGCTTGAATTAGTAATACCAGAGAAGGAGAAAATCTTTGTATTGCAACTTCTGAAGATCAACTTTGGTATGTAGAGAAGGTTTAATATTTTAGATTAAATATAAACGAAAAATTTTTAAAAAAAAGAAAAAATCTGAATGAAAATAATTATAGATTTTTAGCTTTAAAAGCTGGATATCTAATTATAACTTTTTAATAGTAAAAGAAAAAAGAGAGAAAAACTTATTTTTTGAATCGTAAAAAATAGATATAATTTGTTTTACTTGTTTAAAACTTGGTTTTTTTATTAAAAAAGGTACTTTTTTAAAAAAAACTTTAAAAATCTCTTGAAATTAAATTTAATTTTTATATACACTAGGTACATCATTATTTGAATGTTATTGAAACACTGTTCTTGTGATGGTGCGGATATGATGTAGTTGGTGTAGCATAGCAGACTTCAGCTCTGCTCGTACGGGTTCAAGTCCCGTTATCCGCTAACTTTTAATCCTAACTTGCTTACAAAATGAAAAATTTTCTTATAGGATTATTGATTATGTGAGCAGGGGCGGCGTTGATGGTTTGGGCTTATCCTCTTGTTGATTTCTTCGGTAAGAGTGAGTGGGCTGAAAGAAATCTTTGATGAACAAGAAATATGTTTGTTTTGATAGGATTTGGTTCGGTGATTATTTGAGGATTGGTTGCATTTGGTGTTGTACAGGTATGAGATAGTGGTGAAGTGAATCCTGAAGCTGCGTTCCAATAAAATAATGGAGATCATTGATAAAAGAGTATAAAGTTGTGTGTGGGGAGATGGCAGAGCGGTCAATTGCATCAGACTGTAAATCTGACACCTCGCGGTTACATAGGTTCAAATCCTATTCTCCCCAAGTTTGATAATGGGCTCTTAGCTTAGTTGGTAGAGCGCCTGCTTTGCACGCAGGAGGTCAGGGGTTCGAATCCCCTAGAGTCCAAAAAATGAGCTCCTATAGTTCAATGGATAGAACAACAGCCTTCTAAGCCGTAAATCCAGGTTCGATCCCTGGTGGGAGTAGATTTTTATTGGATTGACGTCTTAATTGCTATTAGCTCTCGTGGTCTAGTGGCTAGGACGCCACCCTCTCACGGTGGAAATCACGGGTTCGATGCCCGTCGAGAGCGATTTATTATTTATTTTTGGTTTTTTTACATGGTTTGAGGTTTTCAAAATAATTCTAAATGAAATGAATTTTGAGGAAATAAATTTGGGGGTAAAGATCAAAAATGAATAGGTAAGTTCTGAGACAATCTTAAAACTAAGGTGGTTTATGTAAATGATCAGATTAAAGCTCCTAATATTATTATTATCGATGATGATAAGAAAAATATGGGAACTTTTTCAAGGAAGAAGGCGTTTGAAATTGCTGAGGAAACTTGATTGGATTTGGTGCAGATAGCGTATAATGCGGAGGAAATGATTTCTACAGTGAGACTTACTGACTATGGTAAGTATATGTATCAGAAATGAAAGGAAGAAAAAGAGAAAAAGAAACAACAAAAGTGAAAAGAAACAAAAGAGATTAAAATATCTTACGCGATAGGAGAGAATGATCTTAACCTAAAAATGAAAAAAATGGAGGAATTTTTGAAAGCGGGAGTGAATGTTAAAATTAGTATTAGGTTAAAAGGGAGGGAAAGAATATATATGGATAAGGCATTAGAAAAAATCCTTTTTGTAAAAGAAACTTTGTCTTCTTTTGGAAGATCACAATATGATGTTCCCAAAAAAGAAGCTCAGTGATATAGTATTATTTTATTTGCTAAATAGTGTAATTTGTAATGGCTACAAAGAATAAATCTCATGCTTGACTTAAGAAGAGAATTAAAATTACGGGAACAGGTAAAATTATGGTTAAGAAAGAAGGAAATAATCATTTATTAACAAATAAAGGAAAAAATAATAAAAAATCTCCTTATGGAAATCAAATAACAGGATTTCAAGCAAAAAGAATTAAAAATTTAGTTTATTAGTCTATAAGAGATGGTTAGAGTTACAAATGGTCTTCAAAGACAAAGAAAACATAAGAAATATATTTCTCAAGCTAAAGGGTTTAGATTGGGAAGAGGAAATGTTTATACACAAGTAAGACAAGCGCTTATTAAACAAGGACAACATGCTTATGTAGGAAGAAAATTGAAAAAGAGAAACTTCAGAAGATTATGGATTGAAAGAATTAGTGCAGCTTTGAGAGAAAAAGGAATGAATTATTCTACATTCATGAAGAAATTCGCTGAGAAAAATTTTGCTCTCAATAGAAAAGTTCTTTCAAATATTGCAGTTGCATTTCCGGGTGTCTTTAATAGTATTTATGAACAAGTTAATAAATAATATTATTATCTACTGATAATTTATACCTTTCGAGGTATAATGCCGAGGTGGTGAAATTGGTAGACACGAAGGACTTAAAATCCTTTGGGACTTATACTCCCGTGCCGGTTCGATTCCGGTCCTCGGCAAACTGAAATCATTTTAATTATTATTTTGTTTTGAAACATGTGATTTGTTGTTTGGAGAAAGTGAGAATTAAATACCAATGAAAGAATGATTGCTTTCTATAAAAAAGAATTATGGGCTTCTCATATCTTAGATATCGCGAAGAAACAAAAATTTTATGGGACAAAGTTTTATAGAAAAACAGTAACATATGATTTTCCTTCTTCTAGAAGATATAAAAGAATTAGAGCTATTGTTTCTCATTCTTATAGAAGTAATAAGAAGAAGTACAATACATTGGCTCAACTTGGTAAGATTGTATAATATTTTTATATCTGGTAAATTAAGAAAGAAATGTATGCAGTTATTAGTTTGAAAGGACATCAATATATTGTTTCAGAATGAACAGAAATTGTAGTGGATAATCTTTCAGTAGAAGAAAATGAAAAAATGACTATCGATTCAGTTGTAGCAGTATTTGATGATGATTGAAATGATGTAAAATTAGGAACTCCATTTGTTGCAGGAGCAAAAGTTGAAGCAAATGTTGGAGTAACTAAAAAAGGTGAAAAGGTTCATGTAATTAAGTTTAAAAGAAAAAATAGATATTTTAGGAATAAGTGATTTAGACCTTTAGAAACTGTTTTAGTTATTGATAAGATTATTGCTTAATGGGAAAGTCTTGAGTCCTAGAATTGGAAGGAGAAATTGTTGAAGTTTTACCTGCAGGACAATATAGAGTAAGACTTGATGAGATGGATTTAGTAATCTCATGTTATAAAGCAGGAAAGATGAAACAGTCTCACATTTCTATTATCTTATGAGATAGAGTGAAGGTAGAAGTAAATACGTATGATCCTACAAAGTGACGTATCATCTATAGGTGTCCTACAAAAACTCAAAATGTGGATAATAGTGTAACTTTATAATATTTATTTGTTGTATACTGATCTGATGAAAGTTGTATCTTCATTAAAAAAAAGATGTAAAGACTGCCGTATAGTAAAAAGAAATGGTAGGTATTATGTTATTTGTAAAAAGAACCCTAGACATAAGTCTAGACAAGGTTAATTTTATCTCTTGTATGTATGTAAAATGTTTAGATTAATGGGGCATGTTCTTCCAGAAGAAAAATCTATTTGGATTGCTTTAACTACTATTTATGGAATTGGAAGAGTAAGATCAAGAAAAATTTTAGATAAAGTGGGAATAAATTATTTATCAAAAGTTTCTGCTTTAACTGAAGAAGATCAAAAGAAAATTTCTGATGAGATGAAAAATTATACTTTGGAGTCTGATTTAAAAAGAGAGGTTGCTACTGCTATTAAATTATTGAAAGAAATTAAATGTTATAGGGGAATGAGGCATAATCTTTGACTTCCTGTGAGAGGACAGTTGACAAGGAAAAATGCCAAAACAGCAAAAAAACTTCTTTGAAGATCTAAGGTTAGACCTGTTTTGAAAAAATAATTTTATTTGATGTTATAAAGATTAATGGCAGCATCTAAAGCGAAAGCTAAGAAGAAAGATATCAAAATTATGAGTGGTGTTCTTTATGTAAATACTACGTCAAATAATACTCTTGTTACATTAACTGATATCGAAGGAAATAAGGTTCTAGGAGGTGGAACTGGAAGTGTAGGATATAAAAATTCTAAGAAATCTACTCCTTATGCAGCTGAGGTTTTGACAAAGCAGCTTTTAAAAAACGCTCAAGGTCTTGGTTTAAAAGAAATTGGTATTGTTTTTAGAGGATGTGGAATGGCAAGAGATGGAATTTTTAAGGCAATCAACGAAATTTGAGTAATTGATATTCTTTATATTAGAGAGGATACATGAATTCAATTTTGAGGGTGTAAAGGAGTAAGACCTAAGAGAAATTAATTATCATTATTTATCTATTATGTCATTTATTGATGAGATATACTTGAGCAAAATTAAGACTTTGTAGAAGAGAAGGGAAAAATCTTTTTGGGAGTGCTAAATATTCATTAGGACAAAAAATTGCGGCTCCTGGACAACACGGTAGCAATATGCAGAGATATTCAGAATATGGAAAACTTTTGAGAAATAAGCAAGTTTTGAAAAGATCTTATATGATGTCAGAGAAACAATTTGCTAAAATTATCAAGGAAACAGCTTCTAAATATGCTAAGAATCATAACATTGGACATGACTTTGCTGTGTTTCAGTTTTTAGAGAGGAGAATGGATGTAATTATCCTTAGAGCAGGATTTGCACAGACAATTATGCAGGCTAGGCAAATGGTAGTTCATGGACATTTTCTTTTAAATGGAGAAAAACATAATGTTCCTTCTACATTCTTAAAACCTTGAGACAAAATTGAATTAAGAGATAAATTGAAGAAGTCAGTTTTATATAGCTCTTCTTCAAAAACGGTTGCTAAGATTCCTTCTTGGATAAAAGTTGATAAGAATGCTTACACAGTTGAAGTTCTTAATTTTCCACAGAAAGGAGAAATTGAACTTCCTGCAGATGTATTGAAGGTTATCGAATTCTATGCCAGAGCATAGTTAAAAAGATTTATTTATTTTTTTATGCTTTATGTTAGATATCCAGAATTTTATTGGAGCTCCTCAAATTCTTGTTACAGATGGTGATGAAAATGTGACAAAATTTGAAATCACAAATCTCCCTAGATGATTCGGTCATACCTTGTGAAATGCTATGAGAAGAATTATTTTGGCTTATAATTTAGGAGGATCTATAACAGGTGTAAAAATAAAGTGAGTTCCTCATGAGTATTGTGTAATTGATGGGGTAAAAGAACATGTGGTTAATATTCTTTTAAACTTTAAGAAGCTGAGGTTTTCTTTTGATGAAGGTTGTGATAAAATTCAGTGGATTTCTCAAAGGTTTAAGGGGATTGGAAATTATACAGCATGAGATTTGGATCTTCCAGCAGGGATTCATCTCCTTAATCCAACAGAACATCTCTTTGAAATTACTGATGCGTCTGCAGAAGTGAATATGGAAATTAGAATTGAAAAATGATATGGATATTATAGCTTAGAGTATTTAAGAAATAGAGCAAAAAGAGAGGAAGCTTCAGATGTAAATATTCTTCTGATTGATAATGATTTCAAATTGGTAGATTATGTTAAATATGATGTAGAAGAGGTAATTGAAGATTTTACAGGAAGTGTGAAGGATACTTTATATCTTGAAATAAAAACAGGATTCACTGATGTTACTCCAAAAGATATCTTAATGTTCGCTGGAGAAGTGTTAGCTTCTTATGCAAAATTATTTGTATTTGATGATGTTTATTTGGATAAGTCTGTATTTGTAGATCGTGATGATTTATCTATCTCAGGTGATACTTCTTTAGACGATAATACAATTAAGACGATGCCAATTGATGCTCTCCCTTTAAGTGAGAGAACAAGAAATGCATTGATAAAGAATGAGATTCTTTATGTAGAGGAGTTAGAAAAGAAAAAGAAAGCTGAGTTATTAGTAATGAAAGGAGTTGGAAAAAAAGCTATCGATGAAATTAATAGTGCATTATGAAATATTGGTAAATCATTAATTAGTTAATTTATATTTGTTCCTTTGGAAAATGAACCATAGAAAAAATAGATTGTTAGAAATTAGTACAGGAGCTAAGAGTAAAAATGTTTACCTTAGACAAATGCTTACAAATTTAGTAAGAAATGGGAAAGTAACCACGACCGCAAAAAGAGCTCAAGTTTTGAAGGCTTATGCGGATTCGTTCTTCGCTAAATTAGTGAGTAATACTGCTAATTTAGATGAAGCAAATGCTCGTAGAGAAAATATTAGGTATATAAAATCTGAAATTTTTTCTGATGAGGATGGGAAAAAAGTATTAGATGTTTTATTGCCAAAATGTGTAGAATCTGGTAAAAGATCTGGATTTGTTGTAGATTACAAATTAGGATACAGACAAGGTGATGGAGCTGAAAGTATTTTGGTTAAAGTTATGTAATTCGGTTGTTTATTATTTTATTATTAGTTATAGTTCAGATGCAGTTTACTAAAAAGGATCTTAATAAAACGATTTGGGTGAAACAAACTGATCAAGAGAAGAATAGGATGTGGTATAGAGTAGATGCTACTGGTATTACTTTAGGGAGATTGGCTACAGATGTAGCTAAGAAACTTATGGGTAAAGATAAATCTTATTATTCAGATTTTCGAGATGCAGGAAGTTTTGTAATCGTTGAGAATGTGGATAAGATTATCGTTACAGGAAATAAGTTAAAAGATAAAGTTTATTATACTTATTCTGGGTATAAGGGAAATGTTAAAAGTATTACTTTGGCTGAGCTTTTATTGAAGAATCCTTCTAAAGCTCTTTGGTATGCTGTAAGAGGAATGCTTCCTAAAAATAAGTTAAGAGATTTTAGAATGAAAAGACTTAAACTTGTAAAGGGAACAACTACTAAATATGATAATTTTAAACCCGTAAATCTTTATAAATAATGGCTAATAAGGAATATAATTATGCAATCGGTAGAAGAAAATCAACTACTGCTGTTGTAAAACTTTATGCGAAAGGAAATGGAACTTTTGTAGTTACAACTTCTACAGGAAGAGAGGTTGCTTTGAAGGATTTTTTCGGAGGAAATGATTATCTTTTTAAGAATGCGATGGAACCATTTTCAGTAATTGCTCCAGATGCATTTAAAAAGTTTGATGCTCAGATTAAAGTAACTGGAGGTGGTATCTCTGGTATTTCTGATGCAATCCAATTAGGATTTGCAAGAGCGTTAATTGCGTGGAATTCTGAATTAAGACCAACATTAAAACCTTATGGTTTATTACAAAGAGATCCTAGAGTAAAAGAAAGAAAAAAACCTGGTTTGAAAAAAGCCAGAAAAGCACCAACTTGGTCAAAGAGATAAGAAAGGAGTCTGAGCAATCAGGCTTTTCTTTTTTTTTACTGATTTTTTTTCTATATACTTTTTTATTGAAAAAAAAATATTAAACGTTACAAATAAAAAAGTTTATTCATTATTAATCATAAATGAAAGTTACAATCGATGTATCAAGTGCAAATCAAAGATTTGATAGGTTTTTGAGAAAGTTTTTTAAATCTTATCCTCAAATCACTTTGTCGGATATCTTTTCCGCTATGAGAAAAGGGGAGATTTTGCTTAATGGAAAGAAAAAAAAAGGAGAAGTCAGAGTGAATTTGTGAGATGAAATTGAAATTTCTGATCTTTTAGTGAAAGACGAAGTTTCAGTTCGTAATCATTCAGCTCAAGAGATAAAAGCAAAACAGCTTTCCAAAGTTTCGAAAGAGGAGATCAAGAAAATGATTCTTTATGAAGATGAAAATTGGATCGTGTTTAATAAACCATCAGGAATCGTTCTTCATGAATCCAAAAAACATCGAAATGATTTATCAATGAACGATTACCTTGAGTTTTATGCTTCTGATTGTGTGCAAGGAACTTTTAAGCCTTCTTTTTGATATAGACTGGATAAAGATACTTCTGGAGTCTTAGTGGGGGCAAAAAACTATGAAGCATTGCAATATCTCAATGAAGTGATCAGAGAAAGAAAAATAGATAAGACTTATCTAACCATCGTATCAGGGAAAACTCCAAAGAAATTTACGATTACAAAATCCATCGAAAGAGTGTATAATCAAAAGTTTGATCGTGCAAAAATGGTTTTAAACGATGAAGGACTTGATTGTAAAACGGAATGTGAAACGATTCAGACTTTTTCTCATCCTTTTTTGTGAACGATTTCTTTTTTGAAAGTAAAAATTTATACAGGAAGAATGCATCAGATTAGGATTCATCTTTCCAGTGAAGGATATCCTGTTTTAGGGGATTTAATTTATGGAAATCCTGTGATCAATAGAAAACTCAATAAAGAATTTCATATTACAAGACAATTGCTTCATTGTTATCAATATTCATTTCAAGATATGAACGGGAAAAATATTGCTTTTACTGCAGAAATGCCCGATGATTTTGAAAAAATCTCTTGAAAAATTTCTCCGAAATAATTATACTCAAACTGTTAAAAAAGGTCCTTTAGTTCAATGGATAGAATAGGTCCGTCCTAAGGATTAGATGCTGGTTCGATTCCGGCAAGGACTAGGAGAATGAGCGGTAAAAATATCGCTTTTTTTATTTTTTTTTATCTCTTGATTTTCTTTTTTTGATTCATACACTGAAATTGCTTCATAAATATCAGTTTTATCAGTTGATAGAATTTTGTGTTTTATATTTTTTCTATAGCGATCAAATAGCACTCTAGTAGTGGAAATATCGGCTATGGTAAAACTAAAACATGTTCTATCAATTGATATTTATGAAGCACCACTTATTAGGGTGCTTTTTGTTTTTTTGAAAAAATGAATGAGAAATAAAGACAGCTTGTAACAATGCATATATCTGTAAGCAAGGGTATGTATAATGGTTTGGCGGCTATCGGTTATAGGCTGTCTTTCTTTCTGGTTGGTAGAGGAAGTGTCTTAAAGAGATTTTGCCCCTTTGTAAAGGGGCTGTCACGAAGTGACTGGGGATTTTACAATATAAGTCGGATAAAAATCCTCCGCCCTATCGGGCACCTCCTTTAAAAAGGAGGAAAACTATTAGGTGGGTGCTTTAGCCTTTACTTTGGGGGAATATGAAACTTGTCTCTATTCTCATCTGCACCTACAATGCAGAGAAAACCATCAAAGAAACTCTCACTTCTTGTATCAATCAGACTTATTCTTCTTTTGAAATTCTCATTCATGATGATCAGTCTAAAGATAGAACTCTTGAAATAATTGAAAGTCTTTGAGATAAGAGAATTAAAGTCCTTGAATCATGAAAAAAACTGTGACCGTATGGAGGACTTAACTTTCTTCTAGATCATGCAAAGGGAGAGTATATCGCTATTCAAGACCATGATGATTTATGGAAACCAGAGAAACTCGAAAAGCAAGTAAACTTCCTTGAAGAAAACTTAAAATATGTTGGTTGTGGAACGAAAACATTGATGCGATACGAGGGAGATAATAAGGGATTTGAATACTTTTTAGGTAAAGAAAATTATTACACAATTCATCCCTCATTGCTGTTTAGAAATGAATGATATCGTTATCCCAAGAGGGTATACATGAATGATGCATACTTTCAGAAGAAAGTACTTTGCAAGGGGGAAAATCTGATAGGGAATCTTGATGAGACTTTAACGATTCATCGCATTAAGCCGTGAGCTGAGAATTATAGTTATAAGCGGTTTAAATGTACGAGAGAG
>JAFRZH010000031.1 GCA_017442645.1 bacterium | reverse complement strand
GTATTCCAAAGAATGCAGTCGCTAGAAACTCCGATATTGACGCAAAAGACCATGCAAACTCCATGAAAGATAATATAGCTCTTATGAATCAGATTTATAAAAATTTTTATGCTATTTATGAAAAGGATTTAGAAGACAAAAAATTAGGAAACAATTATATTTCTATGGAGATTTTGGTAGAAAAAGAAGTAATAAAATTCATTTTAGGAGTTCCCAAAGATCATGTTTTCACTATTCAAAAAATGATTTCTTCTTTCTATTCTTGAGCTTTGGTACAATTAATTGAAGAACCTAAATTATTAGATTTTGGGAAATATCTGGCTTGAGGAGAATTTAAACTTAGTAAAGATAGCGTACATCCAATAAAAACCTATGAAGCATTTGAAGCTGATCCGATGGATAGTATTTTATCTGCCTTTTCAAGTGTTAATAAAGATGAAAAGCTTTGTCTTCAAGTGATTGTTGAACCTCTTTCTGAAGAATGGCTCAAAAAAATGAGAAAGAAATGTGAAGAAGTAAAGAATGATGATGGACTAAAAGGATTCAAAAAATTTTGGACAAAGCTTACAAAAGATAAAAAAACTCAAGATGAAGAAAAAGAAAAAAAGATTAAACATAACTTTTCCCAACAGCAACTTTGAGATTTTGAAAAAAAATTGGATGATGAACTCTTTCATGTAAAAATTAGAGCTTTAGCAATTTCTCCTGAAAAAAATAATACCAAAAAGATCATTTCAGATCTTACAAGACTATTCAATCAGTATAATTATATGGGATTAAATTCATTCAAATTCGAGAAAGAAGAAAAGAAAATTCAAGATTTTACAAAAGCATTCATCCAAAGATCATTAATTCCTTATACTTCATTATTTAAACAACTTTTTTCAAAAGAAGAGTCTCACATTTTAAATATCAAAGAACTTTCTTCTCTCATCCATTTCCCCCATGGAAGATTTAATCTTAATCCAAGACTTGCTTGGCAAAAATATAAAATTGTTTCCGCTCCCGATAATTTACCCAATGAAGGATTAACGGTTGGATTTAATGAATTTGCAGGTGTAAAAAGAGCTATTAGAATTACCGATAAAGATAGATTTAGACATGTTTATATTTTAGGACAGACGGGAACTTGAAAATCTACGATTATGCTTTATCAAGCTATTGATGATATGAATAATGGTAGAGGATTTACGTTCATTGATCCACATGGAGATGCCTGTGAATTTCTTCTCAAACATTATCCGAAAGAAAGAATTGATGATCTAATCTACTTTGATCTTGGAAATACACAATATCCTATTGGATTAAATCCGCTTGAAGTAGATCCAGAGAACTCCGATGAACAAGATGTAGTAACCAATGATCTTGTGGAAATGTTTATTCAGATGTATGGACCAGAAATTTTTGGGCCTCGTATTCAGGACTATTTCCGTAATGCATGTTTTCTCCTTATGGATCAACCAGAGTGAGGAACGATCGTAGATATTATGAGACTATTCACGGATGAAGCATTTGCTGAAACAAAAATCAGAAATATCAAAAACCCTGTAGTTGCGTCTTGGTGGAATAAAACCTATAAAAAAATGGGAGACCGTGAAAAAGCAGAAATTATTCCGTTCATTCAGGCCAAATTTGGACCATTTACAACAGGAATTTATGTGAGAAATATTATTGGGCAACAAAAATCTGCTTTCAAAATGTATGATGCGATGCAAGAAAGGAAAGTGATTCTCTTGAATCTTGCTAAAGGTATTTCATGAGAAGAAACTTCAAAATTGATTGGAAAAATTATTGCAATGCAGGTTAAACTTTCTGCTTTAAAAAGAGCAAAAATCAAAGAGGAAGAAAGAGTTCCTCATTATCTTTACGTAGATGAGTTTCAAAACTACGTTTCAGCTTCTTTTGAATCAATTCTTTCCGAAGCAAGAAAATATAAATTATGATTAGTTGTAGCTCACCAGTATATTGAACAGCTCAAAAGTAATGGACTTGGAGGAAGTCTTGATCTTTCGAAAACCATTTTTGGAAATGTTGGATCGATGTTTGTGTATAAGGTTGGGGCTCCTGATGCAGAATTTTTAGCCAAAGAATTTGAACCAGAATTTACACAATCCGATCTTACCAGTGCCGAAAATTTCATGGGAGAATGTAAAGTAAGTATTTATAATGAACAATCCAGACCATTCAGTTTTAAATGTGGAAATCCTTATGAAATTCCTATCAAAAACTCTCCAGAAAAAGTACAAATTATCAAGCAAATTTCCGCTTTAAAATGGGGTAGCAAAAGAGAAATTGTGGATAAAGAAATTTATTTTAGAGTTGGAGTATAACAATGAAAATAAAAAGACATTCTTTTGGTAATAAATTGATTTTTCTCTTCTCTTTTATTATTATACGAACTACTTTTGTAGTATTATTATGTTATAAAGATGAATGGACGCGATGAATAACGATTTGAGTGGTTGATTTAATTCTCATTTATGCATTCTGATATAATATAAAAACTCGGTATAAAATAAAAAAATTAGAGAGAATGGTAAAAAAATGAGTTATAAGTCCAGTACAAGCGAAAGTGATATCGTTTTCGGAATCTTCTTGAAATAGATTCAAGGTGTTTGATAAGATTGTTTTTGAGTATAAATTTTATAACATAGCTTTTGAGTATGACTGAAACAAATACCAATCAGCATATGAATATCAAGGAGAAATGGGTTTATCACTTTTTGAAGAAGAAGATACAAATAATACAGTACTAACACTATTCAAAGCATTAAATATTCCTTGATTTCCACAAAATTTACAACAAACATTACAAGTACTTGAAACATTTAAAACTCAAGAAGATATTCTAAATTATTATTCAAATAAGATTCCTAGCTTTGCAAAAACAACCTTATCAAATTTAGATAATCTTCAAAATAATAAAATGAGTTCTTTTATGCATGAATGAACACAAAACATGCTAGAAATTCTTACCATTGCAAAAAACAAAATTGAAGAAAAAGTAAAAAACGGAGAAAATTCACTTGATATGTCGCTAAATCTCACATGAAGCAGCATTGATATCAAAGTCTGAGATTTTTTACCTATCTATTTTGAACCAAAAACTAAAAATAATAACGTATTACCTGACAGTTGTCTGATTGATACAATCATATTTAACGAATAACAATAAAGTTACAAAAAAAAGTCTGACCTCAGAAAGAAGTCAGATTTTTCTAATACGTTCCATCTCATTCCTCTTTTTTCTTTTTCTCCACAAACTTCATAATTTCTTTCTCGAAATGAAGCTCCACTTCTCAAACTGCACCATTTCTGTTTTTCCTGATACAAACATCGGTAGCACCTTTTCTATCCGTATCAGGATCATAATAATCTTCTCTATGAAGCATCAAAACAGAGTCAGCATCTTGTTCAATAGCTCCAGATTCTCTCAAATCAGAAAGTTGAGGTTTTTTATCAACTCTTGATTCAACGGCACGAGAAAGCTGAGAAAGTGCGATTACAGGAACACCAAGTTCTTTTGCCATTTCTTTAAGTCCTCTTGAAATTTCTGAAATTTCTTGTGTTCTATTTCCGATAAAAGTGGTCGCATGCATCAACTGTAAATAATCGATAATCACAAGATCAAGCCCTTTCTGTTCAATTTTTAGCTTTCTAAGCTTAGATTTTAAAATAGGGACGGTTAATCCTCCATGATCATCGATGAAAATTCTATTTCCGCTACTAAGTTTTTCCATTGCATCCCCCATTTTCGAAAAGTCATCGTTATCGAGATCTCCTTTATTGATTTTATACATTGGAACGGTAGAAACCTCAGACATAATTCTATCTACAATTGATTCAGAGCTCATTTCCAATGAAAAAACTGCAACTTTTTTGTGTTGTTCGAGAGCGACATTGGTTACAAGATTCAATGCAAAAGCAGTCTTTCCCATAGAAGGTCTAGCAGCGAGAATAATCAATTCTCAAGGTTTAAATCCTGTCAGCATTGCATCGATCTCTGAATATCCAGAATTTACTTTTCTTTCATTGAATTTCTCTGGATTATCAACAATTTCCATATATTCTTCGATTCTTCCTTTCAAGATATCCTCGATACTTTCCAATCATTCTCCAATTTGATTTTGAGTTAATTCAAAAATTCTTTTCTCAATTTTATCGAAAATCTCCACAGTATCTTTCTGTTCATAAGCATCTCCAGAAATCTGCTGACAAACTTTTAAAACTTGTCTCAAAAGAGATTTTTCTTTTACAATTTTACTATATTCACTACAAGGAGCCGTAGAAATAAGGAATCCAGACAGCTCATAAAGATAATCTGTTCCTCCTACTGTTTCCAAAGTCCCATTACGAGATAATTGATCCGAAAGCGTAATTACATCAATCGTTTTATGTTCTGCCCAAAGTTGCTTAATTGCCTCATAAATTGCCTCATGTTTCTTTTGATAAAAATCTTTCGGAGCGATATTATCACTCTCAAAAATCCAAATTGTTTCATTATCCATCAAAGCTCCAGAGATAACTCCCTTTTCGGCTTCCAAATGATGAGGTGGCAAAGCATATTCAGTAGGCATAATTTTGTATGACTGAGGAAATAAAAAAAAGATGAAAAGTCTGATTATAAACCAATGAACTTATAGTTATGTAAGAGAAGAAATCAAGTTTATTCCCCTCTAATCCTAACGGATCCACAAAATTGATTGGATTATTCCTTACATAGAGATATAGCTTTTAAATAACATTCTACCTTAGTGGTGTTAACATTAAAAGGTAAAAAACATTTCATTATTTTATACATTTTAACTTTTTTGATACTCATAAAATTTCCGTTTCTTTTCAATATTCTTCTACTGAAAATGGCCCCAACATTTCTTGAGTATTTTTGTTGATTATATACCATTGATCAAGATCTTCTTCCCTCATATGTCCTACAATAACATTTTCATCAAAATCGACATTCAGAATATTTCCTTCTAAAAAAATATTGTCATAATAATTTGGTCATCTACTTTTATAAATTATACCATTTCAATTTGGATATCACATATCAATAGATGCATCTTGAGACATAAAATAATAATCTCATCATAGATGATATATATCACTCCCCCAAAAGAAAGAAATAATAAATATAATCCAAAATAAAAAAAATATGCACAATAAGATTCAAATAAATTTTTTAACACTCTTGTTTATTTTTAAGAACAAACATAGAATTGCAAGAAGAACTATTCCACAAAGAATATTTATTTTACTCATATTACTGAATTATAGCTAAAGATATCTACCATAGTACCAATTTCAAGTCAAAGAGACTATTGTTCGTCTTAAATTCTCTTCATTTGGAGGTACTAAAGAATAGATCAATTCCTCCTCTACTCCTCAAAAAAACATAGGATTCTTTCTTATAATAAAATGATTTTTTTCACCATCAAGAGTTTCTCGTCCTAGATTTTGTAAGATATTTTTCAACTGTTCTTCTTCCTTAGAGTATTCTTGATCAGTATCGACTTGAATATAGATATGTTTTGATCATATAGTCTCCATTATAGAAACTATTTTATCCAATTCAGTTTCTTTACTATATTGTTGGGGATATAAAGAAAAGCATAAAACAAGAATAATGAACAATAGAATTCCTATACTAATAGATACCACTTTCATATATTATTTCAAAAATTCAGTTAAAATGTCAGATGTAATATTTGTACCGTATTGTTGAAAAAATTTATTATTTTAATTCATAATCAAAAAAATTTAAATTCTTTATTTCATTAAAATAAGAAGTTCATTCTAAACGGATTAAATACCCATCTTTAAAGCACAAGCTAAACAAAATTCATCATTGAATATCATCGGTATACAAATGATTTTCTAGAGATATGTTTTTCTCTTGTTCTAAATTTTGTAAATAGTTAGGTACTTGGAATTCAATATAAAATCTGGATTTTGTATACTCTACCTTTGTAATATCTAAAGAATTATTTTTAATCATTATTTCATTTTTTTTAACTAATTCTTCTGTAATCTTTATCAGCATTTGATTATCTATTATTCCTATATCAGCAAAAAGAAAACAAGATCAATCATATTCATTCCATCCATTCTGAATATTCCAATAAGGCTTAACACACCTGTAATACATTTCATAAGGATATTTTTCATCAACAATCTCTCTTTCATAGTATTCTCCTTTAATTTTTATGTTTTTATTTTTCATAATTCATATAGTTGGTATTTGTGAATAACAAAATAAAGATTCAAAATGATGTAATGTACAATAATGTAAATAACGATTAAAATGAGTTCATTTTAGAGAAAAAGATAAATAAGGATAGCCTTGAATTTCTTTATTTATAGATTTTAAAGCTTCAATAAAATTTCAGAAAAATTCAATACATCATTCCATTGTTTTTTCTCCTTTGTATCCCATTTCATCAATATGAAAATTTTCATAAGGATTATTGATAAAGACATCTATAAATTTTTCAAAATTTGAACACATGAGCGTAAGATTTATAAATTAAAATTTCCATCCAATGCTCTCTAACATCTTATTCTGATAATTTTATTCATGATGATCCTGAATAAATAAAATCACTTCCATAGAGTTTTTCCCCCTTATTCTCATTATATGTTACACAAATATCATAATCATAAAAAGAATAATACCAATTTCATGTTATATTCCCAAATGGATCAGAAACGTTACTACAATCAATCTCAAAAGTAGATAATACTTCTGGTTTTATGTATTCTACTGAAAATACAGAATCTTTTAATCAAATACTTAAAGTATTAGGTATTGTATGTAAAATTCCTCTTATCTCCCCTGTTTCAAGCACAACCAATCCAGATATATATTCTTTCCGATCATCAGAAAGTTCTTTAAAATGAAATGAATCTACTTGTCATTGTTTTCATAGGTAAACAAAATCCCAAGGTCAATTTATATCTAAAAAAGAAAAACTAAAATACCTATCTTCGTTTTCAAAAACATATTTTTGAATATTCTCAAAATCTTGGTAATTATTATTAAAATACTCAATCACATCATCTTTTGATTTATAGGTACATCCTATTTGAAAGAAGCATATAAAAAATAAAATAAGACACATGATTCTCTTCATATTATTTATCATTACTTTCTATAATCATTTAAAATGTTGATTCAAAAGATTCTTTACATAGGTGTCAATTTCTTGTTCTGATAAATAGTATTGATATTGTTCTCTATCATTCTCATAAGGAGAATATAATTGTAATTTAGTATCAAGCTGATCAAAAAAGTTTTTTTCAAAAGGAGTTAAATCGTTTTTTTCAATTTCTCTGTATACTATACAAAAATCATTACAAAAACTCTCCATACTATGATATTCTCATCTACAATAATTTTCCATGATAAAATATAAAAGATACTTATTATATTTTTCATTTTTGAGTTGATCTATAATATCTAACATTATTTAAAATATCTAAAATATTTAAAATGCAAAACAGTCTGAGTATACTGTATTAGTGTGATATTTATAAAATAGGATTTTCAGAAACAATTAACCTATAATACAAATTTTCAAAATCTGTAATAATATCTCAAAGTAATATGTCAAATTTATCTTTATTATCAAAATCGTCAAACGAATCAAATAACACCAATATTTTACACATCTCATCTTTCACTATATCTTGCTCCTTTCTGTTATAATACCAATTTCCAATTAAACAATCAAAAACATAATGAACTTCGTATAATGATAATTCTTTTTTTCTCCAAAGAAGTTTCATTTTTTTTAAAAGTTCTATTTTTTCCAAAAAAGAATCTTGTAACAAAAAAGAATTATTCATTATTGTTTAATTAAAATAGATAAAAATCTTTTTGTTAGTTATGTGGAAATAATTTTAAAACTATCTAGATTCTTTAATAAGACAAGATAGTCTTTTGTATTTACACAAGTAAATTCAATAAATTCTACAAATCAATTCTTAAAATATATTTTTGAAAAACAGCCTAATGTATCTTTAATATCTACAAAATGTGCATATTTTTGATCGTATCCATCTTCTAATATTCATTATTAAAATATTACAAAATAAATTTATTTTTCTTTCTTATTTTTTTCACATGTATAATATTCATAATATCTATAATACCAATTTCAAGTGATATTTCCCCATGAATCATCGTAAGCAGCACATGTTTCCATTTTATCAGTTGTTCCTTTCTTGAGATACACTATTTCAAAATGAGAATTTTTTAAGGAAATATTTAAATAATCTGGTATAGTATGGGAAATATCTAAAATTTCTCCTTTAAAAAATTGTCAAATTTTTTCTAAATATTGTTTTATTTCGTAGGATAAATTAGCAACTTTTATATTTTTCCCTTCACCTCTCCTTCATAAATATACATAATCTTCTGTATTATCTAATGTGGAATGCCATAATGAAAAATAAATATTTTCATGTTCAAAAATATATTTCTGAATATTTTCAAAGGCTTGATAATTGTCATTAAAATACTCAATCACTTCTTCCTTTGATTTAGTCATTTCACAGCCAATTAGCAAGGAAAAGAAGATTAACAAACTACATGACAATATTTTTTTCATCATAAATAGGATTTAATCAATAAAATTATCATAAAAATATTCAATTACTTCATCTTTCCCTTTATTTTCACATCATACTTGAAAGAAGCATATTAAAAATAAAGTAAGACACATAATTTTTTTCATATTTACTATGAATTATTGAATAAAATTTTCCAAATATCTTGAAGCCTTATTTATTGTATTTCCATACATTCTTCACCTACGAATTCTCCTTTTTGAATATGATAGATAATTTCATGATTATCCTCCACTACTTTAGCCCTAATTTCTTTTTCATCATATTCTACTCATATTATTTCTCATGTTAATAAAATGTTTGAAAATACATCTTCATCATGAGAGCAAGATCGATAAATTGTTGCTGTATTTCATGGGAAACCTATATCAATAGCCTCATCTTTTGTCATAAAATAATATCCATCTCATAAATCTTGTTTTCGCTTTCAAAAATAGGCTACATATAGAAAAGCAAGAACTAAAAAAATCAATCCCCCTCCTATCATGAATAAAACAATTTTTACAATTTTTTTTAGAGTTTGATGAATAGGAAGGAATAAAAGTAATATCAGACAAAAAACTATTGTAATGAAGATCTCTATTTTACTCATATCACTGAATTATCATCGTAAAGTATCTTTTTTAAGATATGATCGGTTATTGTAATTCTATTAGCTCTAAAACATCTTTCATAAGTGGAGGAATAACGGTTTGATCTGCTTCAAATGAATATTTCAAACAATGATCATTATAAGTTCATCAAATCTGTCCAGTTATCTTCACTCTTCCATATTTTTCAAAGTCGATTTTAAAATAATTATCGTCTTCATTGTCTTGAATCATAATTTCTCCTCTAAGTTGTTTATAACATTGCAATAATTCTCAATAGAGAAGCGCTATTTGGCTTTTCAATAAGCAAAAAGTATGTTCTCATCAAAAATTTCAAGAGCTTACTTTATATTTAAAATACAAATATTCCTCTTCTTCAAACAAAAAATCTAAGATAATAAAATTGTTATTATACTGTATTTTCATAGTGATTACTTTATTTAAACCTAAAATCGGATACAGACTCTATTAATCAATTAGTAATCTTTGCCTTTTCATTATATTATCAATTAATAAGATCTGATCGACAGGGAATTCTTGTTTTTTCTTTAATCTCATAATGGATATCTGTAAATTCATTTTCAAAATATTCTACTAGATTATTTCCGTAAAGGATAATATCGCCTTGCATAATGGATAAAATTGGCATATTCTTTTGTGTTCCAGATGGAAGATATCTATGAGAATAAATAGGGATTAATTTAGGAAAAGAAAGAATAAAAGTCTGTAATTTTTCTCCGTACAGTTTTTGTCATCGTGATTCTAATCGTAAATTATTATATTCAATATCAAATAAAATTCATTCAAAAGGAAGATCTAAATGTCTTTGAATTTCTTCATTATTATTCCAATCTATAAATCATGGTCATTGAGGAGTAAAATTATATAATACATCTTTAAAATCTTCAGGAAATAGAATGTCATAATCTTGTTCTATAGTGTTTATTCTTTTTTCTGTAAGTCAATTTCCAAGATAAACTCAATTATTTTGCAATATATTTTGAATCAATCAAGTTGAATGCAACATTTTGCTATTTTAATTGAGTAAAACTTTTATAATGATCACTTGTATAAAACAATTCTCATTGTCATCATTGAATAATTCTTTGACTTCATCTATTAGAAACTCATGGAGTTGTAACTGTTCGTTCCCTATAATAGCCAATATTTTTACTGTCATATAACAATAAATTGTTCTTCCTCCTCTTTTTAAAATAAGATCATCGACTTCCAGATCTCTATTTCGTTAAGATTTTCTTCGGAAATAGTTAGTATTTCTAACTTTTTACGATGATTGATATTATACTGTACAATCATACTATCAATTTGATTTTCTATTTTTTCAGCATTGATTCAGAAGATCACAATCATTTTTAAATGATAGATATTGGCTTTTAATATTTCTAATATCAATCAGATATTATTCATAACTTTTTCTGTTAAGAGAATTCCAAGATATTTAACTTGAGGATTATTCAGATTATTTATCATGACCTATACTTTCAAAATCAAAATCTTTTATCAAACAAAAATCTTCTTCTGTAAACGGTAAAGATAATTTTCAAAAAGTATTGGTTGTAACTTGTAAACATGCTTTTTGATAATTTTCATGAAATACCATACAGGAAAAATAAAAAGAAGATTGTTTATTGTTACTTACCACATTAATCATATCCGAAATAAAACTTATATCCAAAGAATCAGAAAAAGATAAATACAGTCCTCATCCAGTAAAACATCTTTCTTGAAAAATCAAATTCTCTTTTTTTGTTCCAATCCCTTGCATTAAAAAGAAATAGGATAAGATTTTTCGTTCAAAATATGTAATCATTGTGAAGTATTTATATTATGATAAAAATACTGTATTAATATCTACTTTTTTAGAATCGGTTACATATCATCTAATCGTATACTTTTTATGATCAATATTTTGTTACTACAAATAAAAAATTTATCATAAGAATCAAGAACAGTTTTTAAGCGATTCAATAGGATCTTTCGCTTCACTCAAGATGACGATGGATTATTCTTCCCATAAATTTTCAGGATATACTCCCCTTTCAATCAGATTTTTTATTCTTTTTTTCGTTTCTTCTTTATCTTGTTGATAAGTGATTCCGAACCATTGTGCCGTAGTGGAAAGAACTTTGATCTCTTGATTTTCCTCGTTCTTCCATCTCGAAAGGATATAAGGGCAGTAAAATTCTGCTTTCTCACTCTGCAAATTCGTTTGCAAAAATTCGATGAAATACTGCTCCGCGAAAGGTTGGATATTTTCTGGGAAAGCAAGCATCCCCATAGAACAAAGATACTCCTCTGAAAGTTTTTTCTCCGTTCCACTACTCTCTTCCATTCCAATAATTTCTCCGTTGATTCTCTGAATATTTTTGGTTTCATTGATTTTTAGGAGTTTTCCATTCTCCATTTCGCAAAGCCCACGAGAGACTCCTCCATTTTCAGAAAGAACTTTAGGAAGTTGATATCCAACGATAGCTCCTTGATTTTTCGTTGTTTCATCACTCAAAAAGTCAGCAAGAACCTGATAACTTTCTCTTCCATAAAAATCATCTGCATTAATGACCGCAAATCTCTCCCCTTGCATTTTCGTCAAAGCTGCAAGAATGGCTTGTCCGTTTCCTCGAGGTTTCGTTCTGGTTTCAGGTCTAGTGAATCCCTCAGGCAAATCATCTAAATCCTGAAAAGCAAAGACAACCTCGATTTTATCGGTAGGAACATTTTTGATCAGATTTTTAAACTCTTCTTCAAAATCTTTTCTAATCACAAAAATCACCTTCTTGAATCCCGCTTGAATCGCGTCATAAATCGAATATTCTAGCAAAATTTCATTATGAGGTCCAAAGTAATCAATTTGTTTTAATCTTCCTCAATTTGCTTGGTATCTACTACCAATTCAAGCTGCTAAAACGACTAAAGTTAAATTCATATTATTCATAAAGAGTTAAAATTGTTTTGTAATGTCTGAGATAAGGAACCTCAACCGCCCTTCGGGCACCTTCTCCTTAGCAAGGAGAAGGAAAGTTCTCTTTTGAGATCTCCCTCCTTATTAAGGAGGGATTAAGGGAGGTTCTTTATGAGAATTTTCTTCTTTTTAAATCCCCAGTCACTTCGTGACAGCCCCTTTACAAAGGGGCAAAATTTACTATCACATAGTTCTTGTTTGAAGATAAAAGTCATTAATGTTTTCCCCCTTTTTAAAGGGGATGCTGCTTTAGCTGAGGGATTTTTCTTCTTCCTTTGCTTTTAAATCCCCAGTCACTTCGTGACAGCCCCTTTACAAAGGGGCAAATTTACTATCACATAGTTTTTGTTTGAAGATAAAAGTCATTAATGTTTTTCCCCTTTTTAAAGGGGGTGCCGTTAGGGCGGGGGATTTTTTCTAATTCCAATCTTCTTTCTTCAAGTTTACCCTCCAAATCTAATATTACTCATTCTAAACGATAATTAATATCACCATTTGTATATCTTATAATTTTTATTCCTATTTTATTTAAATATTTTGTTCTTTCTTCATCATCTTCAGCTCTATAATCATGACTCATATCATCAATTTCGATTCAAAGTTTTAATTTATCACAATAGAAATCAAGTATATAATTTCCAATCGGTTTTTGTCTTAAGAATCTATATCAAGTTTTATCTTGTTTTAGTACTAAATGCCACATTTTTCATTCTTCTTTTGTTTGATGATTTCTATTATCTCTTCAATATTCTTTCAGATAAGCGTTATATTGAAATATCATGAAATATAATATATGTAAATTCCCATTCACTTCGTGACAGTACTTTTCAAAGGGAAAAACTTCTCGATGTTTTGTCCTCCTTTATCTAAAGGAGGTGGACTGCGAAGCAGGACAGAGGATTTAAAATCCCCTCGGTCTTCGACCGTATCCCCTTTTACAAAGGGGAACAATATTATCACTCCCACAAATTCTCAGGATACACTCCCCTTTCAATCAGACTTTTTATCTTTTTTCTTGTTTCTTCCTTATCTTGCTGATAGGTTACCCCAAATCGCTGAGAAGGAGTTTTGAGAAGTTTCAACTTTTGTCCCGTCTCTTTACTCCACTGCATCAAAACATTCTGAACATAGAATTCCTGAGTCTCCGAGTTCAAATTCTCTTGCAAAAAAGCAATGAAATACTTCTCAAAATAAGGGATAATCTCATTGGGAAAACCAAGCATATTCATCGAACAAATCGCATCATTATCGACTTTCACCCCTGATTCTAAAGAAAGAATTTCTCCATTATCTTGCCTCGCAATTTTCTTCGTTTCAGTCAGTTGAATCAAATGATCCCCTTCGATTTCACAAATTCCTCTGGAAACAGGCCCATTCTGAGAAAGGACTTGCGAAATATGATATCCCACGACACAACCTTCATTTTGTGCATGTTTGAGAAAATTCGCTAAAATCAAATAACTTTCCCTTCCATAAAAATCATCAGCATTAATCACCGCAAAATTCTCCTCTTGAATCAATGGCAACGCAGCTCTCATCGCATGTCCCGTTCCTCGCGGTTTTTGCCTTGTTTCCGGTTTGATAAATCCGTCAGGTAAATCATCACCATTTTGAAAAGCAAATTGCACCTGAATTTTATCGGTAGGAAGATTTTTGATCAGATTTTTAAACTCTTCTTCAAAATCTTTTCTAATCACAAAGATCACTTTATCAAATCCCGCTTGAATTGCATCATAAATCGAATATTCCAGCAAAATCTCATTATGAGGTCCAAAATAATCAATTTGTTTTAATCTCCCTCATTCTGCCTGGTATCTCGACCCCATCCCTGCGGCTAAAACAACCAAAGTATAATGCATAATCATTTTTAAAAGTAAAAAGAAGTCTGACTTCCTTCATGAATTTTCTTGAAACCTAAGAAGATTCTAATTTTCACTGAGTTCTTTTATTTTCTTTTTTGCTTTATCATTTGTTGGCTCATATTCAAGCACATTGAAATAATATTTCTTCGCATTTTGAAAATCTTTCACTTCCTCGTAAAGCTCTGCAATCGTCAACATATAATTAGTATTGGTAGGTCTAAGCCTGATAATTTTCTCCATACAAGCAATGGCTTCATTGATTCTGTTGGTATTGTAGTAAATTTCCACCATACTGAGATTATATTTTGGACTATCAGGTCTGAGATTGATCGCTTTTTCGATAAGAAGTTCTGCAGTTTCATTATCTCCATTGATAAAATAGATTTCTCCAATTTGCCAAATAGATTTGTGATCTCTTGGATCTCGTTCAGTAATTTTTTTGAGTAATGATAAGGCCTTTTGATAATTTCCATTGGTAAAATAGAAATCTGCAAGCATTTTATTGAGTTCAAGATTATTCGCATCAACCGTTGCTAACCCTTCGATGATTTTTTTCTCATATTCTTCAAATTTTCCGCTATTTTTGAGATAATTTGCTTCAACGATGATTTTTTCAAGTTGTTTCCTTTGTTTGAGTTCTTGTTCTTTATTTTCTTTAGCTTCTTTCGCATCTTTTGCTTCTGATGAAGTCTCTGAAGTCGAAGATTTTGAAGATCCCTTTTCGTTTTGCTCAGAAGGAGCAGCAGTTTCCTCATTTTCAGAAGTTCAAGAGTTTTCTTCAGATTTTTCTTCTTTTACTTTCTCGATTTCAGAATTGATTGTTTCCTCATAATTTTTATCGATTTCTTCTTTTTCCTCTTTCTGATCTACCAATTCTTTTTTTCTCTTGAATTTTTGTTTCATTCGCTGAGTTTGGACTTTATCTTTTGCTTTATTGCACATTTTTTTGATTTTTTTGAAAATTCGTCCACAAAGCAGACAAAATGGCACTCCAAGTACAATAATTGTCAATCATAATCGAACATAGATAAGATATTTTTCCATTTTTAGAAGAAAGCAAAGTAAATAATTATGAAGTAATATTTTGTTCTTGATTGAATTTATCAAGCGGGATTTTAATAATTCATTCCTTTGTTTTTATTTTTATTTCTTGATTCATGATATTGTAAGAAAGGATAATTCCTTCACAAACTTCTTTATTATCACAATTTTGAGCTTTACAAGCAAGATTTCCCTTTAATTCGATTTTCGATCCTTTTTGAGGGTATTTCTTTCCTTCCTCAATATACACATTCATCTCATAAAGTAAACAACATTTTAATTTTCCACATTTTCCCTTCAATCTCTCGATATCTCTTCCTTCGATATTTTGAGTAATAATGTTTTCTATTTCGATATTTTGGAAAATCATATTTCTCTTGCAACAAAGAGGCACATCTCACGAACAAAACATTCCATCCGTTGCGGGAGAAATCCTCATCATATCTCTCGCTCCGACTTGAAAAAGGAAAATATTTTTATTGATTTTTTTTCTGAGTTCTTTCACAAATTCCGTAAAAATAAACCTTTCTTCAGAGTAAAAATAAAAGAAAAGTTGATCAGAAAAAATTTGAGATCTCGCAGTTACAGGGATAGAATTTGGGAAAAACTGTTTAAATTCTCTTTTAAAAAGAGGAAATAAAGTCTGAGCTTCTTCTTGAGCTTCTTGAAATCTTTGAGCTTCTTCTCCTTGAAGGATCTCTACAAAATTTCCTTTTAAATCCGTATATTCCTTTCCCTCGGTATTTTCTTTGATAAAAGTTCCCACAGATTTTTTTTCGGTATTAGTCTTAGAATCTAGACTTGAATAGACAATTTTTTCTCCAATTCAAGGAAGATTTTCTTCAGTTTGTACCTCTATAATTTTATTGGTATAATAATCAAGAATTAACAGTTTTTTCATTTTTTCTGTGAAGATAAATTAGGTTACTTCGTTTCTTCAGATTCCGTAGATGAAGATTCAGATTTTTCTTCTTTTTCCTCTTTTTTTGACTCCTCTTTTTCTTTTTGTTCCATAGCTTCTTCAAATTCATCAATCGTTTCTGGATGATCGATCATTTCAGAAAAATCATCACCTGAAAGATATTCTTTTCTGATAAGAATTCCAGCAATTCTCACAATATTTTCTTTGTGGTCAAGAATTATTTCTTTTGCTTTTTTGTACTGTTTATCAAGGTATTCTTTGATCTTTTTATCGATTTGCTCTGCTTTTTCTTCGCTATAAGGTTTAAAAAGAGTATAATCCTGATCTTCTTTATAGACGGCAAGTCCAAGATCTTCGTCCATTCCGTATTGAACGAGCATACTTCTTACGATATTATTTGCTCTTTCAAAATCATTGGAAGCTCCACTCGTAATCTCCTCTTTTCCAAAGAAAATTTCTTCAGAAGCTCTTCACGCAAGAAGAACCGTCACTTCTTCAAGGAGGTATTTTTTGGTTTGATGATATTTATCTTCTTTCGGAGTGGTCCAAGTTACTCCCAAAGCTCTTCCTCTACGAACAATCGAAATTTTTTCCACAGGATCAGCCTCCTCTTGAATATGAGCCAAAAGAGCATGTCCCAATTCATGATAAGCAGTAATTTGTTTCTCTTTTTCTTGGATTTTCTTTACTTTTTTCTCAGGTCCCATCAATACTTTTTCAAGTGCATATTCAAAATCCTGAGGTTCAATCACTTCTCTATTATCTTTTGCAATTCTAAGCGATGCTTCATTCACAATATTTTCAATATCCGCACCTACCAAACCACTTGTCCTCTTGATTAAACTTGAAAGATTGATTTCTGGAGAAAGTTTTTTTTCTTTGAGATAATACTTAAAAATTGCCTCCCTTTCATCAGCAGTTGGAGTGGTTACATAAATTTTTCTATCAAATCTTCCTGCTCTAAGAAGCGCAGGATCAAGGATATCAGGCCTATTAGTTGCAGCAATTACGATAATATTGGTATCGGTTTCAAATCCATCCATCTCAGTAAGAATTTGATTCAAAGTTTGTTCTTGTTCTTGATGTCCTCAAGTATTTCCATTTCCTCTCTTCTTTCCAATCGCATCAATTTCATCGATAAAAATAATTGCTTTCCCAGCATCTTTTGCTTGTTTGAAAAGCGTTCTCACTTTCGCAGCTCCCATTCCAACGAGCATTTCCATAAATTCAGAACCTGAAGCAGAAAAGAATGCAACATTTGCTTCACCAGCAACCGCTCTTGCAAGTAAAGTCTTTCAAGATCAAGGTTCTCCATAAAGAAGCACTCCTTTTGGAGGTCTTGCTCAGACTTTTTTATATTTTTCTGGATCTTTAAGATAATCGATAATTTCTTCAAGTTCATTTTTCACTTCTTCCATCCCCGCGATGTCAGAAAATTTCGTTTTTTTATTCTCCTCGGTACTTTTCTTCCCAATTTGAATATTCATCAGTCCTCAAACTCAACCTCCTCCTCTTCCCATGAGCAATCTCGCACCAAGAAAGAAAATCACAAAAAACAAAAGAAGAGATCCGAACTGTTCCAAAAGCATTCCTAAAAGTCCTTTTTCATGATAAACCGTATTGACTGCAGTATCTCCTGTTAAACTAATTCCAAGCTCGGTAATACTCGTATCGGAAGGTTTTTTTGTTGTAAACGTTTGATAATTTTCTACCGTTTGTTTTTCTTTCAAGAAAGAAGGAATTTCTTCCTTTTTCACGAAAACATATCCAATTAAATTGATATCATCTTCAAGTTCAATTTTTGAAAATGCACTCGTTTGATATTTTTCAATCCAATCACTAAGAGAAATTTCTTGTTCTTCAGTAATATTTTCTATCGGCTTCACCGTTTTATTTTCCAATTTATTTTGAGTAAAATAGATAATCACGATAATACAAAGTAATCAAAAGATAATTTTAAATAACGATTTTTTCATCTATCATCAATAAGATAAAAGTTTTATTTTTCTTGTATACGAAAATTTTTCTTTTTTGCAATATTTTTGCTCGAAGAAAAAATTGAAATTTGGATTTTTGAATATTTATTTTGAAAAAAATTATTCTTTGTTTCAATTTTTGCTTTTTAAAGAAATCGTGAATATAATAAAGAAGATTATTCTTTATTTTATATTGAGCACATGGCAGAAGCTAATAACCTAAATTTTTCACTAGATTCTTTAGGAGATTCCAATAATAGTTCTGGATGAGGATTAAACTTTTGAAATTCTTGAGGGGGAACTCTAGACGTGAATAATTCTTCAATAGACAATGGAAATATTTCACTTGAAGAAGATCCTCAAGAAAAAGAAGCAAAAACTATCAGTCATAAAATTAGGCTTTTTGTTATTTCTTCCATTATTGTAATTATTGACCTCCTCATTTGAGCAATTTTTTTTGCGTTTAATTTTTATCAAACCGAAATTAGTAAACCAAAACCAAACACTCAATACAAAGTTTTTTTTGATAATTACAATAAATTTACTAATTTTCTTGCAACCTATATTCCTGCATTAAATCATCAAACTTATAAAAATCTCCCTCTTGTAACCCAAGAAAATGAAGCAAATTTCACAAGAATTATTAATGCAACAGAATTATCTTATACCGATAAAAAGAATATTATAGAACCAGCACTAAGTTCTATTATTTCCAATACTAATATAAAAATCGATGCTCTAGAAGAAATTAATAGTACAATCGTAAAGAACTATTTTCTCCCACAAGAAATTAGAGATATTCTCGGAGAAAAGGGAACAACAGACCTTCAAAGGGCACTATCATCATTAGAAATCATAAAATTTAATACTGCAAGTAAAGTTTTTGTTTATCTAGATTCTATTCTAAATCTTTTAAGCGATAAAACAGGTCTCACAAAAGAAGACATTATTACGCTCTTAAATAAAGTAACCGCTAGAGGAGAATCAGATTTCTTTTCTTATGTTTACATGTGTTATTTCAATCCTTACGAAACAAGTAGTGAATGTAACACCATTGGAGATTTAGATATTTATTATAAAGACATTTTAAAAGACGAAGAAACCAATATTGTTGCATTTAAAAAGATTATGAGTTACCTCGATTCTATTTTGGAACAAACAGATATCCCCAATTTTTCTATCATTTTTCATACTTTCGATCCCATTAGAGAAGTTATCGATTTTAGTGTAGAGGTAAATTTAACAAAAGAAGATGAAAAATGATTAGTTAAACAAGGAATCAAAAATCCAAATATCTACATTCTTACAAACATCATTAATGGATTAAAACAATCCGTCTTCGTACTATGAGCAGATATTGATGCAAAAAGTATCACTGTAGATACGAGAACGATTACCGATTGATCAACTAGTTATATAGTAAAAACTTCGCAAAAAGAATTTTCACTCCCTGTACAAAAATCATCTGAAAGAGAAATATTTGATTACGTTAATGATGAATTTATTAATCAATTAAAAGAAACAATTCAGAAAAGTAAAGAGGAAGCTCTACAACAACTTTTAGAAGAGACTTATCTTGAAGAAGAGATTGAATGAGAAGAAGAATGAGAAGAAGAATTTGAAGATGAAAATACGGAAGAAGAGGAAAATAGCGAAGAATTTGAAGAGATTGAAGAGACTGAAGAAAATAATAATGAAGAAGAAAAATCTGAATGAGATGAAAATGAAGAAGGAGAAACAGAATTTGAAGAGGAAAACGAAATACCTGAAGAACGAGAAGAAGATAATGAAGATTTTTCTGAAGAACATTGATCTTGAGATACTGATGAAGATAAAGACAATATCTCTGATGAAGAATTAATTGAAGAACGAGAAGATGATACCTTTGAAAATACTGAAGAAAACTACGAAGAGCTTGAAGAAGAAAATATTGAACAAGAAGATGAAGATTTAATTGAAGAATAATATATACAAAATTTTACTTTTTATAAATAGCAATAAAATGGCTGGACTTTGAGATAAAATTCTTTGATTCTTTAATAAGGGGAAAGATAAAAAAGATAATGAAAAAGATAAATGAAGTATGGTTTTCAAAATCATATCTCAACAAGCAGTAATTTGGACTACCTTAGCGATTTTGATTACATTATGATTGGGAATATACATTTTTTATGTCTATAAAAATATCAATAGCATCAATGAACAATATCCCCAACTCAATAATCTTCAAAGTTATAATGTTAATTACGATAGAAATAAATTTGAAAATTATCAAAGTTCTGTTTCAACTATTAGTGATCTTTTGGAAGTAGATACAAGTGTATCAGAACTTCTTGAAAAATACAATGCTATCAAAGACAGACAAAATTCATATTATCAATCGTTACTTGAACTCTTTTATTTTCCAACACTAAATATTTGGAAAAATCAATTTACAAAAGATATTGATGTCACTTTAATTGGTCAAAATTTTCTTAATATCGATCAATTTCAAGATATTCCTCTCATTCAATATTGGTCTGATTTTATTAAAAATATTGGAGATAATATTGATTCAAATGAAATAAGTTCCATACAAATAGGGGATATTACAGAAATAGAAGGAGATTTCTTTTATATTCCTATCAATATCGATTTTATTGCACCAAATAAAAGAGCATTTCTTCTCCTTGTAGATAAACTTTCTACAACTTCCAATAATAGAAATATCTCACTTTTAAATGAGTTTTTCTTCTACCTTCTCAATACGATTCAAGAATATAAACAAGAAGGAATTGCTCAACTCAGAGAACAATATGAATATATTTTCCCTAGAGATACCAATGAAATCACTATTATTGGATATCATCTCTATCAATGGGCAAAATTCGATACAGAAAACATTTTGATAGATAATGATATTATCAACGAAGCAATCAAAAAAAGTATTTTCTGCGACGAAACTAGACAAGAAAAAGAATGTTTTTATTCATTTAGAGAGAAATACAGAAATATTCCTCAAATAGCATATACCATCGGAATGCAAGGAAGAGACAATAAGCTTTCAGATTTAAAAAACTTTTTAAAGAACCTACCACCTATCATTTCAGTAACAAATTTTAATTTCGAGAAACAAAATAACGACTCTTTTGTCAATAACGAAACAACGTTTAAAGGACAAATAAGCTTTAACGCATACGGAAAAACAATCACTTCCGAAGAAATATGAGAAATTGCACAAAAACTCTGAAAAATCTGTTTTAAATGAGAAGAAGTAAGTTTAGATATTCCAATGGCAATTGAAAAAATCGATAACTTGATTATCCAAATCGGGAATTCAACAAACACAACCAGTGATATTGTAAATAATTTTGAAGAATTAAAAGGAGTTTTACAAAAGATGGATACAGAATATGAAGGACTCTCTAATTATCAAAAGACCATCAAACTCTTTGAAGTTTTCAGAATGCTAAGTGACGCAAATATTTGTACCATGTAATTTTATATTTCTAGAAACAAGAATGATAAAAAAAATTTTATGAGTCTGAATGATCCTCGGAGTTTTGTTTTGAAGTGTAACGTTTGGAGCTGATCAATATTCTAACGATAGTAAAAACTGTACAACACGAACTAGTTCAACACAATGGTTCTGTAATACAACAAATTGACTTCAGTTATACATGAAAGAAAAGAACATTTCTCAAGAAACTTTTAATATAAAGAAAGCTTGATTTGATGGGTACGTGCAAGATACTCGAAAAGGGGAAAGTTACGATTTTACAAGCACTCAATGAATTAAAAATTTACAAGATATGCTTGGATTAAATTTAAAGGAAATGGATTGAAAATTAGGAAATCAGACATTAGATGCGTTTTTTGCTGATGATCGGTGTTCACAGATTACTGCAGCTCGAAGAGAATATAAAAATTGATGTCAAGATAATTATGAAAAAACAGAAAATTATTCTTGTTGTCAACCAAAAAAGGATGAAGGAAAACAAAGCGATTTACCAACTCCACAACTTACTGCTCCTGTAGCATGAATCCAAACTTTTCAATGTACTGAATCTGTTACCATAGATGAAAATAAAGACTGTTTTTGTTGATATCATCCAGAAGATCAATCATGTTGAATTTGTGGAGTAACATTTAAATCATGTTGAGAATGATATACATCAACAGGAGAAAAAGTCGATGATGCTACCAATCAATGTACTTGGTCATGTGCATTAGAATCAAAAATAATTCCTTGTGGAAGTGCAAAATGTTCTTCATACGCAAGAGCAGGACAAGGAGTTTGAATTGGAATGAATGCAGATTGCCTCGTTCATGGATGATGTAGTCTTGATGTCTACAAAACCCTTGGAATTAGAGCTAATAGTGCTACAGAAACAAGGACTTCTGTTTTAGGATTTTTTCAAGACACCATCAGTGCTGCAACTTTTTTCATAGGAACAATTCTCACGATATCGTTTCTTCGAGCTTGATTTAAATTTGTAATGGCATGAGCTAACGGAAAAGACCCATCAGAAGCAAAGAATGGAATGAAATATGCAGTTATTGGATTTGTACTCGTCATGAGTGCTTATGCAATTATCAGATTTGTTCAGTATCTAGCAAGTACTGGAGGATAAAGAGTATACTTACTCCTCCCCTCTTGAAATCATTTTAACAAAAACATCTGTTGGAACTTCTACATTTCCAATGGCTTTCATTCTCTTTTTTCACTCCTTCTGTTTTTGAAGGAGTTTTCTTTTTCTGGAAACATCTCCTCCATAACATTTTGCCAAAACATCTTTTTTCATCGCAGAAATCGTTTCTCTTGCGATCATTTTTGTTCCAAGTCCCGCTTGAAGAGGGATTGCAAAAAGTTGTTTAGGAATCAGAGTTTTCAACTTTGCAACCACATCACGACCAAGATAATACGCTTTATCTCTATGAACAACCCATGTTAAAGCCTCGACTTTTTCGTTATTGATAAAAATATCCAATTTGACTAAGTCAGATTTTTCATATCCTTTAAATTCATAATTCATCGTTGCATATCCTTTCGTCGCAGATTTAAGTCTATCATAAAAATCGATAATAATCTCTCCCATCGGCAAAAGATAATGCCACACCACTCTCGTTTCATCGAGGTATTCCATATTTTTAAGGTTTCCTCTATATTCTTGAGCAATCGCCATAATATTTCCGGCATATTCTTTCGGTCAGACGATCTCCACTTCTGCAATCGGTTCCTCAATCACTTCAATAAGCCCTTGATCTATCATATCAGATCAAGATTTGACTACCACTCGCGGTTTGAGGAGTTCAAGAATCATTTGATAATCTTCGTCTTCAAGCATATTTCCTACGATTCCTTGATGATGTTCAATTTCTTGTTTCAAGTCGGAACGAAGTTGGAATCCTTCCTGCTTCAAAACCGTTTCATAAAGTCCCGTAGCAATCAGACTTTTGATATTATTTCCTGTTTTGATCAGAGGAATCGAAAGATTTTTGGATTTTACAAGATACATCACGGTTGGAATCGTGAAAATCGTATCAAGACCATACTCTCTCCAAAGCCTTTCCTTGATAATATCCATGTGAAGCATTCCCAAAAATCCACAGCGAAACCCAAGTCCCAATGCCCCAGAATCCTCCATTTCATATTCAATGGAACTATCATTGAGAGAGAGTTTTTCAAGACTATCTTTGAGTTTATCGTATTCTGTCGAATCAATCGGATAGACTCCCGCATATACAAACGGAGTCACTTTCTTAAATCCTGGGATCAAATACTCTTGCAAAGTCGGATCAGAAAAATCAATTTTTGCCTTAAATTCAGGCGAAGCGATAATCGTATCTCAGATTTTTACATCTCTTACTGATTTTTGTCCTGTAACAATATACCCAATTTGCCCTTCAGAAAGTTCAGAATCACTATGATAATCTGGAGAAAAATATCCAACTTCCGTTGGAGAAAAACTTGTTTTCGAATGGATAAGATGTACTATTTCCCCTGCTTTAAAACTACCTTCGACTACTTTCACATATGCCAAAACTCCCTTATAAGGATCAAAAACAGAATCAAAAATCAGAGCACGAGATAAATTTTCCATTTGAAACATAAAAAATAAACTACTCTTTATAAGTATGAAAACAAAAAGTTTTTACAAGGTATTTTTCAGAAAACACTAGAATATTAAGTATTATCCGATAACTTCTCTTAAAATTCCTTTTTTCTCATCAAGCAAAATACGAGCTACATCTACCGTTACACTTTTTATTAAAGAAACAATAGCCGTTTTTACCTCTCCATTACTTTTATTTAAAGAATTCTCTGCAACATCATAAGGGACTTTTGCAATAGTAGAAATCAATGAAATAGCTCTTTTTTTTAATTTCTCATTAGAAACATGAAGATCAACCATCAAATTTTTATAAGTTTTTCCTATTTTTATCATGGTACCAGTAGAAAGCATATTCAAAACCATTTTTTGAGCAGTTCCCGCTTTCATTCTACTCGATCAAGCAATCACTTCTGCTCCCACTTGGGGACAAATTAAAATATCAACTTTATCACAAATATTTCCTTGAGGATTACAAGTTAATCAAATCAATTTAGCATGTTTTTCTCTAGCTTTATCAATAATTCCCAAAAGATATTTAGGATTTCAACTTGCAGAGATAACCACTGCAACATCATTTTCTGCTAAAATATCAGCATCCTTCTGTCATCACTCATAAGAATCCTCTGCTCCTTCAAGAGAAGTTCTAATAGCAGTATCTCCTCAGGCAATAATCCCTTGTACTAAATGGGGATCTACGGAATACGTTGGTGGACATTCTGAAGCATCTAAAACTCAAATTCTTCAAGAAGTACCAGCACCAAAATAAATCAAACTTCATCATTTTCAAAATTGTTCAACAATCAAATCTACCGCATTTGCAATAGATTCAAGCTGAGTTTCAACTGCTAATGCAACTTTTTTATCTTCATTATTAATAATTTGCATCATTTTTAACGTAGAAACACAATCAATATTTTCACTTTCAAAATTACAAGATTCTGTTAAAGCTACCATCAATAAATAACAAACGAATTAAAAACTAACAAAAAAGTAAAAATATAACAAAGAAAATCAAGTTTTTTTCAAGAGAAATCATTATTATTCTATTCGTAAATAGACTTGACAAATTCTATAAAAAATATAGTATCTTTATACAAAATACTTTTTATTTTCCTAAAGCAAGGGAAATGCAACTCTTTTATAATTTTGATACCAAATTAGATGAAAGGGAGCTTCAAACTGCTTTAAAAAAATATGGAGCAAAAGATCAAGCAATTCTCACAAAAAGACACCCCATTTATCTTTTTGTATCATTTATTGGTATTCTCTGTTCATTTTTTGTATTTTTTTGCATGCTTGCTTTTTCCTATTTTCAATATTTCAAAACAAACCCCAAAGCATTTGGGACAATCTGTGCTTGTCAATTAGTAATTACTCTTTTTTGGATTATCCATAGTCTAATAGTAATCTTAATTTCCATGAAAAATCATGCGGGGAAAGTCTATATCAATGAAGTTCCAGAAGACGGTTTTAAGCCATGAACTTTCGAGAATTATCTGAAACACAGTTTTTTCTCACTTGTATTTCAAGGGCTTTTGATGATAGCTAATATTATTTTAGCAATTATTTTACGTACCAACTCACTAGTTCAATGGTTAGCAGTAATAGGAGGAACCGGATTAAATATTATGTTTTTAATTTTAATTTATATCACTATCCAAAAAATCATTTCTTATGAAATGGATTTTAATATATTTACACCAGAGCTTTTCACGATGTATAGACAACGTGGACTTTTTAAATCTGAAAGTACTTCGGTTTCGACCTCTACCATCAAAATGATAAAAGAAGAGAAGTCTGGGCTTTGAGGATCAATATTTGGATATGGAATTTTAAATATTCACCCTGAATGAGGAGTTAATCAAATTGCCCCTATGCGTATCACCTATGTAACAAGACCAAAAATTCTCCTCAAAAAACTCAACGAACTCGTAGATGCCAGTAAATTACTGTATGGAATCAATAAATAACATTAATTTCCATACTTCTCTAAATACCCCACCAAAATCTTTCATGCAGAATCTGATTTAATCTCTTTTTCTGTTTTCATTCCTCCATACCTCACAGAAAAAATCAAACGATCCACTTTTGAATGGAAGTTTGCAGGAAGAAGATCAATCAAAAATCTGGAAAGTAAACGGAGTTTCAAAGCTCTCTTCAAATTTTGCCAAGAGAATTTTGCCCATTGAAAAGAATAATTATTCAGATGTTTTTTATTGTAATGAAGTACAGCTATTTCAGGAAGATTCGCGATTTTATCACCTCCTTCACTTAAAATCTGTTTCATAAAATTGAGATCACAAAGATACGGGTTGGAAGTTTCATACCTTTGGGAAGTCTTTCTGAAAACTAATGAGGTATGCCAAGCAAAATTGGTCTTTTCTGGTAAAGTAATAAAATATCCCGTTTGATTAGAAGAATAATACTCCAAATATCCCGTTCCACAAGCGACAAATTCTTCATGTTTCTGCAAAAAATCAACCTGATGTTCAAGCTTTTCTGGAGTCCAAACATCATCATGATCCTGAATCGCTAAGAACTCCCCCTTTGCCTGCTCAAGCAAATAATTAATCCCCTCATACGCTCAGAGATTCTTTCCAACCGAAAAAAGTTTCACACGACCGTCATTTTTCTGGTATTCTTCAAGGATTTCCCGCGTTTTATCATGAGAATCATTGTCAAGTA
The DNA here is from genome assembly GCA_017442645.1 of bacterium. The sequence goes on along the minus strand of JAFRZH010000031.1, from coordinate 50,351 downwards.
CCAATACTTCAAAATTTTGATACGTCTGTGCTAAGACCGATTCCAAAGTCCAACGAATCGTTTTTTCTGCATTATAACTACAAATTAAGACAGAAACAAGAGGAGTATCCATACACCAAAAAATAAAAAATAAAGAGGAGAAATCTGACTTTTCTTCTTTTTTCAATTATTTTTCCGTATTATCTTTCCCACGCTTATCCCTATAAAGACAACTACTATCAATTTTTTTTCCAAGTCCATCACGAATTTCAATGTTGAAATCTTTACAAACTTGGACTTCCGGGATATTGCCTACAAATCTATCTCCCCCTTTTCCAAAAATAATCTTGGTATCTTCACCATATTTCGCTCTAATTTTCACAGCAATCGCCTTAATACTCTCACAAACACTTCCATCCTGATCCACAGAAAGAAAAACCTCATCAACCGGTTTTATAGAAGACACAATCTTCATTCTAAAAGTTTGATCTTGAAAGATCTCAGATTTCTGCGTTTTTTGAAGTGCTTGATGATCATTATTCACAATCACTCGAAGCTCATCTCAAAGTTCTTTACAAAGTTCAAAACATTCAATATGACCAGGATGAATAGGATTAAAATATCCAGAAGTAATAACAATGGTTTTCATCAGTAAGCGAAAAGATAAAACTATTTCACTTATACAAAAAGAACGAAGACATTCAAGAAATATTCTTACAAAAAAATCTTACAAAAAAATCTTACAAGCAATATTCCAATACTTTCCCTAAAAAAACTAGAGTTGATAAACTTTAATTCAAGCATCTACTACCTTTTTCATCATTTTAGAAAATAACATTTTTAAATCATCAGAATTAATATTCAATTGATGATAAATTTCTTCTTGAGACATAAGAACACCATCCAAAATATAAGCAGATACAATCTTATACAACATAGTAATAACCTCAACATAACACATTTTCGAATATCAATATTCTTGCAACTTAAAAAGTTTTTCAACAGAAAAAGTTTTGCTATAAACTAAAACAAATTTTTCTACCCAATATTTTTTAAGAAGAAAATGAATCACTCAAACGATTTTATCTTGTAGAACTGAATTACGAAAACTCAAACATCAAAGAATATCAGCTTTAGTAGGGAAAGAATCTTGATAAAAGAAAGACTTCATCACTTTTACTGCTTGTTCATAGTCTTGCGTAGAATATTCATCCCCTCAAAAACGATCAAACTCTTCTTGGATATGTTTTGAATACTTTTCAAGCAAACGTTCTGATAAGTCATTCCATCGACTCTGAATTTCAGCTCCTTGATAACGATACAAAAAATTCAAAACAGGACTTTTTCAAGGCTCAAGAGAAGCAATTCCCTTTCAATCTAAGACTCACTTTTTAAAAAAAGTATAAATCATTAAAGATAATTCTTTCTTTAATGGTTCAGAGGAAATTTGTAAATTTTGAGCAATATCAGAAGGAGAAACGACTGTTCAATATAAAAGAAACGACTTCATCGTATTAAAAACACAAATCATAACTTCCGCATAAATATTACGAGAATATCACAAAGTTTGTAAATAAGATAAAGTATCCTTTTCCATAGTATCAAAAGAAAATTTTTCACGAGCCAAATGCATCATATTGTCAAGCATCTTTTTCTCAGTTGGAGGGATACAATCAGAAGAAATGTCGTTCCATAATTCTGAAGAAACTCCTTTTAAATTTCAGTATTTACAAGAATTATCAGAAGAAACTCAATTCTTATTTGGGTAAACATCAAAAGGCATATTTTTATTTTCAATAGTTAAAATACTATTGACATGTATAATGATTTATATATATATCAAGTTTTTTTCACAAAAAAAAGAGAAGTCTGACTCCTCCCTCTTTATTTGCATTAAAACCTTCAAAATTACCACAAAACCAGAACTTTTCTTCAGACTTTTTGATTCTCCCTTCTATACACATCAGAAATACTTTCCATCTTCCATTCGTATTTACGAGCAAGATTCTCAATCTCATTTTCCAAAAAATTTTCTTGTCCAAGATAATACGGAATTGTGAAAACCATCACAGGATTTTCTGCAAACATCTCACGAATATTTCTCAAAAAACCAAGATACACGTTCTGAACTTCTTTCTGAAATTGTTGAATCTCTGCGGAAGTCGTATTTTTCGAAACAATCGGTCCAAGCCAACCTTCTGTCACGATCACAGGAACAAACTTTGAAAGGATCTGAAACTTAGAAGAAAACGCTTTCGTACAGTCCTGCTGAAAAAACTCAAAAATTTTTCCTTGAGAGAAGTGAACATTTTTCTCTCGCCACTGTTTATTTTTCAAAGCAGAATCAATCTGTAAATCGGATCAAACAAAATCAAAACCTAACGCATTAGCAATAAATCCTGTCGTTCCCATTCCACAAAAAGGATCAAAAATCAGACTTTTCTTCTCTTTTTTTCCTTTTTTTTCGAGGTAAGAAAGCCCTATCATCACAAGTTGATGCGTCAGTTTTGCAGGCATCATCCCAACTTGCATACTACGAACCGGCTTTTTAAAATCCACAACTTCATATAACGCAATATCTTGATATCCCTCCACAATTCCCCATTCTTTTCCAAGTTTCACCAGTTCAATTCCCTTCTTTTTCACATCCATATCCGTATGCAAAAGTTCCACAGGTTTAAACCTCTTCATTTTATATTTTTTCTTAAATCCAAGTCCGAGATTATGATCTGCAATTCAAAGAATTCTTTTCGTTCCTCCCTCTTGATCATACAGTTTTTTCTCAATCTCCTTGAAAGGAAACACTTTCCCCCACTTTACGAGCCCCGCAAGTTGCGAAATTTTCTCGGTCTCAACCGTATCAAAAAGCACCAAATGTTCATCAATCTGCTCTACCCTACTCGGATGCAAAAACGCAAGTTCCTTCTGACAAAGCTCAAAATTATTCCCAATGACAGCAAAAAACATATTATGAAAAGAGAAAATAAAAGAGAAAAAAAATAAAAATCTGACTTCACTATACTGTTTTTTCCCAAATAAACAAGGGAGAATATGTAAAAAAAGAAAAAGTCAAAAATCTCTTGTAAAAAAGAAAAAAAAAGATAAAAGTTTGAATGTATTTTTATTGTATAAAAACATATTTTATGGAATTTGAAGGAATTATCACTTTTATGGGAGCTATCGAAACAGTAAATACTGCAAAAGGAGAAGCTCAAAAAGTAACATTTGTTGTAACAGAAGATTCTGACAACGAACGAAAACAAGCTATTGTTTGTGATCAATTTGGAGAAAAACAAGTTAGTACTGTAAAAGACTTAGCCCAAGGAGATAAAGTTAAAGTTACCTTAAATGCAAGAGCAAGAGAATTTAATGGAAGACGATATAATTCAATTTCTGCTTGGAGAGTTGATGTTATCTCTAAAGGAAATGGAACTAGCAATTCTGCTAATGATGAATTACCTTTTTAACATATTTCATCCGTATTATAAAAAATGAACAAGTTTTTCCTTGTTCTTTTTTTTTGATTTTCTTCAAATTATTATCCCTTTTTTTAAAAAATTTGTAAAAATTTTTCTAATGATAACATTTTTTTGATTTTCTTCGTCCAAAAAAATATAATTAAACAAGTGTTTAAATCTCAAAAACAAAAATGAAAATTAAGGAAGTGAAAATTTCTAATCTGATGAGTTTCCCCTACATCGAAAATATAGACGAAACTCCAGGAATCCATTTTAATACCGAAGAGGAAGAAGAAACAAATATTCTCATTGGTGCGAATGGTTCCGGGAAAAGTAATTTTATTGGAATTCTTAACCAATTTTTTAGAACGATTAGTAAAGATTTTTCATTTAATCCCGAATTTTTAAAAAAAAGAGGGAAATCTGAACATAAAAATGCAATTTCTTGTTTTCAAACGAACACTTCCTGACTCAATAAACACAGACAATTTAAAAATCTTCCTTCTGAAATTAGAATCACTCTAGAACTTTTTGAAAATGACTATGAAAATATCGGATTTGCATGTAAATATTACAAAGAAATCAATGAAATGATTGAAAAATACTCTCAAATTCAGGAAAGATTCAAAAAACATAGTCATTACGAAATTATGGAACAATATAAAGAAATCACAATTGAAGCAACGTTTTCAGAAAAAGATCAAAATTTTATAATCCACTCAGAGAAACTAAATGAAACTGAAAAATTTATTCTTCAGTGTTTAAGCTATCAAGAATTATTTTATATTTTAATTACCATTCACAACGAATTCGAACCCCATCAAAGAAAACGATATCATTTAAAAAATAATTTCTCCATTCTCTCAAGTAGTAGAGACACTAATACTCTGACTTATTTCAATAATTTTTTTGAATTTGATCAATATATTTTCAATAAAAGAGAAAAAAACACTCAAAATATGGAAGGATTTTACAGAGGTCTCAATAAAATTCGAAACATTCTCAATAAAAACACTCAAGAAGACTTAACACAATGAAAAAAAGAACGTTCAGGAAATAAAGAAAAAAGATTATATAAATCTGATTTTCGACAAAGTATTTCTAAGAACCTTATTAGATTCCTCAAAAAAGAGCCCTTTATCGACTTTGCGCAAGGAGAAATCAGCATCAAACTCAAAGATAAAAACGGAGATATTTTTTTTCTATCTGACTTAAGTTCTGGAGAACAATCCCTCCTTCTCATTATGTTTGCGATTTTTGGAAATGATTTAAAAAACGGTTTTATCATCATTGATGAACCAGAACTTCACATCCATCCCCAACTCCAAAAAGAATTAGCAATTTTTCTCAATCAAATCAGTAAAGAACGAGGAACTCAAATTTTTCTCTCCACCTACTCTGCTCTTTTCATCAATGAAAACAATATCACCAATGTTTATAGATTTGTAAGAAAAGAAAATAAAACCAATGTTTACACTCCACAAATTAAATTTTTTCTAGAAGATGCAAAACTCGTCCATATTCTCAAATATGAAAACATCTCGAAGATTTTTTTCGTCAATAAAATTATTATGGTTGAAGGAGACTCAGACTTATATTTCTTTTATCATTATCTCAAATGGCTTCAAGAACAACCAGGACGAGAAGATATAGTTGGGAAACGAGAACTGGTGAATATCAATGGAAAGGGATCCTATAAAGCACGGCATAAATTTCTCAATAGATTCTGAATTGAAAATTTTTTCATCGGAGACCGAGATAATACCGTGGATTATGGATTTTTCACTCAAAAAGAAATCAATAGATATTATCAGTTAGCCAACGCTTATATGGGGAAATATCCAAAAGTAAACGGAGATTACTACAATAAACTTGTTTATACCATCAAAAAATATTATCCTCAGAAATACAAAAAAATCCTCGAAGGAATCGAAGATCTTTATAGCGAGAATATCTTCATTTTAAAATTGGGTGCAATTGAAAGTTATCCTTGCCTTGAAAAAAAAGGACTTCAACATATGATTAATTTCACTAATAATGATTTTAAAAATCGATTAAAAAACGGGAAATTTATCGCCCAGAGAAGAGAACTCATCGATATTTTTTCCCATATTTTTAAATAAACACAAAAGTTACCCAAAAAAGTTACTAACTCTGTAAAATTATTGTATTTTAGGTTTAATTTTGTATTGACTTTAAGATATATATATATATGATATTGTATATTTATATATGATATCATGAATATGGAAAGAAAAGATAAAAGTCCGGAAAAAACAAAGGGAGAACTTAATAATACGGAAAAGGCGGAAATAATTCAATCTTTTTTACAACAAATAAGTGATATTTTAAAAGACAAGAAAAATGCTAAGAATAAAAATCAAGGAGATGAAATCATAGATGAATTTGCAATGGATTTAGCAAGTATAAAAAAATCTCCTGAACGATTAAGTAAAAATATACAATCTTTTTGGGAACATGTAAAAGCATTACAAACTACTCCATTGTACAAGAAACATAAAGCACTTATTGATAACATAATTAACCTTTTCCCTGAATTATCTGAAATAGACACATCAGAACCTGATAATTCTGAATCTGAAAAGGAGACTAATTATTATGATCTTTTAGATAAACTTCAAAATGCAATTAATAAAAACGATTCAGAAGTAGTAGAAAATATTCTCCAGTCAATACAAACTATGCAAATAAGAATCTGATACAAAAAACCTTTTCTCCTTTTTGACAAACTCTTGGATGAGATTGGACATTTACAAAACAATATTAATAATAATCAATATACATCTGAATATCTAAAAATAATATCTAATTTAATAAAACAAGACGTAGAAGAATGTAGAGATGTTGCTCATGAACAAAAAGATAAACATCGAAAATATAAATTTTCAGCAACTATGCGATTTATAGGTTTTCTTGTAATAACTATTATATCTTGGATAGGTGTTTTACATCTTAGAGAAAGATTAGAAAACACACAAGAAGAATTAAAACAAAAAGAAGAACAATTAAACAAGGAAAATTCAGAGTTAGAAGAGAAAAAAAGGGAAATAGAACAATTAACATACAAATTGAGAGTACGAGAATCTTTAAATACTCCTCAGCCTGAATGAAATCAGTAATATCCTCATAAACAATGCAAAAGAAATTACTAAAAAAAACTCCAAAAAAAGTAAGGGATCAACCTTACTTTTTTAATTCATTAATTCACACTATTATACTTAATAAATAAGAAAATCGTAATTGCAAGCAAAACTAAAGCAAATCACATAAGAACATAAGTTCTAACTCACTCTTCTTTTAGTCTTCCTCTTAAAATTTCAAGTTTTTCTTCTAAAGCTCTCTTTTCTTCTAAGGCTTCCTGTTTTTCCTTCGTATAATCTGGCAAAGCAATCATAGATTGAATTTTTGTCTCTAATTCTGCGATTCTCTTTTGAAGCATAATAATCACTCTATTTTTCTCATCAATCATCTTATCTTTCTCAACGAAAATCAAAGAAAATTTATCAATTTTGTCCTCAATAGCTGCAAGATCAATACTAGGTTTAACTGCAACGGAAGAATTATTCTGCGAAATTGCTGTACTTTGAATTGCGTTATTTTCTCCATCATTCACCAATTCCGTAGCAACCTCTTGATGAAGTACCTCAAATTCCTTCTTCAATGAGTCAATTTCCTCCACAGCTAAAAAAACCTTATTAGCTACTTTTTTATATCATAATTTTCCAGATTTTATATATCTATCAATCGTTCTTGTAGAGATTCAAAGTAATTCAGCCGCCTTATCTCTCGTAATTGTAAAATGTTTCATTTAAATATATCTACAAAAATTAAAATATTTTATTAAGTACAGTAATTCCAATTGCCATCAATAAAGAAAGAACAAAAGTCTGAAGGATTGTTCCAAGTTCAACATTTACTCAACCAAGATAATGATTGGCAACATATTGAAATAAATAAAAGACAACAACATTAAGCACCAAAGAAAATAATCACAACGTAATTGCATTGACAGGAATTGTTAAGATGCTCAAAATTTTCTTTACAGGAGAATTAATAATCCAGAAAAGAAGTCATAAGATTCAAAAAACAATCAAAACCGAAACAATATTCTCTGTCGTAAAAGTTCGATGTGCGAGTGAAGTCTCATGAAGAGAAATCTTAATACCATATTCATAATACGCAAAAAGAAAAAGTAATCATGAACAAATCAAAACATTTGAAATAAGTTTCTTAATCACTTTCATATAAAGCAATAAAAAATAAATATGTAAATATCATATAATGATTTGTCTCTCTTTTTCAAGGCATTTTTCAATTTTTGTATTTTTTAATCAATTACTCTTGACAATAAAATATAAATATTTATATAGATAATAATTTTTTATTCTTATTAAGAAAATAAAAATGGCTAATGAAACGAGAATTAATCAGTATGAGCAAAACAACAAGATGATAATGAATACAATCATCAGTCTATGCATAGCAAGTATACTTTCTGCATGTTCAGAGAATCCGGAATATAGAACTATCAAAATAGAAGAATGAAATAGTGGATTTATAGATGCAACAATTCCCCATATAGAACACATTATCAATGACTCAATGGCAACCAGAGGATACAACATCAACCTCAGCCCAGAAAAAATAAACGAAATAATCAGAGACTATGCAAATAAACTTTTTACTCTCCATGATTCCGCAATAACAAGATACAAAGAATTTGAAAGATCTAAGAAAGGAGATTCTATAAAGATCCCAGAACCGCTTATTAAAGAATACGCATGGAAAACTCGAATAGAAATCTTAAACCAGGACAATAAAACAAAAGAGTTATTGGAGGGGGAAAAGACAAAGAAAAAGGAACAACAAAGATACGAAATTGATAGTTTAAAAGAGACATTACAAGAAAAAGAATTAGAATTAGAAGAAACAACAACAAACATACAAAGAATAAGAGAAGACAAAGAGCGTAATACAAAGGGGATAGAAGCAACAAAAAGAAGAATTCAACAAGTTGCAGGATCTAATCCATAAATAAGTCATATTTTTGTACTTTTAAAAAACAATCATGGAAAAGATCGAATATAGAAAAAGGAAACAGAATATACCAACAAGCTTATTCGTAGCGTTACTTTTTCATATTCTTTCCTGTTCTTCACCAGATTTTACTATCACAATTCATGAGTGAGAATCAAGTAATGAAATACTTTACAAAACATTTGAAAAAAGGCTCAAGGAACAAGCACAAAACGATACCCTTAATATTGATTTTTCCGATCCAAAAGTTAAAATTTATATAAAAGAACTCGTTAACTCGATAAGTTTTTCAAAAAATACCAAAGAAAAATCTGACTCTAATTACAGTATTACGATTCCTGAAGAAAAAATAAATTCTCAAATACAAAAGACACGAAATAAAATTTTTAAACGATACGAAGAAGATATTACCTATAAATTAGCATTAAAAGAAGCTATTGAACATGATTCTAGTGCATTAGAGATAATCAAACAAGACCGTGAAACAAATTCAGCTTCTCATTATCCTCACCCAGACACAATAAGAGGACGAAAAACAGATTCGTTTAGAGAACAAATTCAAAGAATAGAAAAAATAGAAAATCCTCCAAAGGAACCAGATTTTCGAGATTTTTTAACTCCACAACCAAAAGAAAATTCTCCCAAGCTCCCTCAAGGACCCGTTGATGAAAATGGTGGACTTTGATAAATTTTCTGTCACAAATTTCAATTTTCTCCGTATTCTATAATGGTAATTCTTTTATAGAATTGATTTTTTGCGAATATTTCTCTATAATTGAGAGAAGTTGATTTTATTCTTTTTTCAAGAGGAACGATGACTCAAACTTCTACCCCCTCTACCCCCAAAATTACAAAAAAAGATCTTTTCAAATGGTATCGAGAAAAGACGAAACCGTATAAAAAACGATTTTGGATTTTTGTCGCGATATTAGCATTTTGTTTTTGATGTATTTACTTATTGGCCCCCGTTCTTTATAGTGAAATTGTGGATACAATTTCAAATCCAGAACTTACCCTCGAAACTGCAGCAGAAAGTGCGTTTCTTTTTCTGTGAATTTATGCTTTTATAGTGTTTTTGAAGCTAATTCTCAGAGTAATTCAGTTTATTATTCTTTCCAAGTTTGAATATCCTGTCTGTAAAGATATCGGAACGGAGTGTCTGCGTTATCTTTTGCACAATTCCTACAAATTCTTTGCGAATGCGTCTTCAGGAACGCTTAATTCCTCTGTTCATATGCTCATCGATGGATATCTGTTCATTACCGATGAATTATTTTTCTATGTAATGGATTTGTTTTTGTATGTTCCTGTATTGCTCGTGATTGTCAGTTCCAAAAGTATCCGATTGGGGATTGTGTTATTGATTTATGCGAGTCTTTATGGTTTTGTCGTAGCTAAAGTTTCAAAGTATTATGAGAAGCAAGATGTGATTTGGCATAAGAAACAAAATGAAATGGAAGGAAAATTTTCCGATATCATCACCAATCAACAAAATGTTCTCACCTTTGCAACCGTAAAAAGAGAAAGTAAAAATCTAAGCCTTCGAATCAAAGAAATCAAAACGATTTTCCTCAATCTTCAAAAAAAGTATGCTTGGATGAAATTGGGAATGTATGGACTTGATGTGCTTTTTTATGTGAGTATTTTACTGATTTCGATTTACTTTTTCGAATTGGGAGTATTCTCTCTTGGAGTAGTCGTTTTGATTGAAATGTATACTAAAAGTCTTTCAGAAACGGTGGAAGAATGTGTAGAATTTTTTCAAGGAATGAATGAAACCCTTGGAGATGCGACTCCGATGCTGGAAATGTTAAACACTCCCCATGAAGTTGTTGATAAATCAGAAAAAAATTTAAAAGTCTGAGCAGGAAAGGTAGAATTTCAGAACCTCACGTTTTGATATTCCAAGGAGGTGAAAGTCTTTGAACATTTTGATTTGAGAATTAAACCAGGAGAAAAAGTCGCACTTGTTTGACAGTCTGGAAGTGGAAAATCAACTTTAACGAAGTTATTATTCAGATTTTATGATCTTTTTGAGGGGAAAATCACCATCGATGATCAAGATATTTCAGAGGTTACGCAAGAATCTTTGAGAAGTCAAATTTCTCTTGTTCCTCAAGAGGTGATTCTCTTTCATAGATCCTTAAGAGAAAATATTTGCTATGGAAAACCAAAAGCAACGGAGGAAGAAATGATCGCCGCTTGTAAAATGGCAAGATGTCATGATTTCATCTCGAAACTTGAATCGTGATACGATACGCTTGTTTGAGAAAGAGGAATCAAACTTTCCTGAGGAGAAAGACAGAGAGTTGCGATAGCCAGAGCAATTTTGGAAAACAAAAAAATCCTCGTACTCGACGAGGCCACTTCAGCACTTGATTCTGAATCAGAAGTTTTAATCCAAGAAGCAATGGAAGAAGTGATGAAAAACAAAAACTGTATCGTAATCGCGCATAGACTTTCAACAATCAGAAAAATGGACAAAATCGTGGTAATGGAAAACGGAAAAATCATTGAAAAAGGAAGTCATCAAGAACTTTTGAATACCAATGGAACGTATGCAAAACTTTGGAATCTTCAAAGTTGAGGATTTTTAGGAGAAGAATAATATTTTATTTAACACTGTTATTATGGAAAAAACTCACATTATCTCATATAAGCCTGATTATCACAATCCAACAAAAGAGTCTCTTTTTAGAACTTTATATTTTCCAAAACATTCAGCAAAATCAATCAAGATTCCTAAATGAACTTTTCGTGCTCCTAATGTACAATTCTCAGAAACCGATGAAGCTTTTCAAAACTTATTATTATCTCATCAAGAAGACATCAAAAAATTACACGCTATAACTAATATCGATACTTTTATCAAAAAAGCTTTTCACTTCATAAAAAAATATATGGGAATTACTTTCCCTATTAAATTAAAGATTATTGATGACGAATGTTGTCGCTATGAAGTATACTCTAATACCTTATTTATTTCGAGAAATTATACTCGATGTGAGGAGAAACAAGATTGGGGCTGTGTTCCTTGAGAATGAGATAAAGCTGAAATTTTTTGACTTATTATTCATGAATTAAATCATCGATTACAACGAAAAGAATGCTTAATGAATAGTGATTCACTCTCACAAGAATTGAGAACACTTATCAAAGAAACTAATCCACAGTTAATTGCTTATGTTGATTCTCATTATCCAAAGAATTCTCCAAAGTCTCTTTATAATAAGAAAGCAAGAAAATATTCTCATAATTTTATCCACTATCAAACTCCTCTGAATAAAAACTGACAACGATGAAATTGACAACAAATAAAAAAATATGCAATGCAACCTATAGAATCAGAATCCTTTTGAAGAGAAATAATAGTAACCAATACCTAATATTGTTGGAGAACTCCCAAAACATTACTGATGGCGAGAAGAACTTTTAAAGTCAGCATAAGAATTTTTATCTTTTATTTGAAACGAAGAATGACAACACAAAATAAAGAACAACCAACCGAAACCATATCAGTCTTTCAGATTTTTAAATTTTTTCGAAAAGAAACCGTACCTCAAAAGACGCGTTTTTTCATCTATACCTTTCTTTTCCTTATTAGTGCTACTCTGTCCGTTCTTGTTCCAAAAGTGTATAGTCAAATTGCAACCATTGCAACTAATACGGAGCTTCTCGATTCAGAAATCGCTAAACAATTGGGAACGGTTATTCTGTTTGTGGGATTTTTATTGATGATTCAGACCATTTTTAGTGTGATTATCAAATGGCTTTATCGAAAAGTTACCATGGAAATCAGAACGAATCTTCGAGATAAAATCCCTGAATATCTTTTGAATCATTCCTACACGTTTTTTGCCAATCATTTTAGTGGATCCGTTTTCTCACAAACGAAAAAAGGAATCAAAGCTCATCATAAATTTCTCTATGCCATCCAAAAAACCTTCAACTTTCTCTTCTTTTTTATCGGAATTATCGTCATTGCTTTCCAGAAAAATCTTTATATGGGAATCGCGTTTCTTGTTTTTGCAGTAGGATACTGTCTTATTGCTTATCTATGTTACAAAACGGAAACAAAATATGAAGTCAAAAGAAATGAATTACAGTCGAAAAGTTCTGGGATTTTGTCAGATATTTTAGGGAATAGTATGAATGTTTTGACCTTTCATTCTCAGAAAAAAGAAGTCCAAGCCTATGAGCAAAGCCTCCAAAAGCGAAGTGATGCCAATTATCAAAGAGATGTGAAACATAATATCAATCGTTTGTGGTGTGAAGGATTTGAATGTATTTGTGTACTTGGAGTGATGTTTTTGAGCTTGAAATACCGAGAAATGGGGATTTTTGATGCCGCAATGATTATCATGTTTTATACCTATGTGCGCGCACTTGGACGAAGATTGGAGATTGTAAGCCTTTTACAAACGGTGAATACGATTTACGGAGATAGTGTAGAAATGTTTAGAATTCTCAATACTCCGCATGAAATCGTCGATAAATCAGAAAAAAAATTAAAAGTCTGAGCAGGAAAGGTAGAATTTCAGGACCTCACGTTTGGCTATTCCAATGAGGTGAAAGTCTTTGAACATTTTGATTTGAGAATTAAACCAGGAGAAAAGGTTGCACTCGTTTGACAATCAGGAAGTGGGAAATCAACCTTAACGAAGTTGTTATTCAGATTTTATGATCTTTTTGAAGGGAAAATCACGATCGATGATCAAGATATTTCAGAAGTTACCCAAGAAAGTCTGAGAAGTCAGATTTCGCTCGTTCCGCAAGAAGTGATTCTCTTTCACAGAAGTCTCAGAGAAAATATCTGCTATGGAAATCTGAAAGCCACTGAAGAAGAAATGATTGCCGCTTGTAAAATGGCAAGATGTCATGATTTTATCTCAAAACTTGAGCAAGGGTATGATACTTTGGTAGGAGAAAGAGGTATTAAACTTTCCTGAGGAGAAAGGCAAAGAGTAGCAATTGCCAGAGCTATTTTGGAAAATAAAAAAATCCTCGTACTTGACGAGGCAACTTCAGCACTTGATAGTGAATCGGAAGTTTTAATCCAAGAAGCAATGGAAGAAGTGATGAAGAATAAAACGTGTATCGTTATTGCGCATAGACTTTCAACGATTAGAAAAATGGACAAAATTGTGGTGATGGAAAAAGGAAAGATTATTGAAAAAGGAAGTCATAATGAATTATTGAACTTGAATGGAACGTATGCGAAATTGTGGAATCTGCAGAGTGATGGATTCTTGGGAGAAGAGTAGATATTTATACAACAATAGAGTCAAAAAATAAAAGCATTTGCATTTTAAAGAGATATCTTTATACTACCAATCGAATTTTAGTTATTTAATTTATTCGTTTATGGCATACAAAATTACAAAAGGAGATCAATCCAATTACATGGTTACCATCAGTTTTTCTGAAGAAGATAAGAAAAAAGAAAGAGGACATGTAATAGAAATGTTTAAAAATTACTTAGATATTCCTGGATTCAGAAAAGGACATATTCCAACTGCATTAGTTGAACAAAAAGTATCTCCTGAACAAATAGATGCAGAAATTATAGAACATATTGTAGATCATGATATTTCTAAAGTATTAAAAGAAAATCAAGAGATAAAATTCATCGGATCACCTTATGGATTTAAGGATGAAAAAGATTGAGATATAACTACTGTAACACTTTATTTAGATGTTTATCCTGAAGTTGAGATAAAAGATAAAAAATGGGAAAAAGAAAGTATTAAAGAAATTTCAACAGAAGTTTCCGATGAAGAAGTAGAAGAAGGAGTAAATAGATTAAAAAGAATGTACATTGATTACCAAGATACCGATGAAATCTCTGAAGGAACAATTTCTAAGATTGAAATTGAAAGTATTAATGAATCTGGAGAAAGCACACGTGGAGGAAATATTTATCTAGGGAAACAAGAATTTGAAGAATCAAAATTTTGGGAAAAAACATTTAAAGGGAAAAAGAAAGATGAAAGTATTGAAATAAAGAAGAGTGACTCTTTGCCTGAAGAATTAAAAAAGAAATTAAAAGAAGATACAATCAAATTAAAAGCTATCATAAAAGATATAAAAAAAGAAATTCTTCCTGAATTCGATGAAGAAACGATCAAAAAATATTTTGGAAATGAATGTAAAAATATAGAAGAATTAAAAAGTATGATAAAAAAGACCATGCAAGAAGAGAAACATACTGAAGAATTAGTAAAAGTAGTAGAAGATTACGTTACTAAATTGAATGAAAAATTCTTTTCAATTGAAATTCCAAAGACATTAATTGAAGAAGAATTTAAAGCAAGAATTGCTTCCCTAGAAAAAAAATTAGGAGGAAAGGAAAAAGTAAAAGAATACTTAGAAGGACTAAAGGATAAAGCAAACAACTTTTTCGAAGATATCAAGACAAAAGCGGCAGAAAGTCTAAAAAAATTTTTTATCCTTATGAAAGTATCAGATTTACTAAACCTCGGAATTGATTGGAATTCTAATCTCGAAAATCTTATTGTTGAGAAAAAACTTTACGAATATTTTCATCCATCAAAGGTGGCAGAAAAAAAATCTAAAAAATCTGAACCTAATGAAAAAGAGGAAGAAAAAACTGAGAAAAAAACAACAAAAAAAAGTAAAAAAGAAGACGAGGAAGAAGATAAAAAAACAGAAAAGAAAACAAAAAAATGTTCAAAAAAGGAAGACTAATTTTCAAAAAAGACTCATTTGAGTCTTTTTTTTACTTATTCTTCGTATAAAGTAAAAACAATAACTCAAGAATATTCTTTTGAAGAAGTATACGCAGGAATCATAAGAGTAATATTTAATAATTCGGAATATTGGATCTGAGAAGTATCATTCTTTCTTATAAAAGAATATAAATGAGTTGAAGAATTTTCATTATTAACAAAATCATTAAAAAGATAATTCTCGGAAGAAATCAAAACTTCTGCCTTTTTTTGGTTTCATAAATCTAAATCAGAAAAAGCAAGAGTCGTATACCAATCGGGACTTCCTTCATAATCGAGAACAGAAAAGATTCAGGTTTCTGTAAAACTTTTTTGAAGAGTTCAACTAACTCTAAGAGGATTTCCACTTTCATCTTTATCAAAAATAAAATAATCAGGAGCAGAAAGAATAAATCCGTTTTTTACCCAACGAGCATACAAAACAAGATTTTTTCTCCAACTTCCTTCTATAACCTCTATTTTTTCTCCCTCTTCCGTAAACCATCAAAGAAAAGAGAATCAATCTTTCTTTGCATCTCACAATTGAATATGATCTTCAAGAGTATAACTATGAGGATTAGAATGAATAACATCTTGATCAACCTGATAAATAATCTGATACTCTTCAGGGACATAATTTGCAGTTAAAAGCATATTTTCTGTAATTTCTTGATCAAAATCAAACTTTCCCCCTTGATAATACCATTCAGAAGAATATCAAATTTTATCAATAGCTAAAGGAGAAAGTTTCTCACCATGAAGGACATTAAAAGACTCTGTTCTATCTCCAAAATCAAAAGTAACTGTATATTCATTTACTGTTTCTGTATCAGAAACTTTTTGATAAATTGCATATAAACGAAGTAATCATTCTTGTAAAAAAGAAGAAAAATCTGAAGTATTCATATTATCATAAAGTCCCAAAGTTTTACAATTTTGGTCAACTCCATTATCATCTTTACAAGTACTATAATGTAAAAAATTATATCAAAATTTTGTAGGATAATCTCTTCCCTGTTGAACCAGTTCTTGAGCCAAATTTCAAGGATTTAAATACCAATATTTATTTCTTGTATCAATAATCTTATACACAAACCCTTTATTATTTTGAAACAATCCCCCATTTCCATCAAGCAAGATCATAGGAAATTGTTCATAAACGGCATACAAATGAATTTCAAAATTTTGAGGATCTGAAAATAAAATACTATGACAATAATCTTCAGTACTTTCTAAAAAAACACACTTTTCTCCATCATAATTTTCACAAGTACTATATCCTAAAAAACGATACCCCTCTTTCTGAGGATCAGAATGAGTAATATTTTGCACAGTATCAAAATAACATCTCCCAGTATCAATAATTTTAGAAAAAGAAGAAGAATCTGAATATGTTCCACCGTTTGAATGAATAAACAAAGTTGGCAACTGCTGATATTGAGCATAAAGAATAAAATTCCCTTCTTTTAAATCATCATAATCACAAAAGTTTTCATACTTTCACAAAGTAAAACAGTCTTCTCATATTCAATTTTGACAAGTACTATATCATAAAAAAGCATATCATTCCTTGCTAGGATCTTCTGGAAGTAAATTTCCTATCATTTGAGAATAACACTGATTAATTTCAATGACTATAAAACCAGAATCTGTAGAAGAAATATTTCCTCATTGAAAATCAAAAACAATTCACTCTTGAGGATATCAGGATTCAAACCTATTAGAAATTAATTTTTTAGATATAATTTGTTTTGATAAAAGAGAACGATCAGAGCTATTATCCGCTATTGAAGATACAACAATATCATCTCATCATCAATAAAAAGTTGTTTTTTGATCTATTTCCTCATTTTTACTATCCACTTTCTGAACTTGTTCCTGAGGTTTTCAGTCTATTTTTTCCTCTGTGTCTTCCTCTGTATTTTTTTCTGTATCTTTCTCTACATCTTCTGCTACATTTTCCTCTACATTTTCTTCTGTATTTTCCTCTGTATCTTCCTTTGTATCCTCCTTTGTATCCTCCTTTGTATCCTTCTGCTCAATCACCTCAATTTTCTCATCCATATCAACTTCAACTAGAAGAGAATTAACTATAGTATTACTATCATCTTGTAAACTTCACTCAAAAAAATAATCTTCTCCTTCATTGTTTTCTACAAAAGAACTATTTTCTTGAGGAAAAGAATCATTTACATTTTCAAGATAAGAATAAGAAGATTTTTCATCTATATTTAGACCACCTTCCTCATCAACAGCAAAAAGAAACGATAAGAGAGAGTCCCCTATCATAATAATAACAATACTTATTTTAAGGAAGTTTATCATTTTTCTTTTCACAAAAGAATAAAGAATAAAACATAAAATCATTATATACCATTAAAAACAATAAGTCAACCAATATTATATTTTATTAATTTCATATACTTGACATATTTATAAAAATATAAAAATATAAAAAATTTTTCAATTGAAAATACACAAAAATTTCATAATCTAAAAAATGAAATTTTATTTCGTAGAAATAAGAAAGTGGCGAGAAAAAAACATTCAACAAAAAAAATACTTAAGATCAATAAAAATAACATAGGATTTTTTTTAATCATTTTAGGAGTTCTCTTTTTCTTCAGCAAAATAGTAGCACCAAGTTCCCCTATTTTAGATTTTTTTTCAAAATATGCGAGTATTACTTTTTGAGAAATAGGATTACTTGTCTTTTTTTTTCTGTGTATTGTAATTGGAATCTTAGTAATATGCAAAGGAGAACTTATGAGAACACTCATCAAACAATTTATTTTACTAATGTTCTTCATTTCTTGAATTTTAAACTTTGCAGCCATTCCAGAACCTGCAATTGAAACAATCGTGAACTGGACAAGTTCAAATCAATACGGATGATATTTTTCGCGACCTCTGATTATGTGATTAAAAGCTATTTTTTGAAATTCAATTTTAGCTATAAAAATTCTAACCATTCTATGAGGACTTGGAACAATTATTCGGTTTTTCTACCGTTTAAATGTAAGACTCCCAAGTCTTCCTAAAATCAATATTGAACAATACGAAAAGAAAGAAGATCCGAGAAAAAATATTAAAACAGAGAAAAATAAAGTCTGAATTTTCACAACAGAAGTTAATGTTTCATCAAAATGAGAGAATAGAAACTGAAACAATTATGGAAATTCAAACGAAAATTCAGATACAGATTTATTTTCTAAAGTAGCAATTGCCACAAAAAAACAAAATCCTTTACTTGAAAAACTTAAGAATCAAGATACACAAAGAAAAGAAGGCTCACTAATAAAAGATCTCTTCACTAAAAAATCTAAAGAAGGACCTGAAATAAAAATTGAAACAATTGAAGAAAAACCTGCAAAAAAGATTCAATTTTCAGATGATAAACCTAGTTTTCCCTATTCACTTTTGGAAACAACATTATGACAAAAAAGCCAAGTCGATCAAAATTTTATTGTAGAAAAAGCAAAAGCACTTCAAAAAAAATTAATAGAGTTCTGAATTCCTGTCACAATCGAATGATTTGATATTGGTCCTTCTATTGTTCAAATAAAAATTAGACCTTCAGAATGAATTAAGATTTCTTCTATTGAAAACCTCACTAATGATATCAAACTTTCTTTAAAATCCAAATCTCTAAGAATTGTAGCTCCTATTCCTGGTACTGATTACGTTGGAATTCAAATTCCTAATCCTAAACCTAATATGGTAAAAATTGGAGATATTCTCAATTCTGAAGAATTTCAAGAATCAATGAAAAAGAAAGAAACCTGACTTTCTTTAGGGAAATGAATTGATGGAAAAGTGATTATTAAAGCATTGGAAGATATGCCTCATCTTCTCGTTGCATGAGCTACTGGAAGCGGTAAATCTGTAGGAATCAATGACTTCATCGTTTCACTCATGTTTCAAAATAGTCCTTCAGATTTAAAATTTTTAATGGTCGATCCTAAACAAGTAGAACTCGAAATGTACAGTGGACTTCCTTATATGCTTGCTCCAATTGTATATGATTCCACCAAAGCAGTAAAGCTCCTCCAACGAACGGTAAATGAAATGGAAAGAAGATATGCAATTTTAAGAGAGAAAAGAGTAAAACAATTAAGTGAATATAATGCAATTGCTGAAGAAAAAATGTATCGTATTGTATTCATTATTGATGAAATGGCCGATATGATGATTTCTTCTCAAGCTAATAAAAAAGAAGCAGAAATCTGTATTGACCGTTTAGCAGCAAAAGCAAGAGCTGTAGGAATCCACCTCATTCTTGCAACCCAAAGACCAAGTGTAAATATCATTACAGGAACTATTAAAGCAAATATTCCAACGAGAATTGCTTATGGAGTTGTTTCTGAAATTGATAGTAGAACCATTATCGGACGTAAAGGAGCAGAAGATCTCGTAGGGAAAGGAGATATGCTCTATATAGATCCTTCCACAAAATTTCCTGTCAGAATTCAATCTCCTTTTATTTCTACAGAAGAAATTGAAAAAGTAGTAGCTTCTCTAAAAGATAAATATATGAAAGATCTAACAGAAGAAGATATTTACAATCAAGATATCATTCGTACTCTAGAGGACAAGCCGGAAATAGCATGAAACTGAGGTTGATGAGGAAATGGAGATGACGATGAATTAGTAGAACAAGCAATTGAAATTATCATGGAAACAAGAAAAGCTTCTGCAACAATGCTCCAAAGGAAACTTTGAGTGGGATTTGCAAGAGCTGCAAGAATTATGGATATTCTAGAAGAAAGAGGAATAATCTGACCTCAAGAAGGAGCAAGGCCAAGAGAAATATATGTATAAAAGACGAGGATATAAACTCGTTTTTTTATTAACACGATAAATATTCAGACTTTTTATAATAATTGTTTCATACAAATTGCTTTAATTCTATTGACAATAATCGACAAAAAATTATAAACGTAAACGTTTAGACTATAATCAAAAAGATAATGGAAAATTATAATGTCAGAGACCAAATAAAAAAGATAGCAACAATTTTTTTACTCTTTAGCAGTTCATTACAAAGTTGTATCGAAGATAGTTTCAACGATGACCATACAGTAATTAATAATTTTGAGAATAATGAAAACTACACAGATTCAGAAATACAACAATCAGTTGATATGATACAGAAATACCGTCTTTATGAAGTTTGTCCGGAAATTAAAGGACAATGGAATTTATTGCAAAGTTATCTTTCACTAACACAAACAGATGAAAATATTTTAGAAATAAAAAAATGTCTTACAGAAATAACAAGACTCATTAAAGACCATTATAACATATTACTTGAAAAATGAGAACATATCCCTGAAGGAATATATGAATTTCTTGTACTTAGAAATGCGATCGTATGTGAATCAAATATATCAAAGACTTTCAAAAATCAACTAGCTGAAATATTTCTTAATTGAAAAACAATTAGTCGAAATGAAGCAACTTCATTGATCTAAAATCCGGACAAAAATTCTCTTGCAGTTCCCCAAAAAAATAATATAAATAACTAATTTTTTTGACAATTAGTGATAAATAATGTGACTGAAAGAAGAATTAAAAACAGTACCAAGATATGTAAAAATTCTAGAAGAAAATGGGATTTTCACCATGAAAGATTTTTTCAATCACTTTCCAAGAACCTACGAAAATAGAGCAGATATCAAACCATTAAACTCCTTAATTTTTGATGAAAAAGGGAAAACTTCCACAAAAGGACTAATCATCAAAAAGAACGTGTTCAAAAGAGGAAACAAAACCATCTATGATATTCTCTTTCAAGACGAAAATGGAGCTCCATGATATATTAGCATTTTTAATTCTTGATTTCTAGCTTCAAAAATCACAGAAGGGAGTCGATTTATTATCGTTGGGAAACCACAATTTAAATACGGTAAAATTATTTTTTCGCATCCTGATATAGTACCAGCAACTGCTCCAGAAGAGGAAGAAAAAGAAGAAAAATCTGATACTTTTCAAGAACAAAGCTACAAAACCGGAAGGATTTTCCCTATTTACTCAGAAATGAATGGAATCAAACCTGGACGATTTGCACAAAAAATTTGGGAAAATCTTCCCAAAATTCCCAATCTTTTCCAAGAATATCTTCCAGACAATTTTTTAAAAACATTTTCCCTTTTACCAGTCGTTGAAACAATCAAAAACCTTCATTTTCCCGAAACCGATCTATTAAGAAAACAAGCATTATATAGACTTTTTTTTGATAGACTTTTAAGAATACAGATTCATTCCCTTCAAAATAAATACCAATATCAAGACAAAGAAAAAGAAGAAAAATCTGAACCTCAATGGGAAATTATTAAGACTTTTCTTGAAAAACTCCCCTTTTCACTTACCCAAGCTCAAAAAAAAGTGCTTGTACATATTTTGGAAGATTTTCATAGTTGAAAAGCAATGATGAGACTACTACAAGGAGATGTAGGTAGTTGAAAAACAATCATTGCAGTTATTGCAGCATATTATACACACAAAATTTTTAATGGACAATCTGTAATTCTAGCTCCACTCGAAGTTCTTGCCAATCAGCATTTTCTTACTTTTTCAAAATTTCTACTTCCTTTAGGAATCAGAGTAGAACTTCTCACATGATCATTAACGAAAACACAAAAAGATAAAGTAAAAGAACAATTAAAAGAAGGGAAAATAAATGTTCTGATCGCAACTCATGCAGTTTTACAAGAAGACGTAGATTTTAAAGACCTCAAATTTGTTTGTATTGACGAACAACATAAATTTTGAGTAAAACAAAGAGCGCAATTTCAAAAATTCAATTCACCACATATTTTGCAAATGTCAGCAACTCCAATTCCAAGATCAATGGCATTAGCGTTTTTTTGAGAATTTGACGTAAGTGTAATTGATGAACTTCCAGCTTGAAGGATTCCAATTACAACAAAAGTCATTTCTGAAAAAGAATATTATACGCTAAAACCACGAATTTTACAAAAGATTCAACAAGGACAAAAAGTCTTCATCGTTACTCCACTTATCGAAGAAAGTGATAAAATGGATGATGTAAAATCTGCAATTGTAGAATATGAAAATATCGTTACGTTATTTCCTGAACTTTGAGAAGAAAAAATCGAACTACTCCATGGGAAAATGAGTTCAAAAGAAAAAGATCAAGCAATGCAAAATTTCAAAACCTGAAAAAAATCAATTTTAGTATCAACAACCGTTATTGAAGTGGGAGTAGATATTCCCGAAGCAACCATTATGATTATCAAAAGTGCGGAAAGATTTGGACTTTCACAACTTCACCAACTAAGAGGAAGAATCTGAAGATCTAATCTAGCATCCTATTGTTTTTCGGAAACCTTAAAAAAAAGTTGAGATACTTATAAAAGATTAAAAGTAATGGAAACAACAAGTGATGGTTTTAAATTAGCAGAAATTGATTTACAAAATCGTGGTGCTGGAGAAATTTTAGGGACAATGCAATCTGGAATTAGTGATATTCCTCTAGAACTATTAAATAATTTAAAATTTATGGAGAAAGTAAGAGAGGGAGCAGAACGACTTTTAACCTATTATCCAAAATTAAAAGGACTCCCCCTATTACAAAAATATTTAAATGAAAAAATCACGAACTTCTTAGCATAAACAACTTGATTTTTAATCAGATTTCTTTTTACTCTTTTTAGTTTATCTTCAATACCCATACAAATGCTCAAAAAACGAACAATTCTAATCTGTCTCTTTCTTGTTTCGCTATTTTCTTTCAGCATAGCACAACAAATTGATGCTAATTATTTCAACCAACTAATCGATAAAAAAGTTGCTTTGAAAAAAACAAATACGGAAAAAAAACAATTTTTACAAATGCTTTCATTAGTACTTTCACAACCAGATTTTACTCATGACGAAAATTACCAACTTTTCGAAGAAATCAAAAATCATTGTGATCAAGAAATAAAGAATTTGAACTCATCAAAAAAACAAAACGATAATTGATCAACTAAAAATGATAATGAAAAAACATTTCAAAGAGAAACTTTAAATATCAAAAATATCGATATTCAAAAAGTAAGAGATACTGTCCTTAAACGACATAATGAAGAAAGAGAAAATCAAGGTCTTTCCCCTTATACCTATCAAAAACTTTTCGAAGAATCTGCAACAACATGGAGTAAAACTCTCGTAGATGAAAAAAGGGAATCTCATTTTCATCAAAGAACTTCATCTGACGGATATTACAGTTATTCAAGTATTATGAATCGATTTAAAAACTTGGGGATTACCTTCAAAAACTTAACATGAGGGAAGACAGCATTTACCGAAAGTGTTGGATACGGATACTACAACTGTCAGAAAAGTGATTGTACAAATGAACTTATTTCTGCCATTAAAACTACACGGAATGGGCTAATTTTACCAGAAAAAAAGAATAATTGAAGTCATTATAGAGCTGTTGTTATGCAACACTTTGAACAGATGGGAATGGGGATCACCATTGATGAAAATAAAAAAAGGTATTACCTAGTTTTCCATTATGGAATTAAACCAAATGAATGATAAAAAACAAAAAAGAGAAGTCTGACTTCTCCTTTTTTTATGCATCTATTTCTGCGAATCTTTGCTTTTTCTTCATTGGAATAAAATTTACAAAATATTCATCATCTTCCAAGAGATTTCCTAATAAGGAGGTAGCAAAACGATTCTCATCCTCCTCTGTTTCATCAATCATCTCATCATCAAAAACTAAATTTTCCATGACAAAATCATTATCATCATATTTTTCAAAATCATCATATTCATCATAATAATCATAAAATTCAGCATCACTATCAATTTTTTGTTCATACTGTAAAATCATCTTTTTCTCTTTAATAATAAAAATAAAAGTACTTCCATTATAATAAGAAAATTTCTAAAAAGCAAATTTTCATGAATAATGAGCAAATTGCGAAAATCTCCTTGATTTTTATCCGTGTATCTTTACATTCAAGTTGCTCATAATCTAAATAAATCTGACAAATGTCTGATTTTCCCGTTTTAGTTATTTGGAACATAAAGCATCTTAGTGATGGTTTAATCCATTTGGCTAAAACGGTCAGATTTTGATTATGAGCACCCATCGTTGAGGTGCTTTTTGTTTTTTTAAAAAAATAAATTAGAAATAAAGGCAGCCTGTAACTCCATACATATATCTGTAAGCGAGATAACTGTATAATGGTTTGGCGACTATCAGTTATAGGCTGTCCTTGTTTCTGGTTGGTAGAGATTGTGAAAAGCATCTAATGTATGTGGTGCTTTAATCAATACTTATCTCAGCATGATTAAACCATTCATTTCTATATGTATAATAACCAAAAATGAAGAACCATTTCTTCTAAAGACATTAGAATATTTAAGTAAACAATCTTATTGAAAAGAAAATTTTGAAATCATTATAGTAGATTGAAACTCAAAAGATAATACTATAAAATCTGCTGATGAATTTCTGAATAAAGAGTGAATACAACATACAATAGTAAACGAAAAAGAATATGAAAATAAATGGTGATGATATGATTATGGACATTCATTTGCCAGAAATATATCAATCGATTTAGTATCCAAGAAATCAAAATATGTAGCTCAAATAGATGCAGATTGTAGAGCTGATGAAAAATGGTTAGAAAGTTTATATGAGAAAATAAGCAAAGCTGAAAATGATAATAAAATTGCATGAGCAGGATGACCAAGATTAGTGGAAACTAAGTGAAATATATCAAAGTTTGAATTAATGCTGAATAATTATTTTTGTAGTTACATTATGACTTTATGAAACCCTGCTTATTGTGTAAGAAAATGAATTAAATATATTCCATCAATTGCAGGATATAATAGTATCTACAAAGCAGAGATAATAAAAAAGTATATGTTTAATACGGCCTATGCAACATTTTTTGATGATATAGAAATAAATTATAGATTAACAAAGGATTGATATAAATTTTTATACTGTCCCGAAGCTAAGATATGGCATAGATTAGATGAAACTTTCTGACAATTTTTGAAACATATGCAAAAATACTGATGATGAGCAGCTAAAATGACAAAATATTATAAAGCTATTCCAAGATTATATGTAGTCTTAAGTTTATGATATTTACTTTATACGATAGCTTTGATACCTTTATTATTTTGGAGTTGGATATTTATTTTACCTTATGGATTAGTCTTCTTATTAGCTACTGCAGTATTTATAGAGAATATAAAAAGGACAAAAAGTCTGATTTCATTATATGTTTATCCTTTAGTATTTTTACATCCATTAATGTATGGATGGTGATTTGTTAGAGAAATGATAAAAAAATAGTTTTATTTGATTATAACATTTTACTATGCAAAGAATACTGAGATTTATCGAAAAATGTTTTCCAAAATTATATAACCGGTTAAAGAATAATGAATTTATAAACAATTTATATGCTTATTTTCATTTATTTATATTTATTTTAACGAAGGAAATAAAATTATTTCCATTTTTTTTAAGATGTACAATATCCTACTATATATTCAAAAATAAATCTGATATCACATTCAATTTCAAATGAAATCAAATTACAATGCCTCGTCATTTGAAATGATTAGACTGATTTATAGAGGTATGGAGCGATAAATTTTATGACAAAATAAAATGATATAATCATGTATTAGATTTATGAGGATATATATGAGATTCCGCACTAAAATTTGCTCAAAATAATAAAAAAGTAACAGTTTATGAAGCTCATCCAGATAATTATAAATACTTAATAAAGAATACAGAAAATTTTAAAAATATTAAAGCTTATAATCAAGCTGTAGTTTGAGATAGAAATGAAAAATTTATAAAAATTTATGGCTGAAGTTTTAATATGTGAGCATGAAATTGACATTGTTCAACAAGAGATAATTTTATACAAGTTCCTGCTATTTCTATTCTCGATATTTTGAGAAATGAACACTTTGATGCCTTAAAAATGGATATAGAATGAGCTGAATATGATTGTTTTGACGTATTAATATCATCTAAAGAAGATAATTTTTTATTTAAAGAATGATTTATTGAATTTCATCTATCAAAAGAAAAAGAATCTGACTTAAATAAGGTAAAAAATGTTGTAAAATGGCTGGAATCTAAAAATTATAGAATACAGTATTATGATGTAATTATTAACGAATATTTTGTAAGTCTCAAAGAACTTAAAAATAACGTGTTTTTAGTTCATTTTTCAAATCAATGATAAAAAAAGTATTTATAATTTGATGATGGAACAAAACTGACATTAATGATGATGAATATAAATTATTAGAATCAGATTTTTTGGAGTGAAATATTAAAAATCAGTCTTATGGACTAATGATTACAAAGGCTTTTATCGATGAATTTTGAAAAGATAATGTAATTAATTGTTTAGTTAAAGGAAAATGAGAATATAGAAATATTTTTTGGTATAAAGGATACCGTTGAAAATTTTTTGTACTTTTAAAAGAGTTGTGGAAAAATAGAAAAGAATCTATTTTTATGTTTCATGGTATGTATCCTCGAATCTTAATTTATTCATTAATTCCAACTAAACATAAATGTCGGCGAAGACATGCAATCATATGACCATATAATAAATGTGAAAATAAAGTAAAATGGATAATGTTATGGCTAATTCAGAAAGTCTTCCAAAATTTTATGGATACTATTTTTTATGTGAATGATAACGAAAAAAAAGAATTGATAAACTATAAATATAAATGAAATATTTTTTTTCTTCCAATTCCAATTAATACAGAATTTTGGTATCTAAAAAAAGAAAATGTAAATCAAAAAAAGAATATAATCATATCTTCTACATGATCAATTTGTAATAGAAAAAATCAAAAAATTATTGTGGAAGCGATAAAACTAGTTAATAAATCAGAGAGAAATATTCATGTAAATATTATATGACCTGGAATGGAAAAAGAATATACGACACAAATAAAAACTTTATCAAAATGATTTAATATCAACTTTAATGGAAATAAGAGTGCTAGAGAACTAAGAGAAATTTATAAAAATACAGATATATATATACAAGCTAGTTTTTCTGAATGACTATGTCAAACATATATCGAGGCCTGTTTATCATGATGTCCTTTAATTTTATCAAATATTCCAACATTTACTGAAACTGCTAAAGATTATGCCTTATTTTTTGATCCATTGAATGTTAAAGATTTGTCAGAAAAAATAATATATATGATAGATCACTTAGATGAATACAAAGAAAAATCAAGAAAATTAGCAGAAATATTTAAAAGATTTTGATATGAGTCCTTTAATAAACAATTTAAAAATTTTATCTGTTTAATAGATAAAGATGTATAACAATCACATTGCAGTTCTAATTATTAATCGAAATGATTACAGAAACACAAAAGAATGCTTAGATTCTCTAATTAAGAATAATAAAGATTCCAACTATTCCATCATAATTATTGATAATGGCAGTAAAGATTGAAGTAGAGAAAAATTA
The DNA here is from genome assembly GCA_017442645.1 of bacterium. Next base: position 22,613 of record JAFRZH010000031.1, on the reverse strand, counting down.
ATTACAGAATTTTGACTAAAAGAACTTATTCCAACAAATTATAATTGTGAAAAAAATGATATCTTTAAAAATGATGAAGCTTTTTCGGATTACAAATGATGAAATATTTGTATTTCATTAAATGATAATTATTGATTTACTGGTGCAAATAATTTTTGAATGAAATTTGCTTGGCAAAATCATTTTGAATATATTATGTGGTTAAATAATGATACAATTGTTAATGAAAACTTAATAAGCTCACTCGAAGAATGAACAAAAAAATATTCTAATTCATTACTTTCTCCAAAAATTGTTTTTTATCCTGATATTGATTATGTTCGATTTTTATGAGCAGATTTTGATTTTTTGTGAAGACCTAGAAGTTATTTTTTTAAAAAAAATCACAATTTAATAGAAATAAAAGATTATCTTGAATCTGTTCTGTGTTCATGATGTGCGATGTTTTATTCTAGAGATGTTTTAAAAACTTTATGATGACAAGATAATAATTATTTTTCAATTTAGATGATGCTGATTATTCATATTATGCACATACTCTATGAATAAAAACTTATGTTAATACTAAAATAATTTTATACCACAAGTCTGCAAGGTCTGTTGCAAAAAAACCTTGATTAGCATTATATTATTACTTAAGAAATGTTGTATATTTTAGAAAAAAATTTTTTCCTCGATATAAAAATATTCTCATATATATATACTTATTCATCCATATGTGCGGTGTACTAATAATTTTTGGTCTTAAATGAAAGAACACTCTTAAATTTATAAAAGATGCCATTCATGATATCTTTAAATGAAAAATGGGTAAGTATGTTTAATTTATATTAACGAATAAATGCAACTAGCAATCTCAATCCTAAACCGAAACTGACTAAATGATACAATACACTGTATAGATTCACTCTTACAGTCAGATTTTTTAAATTTTAGGATTTTTCTTTTAGATAACTGATCTAAAAATAATGAATATGAAAAATTAAAAGAAAAATATTGAAATAATGATAAAATTACGATTAATAAATCTGATACTAATTTATGATTTACTTGATGAAATAACTTTAATATCAAACAAATTTTAAAACAAGAAAAATCTGATTATGTTCTCTTGTTGAATAATGATTGTATCGTTGAAAAAGATTTTCTTTCAAAGTTTGTAAAATGAATAGAAGAACATCACCAAAAATGAATTTATTGACCGATTATAAAATGATCAAGTTGAGAAATTCAAGCAATTGGATCGTATTTAAATTTACGGACAGGATCGAGCTCAAGGCTAAAATCAATAGAATGAGAATATGAAGAAGTTGATTATGTTACAGGTTCCTGTATGGCAATTCCAGTAGAATTACTTGAAAAGATTTGATGACTTGATGATAAGTTTTTTGCTTATCGAGAAGAAACGGATTTTTGCATGAGAGCAAAAAAAGCATGATATCAATCCTATGCATTAAACGTCGATTGAATTATTCATAAAGAAGAGTCTGCAACTAAAAAAGTAAAACCATATTATACTTATTTTATGTTTCGTAATAGAATTTTATTTCTTAAAAAACATGCAAACTTGGTTCAGTATTCCTTTTCTTATTTTGTACTTTTATGATATTTGATAATAATCTTTCCAAAAAATTTTGGATTTAAAAATTATAAGTATGCTTTTAGATGAATCATCGATGGAATAAAAGGGAAATGAGGAAGATTTGAATAAAAAAAAGGACGGAAAGAATCCCGTCCCTACAAATAGATTCATGAGAAATGCTATTTTACTACCAATTTTCCTTCTTTCCAAACAAAAGTCCTTGAAAGTCCCTTTTGAGCATAAGGAGCATAAAAAACTCCCTTTTCTTCATCGAAGACAAAATATTCTTTTCCTTTCAATCTTCCGATTTCATAAAATCCTTCTTCTCCTCAAAGTTTATAAATCACTCCTTCAAGAACTTCTTTCCCGTTTGAAATCGCAACAAAAACTTCTTTTTCTTGGTCTTGATCAAAATCTCCAAAATGAAACTCAATTCTCTGAGGAGCAGTGGCATCAACGATTTCTTCTCCCGTCGTAGCAGTCACCTCATCAGTAAAATCATACACAAAATTTCTTCCTCTCTCACCATTTACTCCCAAAAGCAAACTTCCATTAGGACTATCATAACCGATCGAAAAATATTCTTCGATACCATCGTTGTTCAAATCCAGACTTATTTCTCTTTTTTCTCAAAACGTGCTTCCCCCTGCGGTTTTCGTAATGAACTTTTCACTTCCCCGCAATAAAGGAGAAGATCCTTCTGGTAACACTTCATATTCTCCCATTTTTTCACAGTTCTGCACACGAAATTCTTTCACCGTATATCCAAAGGCACTTCACGGCTTTTTCACAGCTTTAAAATCTACTTCACAAACTCCGCTCAAAGCATCATCTTCATAGGTAGTAAAAAAAGAAAAATCTGACTCTGACTCTTGTTCTACCTTGAAAATCAGAAAGCGAGTCCCTCTTCCTTTATTGTGAATCAAAAGATCTCCATAATACTGATAATTAAAAAAATAATACTGCTCTCCACTAAGCAAAAATCCATCAATTCCCACTTCACGATTTAACTGATCCGTATCCATTTTCTCCTTTCTTGAAGCTCAGAAAAGATCTTGAACGATACGATCGAGAGAACTTTTCTCAAAAATCATTTGTTTCCATTTCCCTCCAATTTCCTCTCCGTCATATCCATTATCGACTTCATAAAGTTGAAAATCTAATTTCAAAGGGACATCTTCAGAATCTTCGGTGAGAAAATTAGCCTCATACGTTTGATTCAAAAGATTGAAAATAAATTTTTCTTGTTGAATCCTACTTTCTCGCTTCTCTTCAGGAGTAATTCACGCTACACTTTGCCATGCACCGTTCCAATTTCTTCCATAAAACACTCCCTCTAATGCATAAGAGAGCTTCTCATTTTCTTCTTGCGAAAGCGTGATTTCTTGCGGAAAAGTAAGTTCTCATTTTCCCCCTTGTTCAGAAGTACATCCACAAAAAATAAGACAAAAAGAGAAAAAAATCAGACTTTTCAATTTCATTTTCTTGTATAACGAAGTAAAACATCTTCATGTTAAAAAAAATTTTTACTTTTGCAATACAGAAATGTTTCGCAAAAAAACTTTTCCGCATATTTTGACAAGAAAGAAAAAACGCTTATAATTAAGGAGGAACTTTACGTTATAAAAAAATAAAAGGAAAGAAAAGGAAACTATATCTTCTTCAGAAAAAAACCAAGAAAATAAAAACGCAACGAAAAGAGAATTAAATAGTCTTAAAAATGAAATTTTAGGAAATAATGATACTTCATACTTATCTGATTTTATAGATTTTGATATTGAACAAAATGCAAAAAATTAATTTTTTTACATTACTTTATCATGTCTTCTTGTTTTGTATTACACCACACTTTCCCTTGACTAAATGAATAATTTTTTTATATAAAAACTAGTTTTATTTCTTAATCATAATGAAAGATGGAGGGAATTGTTTTTTTTATCATGCTTGTCATTATTTTCTTGTGTTTAACCGTAAGACAAGTTAGACAATATGAAAGAAAAGTATTGTATACTTTCGGAAAATATACCAGAATTTTGACTCCTGGATTGACTTTGATTATCCCTATTATTCAAACTACAGATACGGTTGATATCAGAGAAAAAGCAGTAGATGTCCCAAGTCAAGAGGCTATGACAAAAGATAACGTTTCTTGTAGAATCAATGCGGTAATTTATTTCAGAGTCAAAGAGGAGGAAGTAAATAAAGCAGTGATCAATGTTCGTAATTTGGATTATGCCATGAGTCAATTTGCTCAAACAACGATGAGAAATATTGTAGGACAGTTTGATCTTGATGAACTTCTTGCAAAAAGAGAGGAAGCAAGTAAAAAAATTAAAGCCATCGTAGATGAAAAATCTGATGCTTGGGGAGTTGATGTACTTTCTGTAGAGTTGAAAGATATTATTATCCCTTCAGAACTTCAGAGAACAATTGGTAAACAAGCTGAAGCTGAAAGAGAAAAAAGAGCAAAAATTATTACTGCGGAAGGAGAAGTTCAATCTGCTGAGAATCTTCAAAAAGCTGCTAAAATGCTTGCTGAAGTTCCAGGTGCTTTACATTTGAGAACCCTTCAATCTATCAATGATCTTAGTTCAGACCAATCAAATACAACGGTTTGGATGATCCCTGTAGAAGTACTTGATGCAGTAAAAGGTATTTCTGAATGGACAAAATCACAAGCTCAAAAGTAAAAAAAGATAAAAAGTCTGTTTTTGTTTTTATTTTTTCTTATTTCACTCATTATGCCAATGTATAGACTCAGTGCAAAAGCACTCATTTACAATGAAGAACATAAATTTCTTCTCATCAAAGAAGCAAAAGGAATTCGAGATTTCCCCGGAGGTGGAATCGAATACGGAGAAACTCCTCAAGAAACGATCCAAAGAGAACTTTCTGAAGAACTTGGAATTACAGAAAATGTTGAAATAAATACAAAAATTACACATTTTATTGCTTACTATTACCAAGAAAAAGGGGTAGGAGTCTGACTGGCTTTCTATGAAGTTTCTCTTCCTTCAAAGGTTGAGATTCAAAAAGGAGATAGAGAATGTGTTGATTATGGATACTTCTCCACAGAAGAAGCGAAAGAACTCCCCCTTCATCAAAATGTTCTCCATTTTCTGGAGTGTTAAAATGAAAATTAATCCTCACTTTTAATCTTTTTGTCTTAAAGTTCCTAAATAGATAGGTTTAAAATCATTAAGATAAGCAAGAAAATCATTAGGAAACTTTTTCTTCCTAAGCTTTTGGTAAGATTCTTTTTGAGAATTAATCCCCTGAGTAATAAGTTCTACACAATTATACCTTTCATCTTCCGTTTGTTCAATGTCTAATCCTTGCAACAAAGCTGCTTCAAAATCATATTTTCCTCAAACTCTTTCTTCACTAAATTTTAAAATAGCTTTTTTGATTCTGTCTTTGGGCCTAAGAACAAGGATATCACATCCAATAACATTACATCTGCTACGACTAAAAAGATAATCTTCTAATGATGTTTCTTCAATTCAAGCAATTCCTTGAGAAGTTCGTTGGGTTGCATGTCTTACCAACAGAGCATCTCTATCCTTTTTTAAAAAAATCATACAATGCGTAAAATTGGTTAAATATAAATCATTAACACATTTGAGAAGATTACTTCAAAGATCGATAGATAATCTATTCTTTTTGCTCAAAAGTAAAATATCTCCTTTAATTAAATGTCTTTTTAAAAGTTCAAGGGAATGTGTACAGCCATAAAAAAGTTTGTCCTTCCTATCAAGGATTCTACTCTTGATATAAGATAATGCAAGTTTACATTCAGGATTTTCTTCTTTTTTTCTGATATAAACAAGTTCCTTTAAATATTGTTCCGTTCTTTCTGCATAATTTTCTTTGGTCAGAGAAGATAAATAAGAACTAAGATTTTTATCGATTTTTGAAAATTCAGGAAATCATAAATGATTGTTCGTTTGAAAGAGACTTTTGATAATAGCGAAAAAACTCTTTTTAGGAGGAAGATTCAATACCCTTAAAAGTTCTTTTTGTTTAAACTGTTGATATGCTAAGAATGATTCAATCATCAATGAAAAAAATAAAGAATACATTAGATTAATTATACTAGTATTTTTCTTAAAAATCAAATTGTCTTTATTTCAAGAGGATTGTCAAAAAAAGGGTAAACCAATGTATAGCAGTTTTTTCGATAATCCTGTTGAAAATCAGATTTCTTTACTTATTTTTTCAATGATTTATATTTTGTTTTTATTACAATGAATAAAAGGTTGTTTCTTCTCTTTGCGATTTATCTTCTTGTCATCCAAATGGGACTAATTGGATACTTTATGCATCAACCTTTTTTTTATCAATTAGCAGTAATTAACGCTGGAGTTTTAATTATTTTTTCGTTATTTTATTGCCTTCTTTCCAAAAAAAAGAAATGAGAACAAAATATTCCTTCTTCTGAAAATAAAGAAAAAGATGAAAAATCTGATGCTTCTCATGAATCTGAAATAAATCAAGAAGATTCTGCTTTCAAGGAAGAAAAAAAAGAAAATCAGAAAGAAAAATTAGAAAAACAAGAAGAAACTAAACAAGAAGATACCCCTAAAAAAGAAAAAAAGAATAGTTATGCAGAAACAATGCTTAGAAATGATGTAAAACAAAAAGCACAACCAACATCAAAAAAGAGACATAAAAAGATCTATTACGGACAATGGATTATCTTCATTTTAAGTTTAATCATTGCAACTGCTGTATTTTATATTGCGTATGAATTTCTCTCTGAACGAGCTTATGTTCTTGCTTCATTTATGGGATTTCTAGCATACGTTATTTTAGGGAAAATGCTTGACGTTGCAGGATTTCATAAAATAAGAGCTTTATTTACTGCTTGGATTTATTATTTATTGTTATTATTTTCTCTCCTCTATACCTGAGTAATGAAATTTGGAGAGGAAGAACTTATTCAAAAAATTGATCAATACATTCCTATCACTAAATTAAAAAATTTTGACTTTTTAAAATATGTTAATCTTTTTTCTGAAGAAAATACTCTAGCAGGATCAAAATTTGAAGATAACCATTTTCAACTCGGAGATGGCATCATTCTTCAATATCATCCTATCAACATAAACTCATGAAATACAAAAGAAAACCTTTCTTGAAATAATGAAAATACAAGTGAAACTGAAATAACAACTACTCTTCCGCAAACTCCTACCATTACGACACCAGAACCAACCTTACCAGAAGTTATCCAAGAATATACCATGCTTGATGCGATTAAGCATTTACTCACCTCAAATAATATTTCTCTTTCTCAGAAAAAGACAACAAAATTTGACCATATTGCCCAAACAGATGAAAATTATCCGTATTTCCAAACCGCCTTTGAAAAGAAATTAATCGGAAAGAATACAAATCCTAATACAAAAATTTCTTGTGATACCTATATTGTCATGAAAGGACTTGTGGAAGGACGAACCATAGGAACATATTCTGATATCAAAACAGCATATCGAAATAAAGCAGAATCACTCAATAAACTCAATGGATGTGAAAAGGGGAAAATTGTTACAAGTAAAACCTTATAAAAAAAGAAAAAAAGCTGACTCTTTCTAAGAGTTAGCTTTTATTACACTAGTTGCTACTGAGTTAGCTCATGGTCTCACTGCTTTTAAAGATAAATCTAACAGCTTTCCTTGTTTTCATAAAGGACAAAGTAATCTAGTAGTCCCATCTGACAATCAAACTCAAATCATATTATTTACATCAAAATCTCAAGTAACGGCAGAATTAAGAACATTTTTAACTTCATCTTCTCATATTTCAGTCCGAGCTTTTCACACATTTTTCATAATTTTAGCATCTTCAGGTAAATTTTTCAATTTTAACAATTCATCAGCTGCATCCAAAGTTTTTCCTGTTGCTTTAAATGTGAATTTTCAATCTTTAATCAAATTTTTAAATAGTCAAGAAACCTTACCAATAGAGACTCAATCAATAGCTCAAGTTAACGTTTTTTGATATACCTTTGTACCATCAAACTGTCCATTAGTATCTTGTTCTCACAATTCAAACAAACAATTTGTTAATGCTCATCAAACCACTGGAGCTAATACATTTCATCACACTGATTCTAAAGCCAAAATCACACTTGTTTCAACAGTTGCCTTAACTAATTCTTTAACTTGAAGCTGAGATTGATAATATTCATCTACTCTCTTTTGCATATCAGTTCCCATCAAAAAAGAACTCATATCAAGATCTTGAGCCATATATGGAATTAGACTTAATTCTGTAATCTTAAATACTTCAGCAACTTTATTATATATACCATTAATTTGTCTCCAATAATCATCAGTTTTTTTTGTTGAAGAATCAGAGGAAACTCAATAAAAGAGTTCAGAATTTAAACTATTTTTTAATACATTTAAATCAGTTGTAAGTAATTCTTGATATTTTTCCTTATCTGTTCCAGCTGGCATGGAATTAATCGCATTTTTTACATCTGGATCATTGATAATATCAATTAATGAGTTAATAATATGATTTCTACGAATTCTAAATTTATCACGTCAATCTGTAGCGTCCCAACGTTTTAAAATAATATAATCGGCATTTATAGAAGCCATTTTTGACCTTAAAAATTTTAATTTCTCACGTTTCTCCTTTGAAACTGTACTATCAACAATCTCTCCAGAAGCTTTAAGAAATCATATCGCATACGAATATTTATTAATTTTTGTAGTATCATTTTTAGTTACCATATCATAAAGACCTTGATCAATATCATTAAATTTATTTTTCAAATTTATAAGTTCAGATTTAACAGTTGCAAGAGTATTTCATTTTTTATTAAAAAGATTAGTGATATATCAAATAGAATCAGCAAATCCATCTAAATGTTTTGCTAAAGTCCAAAGATGTCCCAATCAAGGGAGAACAGACATAGCAAAAGACTCTCAAACAGAAATATTTGAATTTACTTTTTTTTCATAAGCTTCTAACTGTCTTAGTAATTCTGCAATCTGATTTTCAGAATCTACAACAAAATTTTTTAATTGTTTTACCCTTTCATTTAATTGCATCGTCTTTTCAATATTATTCCACCTCGCATTATATGAAGTTTCTTGATTATTCATTTCTTGAGATGATAAATTCATTTCAATTCAAGATACATCATATTTATTGCAAGCTTCTGTTGCAGAAGCGGCAATATCTTTTGAGTCAAAATTATTTCCATACTCTAATGCCATTTCATCAGTTCATAAAATAAAAGTCAGACTTTTCTCCTTTTTTTATGTTACTCTATTAACTTCCGCAATGGTTGTTTCTCCTTTCAAAGATTTCATAATTCCATCTTCTTGCATCGTAATATATCCCATTTGTCTTGCTCTCGCATACACATCAAAATCCGTTCCCCTATCGATAATAATTTTTCTGATTTCATCATCAATTTCAAGAAGTTCCAAAACCGCATATCTCGTCGTATATCCCGTATTATTACATTGAGAACATCAGACAGCATCGAAAACTTCTCCCGTATATGGAGGAACTTGTACTCATAAATTAGTAAGATCTTTCAAAGCTTTAGAAATCTGTTCATCTTCCGCATAAGTAGCTTTTCTTTTAGTTTTACAGTGAGGACAAAGTTTACGCACAAGCCTCTGAGCAAGAATCATCTGCAAAGCAGGAGCAAGAAGATACGGTTGTACTTCCATAGAAAGAAGTCTTCCAATCGAAGCAACTGCACTATTGGTATGGAGCGTAGTAAATACAAGATGTCCCGTAAGAGCAGCATTGATCGAAATCTCTGCGGTTTCTTTTGATCTCGTTTCTCACACCAAAATAATATCCGGATCATGTCTAAGGATCGCTTTCAATCCCGTTTCATAATCATACCCTTTTTCATAATTAATCTGAGACTGTTGAATTCAAGGAACCTCATATTCCACAGGATCTTCTAGAGTGATAATTTTCGTTTCACCATCATTGAGAGCATGAAGAATCGAATACAAAGTTGTTGTTTTTCACGATCCTGTTGGTCAAGTTACAATATTTACCCCCGTTGTCTTGTGCATATATTTTTTGATAAGTTCATAGTTTCTATCTGTAAAACCAATTTGCTCAAAAGTAGAAACTCCTTTATCAGAGTCCAAAAATCTGATTACCGTTGATTCGTTCTCGATTCCTGGCATAAAGTTCACCCTGGCATCGACTTTTTTTTGTACTCCTTGCGGAGTGGTAGATTGAAAAGAAAATCTTCCATCTTGAGGGATATAATTGATATTCATCTTTACACCAGACATGAACTTGAGTTTTTGAAGAAATTTAACGAAATCCTTTCCATCAAAAGTGATAATATTTTTCATCACTCCATTAAGTCTGAGTCTCAAAATCACATTATTTAATTCTGGTTGAAAATGAAGATCCGAAGCTCAAGCCTGAAAAGAAAGACGCACCATCTCTAAGATAAAATCTCAAGGTTCCATCGAATCCCTTTTTTCATATAAGCTTTTCATCATGGATAAAGCACCTTCTCAAGCAGCTTCTTGTTGTTGTTTTTGTTTTTCTTGTTGCTGACTCTCCTGCTCTGCTAATCTCTGATACCACGTTAAAGCTTCATTAAAACCTTCCACAGAAGTATAGAAAACTTTCGTTTTAAACCCCGCATTTTCAAGCTGTTGCAAAACATTTCTGACTCCTTCCGTATAATTATTAGTCGTCAAAAGATATAAGGTATTATCTGGATCTTTGTAATAAATCAAGGTTTGAATTTTTTCCGCAGTTTCTTTGGGAATTTTTTTGAGTTGAGTAAAATCCACTTGTAATGCCTTTACAGCATCTACTTCAAGAATCGATGAAATGAGTGAATTTCCCATAGTTCTCAAATAAAAAAAGAGTAAAAGTCTGACTTTTCTTCTTTTTCCCCTTTTCAAAAGTAGAGAAAAAGAATCTTCCCTTTTATTATATTCGTTTATCCAATAAAAATCAAAATTTAAGAAATTCTTTTTCAAAACTCTTTTTCAAAACTGCCTTGAAAAAAGACAATAAAAAAACTATACTTCTTTAATCTTTATCTCTTGATAAAAATATGGAACAGTTCGTTGAACGACTTATGCAGCTTTCCCCATTTCTAGTACAATGTATTACGTATTTAGTCATCTTTCTTGGTGCAATTATTGAGGGGATTCCTCCTTTTGGTTTTTTGTATCCTTGTTGGCTTTTACTCTGTATTTCTGGATTTTTAGCAAATATTCACCTTATTTCTCTTCCTATTATTATTACCTATGCGATTGTTGGAGCTTTTATTGGGGAAGTTTTCTCTTATACTTTATGAAAGAAATATGGAATGACTTTTTTCGAAAAAACAAAAAAGTGGATTCCGATTTCCGATTCTGTTTTTGAAAAAGTAAGAGAACTTACTACAAAAAACCTTTTTATTGGAATGTTTTTGGTAAAATTCTATGGATGAATCAGAGGGTTTATCCCTTTTATGTCTGGAATTTCAAAAATCAAGTTTTCAAAATTTCTCTTGTATAGTATTGGAAGTAGCATCATCTGGGCTTTTTCTTTTATTTTACTCGGATTTATTCTAGGAGAAAGTTATGTCTTTGTAGCGAAAACTATGGGAACGTTTCTCGCTCGATGATGAATTATTGCTGTAAGCATTGGAATTTTTTCTCGAATTATGAAAAGCAAATACAATATCTTTAATAAGACTTTCACAATGATTAGTCTGATTTCTATTTGTTCTGTTTTTTTATTAGGATTAATTACCCAACAATATGTTAATGGAATTCCTCTTTTTACAGAAATTGACCTCACCATATTTGAAAAAATTATCCAATATCCTTTTTTAAGCAATATAATGAGTGAAATTAGTCACCATTTTTCATTTCAAAGTATTGGAATTATAGGAATCATTATCATTTTTTTCCTTCATCGTAAAAAAATGTTATATTATCTTTCCGTATTTTTTTCAAGTATTATAAGTTGCGTATTTGCTTTTCCTATTATTAAAGCTCTTATTGGTAAACATTTACAAGGGACACAGTCTATCTCTATCCTTAATGATTTTTCTTATCCTTCATGATATGCAATGACAAGCATCGTTCTTTTTCTTCTAATTCGATATGTATTTCAACCGCTTATCAAGAATAAAGTCTTTCGTTACGGAAGTTGTTGTTGAGCATGAATCATTGGAATCATTATTGGATTCGCAACATTACAAGAATATGCTTATCAAACTATTGATATTATTGGTGGAATACTACTAGGGATTTTTGTCTTAACCTTAAATATTTTAATATGGAAAGTCATTTTTCAATCTCATAAAGATAAAAAAAAGGAAATAACTCTGACTTCCCAAAAAAGAATTCTAAATCTTTTAAATGAATAAGTATCTTTATGGACACTATTTTTGATATTGTTATTATTGGTGCAGGACCTAGTTGACTCTTCTGTACTTATTATCTTCCTCAAAATCTAAAGGTACTCCTCATTGAAAAAAATGAAGTTCCAGCTCAGAAATTACTTTTATCGGCAAAATGAAGAGGAAATATTACCAATCTTTTTGCAAATAAAAACCATTATTATCCTAAACATCAAACATTCGTAGAAAACATGTTACAACAATATTCTAGTTCAGACTTTTTATCTTTTTTAAAAGAACACGATATCGCTTTCCACGAAGAAAATAATGGAAGGATTCTCCTTGATCAAAAAGTCAAACCTTTTCATCAAAAGCTTTTAGATTTTACAAAAAGTAAGGGGATAATAATTGAAAATACTGAAGTTAAAAATATTACAAAAGAGGATAATATTTTTCATATCCAATCAGAAACAAAAACTTTTTCTGCAAAAAATGTAATTATTTCGACAGGATCAACTAGTATTCCTTCGTTATGAAGTACAAATCTCGCCGAACATATTGCAAACCATTTTTCTCTTTGATTTCAAAAGTTTTATCCTGCATTAGTCGGAATGAATACCCAAAAAGATGTTTCAAGTCTTTCTGGAAGCTCGGTCATTGCACAATTTGAACTAAAATACAAAAATACTACAATTTATAAAGAATATGGACCTCTGTTATTTACTCATCGATGAATTTCTGGTCCCAGCGTTTTCAATGCAAGTCTTTATCGAGATTCTCAGAAAGATTCCCACCTTTTTTCTTGTAAATTAACCATAAAAAAACAAGAAATAACAAAAAAACTCTTAGCATACTTATGATTTCATAGCAATAAACTACCAGAATATTTTTTTTCAACAGAATTGACTTGAAAAAGAGGATTTGATGAAGCTAAAGTTTGCTGATGAGGAATTTTAACTAAAGAATTAGATTGCTATTGTCAAACAAAAAAAATTCCTGGACTTTTTTTCTTGGGAGAAACTATTGACGTAACAGGAGAAACATGATGATTTAATCTTCAACGATGTCGAAGCAGTGCATTTGCTTGCTGTGAATATTTTAATCATTAAACATGGTATCTATCGCTTTTGCATAAATGCTTTTTGCTATATTTCTTCCTTCTGCGACAAGATGAATAAATTGAGACAAACAAACATTTCCATTAATTTCCATCACAAAAAATTGATCATTTTCATCTTGAATAATATCAATTGTTACAAACCTTACATTCAAACAAGTTGCTACTTTATGAACTATTTTTTCAATATTTTCTCTTGCAAAATCCGACACCTCTAAATTCACTTGAGCTCCCCCTGAAAGATTAAATTTCCAAGAAAATTCATATTTTTCTCCTCTTTGAGGAATATAATTTAAATCATTAATCTCTAAATTTTCTCTGAAAATAGCCTTATTAGGGAAATGCTGATTAAACTGTTTTAAAAGTTCTTCAACATTTGAAAGACCATCTCAAATCAAGACCGGTTTCACTTTACTATACATAAATTCAATCTTCCCATCGAGATAGAAAATCCTATATTCTGTTTTAATACGATAAAAAGGACAAATACTTACACTAAAATGCTCCTTCAATAAAAGGAAAAGTTTTTTTTCTAATGTTACAGAATCTGTACAATGAAAAACTCCATTTCCCTCACTTCCTTTATTGGGTTTTATTACTACATCATCGTGATATGCATGAAAAATTCATAAAGCCTTTTCAAAAGTCCCAAGTCAATCACAGAAACGAGAATTTGAAGTAAACAGGATTTGATGTTCAATGATAGGAATATCAAAACTCCTTAAAACCTCATAGGTTGCATACTTATCATTAAGAATCATCGAAACAGATTTGGTATTAAGATCAAAATTTATCCCTATAATAAAACGCGTTTTATTAGTTTTTTGGAGTTTCAAGATTCGTCCATAAGACAAACTTTCACAAATGATATGTTTTTCTTCACAAATTTCTTCTATTAAATCAGAGACAAGAGTCATGAGATCATTATAAAAAATTAAATTTCATACAATTGTTTTTTTATTTTTTCTGTTTCTTTTGCCTTTTTCATCTTTTTTTCACTTTGAAGAAACTTATTTTTTAGGAGTTCTTGTTCAAGATTTTTTGCTACAGGAGTTTCTTCAGAGTTTTCTTCTTTTTTTTCTTTAGATGGAGAAGAAACCATTCATAATCCACTTCCTTTTTGAGTTTCAAGATGGTGTTTTTGTAACTTTTCTTGGTGCTTTTGTGGAGAAGGAATTGAAAAAATAATAGATACTATTACTGCAAGAGGAACTGCAAAAACAATTCCAACTATTCCCATAATTGATCCAGCAATAAGCATACAGATAAAAATCAAAAGAGGACTAATTCAAAGCGTTTTACTCATAAGATAAGGAACAAGAATTTTTTCCTCACTTTGTTGAATAATGATATAAAGAATCACGACAGCCAAGAATCCTCATAACCCATGAAAAAAAATTCAAAAAATTGCAGCTGGAAGGAGTCCAAGATAAGGTCCAAGATAAGGAATTATTTCAAAAAGACCTGCAAGAATTGCTAATACTCCTTTTTGAGGGATATCATATCCTATCAAACTCAAAATATTCAATCCAATATATGATGCAATTCCAATAAAAACACAAAGTAACAATTGCGATTTCAATCGATTTTCAATAGACTTATAAATCTCATCAACTTTTTCTTGAAATTTTTCGGTATTACGAAAAAGATATTTAATACTATACTTTACTTTAAAATGAGAAATAGAAAAAAAGATAGAAAGAGTGAAAAAGATAATTACCTTTCCCGTTGCTCAGAAAAATCATCAAAAAATATTTACAGCATATTCTCCTATCAGCTTAAGATAAGAACTTGAAAAATTAATGATTTTACCCATATTTTCGGTAAGAGTTGGAAGAATAGTTTCCGCATTAGAAGTCTGAATATAGTCAATAATCTCTTCTCCAAGACTTTCTGGCATCCATGAAATGCTTCTAATATAAACCTCAATTCCCTGTTCAGCAATTTCTCCTTGAACAGTTTGAAAAAAAGTAACCAAAGACTGAAGGATCTCTGTTCATCGTCCCAGAAAGAAGGGAACCAATATAAAGAATCCTGATAATAGGAACACTACCATCAAGAAGTAAGCAATCAAAATTCCCACGCCTCTACTACGTGTTAATCTTGCCCAAAAAGCAATCACCGTTTCAAGTGCAAGAGAACAAATAAAAGCAGCAATAAGCATAAAGACATAAGAAAGAGTATTATAAAGGATTGCTCATAATATTACAAAAAGAAGTCAAATTCCCCAAAAAAGAACAAATTGCTTTTGAAGTGAAGGAGTTTTCTCTTTTTTTTCTCCTGGAAATTTCCACTGACTTTCATCTTGATAAGGTAAAGTACACTTATTTTTCCATCGTTGTTGAATTTTTTTGATGAAAATTACTATTTTTAGTCGTACATTTTTGAAAAATAACATTATTTTTTGCATATAAATTTTTGAAAAGAAGTAAAAGAAATCTGAAATTCATTGAGAAGATAGTTTTTTATTGAAGTTTTATCTCTCTGTTCAATAAATGATTGCAGAGGAATCAAAGTATTCTTATTAATATTGATAAAAAATTTAAAATATTTTCCCTGAAAATCTTGCAATACTCGCTGATTTTCTTCCAAATATTTCATAATAATCCTTCTAACAAAATTTCTCCACACTGCACTTTTGGATAGCTTTATGGTAACATGAAAAGAACATTGATGATACTGTTTATTGGGATATTGAGGGATATAAAAAAAACTAAAAATTCCTTTCGAAAAATAATTCCTCTTTTTGGTAAGATAATTTACTTCCTTCGACTTAAGATGAAAAATTTTTTTCAACATGTTCTTCAGAAGAATAAAACTTGTTTCACTATAATAAAAGAACTTCTGTTTTCAAGAAAAAACAAAAATTCTCATTAATGAATGTTAAGCTTAATTTCCTTTTGCTTTTTTCGTCATATTTTTTATAATAAGGTAATTTTATTTTTTTATCGCAGTTATGAATAAAACAAAAATCATTGCAACGATCAGAGATACTTACTCTGAAGAAAAATTACTCGCTATCCATCAAGCAGGAGTAAATATCGTCAGATTTAATTTTTCTCATGCACAACCTGAAGCGGTAGAACCACTCGTAAAAAGGATTCATCAACTTAATGCAGAAGGAACAACGAATTTAGGGATTTTACTCGACACCAAAGGTCCTGAAGTAAGAACAGGAGCTAGAGAAGAAACGTATGAATATCAAACGGGAGAACAATTCAGAATCTTCGTTGACCAAACAAAACTTGAGAAACCTTCAGATTTATTATCTGATTATCCTTATCTTTTGGAAGATTTGAAACCTTGAGATACGATTGCGATCGAATCAGGATTAATGAGTGTGATCGTAAAAGAAGTACATACTGAATATCTTCTCGTAGAATCACAGAATCACTGCTCTATCGGTTCCAGAAGACACATGAATTTCCCAGGAATAAAATTGAGATTACCTGGACTTACAGAAAAAGACAAAAAAGATCTAAAATTCTGAATCGAAAACGGGATCAATTATATCGCTGCGTCTTTCATTAGAAATGTGGGGAATATCGAAGAAATTAGAGCATTTTTAAAAGAAAATAATGCAGAACACATCAAAATCATTTCCAAAATCGAAAATCAAGAAGGACTCGATAATATCGAAGAAATCGTAAAGAAATCTGATGCTATCATGATTGCCAGAGGAGATCTTGGAATTGAAATTCCTATCGAAACACTCCCCTATTATCAAGACATGATTTTAGATATCTGTAGTGCTTATGGAAAACCTTGTATCATGGCTACAGAACTTTTGAAAAGCATGGTACATTCTCCTTTTCCAACCAGAGCAGAAGTTTCTGACGTTTATCATGCCGTAACAGGAGGAGCAAGTGCTGTTATGCTTTCTGATGAAACGGCAGCTGGAGAATATCCTGTAGAATCCGTAACCATCATGAGAAAAACCGTGACAGAAGCAGAAAAACATATGCGAAATGAACATGAAGATTTCGAAGTCTATCCTTATAACGAAGAAAAAGAAGACAAAAGACTCCTTTTCAGAAATGCACTTGCTTTGGCTGATGATCGTGATCTTCGTGCTATCGTCGTATGTTCTCATAACGATGAAAACGCACTTCTTATCGCATGAAATAGACCAAATCAGGAAGTGTTCTATTTCGTAGATTCGGATCAAGTTTATCATGAACTTCATCACCTTTATGGAATCCACGGGATGCAAATCACTTTCGGAGACAACCTCGAAGAAGAAGTAATCAAAACATTAATCAATTCTGAACATCTCAATTCTGGAGAAAAAGTTCTCATTATCCGCGATGGAGAAGAAATGAGTAATAGTCCATTGATGAAAATCGTAACCGTAAAATAGGAAAAAGAAGAAAAATCTGAAGGACATCAAGGTTGGTGTCCTTTTTTTATTCAAATGGTGACACAACAAATCTACTATAACAAACAAAATCTCCCTTGCAAAAGCAAACCGAAACTTTAATCTTTCATCAGACTTTTATTTTTCTTTTTGGAGGATGGAAATCACCTATGAAGGCGAAGGCGAAAGAATCGATAAATGGCTTCCTGAAAAATTTGCATATTCAAGGAATTTTTTTCATCATATCATCGAAAGAGGGGGAATTACCGTCAATGGGAAAGAAACGAAAAAATCCTACAAACTCAGGAATAATGACCTCATTACCATTGACAATCTCGAAAGATATCTCAGTCCGCTTATTTTGGATGAATGTCCAGGAATCGAGATTCCGATTGTCTATGAAGAAGAAGATTATCTCGTTCTCAATAAGCCTAAAGGAGTACTTTCTCATCCAAATAGCATTTGGGACCTTAAGACTCCTTCAGTGGTAGGATTTCTCTATCAGCATTTCAAAAATCTTCCTACTTACAATAATTTTATCAGAGCGGGGCTGATTCACAGATTGGATAAAGATACAGATGGACTCCTCATTATCGCGAAGACCGAAAAAGGACTCGGCCATTTTAAGCAACTTTTCCAAGCAAAATCTGAAAGCGAAACGATCGAAGAAAAAGAAGCTGCTCCTCTTCAAAAATTTTACCGTGCCACTTGTGAAATCACGCCTCAAGGAGCAGAATTTTTGAAACAAATCGAAAATCATCTCCCCTACTACATCCAAGAAGAAGTTATCGCAAAAGTTCCCAACACTACTCCAAAAATGGGAATTACAAAGATAGAAAAAATAGAAAAAATCTGATCCTTCGTCAAAGTCTATCTTCAAATTTTAACGGGAAGAACACATCAAATTAGATATCATTTATCACATCATGGATTACCCATTGTAGGAGATTATCTTTATGGGAAAGAAAATAGTCTACCGCTTCAACTTACCGCTTATAAAGTTATTTTTCAGAATCCTCAAGGGAAAATGATCAGTTTGGAGATTTAAGAGAGATTTATCTGTTGAAATATTTAAAGCTATGAAGAAAACAATAGGAATGAAGTTTTTAATCATTATATCCTTGATACTCTCAGGATTTTTTCCTCTTTTTGGAAATGTTTTTGCAGAAAAGAGTGAAAATCAAATCATCAAAACTCTCCAACATCTCCAAGAAGTATCACATCAACAAAAACAAGAAAGTCTAAAAAATGATTTTAATAGGAAAACGATAGATTATGTTATTAATAGTTTTATTGTACTTTTTCTATTCGTTGATATTTACATTTATCTCATGAGAACCAAAGAAAAAAGAAAAATTGAAAAAGAATTGAGAAAATTTAATTCAATATATCCTATTGTCATCAACTTTACTCCTCCAAAATGAATCAATGCTATTGAAGCGGGACTTTTAGTTGACGAATATCCTTCAGAAAGGATTTTAGATACCTTATTTTATAAGTGGCAAAAAGAAAATTTGATTACCGTCAAAACCAGAAAACTAAAAAATCCTTTTCGATACGAATTTCTCTGAAATATATCCCTTTTTTATAAAGTCTTAATAATCTGTTCTATTTTTATAAGTTGGTTCTATATTAGTGATCCTAGCTTCCATTTACTACGAGGTTATCGAGCGGTAGTGATTGGATTGTGATGTATTTTTATCCCTATAGCATATTGGAAAACAAAAAAGCACTGAATATATAAAACACTTGTCTCTAAACTCAAAGAAATGCCTGCTCATTACCCTCAATATGAAAAAGATATCTTTTCTGAGTTTTTTAGAGATGATACAGATGGTAAAGTAAATCTTTTTAATGTATGCTTAATCGATCGAGAAAAGGCGAAAAAAAATCTGAAACACTATGGTTATGAAAAGAAACGATTTAAAAAAGAGAGAGATTATATTTCCCGCAAAAAAGTGAATAGCATTTCGATGTTTCAAGTTTTATTGATCTGTTTTGGATGAGCTTGTGTTTTAGCATTAACCGTTTGATTCTGGATCAATGTTTGGATTTTATATCTTCTCTTTTGTGGAACATTTATTGTTTCTGTTATAGATACTCATGTACAAAATTACACCGAAGAAGGATATAAATTGAGAAATTATTTATTGTGATATAGAAAATTTTTAAGGAAGTGTGAACTCCCCAAACGAAAGGCTATTTTTGAGGAACAAAAGGAAGATATTGATTTAATCGTAGAATATACCATGATTTTTGGCTTAACTCCGAAAATCAAAAAGAAAATAGAAAAAATTATAAAATGGCCTGAGTATACTATTTTGGATTATAAAGATAGGATTTTCAATAAAGAAAAACGAAAGGAATATTATAAGCGGCATCCACCGGTTTTTGAAAGTCAGTATGATGATGAATTTAAAGAATAAGACTACTTTACTTTTAAGATGAAGATGAAAACAAATTTTGAACAAGAAAAAGGAAAAGAAAAATCTGATCAAGACACAAGACAGTCTCTCCTTTCATTGTACGAGGAAATTCAAAGAGCAAAATATGAAATCGATCCCTCGAAGAAAAAATTTCACTCTGAAGGCTTCAATCGTCACATCACTTGTATCAAAATTGGGAATTACCCTTACGGTGAAGATGCCCTTTATGTGAAAGAATTGGAAGAAATTTGAGAAGAATTGGGATTTCAAGTAGAAGTTGCAGAGAAAAACGATAAACGGCTCGAAGATGCTGGAATCGTCAGACATGATGGAAAAATTTATTTTCCTCAAAATGATGAGAGCAGACCACTTCCGCCTTATCATACCCCTCAAAGAGCGGAAATCACCACCACGGAACAAGGTGCAAATTGGCAACATTTTCAATCAGACGCACTATATCATCATGGGAACTTTGAACAAAAGATTCAAGGGAAAACCTATTTGGAAGGAGGGAACGTCCTCAATACCATTACGGCACAAGGAGCCCCCTGAGCGATTATCGGAGAAGAAAGTCTCATCTATTCCCTCAATGCAATGCAACTTCCCGATACTGAAGAAAATAGAAAAAAAGTTAAAAATCAGATTGCTACAGAATTAGGACTTGATGAACAAAATATCGTTTTTATTCCTCAGTTTGATTTTCATATCGATATGTTTTATAGACCACTGAATGATGGAGAAATTTGAGTACCAGACTATGAAACATGAATCAAATATCTTGAAAATCTCGATGATTCCCATTTTGAGAGATCACAAAAAGACTCCTATATCCAAGCTTTAAAAGAACTCGATAAAAAAAGTAAAGATTTTCAAAAAAAGACCATAAAGCTCTTACAAGAACAAGGATACAAAATCACCAAAATCCCTTGTTTTACCAGAGCTTCCAAAAAAGGTCGTCATAAATCCCAAGAAATCAACTATTCCAATGGAATTTGTGGAACTACCCCACAAGGAGAAAAATATTATATTACCAATACTTCAGGGATAGAAGCTTTAGATCAGCAGATGAGAGAATATTTTCAGAGTATTGGAGTGGATAAAGTATATTTTCTTCATACTCAAAAGGCATTATGAGAAGGAGGAGGAATTGACTGTCTAACTTTGGAAATTAGTGGAGATACTGATAAAAATTAAAAAATCAAAAAAAATCTGACTCTCCATCACGAATAAATACAAGAACGAAGAATCAGACTTTTTTGTTATTATTTACAGGTAAAAACATGTCTTTTGATATAATATCATCAATTGTTTACATCTCGTCATACCTCACATCATCAAAAAGTATAATCAGTAGAACCGTTTGTACATGATGTGTTTAAGAACGCATCTTTGTAATGTTGATAATTGTAAAAATTGCTATCATTTGCAGAAACAAGATAATTTGGTCATTGAAATGAACAAACAGCAGCAGCTTTATAATCATATCCATCATATGGAGTATAGCGTAATGCACTAGCATTTTGTGTCAAATATTCTCTGTTTATACACTCAGTTATTCTCTGTGTATATCGTGTATTATATCCTGGCATTGTAATACTCTCACATGTTACCAATAAATCTGTATTTTCTTGCCAAGTACAATTGGAAGAAGCCATTAAACAATTCTTTGAAGGGGATATATTGACAGGCTTTGAACATTCTGTTGTTTTCATAGTAAATCAAGCAGTATCTGAAGTACAAGTTCCAGTTGTAAACTTTCAATTATAATATGATACATCTCCTGTAACATAAGTAGCTATATAAGACATAGGTTTATCGTTATCTCCTATAGTTCGGGTATACTTGATCTTATTATAACATAATCATCACTTCGCTAATGAGCTAATAATTGTTTGTGCATTATCTCAGGGATATATTGTCTTACAAAAATATATACTATGCTTTCATGGTAAATATATTTCCAAAGTATATCAAGGCTTAGAAGCACTACACGATACTGTTGTTATTCCATTACTACACTCCCATGTGTACCCTTGATTATTTTCCTCAAAAGAAGAAACATTTCAGTGTCATGTCGAACATAAGTTATTTGTAGGAATAGAATTTAAAGTTTCCCCATTGTTAGATCAACATTCTGGTTTAGCTTGACAACTCCTTGTACATGTCATTTGATCTGTAGTTAAATCTGCATTAGCACATTGAGTTGGTCATGAATAAGCTTTACAGCTATAACTTGGATAAAGAGTCTTTCCTTTATATCAATCTATTTTTATATAATTTGGGGCGTAAGAAACTATTTTTCACGAATTATAAATGGGGATGACTCCATGCTGGTTTAATGCGGGTTCTCATCTTGGACCTAATAACCATTGAGTAAAATTGTGATTATCAGTAGTTGCAACTGGTAATTCATTTTTTATTGCATAAAAAGTTGAATCGCAAGGAAATTCCTTTGCACTTGGAGATACGGTTCATATTATTCAGTAATATCAGTCATTCCCTGTAAAATATACTGTACACATATGATTACAAGCTGTATTATCACTATTTATTGTCCATCATTCTTCACAACTCTTAATAATACATTCATTATCCCATTCTTTTACCCCCTCATTATTTGTACATTCATCCCGTTTAGCGACGAAATTAATCGAACCTTTATTTTCGACATTAAACGTGATCATCAATCAAAATTTTTCTTCTTTTTCAACAAAATAAGTAAAAAAACATGATATTTTTTTGCAAAAAACAGGATTTTAAAATATAATAAAGTGTAT
>JAFRZH010000030.1 GCA_017442645.1 bacterium | reverse complement strand
TGTCTTTTTATTTATTTTTCTTTATTTTCTTGCTATTGATCTTTTTCACAAAAGAAAAATATGGATTCGACTTGCTTATTTTCTTTTAATTCTGATTGAATGTATTGGTCTCCGAGGAAGTACTTGGCATATGTATTTAGCAGTAGTTTTACTGAATTCTGCAATTCTTTTTCTTCTTCTTTTTCTTTTGTATCAACTTAAAAATCGTTCAGAATTTTCTTCTTTTTCTTATTTTACAGAATGAGGATATTTAATAGCTGCAACATTAACTCTTTTTTTTAGTGTTCTTTTAATGGGTAAATATTCTCAAATTCCCTTTACTTGTGATGATATTGAGGATTTTCCACAGAAAGTGGTTGAGACTCAAGTAGATAAATTAACACAAGTAAAAGATTTCTTTAAAGACTGATGGAATGAAGTAAAAGGAGTGTTTTCCTCTGAAGACATCGAAGAACTCCCTCAACAAAAAACCTTAAAAGATTTTGATTTTATAAGCAATTCACATTGATTTAAAACTTCAAAACAAGCGACACAAACCTGAGAAACGAAAACTTGAATAGGCGCATTTTTTCAAAATAGTAAAAATTATCTTCAAGAAGAAGTAATTGATATTCAAGGAACGATTAGTAAAAATACTTGTGAATATGCTATGGGATTATTGAGAAAAACTCAATTAAATGATGGACTTCAAGTAACTGTAATCGTTGTTCTTTATCTTATTTTAATTGGAGTATTTAAACTTATTCTTCGGGTTATTAGTTTTGTTGGATTTTTGCTCTTTATGCTTTTAAAACCTTTCAAAATCTATACCTTCAAAAAAACTCCAAGCGAAAAAGAAATTATTTTCTAATTTCCTTTTTAGAGGATTCTTAAATTTATTTTGTCTAAAAAAAAGTTGATTTTTGTTTGTCAAAAAATATTATCATATACGTTTATTTTTTGATATTTTGATGAATACAAGAGAAGAACAAGAAAAAATCTATTATTATTCTTTAAATGCTGACATCACTCCTAAACAACTCAAAGAACAATCGTCAATTGAAAATGATCCCGAAAGAAAAGAAAAACTTATCAAACGAATGGAGAAATACAATCTTCAAGGGATTACCGAATTTTCAGAAGATTATCCTGTAAAATTTAAACTTATCCCTTGAAGTCCTTATCTCTTCTATTATATCGGTGATCTTTCTCTTTTATCACAGAAAATCCTTGGAATTGTGGGACCAAGACAAATGTCTCCCTATGCCGAACAGCTTTTGGAAGAAATGTTTCCCACTTTATCTAATAAAAAAGTCGTTACTGTCTCTGGACTTGCAAAAGGAATCGACCAAAAATGTCACAAACTTTCTCTTAAATATCATCTTCCTACGATTGCCGTTTTATGATGAGGTTTTAGAAAGTATCTTGACTGAGAAGAAAGACATCTTCTCCAAGAAATTGTCGAAAATGGAGGTTGTGTTATTTCGGAATTTAAACTTAATTTTGAGCCAACAAATCGAAGTTTTCCTCAGAGAAATAGATTGATTGCAGGACTTGCTGATTATCTTTTCATTCCAGAAGCTAAAGAATCTTCTTGAAGCCTTATTACTGCTGACTTTGCCATGAAATATAAAAAAAAGATTTTCATCGCCCCAAACCAGTTCTTTGCTCAAAATGGGAAAGGAAGTAATCTTCTCCTAGCACAAAAGAAAGCAGAAATGCTTGTTAATTTCGATCAGATTTCTTCTCTTTTTTCTCCAAAAATCTCTTGAGGCTATGATACGGTAAGAGAAGAAAAAATTCCAAAAGAAGAAAAAAATCTGACTGAAAACGAAGTACAGATTATTAAACTCTTGCAACAATATGAAAATAAAGATTATACGCTTTGGATCGATAAAATTTCTCTTCCACAAGCAGAAGTTCTTTCTCTTTTAACGATGCTTGAAATTAAAGGGGCAATTTATCAAAGTTCTCCTGGGATTTATACAGTAAAGGCCTAAAACTTTAACCGTTGCATCGATCAATATTATTTCTTCTCAATGATTTTTAAATGGTCTGTTGAATAACAGACTTTTGCATGATTTTTTACGATGAGTTCATTTTTGATCATATTTCCTGTTCTTTTATCGATAGTCTTTCTATAAATTTCCCCATTTCTGTAAACTATTCCTTGTTCTTTTGAAAAATATTCATTCTCTGCTTGAATGTGATAAGAATAGGGAAGTTTTTTTGTACAACGAAGTTCTCCACACAAATACTTGTTCGTGGTATAGAGAATAATTTGATAAATATTATCTTTGCTGATATTTTGTACTCTATAATCAAAATAATTATACATAATAGCAGTTCCTGTTCAAAATGGAATTACTCTCTTAAAATCTGGAAATAAATCAAAACGATTATGATGGTGATATTCTATAATTTTTAAATCAGAATGTAAGACAAGTCGATGCAATAAATTTGTCATTTGACATATACCCCCACCAATACCAGATCTTATCTCATCAAAATATAATGTTAATCCTTCTTTATATCCCTTTTTTTCTGTAGGATTACCAACAAGTTTCCAAAAAGAAAAAATTTCTCCAGGTTTGATAATAATATTACTGATTTTAGGTGCAGCTAATGAAAGATTAACGGCTTTGTTTTCTTGTAAACGCATATCAACATTTCCTAAACGACGACGGATCAATGAATTACTTTTCTTGATCAAAATAGGAAGTTTATCCTCTGATTTTTTATTTGCAAACTTCCAAAATATCAACAGATTTTTAATCTTACGCAAAAGAATTTCTTTATAATAAGAAATTTTATAAGTCATTGGAGATAGGGAACAAAATAATCTTCTAGCCATGGTACCATGAAAAATAAAAGTTACTTTTCTTTTCTTCCTTTATAAAACTTTCTTCTTTCTTCATCTCTCTTACGAAAATGAGAGGAAGATTCTCTTCTTGGTCTTTCAGATCTTCTTGAGGAAGAGTCAGATTTCTTATCTTTTGCTTTAGATATCAAAGATCTTCCATTCGTCTTCTTTTTCGAAAAGAGTTGAAGAATAATCTCCGCTTCTTCGAAAGGAACGGTAACAAACGAAAAATCTTCTAAAACACGGACATCATCGATCATTCTGCTTTTGATTCCAGTTTCTTCTTGAAGCATTTCCACGAGAGAACGAGGAGAATATCCTTGATTTCTTCAAAGAGCAATAAAAAGTCTGGTTGTCCCTGTTTGATCAAGTGAGATTTCTTCGATCTTTTTACATTCATCGGGAGTGAGTCCATCTTGATAATTCAATTTCAAAAGTGCAGAAATCACTTCTTCTGGAGTCCTATTCTCAAGGAGGAATTTTGCTAATGATAAATATTGTTGATACTTCTTTCCTCAAAGAACGGCATCAATATCATTTTTGAGTTTTTGCTTCCTTGCTTGGATAATTTCTTCGACACTTGGGATCGCACCTTTCTGAATATCGGTTTTCGTGACTCTCTGAATCAATAAAATTCTTCTATATTCTTGCGGAGTCACAAACGTAATCGCTTTCCCTGTTTTCCCGGCTCTTCCCGTTCTTCCTACTCTATGGATATAACTTTCCGTATCTTGAGGAAGGGAATAATTGATCACATGAGAGATATTATTCACATCGATTCCACGAGCTGCAACATCTGTAGCAACCAGAATTTTTGTCTTTTTTTCTTTAAAATCTTTCAAGATTCTCTCCCTCTGTTTCTGTTGCACATCACCATGGAGTCCTTGACAAGGATATCACCTTTCTGAAAATTTTGAAGCAACAAAATCGCAATCCAACTTTGTCTTAGTAAAAATAATTCCATAAAAATCTGGCTCAATATCAATGATTCTACATAAAGCCTCGAATTTATCACTCTCACGGACCTCAAAATAAATCTGCGTCGTTTGAGTTGTGGTTAATTGTTCGGTCTTCACAGAAAGAAGCTCGTATTCTCCCATATATTTTTTCGCAACATTGAGAATCGGTTTTGGCATGGTCGCAGAAAAAAGAAGAACTTGTTTGTCTTTCGGCGTATTTTCAAAAATTTCCTCGATATCGTCGATAAATCCCATATTGAGCATTTCATCTGCCTCATCGAGAATCAGCGTTTTTATCTGTTTCAAATTAATCACCCCATTATGCAAATGATCGATCATTCTTCCTGGAGTCGCCACGATGATATCCGCACCTTTTTTCAAAGCACGAAGCTGAATCGTGTAACTCTGCCCTCCGTAAATCGAAACGATATGTGCCTTTTTCTTCTTATGTGATTGAAAAGAATTGAGCTCTTCCGTGATTTGAATCGCAAGTTCTCTGGTTGGAGTTAAAATCAGAAATTGAGGAGCATGGTTGGAACTTCTTTCTTGAGGAATAAATTTTTCCAAAATCGGAAGTCCAAAAGCCGCAGTTTTTCCTGTTCCCGTTGCAGCTTGTCCGATGATATTTCCTTGTCCTTGCAGTAAAACGGGAATCACTTTTTCTTGGATCGGAGAAGGTTTCTCGAATCCTTTTTCTTTCAAGGAAGCAAGAATTTCTTCAGAAAGCCCAAGATCTGAAAAAGTCGTATATTGAGCAGTATTTTCAGTAGTCATAACATTTAAAAAAGAGTAAAAGTCTGACACTTATTCGTCAGGTTGAGCGATAGCGAAACATCTTGTAATACATTAAGATTCTTCGTTTCACTCAGAATGACATCAAATTCGTCATGTTCATTTATTTTTTGTATCTCTCTTTATAGAGAAAAGGACTCTAAAAAACAAGTAAAAAAAAGAAAAAAAGGACGAGGCAGGCCGTCGTCCATACAGATAAAAAAACGAGGACTTTCATCCCCGTTCTTTAACATTTATACTAAATATTTTTTCTCTTCTTCAGGATTATCAACAATTTCCATAATCATCGAATTAAGCTTTTTGATTTGTTTTTTTCATTGATTTGATGAAAGATAAGAGATAACTCCTTCATCAAAGATTTTTTCCATATCAATTTCTTGTGTAAAAGTAACGATATTCTCTCATTGGACAAATTTCGTTAAAAAAAGTTTCATTAAAAAATTCAGATTTGTCCCATATTCTTCTGCTTTTAATTGAGCCATTTGTTTTAATTCAAGAGGAATTCTAAAATTGATTTGTGTAGTATTCATGAACTTTGATTATCACAATAAATTTATTGCTATCTCATTTTGAGAAAATATTCTTCTGGAATTTTTGATTGTTCGATCATACTTTTTTAAGTTCCTATTTTCATTGCTTCATTTTTATGATGTACCACCACAAATACTGCATTATCTTTTGGATTATACCAGATTTCATGACTTCAACTCGTTCTCATATATTTACAACCATAACCTTTAAGAATACTAGAAATCTTTTTATAAGTAAATGTAGCCCATATATTCATTCCTGAGTGATATTAAGCTAAAGTAAACATTTTTTCCCAATTGAAAAAGATACTTAATTTATGGTCATAGATATTTTGCATTTCTTTCACTTCTTGAAGTGTTTGGAGATACGCATTAATCACTCATGGAGCCTTGCTTTCTAATTCTTCAATAGATTTAGCTTCTATAAGTAATCATTCTAATTCAGGACTTGTTCACAAAAAATAAGTCTCTTCATTTTCATGACATTCTTTAACTTTAATATGAATCAAAGAAATTTTATCCATGAATACTTTATTAATAAATAATAACTACCTCCAATATACATAAAAGCAACTTCTTTTTCTTTATTTTTTTTGACAAAAAAGAGAGAGAACTTTCATCTCCGTTCTTTTTAAAATTCCGTATTCAACAGTGAGTGTATTGATTATCTCTCATTTTCTTTCCCTATTTGTAATGTTTCTATAGGATTTGGTAAGATTGGCATTTCTTGCTTTTTTGTCAGTTTAGTCATTTGTTGAATGGCTAATTTATTAAGAATCATTAATCTTTCAGATTGGGGAATTCAATCAGTAATCATTTCACTATTTTTAAACTCAAGATTTGTTAATACAACAAGTTGTTCTGGTGTAGCAAAATCTCTCATATTATATCATTCTTTAGACTCCTTTATATGAGTTTCTCTTCGCTGTTGAGCAGTTATATTAAATAATGCTAGATTAATTAAATCAGCTTCTTCAGCATAAATCATAGGAACAGTTTTAGAATCTAATTTATGAGGAATTAAATGGGTTTGGATAGAATCTGTCATAAATCCATAATTAATCTTAGTTAGTCATCTTTTAAAATCCCAATTGGTTTCTAATTTATATTGTTCTTCATTTTTTAATCTTTGATAATCTTTTATCAGAAATAATCTAAATGCAGGATGAAGATGAGCAGCAAATTCTAGAGCAATATCAAGATGTGCATAGGTTCATCATCATTTTCAAGGGGTAGATTGAATTCATATTGCATTAGTATTTTCTTTCCATTTTTGAGGAGAAAGAACAAATCTACTAGTTCAAGATTGTGATCGTAATTCTAAAAATCAAGCTTCATTAAAATCAGAATTATGAAGTTTTTCCCGTGTTCATAAAAATTCAATAGTATCTTTATTTCTTAATCGATTTTTAATACTATCTTCTTTACCAAATCCATTAACCATATCGCTAAGGCAAATATAATCTTCTTTTCCTATTTTTTTCATTCATATATCATGTCCTTGAACATTGATTTTTGCAAGAGTTTTGATCATGGTTATTAACAAGGTAATATTTTAAAAGGGGTCGAATTCGACCCCTTTACATTTTGTATTTTTATATCATAAGATAAAGAGGTCATAACTTCATTTCTACTATACCCATTTTCTTCATTATTTCAATTAATTTTTCTTTATTTTTTTTGACACGCTTACCTCTCCTTCTCCTTGCTAAGGAGAAGGTGCCCGAAGGACGGATGAGGTTCATTATGGTGAGATTTTAAAAAAACGAGGACATTCATCCCCGTTCTAAAGATGATTAAGATACTCTTGTAATCTTTTGATAGTATCTTCAATTAGTTCCTTTTTGACTCGCCCTTTTTGATGATCTTCTAACACTTCTCACAATTGGTGTAAAATGGTATTCTCTGAAAATTTTATAGGAATATGCTTGATTAAATATTGGATCCATTCTTTCAGTGAGAATCAAGTTTGTTGAAAAATAATTTGAGGATCAATGGAGAATCATTGTTGTAAAAAGAAGTTTACATCATATAAATCTCTATTATATCGTCTTGTTCATAATGCACATAGTTTATTACCAAACATTGAAGTTATTGTTTGAGCAGTAATTTCTAACTGATCAATCGTAATTTTTTCATACTGAGTATAAGGATTTTCTCTTTTATTGAGTTCGATCTTAATAATCCGACTTCACAATTCATAATATAATCTCCAACGGTGTAAATCTTTCCCTAAGATCTTTTCAACCGATCCAAATGCGATTAAATTATCATCAAAAAATTCAATAACCTCTTTTTCTTTGGATTTATCTATCAGATCAATATCGATATCTGTAGAAAATCTTGTTAATCCATATTTCAAAAAAGCAAGATTTCCTCATTTAAACCCAATACTATCTTTAAAATCTCCAGTATAAATCAGATTTAAAATCTCTTTCATATAAGCTTCATGTTTAGCTTTATATCTGCTGAGTAAGGAATTTCATCACATGTTGTTGAGTAGATTTGGGATAAAAGGGAAGAAGTTTTTTTAATCTACGAATACTCTGATCTGTCTGAAAATATTGTGGATTATCAAGTCATGTATTAGGATTTAGATAGACTAAATCACATAATGCCCTTTCTGGCATGGCTTTACGAATGCCATTATATTCTTGAATATATAAAGAATTGTGGTATAAATCTGACTTAATACTGTAGCTGAGATAATGTTCATCGTTCACATCAAGAGAAGTATTTTTGGTCCAAATTACTGTTTGGGTTCAAGCATATCGCTGAAAATTAACTCCAACATCAAACAATACTCTTTCCAAAGAAAGATATCATCCTGGAAATAATTTAGAAGCTAATTCTTCTTGACTATAGTGGGGAAGAGTCCGTATTCCTTGTTTAGGATTTAATAAAATTCCTTGTTTTTTATACCTTGTTAAGAGATGTCTTAACGAATCTTCATTTTTTTGATAAAGATTAAAAATCTCCTGAAAAGTAAAACAAGTATTCTCATGATTTAATAATTGTTGTATCATTTTAACTATCATATATGTACAAATATATCCATATATTATGGATAAAATATTATAAATCAAGTTTTTTTACAAAAAAAACGAGAACTTTCATCCCCGTTCTTCAGATGATATAAATTTATTCTGTAAAAAACTTGATTTTGAATTTTTTTTAAGTATAATGATTATACATTAAGAAGAAGAGAATCCTAAAAGTGTAGGTGCTTTGTGGAGACTCTTCATTTTTTTTATTCATCTTCTAATTGAATTTTTGACTTTAAATTTGATAGATAGTCATACAAACTTGGGGGTAATGATTTATATAATGATGATGCGTATTTTTTATTATGCGTATTTTTTATTAGGGAACAAAATTTTTAAAAATCTCTCTTTTTTAATCAAGAAATCTACTAAAATTTTAAAATCACCATCTCAAGAAACTAAAAGAATTTTATCAAATTGATCTGCTTCATCTATCAATTTTTGCATAACTGTAAAAATTAAATCACTATCAATATTCCCCTTTTTGTGAGTTTCCATTGCTTTATTTTGTTTTTTAAAACAGATAATAAAACCACATTCTTGTAAAAAAGTATATAAATCTTGATTGATGTTTTGACTGTATCCAATAAAATAATAAGCTTTTTGAATATGATATTTCTCATATAAATAAGTTCTAAATTTTTTAAATCTAATTTCCAAGTTTCTTCATTATCAATTTCTTGAATTCAACGATAGAGATTTTGACCATCAATAAAAGCATAATTTCACATTGAGAAAAAAAGATATAAATCATCTCTACTATACCCATTTTCTTCATCGTTTCAACTTCTTTTCTTTGTTTTTTTGACAATTTATTTTTATAAAAACTTGATTTTGAAAAATTTTTCATTATACTATAGGTGAAAAAGTTTGTGGTGTTCGCACCGGCTCGGACTAGTTTGATCTGGAATCAAACTTTTTCTTTTTTTTTAAAAATTTTTATTCTAAGCTTCCCATAAAATTTCTATATCATTGCATATTCCATGCAGGCATAACTGAATGATATTCTGCATATTCTTTCCCTTGTTCTTTTCTTATGACAACTCTAACTCTATGTTTCTCTGCTCAACATTCAACAACACCGACAAATCAAAAATATTCAGCTTTTTTAATTTCTTTTGTAGTTTTACCATATTTTCTTACTTTAACTGTTTCTTCTCTTTCTCTATATTCTTGATATAAATGAGATTTCGTAATAATCTCTTCCACATCTAAAAAACAGGTAAATCTGATCATTTGTTCTTTGTCATTTCTTCTATGTTTTTCGTCTTTATAGGTAATATGAGAAAATCATTCATGGGTAAATTTTACAATTATTCATAAAGCAGGACAAAGAAGAGGATTTGCAAGTAATTGATTGAATTTGTTAAAAGCGAGATTCCTACTTTGAGAAAGTTCCATAATGATAGATTATCAATATAAATCATCTCTACTATATCTATCTCCTTCATCTTTTCAATCACTTTTCTCTATTTTTTTTGACAAAAAAAGAGAGGATTTCTCCCCTCTTTTTAGTTTTACTAGATCATACTAGAATACAGCATAGAAATTAGCCCAATCAAGTTCACTAAAGTTAACTGAATCTACATTAAGAGAACTAGCAGATGCTGTATCTAATGTATATTCAATATTTTCAACAAAGGCTTTAACCTCTTTAGTATCTTTTTCTTTAACTGTTACATTAACTTCAATAGAACTTCATGCAGAAATAGCAACAAAATTGTCTTTTTTTTCTTCACCAGCAGTATATTCTACCCCATCAACAGTAATTTTAGTACCAGTTAAATTTGTTCCAGAAATAGTTTTAACATATACAGTATCAGAACCTTCATTTGTAACTTTAAGAACTAATTTATTTTCACTAAGAGCATTAGATCTTGCAACATTAAGTTTAGCAGGATAAATTGATTTTGTTGTGTTAATTTCAATAACACCCGTTCCTTCATCAAATCCTAATGTAATACCTGAAACATTAAAAGATCATGCTGTTTTTTCAAAATCTCCAAATGAAGCATATAATCTTACTTTATGATATCCTTCTGAGATTGTTTGAGAAATACCTGTAGTTTTAAAGCTCTTACCATCATTTTCATTAACAATAGAATAAGTTTTTGTTCCATTATTAACTCCATCAATTTCAACTAACACAGATGTCATTTTCTTCTGATCATCAGTACTTGATCCACTAATGATAGCTTCAATATTTTTCAATTGTGCATCTCCATTTTTGATTTGGATTTCTCCTTGTCCAATAAGTTGTTTAGATGTCTTATGAAGAATAATTGAAGATTTATTTGTAGATGTTCCTTTTTCAATCTTAACAGATTTAACATCAACAGTAGCTGTAATCGTATTAGATGGTGTTTCTATTTCTGTTCCATTTTCATTATCCATAACTTTTACTGATACTTGGAATTCTATACCTTTCATATAATCTTCATCTTTATTTGCTCCTGTCATAGTAATTGCAGCAGATGTTACATCTAATGATACATTTACAGAATCTCCAGCTTTAACAATTACAGGAGAATCAAATGTAAATGTTTTAGTTGTTGTATCATTATTAGTTCCTGAAAGATCTTTAATAGCAATCTTTTTATCAGAAGTTCTTCCAGCTTTTCCACCAGCAGATAGAGCAATAGCAATATTATCGTTACCGGCATCAGCTTTTGTGTAACCTGAGAAAATAACTTTTCCTGTTAAAGAAATACTATCAATTTTTAGATCAAAACTTCCTTCGTTTTTAATAGTTCCTTCAAATACATTACCATTAACTTTAGTTTGATTTAATACAAGATTAGTTGTAGTATTTTTTTCAAGGATAACTTGTCCTCCATCAATTTCTACATTAGCCATAGTCAAAGTACCTACCATTTTAGCAGCCACAGAGAATTCTTTTTCAGAATTTTCTTCATATTTTCCTGTATGAGTAAATGAATCTGTAGTAATATTATCGAATGTAATATTTCCAGAAAATCCTTTTGGTTTTGTAGTTAATAATTCAGCATATACTTTAATTTTAGAAGTTCCTTCAGGAATATTAATATCATCTGTTACATAAGCTGATTCATAATCAGAATCAATTACAGCATCATAATTTTGTCCATCAATATTAATAGTTAACATATTAAGACCAGAGAAATTTTTTCCTGTAATTTTAAGAGCAGATGTCTTTCCTTTAGTATATCCTTGATTTTCTTTTTTAAGAACGATAGCTTCAATAACATCAAATGTTCCTTCAGCAACCATAACTTCTTTTCCTCGATTTCCTTGTACAGATTTGAGTGTTTGAGTTGAAGCAAGAGTAAAATCTCCACCAATAACTTTATAAGTTTTTAATTCGAAAGTATTTGCAGTTGCTCTAGCTGATGTTCATTCTTCATAAGCCACAAAGTCTCCTGCTTCATCTAATTTGAAAGTATAAGAATCTTCAGCAGATCTTACTTCATCAACTTTAGCCATAAGATAATAATTTTTATTTTTTTGAGATTCAATAGAATCTTTCAAAGAAATAGTAACTTTATCTTTATTTACAACATAACTAGTTGATACAACTTTACCATCATTATCTTTAATCTCAAAGTCAGTAAGGTTATCAACATTTTCTCATGCAACTGTAAATGTAATAGAAGAGAGATTTACAGTTTTACCATTTTTACCTCCTTTATTTTCTACTCTAAATTGTCCAAATTCATGAGATTCATTATTTTTTTCATAAGAAGCTCCACTTCATTTTTCTGTAACTACAATATTAGCTGTTTCATAAGGAATAGTTTTGCAAGAAGTTGTCATAGCGTTTTTAATTTTTACACTTTCAGCAGTTGATTCTACTTTCACTACCTCGAATCCGATAACAGCATTAGTTTCTGCTCCTTTAGTTTCAACAACTAAGTCAATAGTTTCAGATTTTTTTACAGTCAATCCTTTCTTTAATGTAAGAGTTACTTCATTATTATTGAAAGTTGATTTTTCATTAGAAATAGTTTGACCATCTTTTTCAAACCATACAGAAGAGATATTATCAGCTTTTGTATAATTAGAAAGTTTTAAAGTAATAGATTTTACTGTCATTTCTTCAGAAGAAGACAATTCAATACTATCAACAATAACAGTTCCTGTTGTAGGAATATCCTTAGTATCTACTTCTTTTTCAACATTAACAGTCAATTTTCCAGATTTAACTTCTTTATCATCGTTATCATTATCAGAAGTTTCTTCATCACTTCCGTTATTGATATCCTTCATAGCTTCTTCACAAGCTGATGTACAGTTACCTTCAAGGAGACACAATAATTGTTGTGCAAATCTTTAATCAAGATTCTTTCAAATATATTGCCAATAATGTAGTTGAAAAAACTTTCAAAAAATTTGAAAAAAAAATTATTATTACAATAATTATAATATATTATTTTAGTTTATAAAGTTATTAATGATAGCACGAAGAACAATTTATATTCTCCGATGGAGAGAAGTTAAAAGATTTTTTAGAAAAAAAGCAAGACTCTTTGGATCTATTGGACAACCGCTGTTGATGATTTTTGCTTTTGGTGCAGGATTTTCATGAATGTTTGAAGCGACAGGACAAGAAGATTATTTTACCTTCGTTGTCGCGGGAGTAGTTGCAGTAAATACGATGATGAGTTCTTTTGGAAGTGGTTTTGAATTGATTCGAGATAAAGAATTCTGATTTATCAAAGAATACCTTGTCGCTCCTGTAAAAAGACTTCATCTCATGATCGGGAAAACGCTTGGAGGAGCAAGTATTGGAATCTTTCAAGGAGGAATTCTTCTTTTGATTTGTTCTTTTCTTGGATTGTCGATTAATTGAATTTCAAATATTCTTCTTGTTTTACTCTTTATGCTTGGAATTGCGGTCTTATTTTCCGCTTTTAGTATGATTTTTGCTTCATTAGTTCCTGATTTTCAAGGGTTTCAAATTGTAAATAGTTTTTTGATTATGCCTCTTATGATGCTTTCATGAGCATTCTATCCTTTACAAACAGCAGCTCCTTGGATGCAAATCGTCGCAAAATGTAATCCTCTTGCTTATGGAGTCGATGGAATGAGACGAGCTTTGACGGGAGAAAGTTATTTTTCCATTGGGATCGATTTCTTAGTTCTTTGAATTTTATTGGTATTGATGTTGTTAATCGGAGCTTGTTGTTTCAAAAAGATGAAAGTAGAATAAGATATCGCAGACGAGAATAATTATAAGAATTATGCAGCTTTTTGCTGAGATAGCAATTGTACCACTTTACAAGTATCTTCGACAACATCTTGTTTATCTTTTGTCTCTGGGATAAGCTTTACTAAAACCCCTTTAAGTTCTTCAGTGTTTTCTTTTTGATCTTTTTGTGAAATTTGAAAAAGAGCTTGTTTGATTTCTTCATTCTCCATATCAGAGATGATTTCATTGTCTTCTTTTATACGAGCAATACGATCGTTGAGTTTTTGTTCAGTATTTCTTATTTTTTCTATCATTTGATAAGTTTTATCGATCAATCCTTGATCATAGAAAGAAAAATTTTCTTTAAAATATTGATTAAGAAAAATTTTGAAGTTTGCTGGTGATTCTGTATACATTTCTTTTATTCCTTCAATAAACTGCTCAAGAGAAAAATCTTTGAAGACTTGATTTTGTTCTTTTAAGATAAACATGCAAGTTTCAAAAGCAATAAATTTATTTTGTTGAGACTCTTCAGTAAAGAATTCTTGAATAGTATGGTGATATTCTTGAGTACATTGAAGTGCATGATCGTATTTCTTTTTTTGCTTCTCAACTTCTTGAAAAATCTGATTTTTTAAATCTTCATCAAAATAAGTACCAAAAATAGAATCTTTAAAGGATTGACACCAAGCTTTTAAATCTGTGTGACTGTCCACTTCTTCTGTGGTAGGACGATATTTCTCTTTGGAAAAACGATCATCAAGATAATTCTTTAAATTCTCAGGATTAATGCAATAATACAAAAGAAGTTGATTTGCAATTTCTTCTTTATTGAGTTCTGTGTAAGTATTAGGAGAGAAAAAAGTTCAATTTTTATCTAAAATTTTTTGAATAAGCTCATAAAGCCTAATGGGTGAAATTCTGTTATTGATATGAGCAATAACTCATAAAGAAGCACTTTTCATAAAGGAATTGAGAGAAGGTTTTGAAGAAAAAAATGAGCAAATTTTTGAAAAAATTGTTTCAGGCGTACGGATAAGAATATTGGTAATTCAGTCTTTTGTAGTAGAAATACAGTTATCAATGTCTTTTTTTGTATATCCGATAATATAACCGATTTCTTTTTGTAAATCTTGTAGTAATCTTGCTAAAGGTTTAGTTCTCTCATGGTCAGATAGAATATTGATAAGTTTTTGAGGATCTATTGGATAAAAGTCTTGATTGATTTTCTCTTTTGGAATATCGTCGATATTTTCAACAAAAAAAGAAACAGCTTTACATAATCCCTCTGTTGTAGTGCTATGATCTTCAATTATTTCTCTAATATTCATATTTTTTTAGGATAAGTAATATTATATATGTATATATAAAATAATAATAAAGTCAACTGTTTTTGTAAAAATAGAACGACAAAAAGGATTTTTCCCTTGCTTTTTTTAGACAAATCTGTCAAATATAGACATCTTTTTATTTCTAAAATGAGTATGAAGCAGAAGAATATCGCTATGGCATGATGAGGAACAGGAGGACATGTCTTTCCTATTCGCTCATTGCTTTCCACTCTTGCAAAAAACAAAGAGTATTCTTCTAAAGTGAAGCAAATTTTCCGATTTTGAACCAAAAATTCCTTAGAACAGCAAGTGGCTTCTGAATTTAAAGAAGTTCAATTTCAGACCATTCTCTCTGGAAAATTTCGTCGTGAAAAGTCTTTTTCTGCTTTAGTGAAAAATGTGAGAGATTTTTTTCTTTTTTTTATCGGGGTGATTCAGAGTTTATGGTTGCTTCGAAGAAAAAAGATTGATGTGATCTTTTGTAAAGGAGGATATGTCGCTTTACCTGTCGTTGTTGCAGGGAAAATCCTTCGTAAAAAAATCATCGTGCATGAATCAGATACTCATCCTGGATTGGTAAATCGTATCGCTTCTAAATGGGCTACAAAAACTTTTACAGGATTTGAAAATATCTTTCCTCAAGAGACCGTAGTTGGACAGATTTTGTCAGAAGATTTATTCGCATCTAAAGATGGAGAGTCAGATTTTTCTGCTTCTTTTTTAAAAAAAGTGGAAAAATTAGATCCTTCGAAAACGATTCTTTTTGTGAGTGGGGGATCTCAGGGAGCCAAAAGCTTGTATGAAAGTTTATTAAAGGTTTTTGATGAGAAACTCGCGGAAAAAATCCAAATGGTGGTATCATTAGGAAAATTGAATGCAGATTTGCAGGAAGATTTCGA
This sequence comes from bacterium, assembly GCA_017442645.1. The sequence goes on along the minus strand of JAFRZH010000030.1, from coordinate 25,629 downwards.
GAAAAAAGGTGCGATCGTATTTGATTTTCTTTCTCAAAAGGAGATGGGATATTTGTATTCCTTGTCTGATTTAGCAGTTTCTCGCGGGGGAACAACTTCTCTTGCAGAACAAAAGATCTTTCACCTCAAGACTATTATTGTTCCAATTCCGCGAACTCATGACCAAATGGACAATGCCTTATATTATGAAAAACACTTTCACGATATCGTTTTAGATCAAGACGATCAATATTTTGAAAAGGATTTAGGAGAAATATTGCGAGAATTTGCTGACTATAAAAAAGAACATTTTCCTCTTTGTTCTGAGGAAGTAACAAAAACAAAAGAGATTATTTTACAAGCGATCCTTGGATAATTTTAATTACTTTTTATCATTGATGAGAAAAATAACGACCGTAATAGTACGAGTTTTCCTCTTTTTTTCGTTATTTCCAAAGGAAGTTTTTGCTGAGGAAAATTCCTGAGAATTTGGGGTAATGCCAGAGAATTGAAATATAATTTCTGAGAATACAAATGGATTTCCAGAGAATGAGGAAGAATTGCCAGAGAATGAATCGTGAGAGGAAGAAAATTTTTCTGATGAGTGAGAAAGTGATTCTTGAGAAGGAACGGGGTTGTTTGAAGAAGATGATAGTAGTCTTGCAAGCGATAGTGAAGAAAAGACAGAAGAAGATTCAGAAAAAGAAGAAAATTCTGAGGAACCTGATGAAAAATGAGAAAACGACGAAATTTCGGTTAATCTTGAACATGAAGAAGAATTTGATTCAAAATTTGATGATGAATTTGAACCAAACGATGCATTTTGAAAAAACGATGAAGAAGAAAATGAAAACGATCAAAAAAAGAATGAAAAAAGTACTTCTCTTCGTTGAGTCGTGAATGAAAACGGAGATTGAATTCTTTCAGAAGATGAAAATACTTCTTGAAGTGGAAATGATGGTTGAAATGAAAATGAAACTGGAGAGAACTTACCAAATTTAAAAATTACGGAAGTCTATATTCGATCAAGTGATGAATGGATTGAAATTACAAATATATGAGATGAAGATTTTGAGGGGGATTTTGTCTTAGAATGAGTGAAAAAATCAAATTGAAATCGAACTTGAGAAAATATTTTTATTAAAGCTCATTCTTCTTCGATTTTTACAAATGGTACTGTTGATTTTAAACAATGAATTATGGTAAGCAATCAAAATCCAGCATTTGTTATATCAGACACTAAAAAAGATCCGATTTATCTTTATTTTTCTTGAAGTGTAATAGATTCTTTTCCTATTAATGCGAATGGAACTAATGACCCTAATAAAAAAAAGAAATATTCTTTTCAAAGGAACCTTGAAACCGATGAAATCATTGCTTGAATCTCGACAAAAATTAAAACCGAATCAGAAAATGGAACTTGAAATGAATCTTGAACTTGAGAAAATCCAGATACTCCTGGAACTTGAGAAATCTTAACTTGAACGGTAGAAACAGGAACAAATCTAACTTGAGTGAATAATGATACTGCGAGATTAGTGATTTCAGAAGTTTGGTATGATGATTGTACAGAAGAAGAGATTTGTGATGTGATTGTCAATCAGAAAGAATGGATAGAAATTTCTAATATTGGAACTTGAGATTTTCTTTGAAGTTTTACTCTTTCTGGAGAGGTTTTTGAAGTTACAAATGCCATTACTTTTGAGGGAATGTATATTCCTGCAGGGGGATTCCTTATTTTAGCCAATGATCCTACTTTTTTATCTCTCAATGAGGGAATTTTGTGATTAGGATTGGATTATCCGAGATTATTGATTCCTGATGATCAAGCTATTCATGTTGAACTTTGGAGAGAGGAGAGAAAAGAGGATTCATTTATGGTTGATAAAGAGCGAGTCGTTAAAAAAGATGATTATCTGATGTCTTTTCATAAAGTCATGAAAACTTCACAGGGAATTGTGACTCAAGCAATTACCCATGATTCTCAGAATATCCCGACTCCTTTACAAGCAAATCCTTGAGTGGTTTATTCGGATTCTGACACCGAAATGATTGATTGTTCGAAACCGAAAGCAACGACCCCTCATAATCCCGATCCTGATCCAGAGGAACCTGACGAGCCTGAAGAACCAAGCGATTCAGAATGTGTTGAGGATCTTATAGAAATCGCTGAAATTTTTGCTTGAGGAGAAAGATATGATCCGTATGTGGAGATTTTGCTTCATAAAGATTTACCCAAAAAGTATAAAAATCTGATTCTTTCTGGATGAATTCTTAAAAACTCCATTACAATCAATCTTCAAGAGTCAACAGAAAATTATGAATTTTCCTATTTACAGAAGAATTCGAGAGTTTTAATAACTCAGAAGCCGTGACAACTTGCAGAAGCAGGATTGCTAACTCTTTTATTGCATGATGATTTCGAAATTAAATCTTTCAATGGTAACCTTGAATTACGATGAGACGATGGACAAAGTAGACAGCTTTTCGACAAAATACTAATTTATACCTGAATTTTAGAAAAGTCAATATATAAAACAAAAAAGATAGATGTCTGTGGGGTTGAGTTTGATAAAGTGGACGATTTTTCGCCAGGCTTCTCTGAAGATGTTTTGACATATTTTTCTCCGACATCGAAATTCAATATCAAGACGGTTGAAACGGTGAAATATGTGTGATGAGGTGGTTGATGATGTTCTTGTCCAACGAAGGAACAACTTTGTGGAAAACAGGAAACAATCGAAGGAACTTGAGATTCTTTAAATCATTCCCTTGATAACGAAGGTGAAAATCTCCTTTCATGAAATCAAGACGCTCTTTCAGTACCGTCAGACTTTTCTTCTCTTTCTTCCAAAATCAAAATTATTGATCTTCAATATCTTAGTCCAGAAGCAATAACTCTTCAATCTTTTTTAACCTATGATGTAGATTTGTCGCAGAAATCGTTTTATCTTAAAAGTTCCACTTCAACGACGAAGAAATACTTGACTTGAACTTTAAAATCGTTCTCTGTTGATACCTTTGAGAAGAATTTTGGATTTCCAGATGCTTGAGCTTGTATTTCGCTTTATTCGTGAGATTTTCAGCTTGATCAGTATTGTTATACTAAACCGGTAAAAGAAAAAGAGGGAAAAGACCAGACTGTTTCAGAGAAAGAAGAAAAAAAAGAGGAAAAATTTGATGCTTCGTCGTATACTCTCAAAATTATCGATGTCCTTTATGATCCTGAAGGAACCGATACTAATAATGAGGAAATTACGATTCAAAATCTTTCCTCTACTCCCGTCAATCTTTCAAAAATAAAAATGAAAGTGAATTCAACCAATAAAAAATTAAGTTGAGAACTTGAAATCTGAGAAATGAAGAGTTTGAAAGGAACATTTTGATTTCCAAATTCTACGAAAGACAATGCAGATGTAGTGATTTCTCTGTTTTATGAAGATAAAATTTTTGATACCTATTCCTACAATCCCAATAAAAAAGTAGAAAATCAGACTTGAACAGTGAAAGTATATTCCGTTCTTGATGGAGATACCTTCCGTTTCCGTAAAGAAGATGGAACCTTACAATCCGTAAGACTTCTTTGAGCAGATGCACCAGAATCCAATAAAACAAGATTCCGTACGACGGAATGTTTTGGACTTGAAGCGAAAAAATATCTTACGGAGCTCTTGAAAAATAAAAACGTCCGCCTCGAATTTGATGATTCTCAAGAACAAATTGACTTGTATGGAAGATATGTCGCTTATGTCTACTTGGACGGCGAATTGATCAATCAGAAAATGATTTCCGAAGGATATGCGAAAGAATACACCTTTAAAACCGCCTACCAATTTCAAAAAGAGTTTCAAGAATCTGAACAAGATGCAAAAACTTATCAAAAAGGACTCCGATCTTCTCAAACTTGTGGAACTTCCTTAGCAGATGAACCAGAAGTACGAGAAAAAGACTATGACAAATTACATATTAAAATTACGAATCTTCTTTACGATCCTGAAGGAACCGATAAAAATAAAGAAGCTTTTAGTCTTTCAGTCGATGCTTCCGAGTTTAGTGGTACAGAAATTGACTTCTCTGATAATTTTAGTTTTCAAATCTTTCCACGAGGAGAATTTGCTACGTGAACAACTAAAAATAAATCCCTTTCAGACCTTTGACTTCAAACGATTCAACCTACAATGGATTTTACAGGAGATTTTTCTTTCCCAAATTCCAAGGCGACCTGTGTTTCCCTCAAATATAAAGAATATACTTTTGATACCTATTGTTATAATCCGACTTCTGATCTTTTGGAAAAAGAGAATGAAAATCTGATTATTCCTCAGGTGAAAATTCTTTCCGCGGTTCCTAATCCTTCCGGAAAAGACATCGATAAAGAGGAAATTACCCTCTTCCGAGAGAGAATCGATGAAGAACCGTTAGAACTTGATTTAAGTCAGGATTTTTCTCTTTTGATTAATGGAAAGACCAAAAAAAAGATCTCAGGAATTCTGATTCCTTCTCAAGAAATTACGGTAAAATGAAATTTTTCTCTTCCAAACTCCGCTTCTTGTGTAAGTCTGCAAAAATGAGACCATCTTCTCGATACGTTTTGTTATGAAAAATCGAAAGAATGAACGATTTTTAAACAAAATAATGAAAGAATTGAACAAATTCAAACAGAAGATTTGTCTTTACTCAAAAAGATTTCTCTCGTAAAAAATGGAGATCAATTGTGTGTCGTGTACAATAAAGTCACCTTTACTTGCAAGAAAATTCCTAATTCCACGACAGAACAAGACAAAAAACTTCTTTCGTTTCAAAATAATTTGCTCTCTGAACTTCAAACCTATCTCAAAAATGACTATTCACTCCTCTTCTATCAGTCAGATTTAAAAGATTATTTTTCATTGTATTCAACGGTAAAAAAACAGATCAAAGCTTGAAATCAGAATTATGAGTGGAATGGAATTCCTATCAAAATTACCGATGTTTCCCAGATTTTCAAAAAACAGTATAATCAGAGTGTCCAAGAATATGTGGTGAATCAAGTTGTTAATCTTCTCCCTGAATCACTCAAAAATTGTTATGAAACAAGAAAAAAGAAGTATTTTAAAATCTTATGGGAAGGGTAGTAATAAAGATGTATTTACAAAAAAAGTTCCCCTAAAAAAAGGGGGAACTAATAAACTAATAACCTACCGTAATAAATAACTTACTTGGAAGGAAGTATTTATCATTGTAGGTCAGTGTAATTTCAATCTCATCAGTTGTCGATCTAATATTAATGGGATTGAAATTTTCATTGCAGGAAACAGATCTATTAAAGATTGTCCTCCCAGGATTATATTTCCCATTAGAAGCCTCAATAATAGTACAATTCATTCTATAAGAATCATCGCTACCAAAGGAAATAAAAATTTTTTCACTTCCTTTAGGAATTTTAAAGTAAATCTTCCCAGATGTTCTTGTACTTTTCGTTTCTGATTTTCCAGCAATTACTTTTGATAAAACATGCTGTGAAATTGTATCAGAAATACTAACGATAGTTGTTTCTGTTTCCGTTTTTTCACAAGATGTAAAGATACATACTATGAAACTTAAAAGAATTAATAAATTCCTCATTTTATTTTAATTTTTATTTTCATAATTTTTCAGTAAAGGAAAAACTATCATTTGTTACAGCCTTCTTTACTTGTTGTTTCATTTTTTTGCGAAGTTTTCTAACTCTTCGGAGGGATAAATAGCTTACTAGCCTGAGTAACCGGGACAATATCCTGCCCACCATAGATAAATCTATGATCAAAGTTTTCTCTGATTCAGAGTTTTACTTTGCTGGAGAAATAAAATCTACAATAGAAATAACTTCTCTTTTTATTTTTAAATCATGATCACAAAGTAAGAGGATAATTATTTTGTATTTAAAGTCAAATTTTTTTGCATTTATTCATCCATGTGTTTATAATGGGATTGTTTTAATTTTTATACTATTTCATGAAAAATATAAAAATTTCCTCTTTCGTTCGATGAGCATTCGCCATAGGATTAGTGTATCATGTAATGTGAGCAATTATGTATGGAAGTATCTTATTGGGATCTTACCTTTTAACACAAAAAGATTTTCGATACAGTGGATCAATATTATTTCGATGAGATAATCTTGATCTCCAAGATAAAAAACAGTTTTTTCTCGATCTTGTACAAGAATTGTTTTGAAATGCTTATAGATGTTATTCATTATGAGGGGTTATTTTTTCACTTGCTCTTAGTATTTTCTGTATTTTTTACCTTAAAAAACAAAAAACATTTACAAAGAGTGTTCTTATTCCTTTTGGAATACTTATTGTTTGAGGAATGATCCTTTATTTTTTATTTAAGTAAGTTTGAATAATGCATGATAAAAATAAAAAAAAATCTTCTGAATTAATACCCTATTTGCTTTGGATTCTTGTTTTTCTTTTTTTCTTTGGAATCTTTATTTATTGATTTGTGTTACCAGAATTTTGAAGTACTTTACGAGCATATTTAGATTTAGAAGAAAATAAAGAAATTATAATAGATTCTCCAAAATTCATTATTAGTCATCTTATGTCAAACAGTTTTTTTTATATGTTCAGGTCTACTCCGTGAGATTTATTATGTTTTTTTGGTTTTTTAACTTCATTGTGTATTTTATCTATTTGTATTATCAAAAAAAAGAAAAAAAATCTGATTGAATTTGCGATATTACTAGTATTGGTGTATGGAGCTAGCTATTTTAATTGGTATAATTTCTTTCTTTTGTGATGTGGACCTGCAACGATGATTCATCATTTATGATATCAACTAGGTATTGGTTAATCATTCAAGAATAGTAGAGACTTTATGGGAGAAATAGGGGAAATTTGCAATTTATTAGCTGATTAACAGTATTAGGGGAATAGTTGCTTTTTTCTTTGTTTTTAAGTATAATATAAATACTTTTAATATTCTATTTTCATGAATCCAGAAACCGTTAAAGAACAAGTCACTGAAAAATATTTAGATGAATTCAAAAAAGAATTGAAATTTTTTCAAAAAATGATTTTATTTCCCCTTGAGGGTGATATTAAAAAAATTCTTAAAGGCGAAACTCAAATACCAGAACATTTTTCTGATTTAAATAAAGGAAATGAAAATCATCGATCTCGAGATAATTTTAAGGATTGGTGAAAATTTAAAAATTTTGCTCTAAATAATTGGAGAAATATGACTTCTTTTCTTTTTACAAACTGTTTCCCCGTGAAAGAAGAAGAAAAACTTTTTAAGTCTCTTGAATGAAAACAAAAACAAATCGAACAAGAGACTAAACAACAGTTGAATCTTTTGGCTCAAAATATTAAAAGTCCAGAAAGTGTTAATGAATTACCTAGCCTAAATCAACAAGAAAACTTTATTTATAAACGAGCAAAATGTATGGGAGTTACTGATAAAGGACAAATTGCATATATTTTAGCAACTGTGAAAGGAGAATGTTCATTTAAAAATATAAGGGAAATTGGATGCTGAAGAGGAAAAAACTATTGAATTAAAGATTCCCAAACGGGGCAGGTTTATTATGGAAGATGATATGTACAACTTACACGAAAAGAAAATTATAACAAATTTACTCAAATTATCCAAAAATCATGAAGGAGATTTAAAGATAATAAAGGGAAAATAATGGGAAACATTGATCTTGTTAAAAATCCTGATTTAATTTTACAAAGCAATGATTTGGCTGCTTTTATTTTAGTTTATGGTATGATGCATGGAAGTTTTACATGAGCAAGGTTAAATCAATATATTTCATGAAACAAACAGGATTTTGTCGGTGCAAGAAAGATTATTAATGGAACTAATAGAGCAAATGATTATGCAAGATTTGCAAAAGAATATCAAAAAAAACTCTAAAAATAGCATTTTTTACTCTTTTGTTAACCCTTTAGCAACTTTTTTGATTACGGGAAAGGAAATCCCGACGATAAAAAGATTCAAAATTCCAGCGACAAGGAAAAACATTCCTAGAGAGAATTGTTCAGGATAAAAAAATCTGATTCATCGACCAAGGAGAGCCATTCAAACAAGGATTCCTCCGATCATTAAGGAATTCTTTTTTTGTAGAATAGGCAGACTTTTTTCTCTTTTTGCAATAAGAATCGCTCCTCAAGTAAAAAAACTTTCAATCAAAATTTGTGTAATCACTCCTCCTATCAAATTTCGCTTGGGAATCACAAAAATCCCCACAATTACCCCTACAATCACTCCAATGAGATTATTTTTAAAAAGGACATTTTGTTTATCAAGTGCTACAAAAAGATAATTGAAGATTTGCTTAATAAAACTTAAAACCAACACAATTCCCAAAAAAGGTAAAATCTGATCGGATCATCGACTTTCCCAAGTTCCAAGGAAGTCTGCATTGGAAACGATAGTGATAATTTCTTTGCTAAAAATCCAAAAGTTGATGGCAATAATTCCTCCAATTCGCACTACTAAATTGAGAAGATTCCCCAGACTTTTCTTCTTTTCTTTTTCTTCATAATTAGGAATTTTATGGAGGAGACTATTCCCTAGAGAGGACGGAATAATCAAAAGAATTTCAATCAAAGACAAAGATAACGCCCAAAATCATGAATATTTGAATCCTTCGGCAGTCGGGAAAAATCGCCCCATAAACATGAGGACTATCAAAGTATGAAAACTACTAAAAAAATAAGCAAAACCGTATTTTCGATTAGACTTGAAAATATCTTTGATAAAGATCTTATCGATACGAATTTTGAACGGTAAAAGTTCTTTACTCCTCAAATGGACATCGACATTTTGACCAATCGCACTTGCAACGACGGAAAAAACCACCAAACAAAAACTCAAAACCATCGTTTTTGTTGTAATCTCTCCTTCGAAGCTCAGATCTTTGAAAAAGAAAAAAACCGTAGGAATCAGAATAACTAATTGCGATAATCTTGCAACGATGAGCGACCAACTCAATCTATTCATTTTCCAAAAAAGTTGGAGTGGAAGTTGCTGAATCCCCACAAACATATTACTTGCAGAATAAAGCATCGCAAGCGGAAGCCCTCGAATGATAAATTCATTGGAAGTATAAGCAGGAATGAGATAAGCAACGATAATCGCAAACGTATAAATCAGCATAATCATAAAAACCCTCGTTCCCAAAAATTTATGATAATTTTCTTTCAATTCGGAAGAGTCATCTCCTTGTTCTTCTTTGATCGCTCCGAGTCTTTTGACCGCAATAACATAGATTCCAAAATCCACTAATGCTGTCCACCAAGCAAAATATCTAAAAATCGTTCCATAATCTCCATATCTCAAAGGCCCTAAGTAGGAAGAAATAATTTTGGTAATCACAAAACCAAAGAGAGCACTAATAATTCTCCCAAAGAGTTGCCAAGCCGCATCTTTTATTACTAATTTATGATCAGAATTCATGAGAAAAAAGTCAGTAAAAGTTTTTGATATTGTAATGTTTTGTGAAGGGAAATCAATATGACACTTCATACTTGAAAAAAAAGCTAAGATTACTATATTGTTTTTTTATAAAATGCTAAAATTTTATTTCCCCTTGTTATGGTAAATATGCAAAAAACTATTACGCTTTTTACTGGAGAAAATCAATGTACCATTACTCAAGAAATCACAAGACGATATACAAGTTTTTTATTAAAATATCCTGAAGCTTCTCTTCATTACTATACTCCAATCAATCGGAATGTGGAGGAAATTGAACAGCAACTTTACTGATGATGACTCTTTTCTTCTCATAAAATCATTATTCTTAATGGAATACCGTTAGATTCTACGCCGTGAAATACTTTAAAGATAGAAGAAATAGAGGATATTGCTAATGATATTCTTAACCGTAATATCCCTGATGGGGTAGTTTTGATTTTGGTTTCTTATAAGCCAGATAAAAGAACAAAATTTTTTAAAGCTTTTCCCCAAGAGAATATCAAAAATTTTCCCCTTCTTGATGAAAGAGAACTAAAACAATTTATCAAAGAGAAATCTGATTCTTTATCTTTAAATTTCTGAAGTTCAGAAATTGATACATTTTTTCATTTTATTGGGAGTGATCAGTTTCGTATTGAAAGCGAATTGTATAAATTAGCATGGTATAAAAATATTCACCCTGATTTTCATTTTACTTCTGCAAATATGGAAAATTTCTTATTTCTTACTCCAGAAGTAAATAATTTTGAATTTTTTGATGCATTACTTGATTCTCCTGAAAAAGCAATAAAATATATTGAACATATGCAAGAAGAGGGGAATAATTGGGTTATGACAATGGGGTTCTTTCATTGGGGAATAAAAAATGATTTGTTATTAATTGATGCTTATGAAAAAGGGATAAAAGATCAAAAAATTTTAGCATCTGAACTTAAAATACACCCCTTTGTTTTAAAAAAGACATTAACAAAAATAAAGTCTTTACTTGAAAAAAAAACATATATCATTAATTTTCTTCATGGATTAATACGGATAGAATCAGGAATAAAAAAAGGGATTATTACAGAGGAATATTTTCGACTTGAAATAAAAAAACTGCTCTTCGCAAAAGAGAAAATAAAATAAGAGGTCACAAATAAAATCCTTAAACATTAAAATATAAAAAGAGAACCATAAGATAAAAATTCTGACTTTTATTCTTTTAAAAAGATGAAATTTATAAAATATGTAATAATACTTGGAAGTTTTTTTAGCCTCTTTTGAGGAGTTTTTGCATATTTAGAAGAATATCTTTTTTGTAGTATTATTGGGGATAATTTTACCATTTATTTTAATGAAACGGATAATACTAAAAAATGCAATCTTTATCTCAATACCTTAGAACAAAATATGAATCAAACTTATAAGGAACTTGAGAGTATTTATCGTCGTATCCAAAATAAACAGGATGTAGTATATTGGAGCAATCTTTTTAAAGAAAAACAACAACATTTTTTGTTTTTGGAAAAATATAAAAACCAATTATTGTGACAAATTCAAAATTTCGAAAAAATGATTTTTATAAAATACAAGGAGAAAATTTTGTTGCCTATCAAATTAAAAGAATGGGAACTTCAATATAAAATCAATAAATTTCAATGGGAGATAAATAAGACACAAGATCTTTTTAGTGGAAAACAAGAATGATTTTCTCAAGAAGAAATGATAGAAGCTAAACAATTAGAAGATAAAATTTCCCAGTTAAAAGACTTTAAGAATCTCATCGAATCTCTTCAAAATGCAGATTCTTTAGAAAACTTAATCGTAGCAACAAAAGAATATTTTACATATCAAGCAAATATTAATGAAAATAGGGATTATTAGTTCATGAAACGATACTTTAAGTCTTTTTTCGGTATTAACAAAATTCAATCATTCTTACGTAATTTTCAGAGATCAGACATTGTATCCTTTTGGAAGTAAGGATTTTAATTTTATTATTAAGAATCTTCAAAAAGAAATAGATTTTTTAAGAAAAAAGTGAGCAGAAAAGATTATTCTTGATCCAGTCTATGAACTCTATTTTTTGCAAGACAATCTATATAAGAATCAGATTTTCCCTCTTTTTTCATGTTATTTACAAGAATTCGTTTTCCCTTTTTCACTAGTAGGCAAAATAGGCATCTTAACAGATTTTTCTAGTAGGGAAATATCTCAAAATCTTATCGCTCAAGAGGAAAATAAATTTTCTCTTACAGATAAACAACAGGCAACAAAAAAATTTCATTTCCCTTTTGCTTATCGAGTAAAAGCTGCATGATCTCGAATGTATAATATTCAGGATTTAGGAGTGCATAATCCTTTTTTGATTAAGACTATGAAAAATGATTTAAGATATTTTAAAGATGCTGGAGTAGATACTATTATTCCTCTTCATTACCGTTTTTTTCAAATGCAGAGAACTTTTAAATCTTTCTTCAATTTTCATAAAATAAGGTTTCATGATTTTTCTTTTATTGAAAGGAGTTTTGAAAAGGTTTACGAAAAAATTGCTCATCAAAAAACAGAAAATACCTTGGAGTATTCTTTGGATATTTATTCTAATCAGAGTGAAGCATTTTTTCTTCAAGAAAAAAAACTTCTACGAACCGTGACAAGATGATTGACCATTCCTTATCAATTTTCATTGATTGATTAATAAAAAAGAGAGAATAAAATCCTCTCTTTTATATTAAATATTTTTAAAATTATAAAGTTCAATACCATTCATTTCTTTCTTTTCATCTGAATTATCTTCATTCGTTTGAATGATAAGAATTTTATCATCTAAAGAAATATTTCACTTAAAGATAATTCTAATCATCTCTTTCCCTATCTTCTTTAAACTTTCGTAATTAAAAGACTGAGAAATTTTATACCCCTTTACCCCCCAAATTAGATTTAAAAATCTGTATGTAGAATTTTCTTTTGTAAAAGTAATAACAGGGACTTTGGGATTTAATGATGCAATTTTAGCAGCACTATATCAAGTTTCTGTAAAACAAACAATTGCTTTTATATCAAGTTCTTTAGTAACTCTATAAGCATTATAAATGATATAATCCCTAATTTCGTTTTCATTTTTTTCAAATTTAGATAGCTTTTTTGATTCAACTGTAGTTTCATACTTTTCTACATTTTTCCCTAAAGCATCAATTACATCAAAAACTGTTTCTTCGTCAATTAGGGTTTCCATCATTATTCCATCTACTCCATATTGACATATTTTTTCAATAGATTTTTCCTCATTGAAAGGATAATCTAAGGTTCCTTGTTTTTTTGCATAAGTGATAATAACAGGAAGTCCTTTTTCTCTTAGATTATCAATCATTTGGGAAAGAATATCTTCGTTCTGAAGTTCTTCAATCATATCAACGGTTAATATTATCCCATCAGCAATAGTGCTAATTTCTTCAATATTTTTAAATCAAGTTTCGGTTTCTATTTTTGCAAAAACCTTCACTGTTTCATGATTATGATCCTCAAGAAAGAATCTACAACTTTCAAGATGAGCTAAACTATTACAAGCAGCTAAACACACAATATGAGCACCATATTCTACTCCCCATAGAATATCTTTTTTATCCTGCTCTGAAATACTATTTTTTTCTTCTTCATTATGTTGAAGAGAAACTCTATCATAAAGAAGCACTTTCTTTTTTTCTGCTCTAGTAATTTCACATTCAACATAATCTTCCTTTTTTGATTTTACTTTAGCTATTGCTTGAGATTGTTCAAAGATAATTTCATCTCAAATATCTAATAAATCAAGATGTCCATAATCAATATAAATTTTTTTCTCCGATTCTTGAGTATATTCTGAATAATCAACAATGATATTTTGTCCCAAAGCTACAGGAACAGAGTCTGTATTTTTAACTCTAATATTATTCCCTCTTGTTTCAATAATAATAGTTTTACTATTATCCAATTTCATAAGAGTATCAATATATTTCTTATTATTATCATCATATCCATGAGATAAGGTAATAGAAAAAACGTCTACTAAATTAATAATTTTACTAAGTACTGTCTCTTTTGCAAGAATGGGGCTTACACTAGCAATAATCTTTGTAAAATGAAAATTATTCATAAAATGAGCAATTAGAATAAAAGAAAACTCATTTGTTTCTCTCTATCGAAGTTTTTATTTTTAAGAGATCACAATGAACTTTAATTATAATTAATTATTTATTTAGAGTAAAAAATCAAGTTTTTTTCTAAGCTTTTTCTAAGTTTTTTTCTAACAGAAAAATTTTCCTTGAAAAAGTTCTTGTTGAAACTACAAGAAAAAAATATATAATACAGAAAATTTATTTATTTTTTTATACAATGAAAAGATTTAATATTGTAGGGAAGTCATTACTTTGGGCAGGAATTGCTTGAATTTTGGTTGTTTGTTCTGTTTTTTTATTTTATTTTACAGCACAATATTCTGAAGAATTTACTTGATGAGTAAGTATTTCTTTAAATTCTAACAAAGAAGATAACGATTTCCAAGAAAAATTAGAAAATTTTCTTGAGAATCAGGGATATAAAGATACTCGTATTAATGTAAATCAAGAAGATAAAGAAATGACAATAAAAATTAATGCAGATCTTGAAAACGATGAAAAGATTACAGAACTTTCTCATGATATTCAGACTTTTCTTCTTTCTGAAAAAATGATTAATTCTGTAGATGAATTAAATGGACAAACTCTCATAGGACCAAGTGTATGAGATTACATGCAAAGCACCGCTTTTAAAGCTTTGATTATTGGAATTCTTTTAATGGTAATCTATGTATTATTTGCCTTTGGGAAGATTAGGAAAGAAATACCAGCTGAAGTTCTTATTTCTACTGTTTTTTGTGTACTTGTATTTGATATTTGTGTAACATTAGGAGTGTATGGATTTTGGATGATGGTGAATAAAACCGTACAAGTAGATACTATTTTTATTACAGCATTACTTACAATTGTGGCTTATGGAATTAATGATGTAATTGTAATTTTTGATAGAATTAGAGAAAATATTATCAAAGGTTCAAAAGAAAAATCTCTTCAAATAGCAAATGTTGTAGAAGATAGTCTTTGGCAAACTATGAGAAGATCAATTGGAACATCATTTTCTACTTTATTGGTATTAATTTGAATGTTCTGTTTTAGTGGTGGGGCTTCTGTACTTCAACAATTTGCTTTTACTGTTGGAATGGGAATTGTTATTTCTACAGTATCTTCTATATTCTTATGAGGTTCACTTACTAATTTGTTTATGAAAGTATTTAAAAATAAAGTTATCAAGAAATAGAAAAGAGATTCTTCGTGAGTTTTACTCTAGAAGATTTTAGTTTATGAATGATTCATGCATAAAATTGCACTTATCGAGCCTCAATGGTGAGAAAAACTTTTACATCAAGCGATTGAAATCGTAAATAAAAATCCTTGGTTAGAACAATTTGCTCCTATTGGTGCTGATATTTTTGTCTTTTTATATCCGATTTTTTTGGTTGTTCTTTATCTCAAAGGAATTATCAAAAAAGAGAAAGAATCTAAAGAAGGAGCTTTATTTATCTTTTTCTCCTGTCTTTTTTGTACGCTCATCAATATAGGAATTCAACGATTTTTCTATAAACAAAGACCTAATGCTATTTTATACGATGATACCGAAGAAACGATTTTACATCAATTTTTACCTGAAAGTTCTTTCCCCTCTGATCATGCGGTTGTTTCTATGTCATTTGCATTAGCAACGCTTTTTCGAGGGTATAAGGTGAAGAATAAAAAAATGATTTTTGCAGGATATACGTTTGTGGTTATTTCGTTAGTGATGTGTTGTTGTAGGATTTTTACGGTTGTGCATTGGCCAAGCGATATTATTGGAGGGATCCTTTTGTCTTTGATCCTTACGATTGTTTTCAGTCAGACTTCTCTTTTCTCTTTGATGAAGAAATATCTTATCACTCCTTGTATCAATCTTCAAGAAAAAATTTTTAAAAGATAAAAAATCTGAATGGATTGACAGAAAAATGTTCCTTTGAACGTGCAAATCGAGTCTTCACGAAAAGCAGTTCTCGCTGATGAATTCCAGAAACCGTATTTTTATGCAATCAAAGATTTTCTGGTAAAAGAAAGACAACAATGAAAAGTAATTTTCCCTAAAGGACAAGATATTTTTAATGCTTTTAATTTGACACCGTTCGACAAGGTAAAGGTCGTAATTTTAGGGCAAGATCCTTATCATGGAGAAGGAGAAGCTCATGGACTTTGTTTTTCAGTGCAAGATGGGGTTAAAATTCCACCTTCTCTCAGAAATATTTACAAAGAAATGCAAAGTGATTTAGGGATTACTCCTGCAACAACGGGAAATCTTACTCCGCGAACTACACAAGGAGTCTTTCTCCTTAATGCCACCTTAACGGTAGAAAAAGATAAAGCCAATTCCCATAAAGATATTTGATGGCAGATTTTTACGGATCAGGTTATTTCTTTACTTTCTCAGAAAAAAGAACATTTGGTTTTTATTCTTCGAGGAGCATTTGCACAACAAAAGAAAGCTTTAATTGATGATACAAAGCACAAAATTCTGACCGCTCCGCATCCTTCTCCTTTTTCTGCGGATAGAGGTTTTTTTGGAAGTAAGCCTTTTTCTCAGACAAATGCGTATCTAGTGGAGCAGGGAATCAGTCCGATTGATTGGAGGATTGAATAGTTTTTACCTTATCATCTCTTTCAAAATTTTCTCTTTTTGTTCGAAGTGAATATCATGACTTCCTCCTGTAAATTCATGATAATGCAGGTATTTGATTCCTTTTTTCATCTCTTCGATTTGCCAAGAAAGAATTTGATCATCAGCAGTCCCTCGGAAAAGAGAAGTTTCTTGCTGAATTTGAGGGAAATAGGAACGAAGATCTTGATTCACAACTTTAACTAAAATCTTTCTCATCATGGGATTACTGAGATAATCTGCAGAACCTCTTTTTTTGATTAAAAAGTTTTTCAAGGGTCTCAAAAAAGGAAGAGAGAATACTTTTTTTGCGATGGAAAGGAGTTTTTTACGGAAAGGAGAAAGAATTTTCTCGACTCCTCCAGGAGCACAAAGAAGCATTTTTTTGATTCAATGAGCTTGATGAGAAGCAAGTCGGAAAGCGATTCTTCCTCAAAAAGAATGACAAACTAACGAAACAGGAGTGGAAATTTTAAGTTTTTGTAAACAATGCAAAACGAAGTCTGAATATTCCTTTACTCCTCGAACTTCTGAAGGCATTTGACTCTTTCAAAATCAAGGGAAATCGAGAGCCAAAAATCAGATTTCTTTTTCTTTTAACTTTTCAAAATACCAATTCCAATCATCTTTGGTGCGTCCTCGTCCATGCAAAAAGACAAAAAAGTCTGAGGATTTTCACGCGAAAAAGCAATAGGAAACGGAAAGGTTATCAACGATCATAACTTTAGTTTCCATTATTTCTTCAAATGCACAGTTAAATCCACAATGGAAGAAGAAAAATCGGTTGAAACTTCGTGTTTCTGTTTCTGTCTATAAAAAGCAGAATCAATGAGCGTATTGAAAAAATCTTTTACTTCCAAACCTGAAGCATTTCGCAAATGAATCTGCATTGCTCCTGGGATTGTGTTGATTTCATTGACATAAAGCTTGTCATTTTTTTCATCTCGAAGAAAATCAATTCTTGGAGCTCATCCATCGATATGTAAAGCTTTTGCAACTTTGGTACAAAGTTCATAAATCTCATTTTCTACATGTTCAGGGATTTTTGCAGGGATTTGCACTTTCTCTTCGATTCCTTGCATCGTTCCTCCTCCTGCGATATATTTCTCATCAAAAGAAAGGAAATTAGCTTTGGTATTAATTCTTTCGATCAGAGAATGTCTCACCTCTCCTTTATCGATCAAGATTGAACAATTGAGTTCAGCAAGATTTTCTACTCCTTTTTCACAAATCACTTCATGGTCATAATGAAAAGCTACTTCTAACCCTTGTTCTAATTCTTCGCGGTTGTCCACTTTACTTACTCCAATAGAAGATCCAAGATTCGCAGGTTTCACGAAAAGAGGATATCCCATTGCTTCAATTTCTGACAAATCTTCAGGCTGTTTTGTGAGAAAAATTTGCTCAACCATAGGGATTTCATTGGCTTTAAAAAGTTCTTTCATCGCAATTTTATTGATTCCACAAGCTGATCCGATAAGACTTGGAGAAACATAAGGAACATCAAGGATTTCCATGATTCATTGAACGGTTCCATCTTCTCCATTTTTTCCATGAAGCATGAGGAAAACGAGATCTAATTCGAGGTGCTGAGGTTTTTTGAAAAAGCTTTTTTTCTTCTGAGTCGCACAGAATCTTCCCATTTTGGAAAAATCAATCGAAAAGTCTAAATCTGAATAATCTTTATGGAGTAAATCATTTACTTTGGCTGGATCGAGGAAATCAGGTTCATAGACCCATTGTCCAGAAGTCGTAATATAGATAGGATACAAATGATGTGCGGTATTTTTCAAAAATCCTTGCATAATTCCGAACGCTGATGCAATAGAAACATCGTGTTCCGTACTTCTTGAACCGAAAATAAAACCAATATTCATTGAGATTGATGTATAAAATAAAACAAAAATAATTATATAAAAACAAAACGAAAATCAAGAGAAGATAGTATGAGGAAATCAATGAGAGGAGTTTTTTAAAAGAGACTTTGTTGGATATTTTTAGTATTATTAGATTCTTTCTGTTGTTCTTTTATCTTTTTAATAAAGGGAAATTTTGTTATTATTTCTTCTCGGTTTCCTATAATAGTAATTCAAAGTTCACTTGCTTTTTCTTTTTTATTTCATGGATTTTTACCACAAAGAAGGAATTGAGTCGATTTCTTTGGAGATTCATGAAATTCATATCCTTCTTTTTCAAATGCAGAAATAAGAACCTCACGTGAAAACTCAAAACTTCCTGTAATAGAAAATCAGACTTTTTCTTGTTTCTCTTCTTTTGTTTTTGAAAAGACACATTTAATCCCCCTTTCTTCCAATTTTGTGAGTAAGGAAGTATTATTTTCATCTGAGAAAAAATATTCTAAAGAAAGAAGAGTCTTTTCTCCAATTCCATAGATATTTCCTAGTTCTTCTTTATTTCAAAGACTTTCCCGAAGCTCATGAAGAGAAGAAATCTTTTTAAGAGCAAGAAATTTTTCTATATCTTGTGCTACTTTTTTACCAATATTAGGAATTCCTAAGGCATTAATGAGTCTCCAAACTTCATTATGCTTGGAATGATTAAGTTCTTTGATAAGCTCTTCTATTCTCTTTTCTCAAAATCAGGGAATTTTTCTCAAAAGGACTTGGGTCTCCACTTCTTCTAATTTGTATAAATCAGCACCATCTTTTACAATTCCTTGTTCAAGTAAAACCTCAATAACACTCTCTCCAAATCATAAAATATTCATTGCTTCTTTACTAACAAAATGTATTAATTTCTCTTTCATTTGAGCTTTACAATGAGTATTTGTACAATAATACAATGCATCGATATTTATAATAGGAGCATTACATGAAGGACAAAAAAGCGGGGCTGAAATTTTTTCTTCGCTTCCTGTTCTCCTCTCTTTTATAACACTTGTAATATAAGGAATAACTTCTCAACTTCTTTGAATTCGAACAAAATCATGAAGTTTAATATCTTTTTCATTGATAAAATCAAAATTATGTAAGCTTACTCTAGAAATTTCTACTCCACTTAACTGTACAGGCTGAAGATTTGCAACAGGAGTAATAATTCCTGTTCTTCACACTTGAAAATCGACTGAAATAATTTGGGTACTTGCTTGCTGGGCTGGAAATTTATATGCAATTGCCCATTTAGGATGATGTTGAGTGGTTCCAAGAATCTTACGAAGAGAAACAGACTTTTCTTCTTTTATTTTTTCTTGATCTTTATCTATCAAAGAAAAAAGAGCCTGACTATTTTCTTCGTTCTCTAGAGAAATTTTATCAGAAGTATTTTCCAGAAGTTTTATAACCAATCCATCAAAATCATAATCTAATTCATTTAATTTTTGTTTCGTTTCATTATTGGTACAGATATTTTGAATTCCGTTAATCGTTTGTTTTCAGAGATTCAAATCTACTTGACTAAAACCTAAGTCTTTTAAATGAGGTTCAAATTTTTCCCCTTTTTCATTTTCTGCTTCTAAGAGATCATAAATGAAACAAACTAATTTTCTTTTTTTTACCTCTCCACTATCCAAAAGTTTAATACTTCCTGCCGCTGCATTTCTCGTATTAGCGAAAGGTTCTAAACCTTCTTCTTCTCTTTGTTTATTGAGTAATTGTAATACAGATTTTGGCATCATGATTTCTCCTCTCACACGAAGAATTTTTAAATTTTGAGAAAGTATTTTAGGAATATTATCGATCATCTTCACATTTACCGTAATATCATCTCCTACATACCCATCTCCACGCGTAATCGCTTGTTTAAATATACCTTCCTCATAGATTAATTCTACAGATAGCCCATCATACTTTGGTTCCACTCCATAATAATATTCATAGACTCCTTCTTTCATCAAAATTTTTTGAATTCTCTCATCGAATATTTTTAAATCTTCAGCATTATAACTATTTTCAAGAGAAAGAAGGGGAGTTTTATGTTCTGCTTTTTTAAAACCATCACTTATTTGTCCTATCAACCCCTGAGTAGGAGAATTGGAAGAAATTATTTGAGGATATTCTGTTTCAATTTTTTTCAAAAGAGAAAAAAGCTGATCATAATCAAAGTCTGAAATAATCGGAGCGTTTTTTAAATAATAAAGGTGATTATGTTCTACAAGACAGTCGATAAGCATCTGATATACTTCTTTAACATTCGGAATAGTAGAAAGATCCGTTTGTAAAAAGGTTTGAAGATATTGAGTTTGTTCAGAAAGGTTCATTTTTTTCTGATAAAATAAATGAGACTAAAAATGAAGTATAGAGAAAAGAAAGAAAAACACAAGAAGTCTTTATTTTGAGTCTTTGAGATTTTTAAAAAAATGAGGACTTATATCCCCGTTTTTTATCCTATGCAGTAGCAAAATTCAATTCTTGGATTTTATTCTGAATATAAAGCTATTTTTTGTTTTAGTGGGGACTTGATTTTTTATAGTTTTTAATTATATAAGATATTGCTAATTTATTTCGTATGGAATCCATGTATCCTATCCAATACAATGAAGAAAAAAGAGCATTATTACTAAAGGAAAGAGGAATAGATTTAGCAATTATTGTTGCAATGATACATGCATGAAAATTTATAGATATCAGAAAAGTTCCTAGTAGAGAAAATCAAAGAATGTTTATTTTACTTTATGAATGATATATTTGTTGCGTCCCATTTGTAGACGATTGAAATAAATTATTCTTAAAAACTGCTTACTTTAGCAGAAAAATGAAAAAGCTTTATCTTAGTAATTAATCAATAATGACAAGATATGATGTGCAAAATTTGACAAAAGAAGAATTAGAAGAAGAAAATTTATTCATAGAAGAAAGTGTTTCTCTTTCTGATGAAGAAATGGAAGAGTTTAAAGCGAAATACGTAGAAGATTCTGATAGAATAGAAGCAAATATTCCTTTTTTGGTAATGGATTTTAACAATGAGAAAACAGTATGTAAATAAAGAGAAGATTAAATAAAAGAAAACTCTGACTTCGGTCGGAGTCTTCTTTTTTATTGATAAATTGCATGAGTTCCAACATTTACAAAGGTCATTTCTTGTTTTTCAAAATCAATAATAGTCACAAATCTATAGTTATGCGAAATGCTACTCGAATATAATCCTTCTAAATTTCCTTTTAATTTGTGTGTTTTCAAAAAAGGAAGAAAAGGATCTTGTACAAAAGAAGGGATAATCTCTTTGAATTTTAACTGAATATGTGAAGGTAACTCTTTAAAATTTTTTTGGAATCTTTTGGTTTTTAGAATTGTTCGTGACATTATTCATCTAAACTATCTAAAAAATCTTCTACATTATTATATTGAGTTGTATCGTTATTTTTTACTTCTTCCATAGCTTGATAATGATCAATTTCTTCGCATAACTTATTCATTTTATGTAATTCAAGTAAGATATCATCAAAAAGATGCCTAGGAAGAGTAATATTTTGTGTATCTTGATACATTATGATCCAAATAAAGTATAAAACTACCTCATATGATAGAAAAATTTTTTGGAATTTCAATTTCATTTTTCTTCTTCATTATACAAGAGAAAAGAAAAAACTCTGACCGAAATCAGAGTTTAATCTTTATATCGAAGTTTCTAGTTATTTGCATAACTCATTAAAGGTTCGTCATTAGATCCAACCTTAAAGAAATCTTCATAATCCGTTTTATATATTGTTACTGGATTTCAATCTCCATCTGTATATTCAATTGTTTCTACTTGAGAAGATTTATCAGTATTTACATAAGAATAATCTTTAGCTTCTTGAACATTTGTCCAAGTTTCATTATTACCGTCTTTATATGTAAATGTTACAGAAGCGATTGTTTCATTATTAGCATTATCAGAATAATCAATATCAAAACGATATTTTGTAGTTGCTGTAGTATTTGTTTGAGAAATTACTCTTACAATTGCATTAACAGCTTTTCTCTTGAATGTTCTAGCTGGATTTTTTCCATTTACATCACTAAGAACAACTTCATAATCTGTATTTGCAGTAAGTTCTTTCTTATAAACTAATTCAACTTCAACTTCTCCTTTAACATTTTCATTAAGATCTTCAACAGTAATGATTGCACTTGCACCATCGCCCTGAATTTCAACATTATCTGCTTCTGTTCCACCAATTGTTAATCTGAAATAATCATCAAAGTTTGCAGATGCAGGAAGATCAAAACTTCCAACCTCCATAGTTAAAGTATCAAGTGTTGCAGTTTCAGCTTTATTACCTGGTTTTACCAAGAATTTAGCAACAGTTTGATTACTATTAGCAAGAATAATATCTTGTTCTTTAATAGCAGCATTTGTTGTAACTGTAATGGCTTGAGAATCAACAAACTCCATATTTACCATTTCAACAGCAGAAGAATTAACATCGTTACCGTTTGTATCTTCTCCTTTAAGTTGAACTGTAAATTTCAAGTCAGACTCTGTTCCTGTTGTAGCGTATACTGTAGCATCAACTCTTACATTAATGTCAGCTCCAGCATCTACAGTAATTGCACTAAATGTCTCATTAGCATCAGCTGTATTTTTCACATCAAAGTCAGCAGAAGCAACTGGTTTAGAACTTCCATTTAGATAAACATTAAATGTAATAGTATCTCCTGTATTAATAGTACCAGCTGTTTTTGAAATTACAACTTCATTAACTTTTGTTTCTCCTTTTTTAGCAGTATAAACTCCTTCAAATACTGTATTTGTAGTAGTTTCTTTTACTTTAAATTGAGCTTTTTTAGTAATATTATTTACAAATGAAGCTTTAGCTGCTTGAACTTTTAATTTTGATATAGAAATACTTCCATTAAAGATAACTTCAGCAGATTTATCATTTTCATATTGAGCTCCAGAAAGAGCAGATGTGTTAATAACTCCAGTACTTCCTCCAATAACGAAAGATACAACATGTCCACTAATAGCATCAGAAGCTACATCAGCAGTAATTTCAACATCAGCATCTTCATCAATTGTTACATTTCTTACTGTCCAATCTTTCTTTGAAGTAAATTCATAAGAATCTCCATTGATAACCAATTTAATAGATTCAATATCATCTTCATAATCTGGATCTGGATTAATTGTAAGAGAAGGAATCTTAATAGATTGTCCATTGATAGCAATCGTTCCTTTAGCAATAGTTACATCATCAGAATCTTGAGCTGCATCTACTGTAGCATTAATTTTTGTATTTGTAAGAACAATTTTTGATCCATTAAAGATATAAGTTGTAGGACTTACAAGATCAGCTAAAGTAGTATCAATTTTTACTCTTACTGAATTTTTAGATTCAACAACATTTAAGTCGCTTGTTTCATCAAAATACATATTGATTTTGCTTCCAAAATCATCGTAATCTGCCAAACTTACTCTTACAGTAAATGTTGAACTCTTTTTGATTGCAATTTCTTGTGCTGCAAATGAAACTTGTAAATCATCATTTTTAACAGTATAAGAAGATTTAATAGCAGTTCCATCAACTAAAATTTCAACATCATTAATCTTTTCAAGTTTTAAATTTCCTTTATTTGCTAAAGTAAATCCATTTACTTCAATTGCAGAGCTAGAAGCTGTTACTTTAAATTTAGCAACTTCATACATTTCATTCTCAGAATAATTATATGTTTTTTCTCCTGCATTACCTTTGAAAGCAACTTGTACACCCTCTCCAGTGTAATCAGCGAAAGCATAAAGATTAGCTTTAGCAGAAACATTGTTTTTTGTTGTTTCAGCAGTTGAATCAATATCAACAACTTTGAAACCAACATTTGTTCCTAAATCACTACTTGGTGCATCAATGGTTTTTACAACAACGATGAATGAAGTATTTCCATCAATATTCTTATATTCTTTTTTCAAAGAAAGAGTTACTGTATCTTTTGAACTTGATAGAGATTTTTCAGAAGTTACAATGTTACCTTCTGTATCTTCTAACCAAATTGAATCAATTGATTCAGCTGTAGAAAGTCCAAATCTCTCAAGAGTGATACTATTAAGAGTAATTTCTTCATCAGTTGAGAAGTTAATTGTGTCCAATTCAGAATCATAACCGTAAGAAAGAACAGAAGCTCCTTCATTCTTTTCATTAGTTACTACTAATTTACCACTCTTAACTTTATCATCTGAAGTAGTGTTGTCATCTTCTTCACTGTTATTATTTACATCTTTCATAGCTTCTTCACATGCTGATGTACAGTTACCTTCTAGGAGACACAATAATTGTTGTGCATATCGTTTTCGAGGTTATCTAAAACAATTAAAAAAAACTTTACTTGTCAAAATCTGACAACCCCTCCGCAAAAAAAACAACAAAAAAATCTGAATAAAATAAAAAAAGAAGAAAAAGCTGAAAAAAGTCAAAAAAGTTTTCCATATTCGGAAGTCAGATTTCTTTTCTTTTTTGGTAAAAAATAAAACTTTTTTGTCACAAAATTAAAAATCTTCCGTAATCTATTATGTAAGAGTCTTTTATTTCAAATCTTCAAAAGGTTTGGACAAGAGATTAATGAGAAAATACTCTTCCTAATCTAATTCTTTTGATTTAGACAGTGGATGTCGTAAATTGTCATTAAAATCTCTTGAAAAAAGAAATCAACTTCCTATAGTATGAATTACAAAGGTTTATTCTTGTGGAGACAGGAGCCTTGCAACTTAGGAGTTGAATGACTCTGAAAAAGTATTTTATATTTTATTACACGAAAGCTATGAATAGCAAACAAAAAATTAGTGCTATCGCTGCGGGAGTGATAGCAGTAAGTAGTGTTATGCCAGCTACAACTGTAATGGGAGCTCAATATTCTGAAGAGCTTCAATCAGCTTATAAATGGGCATACGAAAATGGTGTTACAACTATGGACACTATTGATCAAGCAAATATGATGGGTAATTTGACAAGAGTAGCAATGGCTAAAATGTTAGCTAATTATGCTATCAATAATCTTGGAAAAAAACCTGACACATCTCTTGATTGTTCATTTCCAGATGTTTCATCTGCAATGGATAAAGCTTATGACAACGGTGTAACAAACGCTTGTCAATTAGGAATCATGGGACAAGGTATTTCTAACTTTGATCCAAATGGAACTGTTACAAGAGCTCAATTCGGTACTGCTTTGTCTAGACTTCTTTGGGGAGACAAAAACAATGCAACTGAAGAAGAACAAAGAGCTGGAGTACAATATTACAAATACCATTTAAATGCATTGAATAAATCATACAATGGTGTAACTATCATGAAAGATATCTCTAATCCTTCTCAAAATGAAATTAGAGGATATGTAATGTTGATGCTTCAAAGATCTGCTGGAATGGTAGGAAAATCTACTGAAGAATGTACAGCAACACAACAATTATTGTGTCTCCTAGAAGGTAACTGTACATCAGCTTGTGAAGAAGCTATGAAAGATGTAAATAATAACAGTGAAGAAGAAACTTCTGGTGATAACGAAGAAACTGAAGTTAAATCTGGAAAATTGACTGTTT
>JAFRZH010000029.1 GCA_017442645.1 bacterium | reverse complement strand
TCCTTGTATATTCATAATCGTTTGGATAATTTATTACGGCATTTTTTTGGTAGGACTGAATATTCAAAGTTTCTAAATCATATAAAGTTTTTCTATATCAAAGTTTTCCATATTTGTAACCAAAATATTCATCAATTGATCATGTAAAATATAAGGTATCAAATTGAATTTCATTTTTAATATCTGAATATTTAGTATTTAACATTATTTTAATCTTTGGATGATCTAACATTTTTTCAAACATTTTTGTATATCACTTTTCAGGCATTCCTTGATATTTATGATGAGGGAAATACCTATTATCTTTTGATATTACAATAGGTACTCTTTTCATGACATTGGGATCAATTTCATCTGCAGAAATTCATCGCTGTTTCATAGTGTAATTTTTAAATACTTTCTCGAAAATATAATCAGCCAAGAATAATAGATTTTTATCATTTTCTAATTCAGATTTTTCTCTTAATTCTCAAATAGTCACTTTTGCATTATAGGAAAAATATTTTAATAAAGTTTTTTCTAATTCTTCAGCATATCAATTAGGGAATGAAAGATATATTGAATTTAGATTAAATGGTATAGGAACTAAGTTTCAATCAATTAATCAAACAACTTTATGCTGATAATTGGTAAACTCAGAGAATCTATTTATATAATTTCGTACTTCTTCTAAGTCTGTATGAAATATATGTGGTCAATATTTGTGAACCAATATTCCGTTTTCATCATAATAATCATAACAGTTTCATCATATGTGATTTCTTTGTTCTATAATCATAACATTTTCTCATCTCTCTGCTAAACATTGAGCTATTGTTATTCATGATAGTCATGCTCAAACTATTAAATTTTGAGTTTTCATGCATAAAACTTTTAAAATCTAAAAATTTCATAAAATTCTTTGATATTATTCTCCCACTGAAACTTCTTCTCAAGAATCTCTTTATTTTTCTTTATCCATTCATCTCTCTTTCATACTAATCTAATTCATTCTTCTAATCATCTCTTTATCTCTTCTAGACTGGAATCTTTTAATACCACCGCATTTTTTCAATCGACTAATACATCCGTAGCTCATTCATTAGGAGTAGCAACAATTAAACATCCAAAGTACATTGCCTGTAATAATGTTGTAGCTAATCATCCTCATGGATTGGAAGTATGTATATGAATATCAAATTGTTTTTGATATGCCAAAGCTTCGAGAAATGGTTTTCATCATGTGAAATATACTTTATTCTCTTTATCTAACGATTTGAGATATTCTGAATCTTCTCAATCTCATACTACTACAATCTGAATTTTATCCTGTAATTCTTTACTTATCTCGTAATACGCCTTGATTAAGCTTTCTACGTTTTTCCATTTATATAGTCTTCAAATAAATCAAACAATGATTTTGTTTCTAAACTTTTCATGAAGATCTTCAACTTGTGGTAATTTACTTGGAATGTCTAGTCATCTATAAATCACTTGAATATCTTTTCCCCTTCAAAACTCTCTTTCTATAAATCTCTTACAACCATTAGAAATTGGGACAATTACACTAGCTTTTTTAAAAACTCGTTTTCATATAATTCTATCATAAATATATGCCACTTTATTAGTAAATCAGCTACTTACTTGAATATAGTCACTTCAATGTTCTACATGAATTCGTTTTTTCTTTCGCTTTCTAGCGTACCATCATCACATAAAAGTAGCAAGAAAAAATCTAGTATGAGTCTGAATCACATCAGGATTTCGATTTTTAACTTTTTTAATAATATTTCGATACTGTTTTGTCCAAAACTTTGGAACTGGATAATTAGGAATAATATCGAAAGCAGGGATAACTAGCACTTTATATCAATCTTTTTCATATTCATTTACTCATTTTTCTTGTCATACTCAAAAAGTAACGTTTAATACTTCTCCACACTTTTCACTTACGAAATATTTTGAAAACTCTTCTGCAACAGTTTCAAGTCCTCATTTATGTGGTGGAAAGTATGGAAGAAATTGTACTACTTTCATATCCAAAAATAAGCGGGATAAATTCACGAGAATTAAAAAAGGCAACATTTCTGTCGCCAAATCATTCAAATTCTTTTTCCCCCTTTAAAAGGGGGATGTCCAAAGGACAGGGGATTTTATTGCATTGAAATCCTCAGTCACTTTGTGACAGCTCCTTTTACAAAGAGAAAAAATTTTATAATCTTAATTCTCGTCTATATAATGATTTGGCATTATCACTATATAAAGAATCCTGATAAATTCAAGAGAAATTTAATCCCGCTGGGACTTCGTTTTTTTATAACGAAAATTTATGATTTTTCAGATTTCTTTTTTCTTGTTTTTTCTTTGAGCTTTTTTATACTTATTTTCAATTTATTTGATATTTTTTGATTATGTATAACCCTTATGATTTTTATTTTAAAAAGGCTAAAAAAGAATGATATAAAGCAAGAAGTGCTTTTAAACTTGAAGAATTACAAGAAAAATTTCATCTTATTACCCCTCAAACTAAAACAATTCTGGATATCGGATGTGCTCCTTGAAGTTGGATGCAATATACTATTTCTCAACTTCAAAAGATGAAAGTTCAGAACTATCAATTAATAGGATTTGATCTCAAACAGGTTGAAATTAATCTTCCTTGAATGTTTGCGTATCAGCAGGATATTACTGAAAAAGAAAAAGTCGATGAAATTTTGAAAAATCATCATATAGAGCAGGTTGATTTTATTCAGTCTGATATGGCTCCTAATACTATTGGTCATAAAGATACGGATGCTGTGAGGTCTATTGCATTACTTGAAGAAACTTTACGAGTTTATGAAAAATATTTGAAACCTGATGGAAAGTTTTGTACTAAAATTTTTATGGGACCGGGATTTGATGAATATGTTGCAGAAATGAAAAGAAGATATGGAGGAAAAAATATTAAGGTTTTTAAACCGAAAAGTTGTAGAAAAGAAAGTAAGGAAACGTATGTTATTAGAGTGTAATATGATGAATTTCTCCTCTTTATTATTTATTTTAAAAAAAGATGAAAAATCTGTCTTTAATTGATGGTTTTGCAGTGCTTTATAGGGCTTATTATGCTTTCCCAGAGATGAAAAATGCTGAAGGACAAAATTTGAATGCTGTTTATGGTTTTCTTCGTATGCTTCTCAAAAGATTAAGTCATAAACCTGACTATCTTTGAATTGCTTGGGATAGTAGGGAAAAAACTTTTCGTCATGAGCTTCAACCTACTTATAAAGCAACAAGAAAAAAGATGGAAGATGATTTTATTTCTCAAATTGGAATCATTCGTTCTATTATTACTGAATTATGAATCTTTTGAATTGAATATCCTGGGTATGAAGCGGATGATTTATTGGCATCTTTTGCTAAAAAATTTCAAAAGAATTCTGATTTAGAAATCTATGTGTATTCTGGCGATAAGGATTTGAAACAAATTTTGGATGAGAGAATTGCAATTGTAGATTTGTCTAAAGATGTACCTTATAAAACTACAGATTTTTTACAAGAATTTTGATTTGAACCGATTTCTATTGTTGATTATTTGGCTCTTCTTGGAGATGCAGCAGATAATGTGAAAGGGGTTGATGGTATTTGAACTAAAACGGCGTTATGACTTATTCAAAAATATAAAAATTTAGAGACTTTATATACATCATTAGATGCATTACCTGATCGTCAGAAAAAAATATTATCAGAACAAAAAGAAGATGCTTTTTTTGCAAAGAAGATGATTCAACTTTCGGTTCTCGAGTTAAATGAGTATCAACTTTCAGATTTTTCTTTTTCTTTTGATTATCAACAGTATTTTGAAATTCTTTATAAAAAATACGGACTTGTTTCTCTGGAAAAGGTCCTTTTAGATTTAAAAAAGAGTTATGAACAACCTGTACAATTAGGATTGTTTTAGTTTTTCTTTTGATAAAAATCGCAAATTTTAGTTAATTTACATTTGTTACACTGAGGATTTTTTGTTTTACAGGGGTATCTTCAGAAAAGTACCAGGAAGTTATTGGCATTTTTTTTACTTCTTCTGGAAATGTAGTATTAATAATAGTTGAAGTTTTGTCAGGAGTCTTGGTCTTTACAATTTCTATGCTATTGAGACTTCTATGGATGTGGGGATCGACTGTAATGGTAGGTTTTTGAAAAATGATTTCTTCTATTACTTTTGCAGTTTTACTATTGTGCTTGCGGATAAAGGTTTTGTAGATATTGACATCAAAAATGGATTAGATCTTTAAAATCTTTTTTACTTCAGCAGGAGAGTCGGTAATCTTCTAAAATTTTCCTGAATTCTTGATGCTGAGGATATCATCTGTCTTTTCGCATGTTTACTCCTGGAAATTCATGATTTAGTAAAAAAGTGAGAGATTCTTTTATGATATTAAATTGTTGTGGAGTGAGCTGCTTCATAGGATCTTCGTTTTCATAATATTTATGAGTTTGCATGTGGAGTAGCTCATGAGTGAAAGATTGAGCCCATCCTCTTTCTCTTCATTCTTTTTGTGAGGTATCAAAAATCCAGATTTCTCCTGTTCTCCAATTATACGGTCATCTCAAACAAGTAGTAAAATACAGATAAAAATCATTGCGTAATATCGGATATTTTGTAAGTTTTTCCATATTTTGAAAAATCATCTTTTTCTGTTTATCCAAAAGATTTTTTATATCCTCCACGGCTTCTTCAATGTATTCACGATTGTTGTGATATTTTTGATCAAGATAAGGGAATAAAATTTTGTTTGCTTCCTGCTGTGATAATCATTTAATTTGTGATAAAATATTGCGATCATCTTTAGACATAGTTTCATATCATCTTCAGTTAGTGAATGAATTCATAACACATCGCCAGTTGTATGCATCTTTTTCTAAATCATAATTGCTTGTAATTTCCGGCAAACTTCTTTCACTTTCCATATTATGTAAATCTGGAATGTTACGCATGGTTATTTGAGATAATATAAAATTTAATAATGATAACTTTTCCCTTGTTCAATCGTAGTACATCTATAGAGTTGCTCGATAAGAACTAATTTTGCTAATCCGTGGGGGAGCGTAATCTTTCCAAAAGAAAGTTCTTTAAGATCAGGAAATCAGGCTTTTAAATTTTTTTCATCGACTCCATAAGGTCAACCGATGATAAAAACCGTATCTTGATGAATGATTTTTTGATGAAGTTCTTCCGTAGTTCGTTGTGTTCCTTCCTTGATCATCAGAATTTTCTGAAAATGTGCATATTTCTTTTTCAAAGTTTGCAAAATTTCCTCGGTTTCTTTATGAATAACGAGTTCTTTATTGGTATCTTTAAAAGGCTTGAGGGGGTCGAGGTGGAGTTGTTTCCCAAGTCTTTTCTCATATTCTTGAATAGCTGAAGAAAAATGTTTATCAGAATCTGAAATATGGAGGATTACGAACATTTTTAAAGAAATAAGAGTAAAAGTCTGCCTTTTCTTCTTTTTTTGTTAGATTATTACGAAATTTATCGTCTATTAGGATTAGGTCCTGTTCTGAAAGGGAAATCTTCAGGAATCGTATACCCTTTGATTTTTGAAAGACACTTCAAAACATTAGTTTGCCAATTGATAGGACTTGAAGCGTAAATCGCTCCGTTTTTATTTCCGTATCTTGAAAGCTGTTTGATGGTATGATAATCTCCAAGAAAAGCATTATTCAAAGTATCTGCAATAAGTCTTGCTCCTTGATAAGGAGTCGAATAGGCAATTCTGTCCCCACGGTCATTGTTTCCAACGTTTCCGATGTTATTTTCTGTTGCGAGATAATGTCCAAGGGTTGATTCTGCAAATGCTACACAAATCACCATATCTCTATCGATATTGGTTCCTTCTACGACGGTGTTCCAAAAATTGAGGTTTCTGTAAATTCATTTTCCGTAAAGACTAAGAAAGTTTTGACTTCTTTCGTCAATAGTATCTCCTTCCATTATTTTTAAATTACTCACGTCGATTGGTCTTGTCATATTATCGCTAAGATATTTTAATTTATAGTCTTCAGGAAGTACTTCTTCTCGATTGGTTACTACACTAAGGTCTAAAAGAGTCAGAGGATCAATGGCAACTCCATCTTTATAGATAGAAAAAGTGATATTTTCTCCTTCTGATACGAAACCAGCTCATTTAGTTCAAGGTTCTCATCAACTATATCAGATAATTTGTCCTCTTTGAACAACGTCTCCTGGTTGGACAATAATAGCATTTAAATATTGATAAACGGTAACATACCCATTTTGATGAACAAGCATGAGCCAACTAATTCCACTCATATCATCGAAAGTATGATAGACAACTCCGTCTCTCATTGCATAAATCGGAGTCCCTTGAGTAACTTGAATTTGGATTCCTTGAAATTTAAATCAGAATGCTTTTTCAAAATCGGAATCTCCAAAATAACGAAGAATTTTTTTTATAGGATAGACGGGCCAAGCAACAGGTGCTGTCTCGTTTTCACTAGCATCAGGAAGTTCTTCTAATTCTTCAATTTTTGTTTTAATATTAGCATAAGATTTATAGTTTTTTTTGGATGATTTCATCAAGAAAAGCGTGAATACTGACAAAAACATCTTTTTTGCTTGAGAAAAATTTTTGGAATTTTACTTGTTCATTCGTTTGTTTTTCTTTGTAGAGTTCAAGAAAACGGACGAGATATTGTTTCTTTTGTTCGAGTTTATCGATTTCTTCATAGTAGTTATTAAGTATTTCGGTTGCTTCTTGTTTAAGATTTCCTAGCTTGAGAAGAAGAGTAGTCTTTTTTAGTTCTTCATTGTCTGCTTTTTCGATAATCTCTTCTAGTTGTAAAGTTATTGATTTTATGAGACTTTCAGTTACTAACGTTTTATTGATATTATCTGAATTAAGGAGTAATCTAATTTCGTTTATTTCATCAGTTTGAGGATCATAAAGTTCAAGATCAATTTTATGGAGAAGGGTTACATATTCAGTATAGTAGTCTTTTGCAACAGAGAAAGATTTCTTAGCTTGTTGTAAATCAGATAAATAGAGTTGGATTTGATCTTGATACATTGCTAAATTATTGATTGCGGTTGATAATTTTGTTGTAGCAGTTTCAATACTATTGATGACTCTAACCATTTCATTCCTTACGGTTCTATATTTATCATCAAGTTTTGGATTTTTTGCTCTTTCAATATCATCTAATGCAAAAAGTTCTTGAGTAATTTCATCAATTCCTGTTTTAATTTTTTTTATTTTTGAAAGTGAAGTATTGACGATTGTTTTTAGATTTTCGTCGTTTGTTTTTACCTTTTCAGCAAGACAGGTAAATCAACAAAACATTCCTATCCATATAATACTTCCTATAATGATTTTTTTCATCTTTATAAACTGATAAGTTAAATCACTTTTAGTATATGAAAAATAAAAAAAAAGAGAAATAAACCTGAATGAAAATCTGATTTTTATTTCTCTTTTTAGAAAAAATATACATATTTATTGTAAACGTTGTTTTAAATCTATAATTTGTTCTTCCATTTCTTGTGTTGAGTAACATTTACGTGTGTTATCATTTGCTCCTGTTAAAGCACCAATCCAACAATCTGGAACAATATGGACATGCAGATGGCTGATAGATTTTCCAGAACTTGCATTAACTTGGGAATCTCTTAAAATAATTGTTGTACCTTCATGGATTTTTTGAAGAGCGATATTTCGTTTTTGTACTTCTGATCGAAGTTCGTTTTGTTCTTCTTTTGTGAGTTCATGGAGAAATACGACATGTTTTTTAGGAATGATTAATAAGTGATCTTTTACATAAGGTGCTTTTGCAAGGGTTACATAAAAATTTTCAGATTCTCATAAAAGAAGATTTTCATCTCTTTTACAAAAAGGACAATTGGTATTTTGATCGATACTTGAAAGGTAAGATTCGTAATCCATGAGGAGAAAAATAAAAAATAAAAAAACTTTTACAAGTATAGTGAATTTTATGAAAAAATTCAAAAAAATATGGATTATTTGCTTATCATTAATGAAAGGAATAATCTTTCCCATGAAACTCCGGATTTTGCAAGAGAATCTGCTATTCTTTTTGCTTCAATTCGTCTTTGTGCTTCTTGAGGATTGTTTTCTTTGATGCAATGATTTATCCATCCATCAACAAATTCGTTGATAAGTCCTGTTTCTATGATTTTTTGAAAGTGTTTTTGTAAAGTATAGATTGGAGTTGATACTTTTGCTTCTGTATTTGAGAAGAGGAGGGGTAATGCTGATAATAATTCAGGATTCCCTTTGCTTTTTTCTAGTAATGAAAGAAAGATTCCAGGTCTTCCCATTGCCATTTCTGAAATAATTTTGGTAATTTGTTGATTTTGAGGAAGGAGGTCTTTTGGTATTTGTTGGATAAAATGCTCCATTTCTTTGTCAGAGAGTGGTGTTAAGTGAAGAACAATGGCTCTTGAAAGAATGGTAGGAAGAATTTGATTTTCTTCTTGTAATGTTGCGATAATTACTCTTTGTTTTAGGGGTTCTTCTAATGTTTTTAAAAGTGCGTTTTGTCACTCACTGTATGCTCTTTGTAAATCTTCTATTAAAACAATTTTCTTATCTCCCAGGGGAGCAGTTTGTAATCGGGAAATCATTTCTCTTATTCAGAGATTGGGATATTTTTCACCTTTACTCTCTCAAGTCTCTTCGTTAGAATTGTCAGAATCTTCTTCTTTTTTTGAACTTTTTGAAATAAATCTATTTCTTTCGTTTAATTCAACAGGAATTGCGTGTTTTTTCCCAATTTGATCAGAATAATCTTTAAAATAGAGAAAATCGTTAGGATAGAAATTTCCTAAATATTTTTGAATCAAAGTTTGTGCATGAGAGGATTTTCCGATTCCGCGAGGTCCTACGAGGATAAAAAAAGGAACTCCTTTCCCCGTTTTGAAAAATTGATCGAGGTATTGATCGAGTGTTTCGATGATTTTTTGATTTCCGTAGAGCATGGATGCACAAAAAGATAAAAAAGCGTAAAAGTCTGATTGAAACTCTTGAAAATAATTTTTCAACTCGACTTATTGTACTTATTCTTGAAATTTAATCAATAATATTTATTATGAAAGTAATCGTATTTTTATTGATTTATGAAAATTGCTTATGAAAACTACGTTAACAATTGTTTTGGTTGTTGTTTGTGTGATTCTTATTGGTTCAATTTTATTGATGATGCCAAAAAAAGGAGGAATTGGAATGGGAATTGGAGGTGCTTCAAGTATGAGTGGTTCCAATGAATATGGAAGCAAAAAAACGATGGAGGGAAAACTCAAAAAGATTGCTATTGTTGCATCTATTCTTTTTGTGGGGATTAGCCTCTTTTTACCATTTGTAGATTAATATGTACACCCCGTACGAATCAAGTACTGTAAAAAGATTTTTAAAATACCTCTTTTGAATTTTAGTTATTCTTCGAATCTTGAGTGGATTTGTTATCGGATACTTGTATCTTCGTTCGACAGGTGCTCAAGAAAGCAAAAAGTGATGAACTTTTGTTGAAGGGATTTTTGGACAAATCTCTTATTTGCCGTATTTAAAAAATGATCCTCAGAGTGTTTTTTATCAGAGTTTTCTTTTTAGAAGTTGTCTCAATCCTTACGAAAAAGATGAAAACTGAACTTTGAAAAGTGATCTTTGTAAGGTTTATACCGATAATAATAAAAATTATATTTTGAAAATAGAAGATGAAGATGCTACGTGGTCTGATGGAACTCAGGTAACGATTGATGATATTTTCTTTACCTATGATGAGATTATCCGTCAGAATAAGTGGGGAATTAATTCTCTTAATGCTTGGAATGGAATCACGGTTGCACTGGAAAATGGAAAAGTGAAAGTTGAATTTCCAACGGAAAGTAAAAGTAACATTCTTTTCTTTACTAATGCGATCCTTCCAAAGTATATTTTACAACAGAGTAGTTTAGAGGAATATAGGACAAATTTTTCTCTTGCTCCTGTGATCAATGGTTGTGCAACGATTATGCCACAAAATAAAGATTTGAATAGTTTGATTTTCAATGTTACCAATTGTTCAAATACTAATTTTGCCTACTATCAAATCAAAAATTATGAATCGTTTGATAAGTTTGTAGAAAATAAAGGAAAGGATATTGTCGATATTTACGAATCTCTCTATGAACTAAAAGGATATACCAATAAAAATATTCTGACTTCTAATCTTGTTTGAATCTTTTTCAATACCAATTCTGAAAAGTTAAAAGTGAGATTGAGAAGAGCTTTGGGGGGACTGATTCATGCACAGTTTTATACAGGAAATTATCAGGATTTTATCCAAAAATACGATGGGGAATTTCTCAATGATTATTATAGTAACGGAGAAAATATTCAGGAATTTATCAATCGTATGTCCTTAACAGAGACGGAAATCACGACGGTTGATTTGCAAGATAGTGGTGCAAAAGAACTTCCAGCTACAATTTCGGTGAATGGAGTAGATAGAAAATTCGTTTTCTTCATCGAAAAACCAAAAGAAGCGAGAAATCTGGAGATTAAATTTAGTAATGAATTTACGGGAATTGAAATTAAAGCTCCTGATGGAAGCGTCTTCTCTCCTAAAGGATATAAAAGTACGGATAAAAAAGTGATTTATAAACTTTCTCCTGATGGAAATTTGAAAGTTGGATCCAATCAATATACGGTAAATGGTACGATTAAGGGGAAAACGTATACGATTGCTAGTATTGATATTTATGTTTTTGAACAATATACGAAAGTTTCAGAAGAAAATAATTGGAAAATCAATGTTTTGTATTATGGGGATAGTATTTCAACGTTTATCGTCCAGCAATTGAAGAAGATCTTTCAAAATGCCAATATTCTCAATAATTTTATTTTTGAGGAAGTTTATACTCCTGAAGAATTGGAAGGAAAATTGCTTATGGGAACGTATGATATGTATATTGGAAGTATCAATCTTGGAGTAAAATCGGATATTTTGACTATTTTTGGAACTGATGAATCATTGATCAACCCTTCAAAATACAGAAATCCGCTTCTTACTTCTTATATCAAGAGTTATCAAAAAGAGGGAAATGAAAAAGTGAAGGAACAAATTAATATTCTTTTAGCTCAAGATATGCCTCTTGTTCTCTTAGGGAATACGTATAATTCCGTGAAAGTAAAGGATAAAATTGCGGAAAAAATCTTTTCTGGGACTAATGTCTTAAATGAAGATACTTGGAGATACGAGATTTATCATCAGTATTCGTTGATCAATAACGTGCGTATTGATTGGAAAAAAGCGTTTCAATGGTGAAATTTTACGGATTATCTTTCAGGACAGGTAAAGGATTTGAGAGATTTATGGAATCAAAGAAAAGAAAAAAATGCTGATCCTTTCTCATGATTAGTCTTAGGAACAGGGGATTTGACTTCTTCTGGAGTTCTTGAAACAACCGCTTGAACAGAGAATACTTGAAATACTCCTTCAGAGCAGAGAGTTGATGAATTATCTTCTGATGAAACAGAAAAAAACATTAAAACCTTGGATGAACTGGTTACTCAAAGTTCATAATCAGATTTCTTTTATTTTTTCAAAAAGGATAATAATGAATATATCGATAGAAACGGTCATCCCTTATCTTTATACCGCCATTATTCTTCTTTTTTCGATTGGGCTTCATGAGTATGCTCATGCTCGAAGTTCATATAGATTATGAGATCCAACGCCTATGTTACAAGGAAGAGTTACGATGAATCCCTTTAAACATATTAGTTTGATTGGTTTTTTAGCAATTTTTTTTATTGGTTTTGGACGAGGGAAACCGGTTCAGATTAATCCAAGTTATTATAAACATCCCTTTAGAGATGAACTGATTAGTTCTATGGCTGGTCCCTTGATGAATCTTTTTCTTGCATTTTTGAGTTGCTTTCTGATGTTTGGATACAATCGTTTGATGGGAACTTCTTTACAAGATTTGATGATGGGGCAATTTGATTTAGTGACGATTTTCTTGTATTATGGAACGATTATCAATATCTCTTTAGCAGTTTTTAATCTTCTTCCGATTTATCCGCTTGATGGGTATAGATTGGTGGGAGTCTTCTCAAAAGATGCCTACAATTGGATGAAAAATCATGCCATGATGATTTCGATTATTTTTTTGATTTTAGTCATGCTCCCAGGAGATAACTTGATTTCCAATATTGTTCTTACCGTAAGCGAAAAAATTTATCATGTTTTCTTTTTATTGTTTAGTTTTTTGTTTTAGAAGGGGAAAAGTTTAACTCTTCTTGCTTTTTTTTCAAGATTAACTACAAAAAGAATCAGATTTATCTTCTTTTTTTCTTTATGTATAAAAAATTGAGTTTAGACGAACTTTCTAAGATTAATACCAATCTTATTGCGCATCTTGTGTCTGTCATCGAAAGAGAAAGGTATCAAGGAGTGAATGATTTTTTTAAATATATTTTCAAAGAAGGAGATGAACTGATGTATTTTGAAAGGGGAAATGTCCTTCTCACGATTATTCTGAAAGATAATATGATCCATATCATCGATGAAGTAGATAAGGTGGAAATTGAAGTTCCGTTCGATAATAAAGGGAAACTCAACGACATGGTCAAAAGATTCATTATCAAAAAGGGAAGGATGACGGGAGTGAAAACGATTGAAGAAATCTTGATGGAAGAATTTACCCATCAGACTTTTTCGAAAGCTCTTTGAAAACCGTATTTGGTGTATGATATTGAAACTTCTTTGATCAAAGGAGATTTGAGGGATACACAATATTATCTTGGATATAGTTTTGAAGAAGACGCAGAGGGGAAAGGACATTATGAATGTATCATGGAAGAAGATTTGCCTGCTTTTGTGCAGAAAATGCTCGATTTTGATGGGTATATCGTAGGATTTAATAATATTTATTTTGATAATCCGGTATGTATCTACAATATTAACGGAACTCAAGAGCAAATTGATCAACTCAATGCGAAAAGTATCGATCTTTTTGTGTTCATTCATCAAATCGCAGGAAAGAAGGTAGGACTCAATAAAATTTGTGGAGATTTATTACAAGTAACGAAAACGTTGGATTCTGGAGCTGATGTAGAAGCGATGTGGAAAGAATGGAAAGAAACGGGGAAAGATGCGATTATCGAAGACGTAAAAAAGTACTGTAAAAACGATGTAAGAATGACGACTTTATTGCTTTTTTATTTGATTTACTACAAAAAGCTTTATATCGACGGAGAAGATTTTCTTTTTGAGCCAGAAAAACTGATCACTCATGGAAAAGTAATTGAAGAAAAAAAGCCTGTCACCATTCAGGAACAAAGTTTGTTTTAATTTTTCACAATCTTT
This sequence comes from bacterium, assembly GCA_017442645.1. The sequence goes on along the minus strand of JAFRZH010000029.1, from coordinate 68,774 downwards.
ATGCAGAAACTTATTTGAAAAAAGAATAAAAGTCTGATCAAAACTCGTTTGAAGCAATTTTATGATAAGGAAGCAAAGAAATACTACGAAACTAGACAAAAAGAACGAAAAGAGTTCTCTTATCTACTCCAAGAAATTCAGTCAAATTCTCAGAAAAAAATCAGAATTTTAGAGTTTTGATGTGGAGGGGGAAGATTTATCAAACATTTACATGAATCTTATAAAGGAGAAATTGAATATGTTGGAATCGATCTTTCGTCCGAATTATTGAAGTATGCAAAACAAGATAATCCTCAAGATACTTTTATTTGTTCTGATATTAGTGAATATATTCAGACTTGTGAACAGGAAAGTTTTGATTTTATAGTTGGGACTTCAAGTTTCCAGCATATCCCGAGCTATAAAGAAAGACTTTTTTTGATGAAACATTTTTATAGAATTTTGCGTTATGGCGGGAAAGTGTTGATGTTAAATTGGGCGTTTTCGAATTGGTTTAAAAAAAAGTACAGAAAGCAAGTTCTCATCGCAAGAATTAAATGGCTTTTAACCTTTGGGAAAAGTAATCCGAGAGATATTTATGTTCCCCGAAAAAATCAAAAAGGAGAAGTACAAGAAAGGTTTTATCATCTTTTTCCTTTAGAAGAATATAAAGATCTGACTCTTTATTCAGGTTTTACCTTGAAAGAAAGTACTTTTATCGATAAAAACGGTTCTCTCACTCCTCAGGAATCAGATTCAAATTCTTCACTTTTCGTGGTAGAGAAGAATCCTATTGTGGAGTAAAAAATTTTATGATGTAAAAAATCTGACTAGGGGGATAATCAGATTTTTTTTGAATTTTCTTCTTTAAAATTTGACAGATGTTATATAAGTTTGTATACTTATTTTTGAGAATTTTACCCTTTATTATTAACAATGCCTGTTGAATCTTTTGATTATCGTGACTCTTCTCATACTGATGGTATTGAAACTAATAGTTTTCAGCAAGATACGTCTGAAGAATTAAAAAAACTTAGTGGGGATGTGCAGCATACTAGAAAAAAAACGTGAATTAATAAAATAGAAAATCCCCAAGATGTGTTTGAGAACTCTGCATGGAAGGCTTTGCAACATCTTTCATCTTATCATCAATCTCAGAATTGATCAGAGAAAAAACATGATAACCTTGTTATTCCTGAAAATACTGGATGAGGACAATTTACTGATAAAACTAGGGAAGCTTTTCATGAGTTAAGGGAAGAATGAAATACAAGTACTGACAAAATGAAACTTCATAGAGCTGCTAGAAGATACCTTGAATCTCATAGAGGACTTTCTGATGAGGAATATCAAGAACTTTTTGCTGGTAAAGAAGATCTTAGACAAGGTCAGATTGGAGATTGTTTTGTTGTTAGTGGAATTATAGAACTTGCTAATGCTGATTATTTTGATGAGTTAATGACTTCTTCTATGCGTTCTCTTAGATTTAAAGATGGATCTGAATGATATTCTGTGAGAGTTCCTTTATGAGAACCTCATTGACGTGATATTTTGATCAAAAAATCAGAACTTGCTTTAGCAAAGATTAAAGGGGGGGATTGATTTAAACTTTTGGAATTAGCTTATATTAAAAATAGGAGGCCTAATAATCATGATTGAAATCGTTATACTCCTGTTTCTGAATGAGAATTGGCAAAAATTAATGAATGAGGAAATACAAGAGAATTCTTGCAAAAGTTTTTAGGACATGAAAATATTTCTTTCAATACTTATTGAACTTATGAAATGTGGAAAGGTAATCAGAGACTTTCTGAACTTCCTTCTCCTAAAAAACAGGAAATTTGTAATTTTTTAAAGAATTATGATGAAACGGCAGGAAATAAATTTGTAGAATTAGATACTGCGCACTCTGCCCAATGAGATCGTGCTGTTTTTCGTGTTTGAGAAAATATTATGTACTATAATCATGCTTATGCACTTGATGGTGTTGTGAAAGATTCGCAGGGAAATATTCAATCTATTAGAATTAAAAATCCATGGAATGATCCTTCGAAAATTGGTGGCTCTATGGTATCTTTAAGTCTTCCAGAATTTCTTAATACTTTTTCGTATATGGAGATTGGTACGATAAAAGTTGATAAATTAATGGATGAAGAAAATGACATTGTTGCTGCAGATTTTTGAGAAGAAATTTCCTATGTGGTATAATTACCAAAAGAGTTTATATATTCCTAGGGTTGGAATCGTGCAAAATCGTCCTCGTCTTTGATTTCTTTTTCTTTTTCTAAGCATTTTTTTCTCAAGTTGTGTGATTTCTTTTCGTTTTTCTTCTCCAATGATTTGATTTCTAAAAATTTGTTCTACTTTTTGAGTATTTGCTTTGATCATGGCGATATTATCGAGATAATCAAATTTCCCTGTTTGGAACATAGCATTCATCATAGCAAAATGAGGATCTCCTCAAAGAGCTTTTTTGTCTAATCTAAATTGATACTGATATTTAGCAATGAGGTATAACACTTCATCGATGTGTTTGATAAGTTCTTGTTGAAGTTTGATGAAGTTCCTGAGCATTAAGCGGTGGAGAGGAATTCCGATGAGGAGAACCAATACTATGAGAAGAAGAATTCCTCCAATAATTTTAGATTGCGTTTCTGTAGATCCTCGTCCCATAAAATGGATTCCTTCGATATATTTTTCTCGTCACAAAGAAAGGTACTGTCCTCCGTATTGATTCCAGTAAGAGAGAAAAGTGTTTCGTAATGCTTTAATTTGTTCCATGTCGCTATTTACAAATGAATAATATCTTTCCGAATATATATAATATTTCCGTCTTTTATTGCAAGAGGAATAAAGTTTCTTCGAAAAAGTGGAATTTTTTGATTGATACATCGGCGATTTCGTGTTTTCCCATGAATGTTATCACTTGTTTGTCCAAATCTTACTTTTGCTCAGAGTAATTTTTGATCTGTTACTTTTAAAGATATCTTATATTTTTCAAGAGAGAGAAGTCAGAGATTCTTTATTTCTTCTACAAGGATGTTATCATCTTTTTGTTCTCGAAATTTTGTTGTCCCTTGGAAAAGATATAAAACGTTGTTGTGGAAGAAAAAGTGGTAGTCTTTCAGATTTTTATATCCTTTTTGTAATTGAAATCGTTGAAACCAATCATCAATTTTTCCTGGAGTGATATTATAACAAATTCCGAGTCTCTCTCGTAAAGACAATACATCTCTTTTGGAAAAGGTTTTCGTGTCTTCATGGAGTTTGACTGCTTCTTTGAGGTTTCGTGTAGGTAGGGTATAGATTGGTGAAAAGGTAAATTCTCTTTCGGGCTTAAGACTTTCAATTTCGTGGTAAAGGTTTCTCATACTTTCAAGAAAATGGGTTTCCCCGTATTGATTTTTCATTAGTGAGGGGAAAATGTTGAGTCTGAGATTATTTCTTTGAGAAATCTCGGCTTGTTGATTGGTATAATCTTCAAAAAAAGGAATTTTAAAAGTCTGACAAAAACGGTATAAATCTTTTTTCGTTTCCTCTAAGAGCGGTCTAAAAAATTTCGGTTCTGTATCTAAAAGACCGTGAAATTGAAAGGTTTTCATATTCAAAAAGCCTTTGAGACTCGCTCCACGCATACTGTTAAGAAATGAAGTTTCAATCCTATCTTCCAAATGATGTCCTGTTAAAAGTATGGGGGCAATTTCGTTTTTACAAACGTGGTAAAAGCATTCATATCTTCGTTTTCTCAAGGTATTTTCATCTTCTTTCAGATTTTTCTTTTCTTTTCTTTCAAAGTAAAAAAAGTTTAATCCATGAAAAAAAACTTTGAGATATTGTGCTTCTGTTTCACTTTCAAGTCTTATTTTATGATTACAATGTACGATATGAATCCTCTCCAAAGGGTACTGTTTCTGCTGAAACCACACCAAGAGCAGACAAATGAGGCTCATACTATCGACGCCCCCTGATACTCCAATCGTTAAACCTATCTGACTATCCAGATATTGATCAAATTTTTGAAATACTCTTTGAATTCGTTCTTGTTCAAAAAAAGAAGAAAAGTCTGACACTTTCTGAAGAAAATCTTTGTAAGTTCTAAGGTTTTTTTCTTCCTCTTGCATTGAATCGATAAAAAGATAAATTGAATATCGTTTAATCATATTGTATACAAAAATGCATGGAAAACAATTTGAAATAAAAATTTCTGATCTTCTTCATCAAGTAACTTCCGATTCTTTTAGTTTTCAAGAGATTTTTTTAGATGAATTACCTCAGCTTATGGGGGAATGGATTTCTGGGAATGTCGAACTTTATTCGATGGATGGGAAAAGTATCTTGGTAAAATTAACAAATATTCATGCTGTTTTAAAATCTACTTGTGATCTTTGTTTGCAAGAATATGAAAGAACAGTAGATGTTGATGAATATACTGCAAAATTTGCTCTTTGTAAAGAAGATTTTGATGATTCTGATGAAGAAGTGGTATTTATGATTGATCCGAAAAATGAAACTATAGATTTATCTGAAATGCTTTATCAAACTATAGAATTTCAAAAGCCTTTTGTTTTTAAATGTCCTAGTTGCGAAACTAAAGAGGTTGTATCTGATGATTATGATTCATTGGATTAATATTGTATAAGGCTTGTTATTTCGTTTTTGAGAATGTCTCTTCCGTGTAATCCTTCATCACGAATTTCGATCAGAACATTGAGGTAGATTTTTTGGGGATTGAATTTTTTTACTAGATTTTCTACTGCTTTTAGTGTCCCTCATGTCGCAAGCAAATCATCATGAATAAGTACGATGTCATTTGCATCGATTGCATCTTTATGAATTTCGATGGAATCGGCTCCGTATTCTTTTTGGTAGCTTTCACTGATTGTTTCTGCTGGTAATTTTCAAGGTTTACGAGCTAAAACGACTCAAGCTCATAATCTGTATGCAAGTGCTGAAGCCATGATGAATCCGCGACTTTCAATCCCTACTATTTTTGTGATTCCTTTGTCTTTGTAGAGTTCATAGAGTTCATCTGTCATGATTTTAAAGCATTCTGGATTTTGATAAAGCGTAGTGACATCACGAAAATTGATCCCTTTTAGAGGGAAATCTTTTATGCAACGGAGATTCTTGAGGAGAATGGGATTATTCATTATGTTATGAAAAAGACTAAAAGTCAGATTTTTTTACAGTATTTGAAGTGTAATTTTTCTTTAGGAAGAGTCAATTGAAAAAAAATTTCAAATCTCTATAAACAAAAGGATTTTAATTCATCTTTCCCTATTCGATGAAAAAAACACTCTTTTCCCTTCTGACTTTTTTTCTTTTTTCTCTCCTTTCTCCTGCTTTTGCCAATTTGATTTTTGAAGATAGTCATGTGGAAGCGAAGATTCAAGAAGACGGAACCATCAACGTTCAAGAATTTTTTGATGTGAATTTTCTTTCGGAAATGCATGGAATTCAAAGAGAAATTCCTGAATATTATACGGTAGATATCTCGAAGTTTAAGATTTTCTTGGATAATGTGAAGGTCCCAGGAGAGCATTTTGAAGTATTACCCTATTGGAAAACGAAAAATATCAGGATTGGAGATGCGGATATTCTCGTATATGGGAAGAAAAACTATGAAATTGATTATGATCTGTATGGAGTGATTAGAAATTTCTCAGGAATGGGATATAGTGAATTGTATCGAAATCTTTTAGGATCTGAACGAGAAGATTCATTTCCTCATTTTTCTGCGAGTCTTCATTTCCCCAAAGCACTTACGGGATTAACGAAAGAAGATTTTAATCTTGCGATTGGAGATCAGAATTATTATGCTCTTGAAGGATTTCCTGGAACCTTTACCCGAACAGAAACGGGGATTTTTATCGACTATCCCCAAAGAATTCCTGCGTATCACGGGGTAACGTTGGCGATGAAATTTCCGAATAACTATTTTGTGTTTGATCATGAGAAACAGGCGAGTTTATTTGATGGATATACGATTGATTATCAAGTGAATACAGGAATCGTGAATATCAAACTTTCCTCAGACGGAACTGCGAAAATTCAAGAAACGTGGCAAATTGAAAAATTGAATGAAATGGATCATTTTCGAGGAGATTTGCCGTATTATTACGATAAAAGCGATGGGAGCAAAATGCTTCTCAAACGGAATCATTTGAATATTGAAGGAGAAGAGCAAGAAATTCAAGATTTTAACGCACAAGGGACGACCTTTTCGGTAAAACTTCCGATTCAAACGGGACGAGATCAAGAGATTTTTACGCTTCAAAATGAAAGTGAAGTTTTTGGACTTGTGATGCCGTTTACGTGAACTTGGAGATATGATAAAAAAGAGGAAGAAGTCTGACCAGAAGAAAGGTATGCGTTTCAATTCACGCTTCCTCTCGATCTTTTTACGATCAATGAAGCACAGCATCATATCATCAATATTGAATTCCCTGAAGAAATTGAGAAAATCTATCAAGATGATATTTCCATGGTGAAAGGCATTGAATCTCGCTCTTTCAAGGAGATTTTCGCAGAAGGAGGGAAAATTGATATGACAGGGAAAATTTTGACCATTCAATATCCCGATTGGGATCGTCCAAGAGAGATTTTTATCAATCTTACGACAGGATTTCACCTTGATGAAACCTTGATGAAAGGATTAACTGCGATGGCAAAAGGAGAAATCCGAAGTGAGTCAGACTTTTCTTCTCCTTCTTGAATCCTTCTCTTGATCAATACGGTTGTTGCAGGGATTCTCTGGATTCTCTTCCGTCTCAATCGTGGACTTCCGAAACAAGAAAAAGCTTTAACCGTGTATTACGACCTTCCACAAGGAATCACTTCAACCGAAGCGGGAGTTCTCGTCGATCAAACCATCAATCCAAGAGATTTGAGCTGTATGATTTATAAACGGGCAATTCAGAAAAAAATAAAAATGAAGCCTGACGAAAATGACAAAAAGAATTTCTTTCTCGAGAAACTTCAAGAACTCGATGATACAGCTCCCGACTATGAAAAAACGCTTTTTAAGGAAATGTTTGGTCTCGTTTACAAAAGTTCAACGAATCCGAATCTTTTTGAATTTAAAAAATACAAGGACGCTCTCAATAATATTTATGCAACATGTTATATGAGCTTAAAGAAATTCATCGATGCACAAGGACGATATCGTACGAGTATTAGTGATTTTGATCTCTTGGATACTTGGAAATTGAGAAAAAGAAAATGGCGATGAGTAGCGGGATTTATAATCCTCATCGGAATAGAACCGTATCTTTTGAATAATATGTTTATCCCTTTTCGAGAGGGACTCATCGTGATTAATATTTTCTTTGCGGGACTCTTGATCCTCACAAACCGCGTTAAAGAACAAGAACTTTGTACCCTAAAAGGACAAGAACTTCGTTTCCAGTGCTTATGATACAAGGAATTTTTACTCAAAGTGGATAAACAAAGACTTGAAGAAATGTTGAGACAAGATCCTTATTATTTGGAGAAAGTGCTTCCTTCAGCCTTTGCCTTTGGAATTCAATCCGAACTCATGGAAAAACTTACTCCAAACAGATTAGCAGAATATGGATTAGAGAAAGCTTGAATTGAATATTTTACAGAGAATTTTAGTAAATTTAATCATTATCTCATTCATAATCCTTTCTTCTCTTACAATTATGGATCATCTATTTCGTGAAGTTCTCGTTCGAATTATAGTTCTTCAAGTGGATTCCGTTCTGGATCAAGTTTCTCTTCGGGAAGGAGTTTCCATTCATGAGGAGGTTGATGAGGAGGTTGAGGAAGAGGATGGTAAAAGAGGGCGAGATGTTCGTCCTTTTTTATTTGTTATTGTGAGGATCTGTAGGGACGATGGCTTGCCTCGTCCTGTTTGTATCATTAATGTTCCCCTTTTTTTAAAGGGGACACGGCTTTATCCGAGGGAATTTTTATCCGTCATTCTGAACGTAGTGAAGAATCTTAAGATGTTTCGCTCTGCTCAACATGACGAAAATTACGAAGTGATGGGAGAGTTTCATATACACATGATCTGGGACAACGGCTTTCCTCGTCCTGTTTTTTCTATACTATTTTTTTTTGATTTAATGGTTGATTTAAAAAGAAAAGGGCAAGTTTTCCTCTTACGATATTGAATCAAATTCCCCAAAAAAGAGGATTGGAAGAAATGGTAAGAAACTTGATTTTATTCCCTGAATCATTATACTCCCTTGAATAAAATCAGGCTTTTACTCTTTTTTTCAAAGATGAACGAAGCAGATTTCTTATTGGAGAATTATGATTATACTTTACCAGAAGATCAAATTGCACAAGTTCCCACCTTACCGGAACATCAAGCAAAACTTTTGATCATCGACGAAGACAATCAGTATCAAAATACCACGTTTCGAGAACTTCAAAATCTTCTCTCCAAAAACGATTTACTTCTTTTCAATCAAACCAAAGTTTTTAAAGCAAGGATTCCTCTTCATAACGTCAAAATTTTAAGAAGAAGCGGAGAAGAAAGAATCGTTGAGGGAGAAATTTTTATCTATCGTTTGCAAGATGATAAGTTAGAATGCCTTGTTTCTGATGATAAAAATTTTAAACCTTGAGCAAAGATTTTTTTCGAAGATGGAATTATTTTGAAAAGTTTGGAATATACTCAGCAAGGAATTCTTTTTTCCGTGGAAGGAATGAATCTTTTCGATTTTCTTGAAAAATACGGTCAAATGCCTCTTCCTCCTTACATTGCTTACACGAAAGAGAAAGAAAAGCGATATCAAACGGTATTTGCAGAAAATACCGGATCTGCAGCAGCTCCCACGGCGTCCCTTCATTTTACAAAAGAACTTTTGGAGAAATTTAATGAAAAACAGATTCCTTACCATTTTTTCACGCTCCATGTCGGATTAGGAACGTTTAAACCCGTCTATGTAGAAGATATCAGAAACCATCCCATTCATCAAGAGACCATGATTGTGAAAAAAAACGTTTTTGAACAAGTGTATCAACGAAAAAAAGAGAAAAAAAATCTGATTGCGGTAGGGACGACCATGGTAAGATTTTTGGAAACTCTTCCCTATCTCCGATGGTATCTTAGTTTTCATTCAGACTTTTCTTCTTTTTTAAAAATCGTTTCTCCTGACGTAAAAAACTTTTGGAACGAAATCACCAAAGCAATCGATGAAGAAAAAGCTCATGTATTCATTTTTTCTCTCAAAGAACATGAAGATTTTTTTTCTGTTGAAACAAAGTTATTCATTTATCCGTGATTTCAATTCAGAATTATCGATCAAATCATCACCAATTTTCATCTTCCAAAATCTTCTCTTTTAATGCTGGTAGCTGCTGCTATGGAAAGAGAAAATGCTCTTCAAGTCTATGAATATGCGATAAAACAAAGATATCAATTTTACAGTTTTGGAGATGGGATGCGAATTCAAAAATTAAAATAGTATTTATTTCATTCTGTTATTTCATTCCTTGATTTTGTCTTATGAATTCTTATACTACCAGGAAGTAAAAATCAGATTTTTATTCTTTTTTTGAAAAGATGCTTGATAAATTGCAAAGAATCATCGAAAAATATGAATCACTTAGAGAAGAAGCGTTGAAACCTGAAGTTTTTCAAGATATGGAAAAATCCAAAACGATCAATAAAGAACTTGCAAGTCTTGAAGATACGTATAATATTGCAGTAAATTATAAAAAAGTCTTAGAAAGTCAGACTGCTACAGAAGAACTCTTGAAAACGGAGTCTGATCCTGATCTTCTTGCAATGGCTCAAGAAGAATTTGACCAAAATAAACAAGAAATTGAAAGGCTCGATAAAGAGCTTACGATCGCGCTTTTACCAAAGGATCCAAATGATGATAAAAATATTTATCTAGAGATTAGACCTGCTGCTTGAGGAGATGAATCAGGACTTTTTGGAGCAGAACTTTTGAAAATGTATCTTGCTTATGCTCAGAAAAAAGGACGAAAACCTGAAATTATCGAAGAACAGCTTAGTGATATCGGTTGAGTAAAATTTGTGATGGTAAAAATTTCAGGAAAGAGTGTGTATTCATTGATGAAATTTGAATCGTGAGTGCATAGAGTTCAGAGAATCCCTGATACCGAATCTCAAGGAAGAGTGCATACTTCGACGGTTACCGTTGCAGTAATGCCAGAAGCTGAAGATGTAGATATTCAAATTGATATGAAAGATATCGTTATGGATACCTATGCTGCATCTTCCAATGGAGGACAAAATGCCAATAAAAACCAGACTTGAGTAAGAATTCACCATATTCCAAGCGGACTGATTGTAAATATTGGAGATAGTAAATCACAAATCCAAAATAAAGAAAAAGCTTTTGCGGTGCTTAAATCAAGACTTTATCAAATTGAACTTGACAAAAAGCAAGCAGAAGAAAAAGAAATGAGAGGAAATCAGATTGGAACAGGAGATAGGTCTGAAAAAATTAGAACGTATAACTTTCCACAAGATAGAGTAACGGATCATCGTATCCACGAATCTTGGTCAAATCTTCCTAATATTATGGCGGGAAATATCGACGAGATTATGGATAAATTGGTTCTTGAAAATCAAACGAAACTTTTGGAATCAAGTATGAAGGGAGAATAAAATCTCTCTTTTTATCAATAAAAAAAGAGTATGAAAAAAGATAAAAAGTCTGATTGTCTTTCCTTGAATAGAATAGATCTTTCAATGCCTTGAGTCGTGAAAGAGGTTGATGTAGATGCATTATTGGAAAGAATTCCTCAATTTAAAGGAGATTATCTTTTTTTGAATCATTTCGATATTTTAACTGATGAACAAGCAAAAAAGATTGCTCAATTTTCGGGAAAACATCTCTATTTTGCATGTTGGTGTTTAAAAAAGATCACTGACATTCAAGCACAATATCTTGCAGATTTTAAAGGAGAAACTTTACATATTAATCTCAAAAAACTCACAAATCATCAAGCACAAATTTTATCTACTTTTCAGGGGAAAGAGTTAGTGTTGCGGGGACTTTCAAGATTAACGGATACTCAAGTTCAGTATCTTTCGAAATTTAAAGGAGAATATCTGGATTTATGTGGTATGAAACATATTACAACCACTCAAGCTTTTTATTTTTCTCAGTTTCAAGGGAAATGTTTACTTTTAACTTCTCTTACTTCTTTAACCGATCTTCAAGCGAAATATCTTTCCTATTTTGAAGGAAAAAATATTTATGTATTAGGTTTAAAACAAGTGAGTGATAAACAAGTTGAATATTTTTCTACAAAGAAAAGAGTTTTTCTCTTGAAAAAAGAAATTTTATCCGAAAGACAGAGAAAAATGTTGAGATTATAATTTTGTATGTGAAAAATTTCATAACTTGATTTTACCTTGTGAATTTTTATAGTATAAGAAGATAAAAAGTTGTTTTTAATTCTTTTTTTTATTATATGAAAGATATTGTACTTTTTTGAATTCAGGGGTCTGGAAAGGGGACTCAAGCAAAACTTCTTTTACAGGAATATCCAGAATTTCAATATTTAGAACCAGGACAGATTTTTAGAGCTTTGAATTCTAATGAAAATCTTATTTCAAATTATGTAAAAGAAACTGTTGCAAGGGGAGAAATGGTTGGTGATAAATTACTGTTTGATCTTTTTACTCTCTGTACTCATATTGTAAGAGAAAAAGCTATGATTATGGATGGTTTTCCAAGAACGATGCCTCAAATGGAATTTTTTCTCAAATCTGAAATAGAGCAGGGGAGGGATTTTGTAGCTATTAATTTTAATCTTTCAAGGGAGAAAGCAATAGAGAGAATAAAACAAAGAGCAATAGAACAAAATCGTGCTGATGATGTGGATGAAAGTATTAGAAAAAGATTAGAAGCTTTTGAAAATGAGACGATGCCTGTTATTAATCATCTTAGAGAAATTGATAAAATTATTGAAATTGATGCAGATCAACCTATTGAAACTGTTTTTGCTGAATTAGTTAATGTAATAGAGGAAAATCAATAGAGTGAAAGAAGTCTGATTCTTCGTTTTTATTTGTTCTTTGAACGAGAATCAGATTTTTTATAATTTTTTTCTTTTTTAAAAATTGTAAAGTGAAAATTTCTTTTTTTGATTTTTTTCTTGTTTTTAAGAATAAAATTCTTATATTAAAAATAAGTAGTTTTATTTTTTGTGTATAGTGATGTTGAATTTTATTTATGACAGTTTAGAAACAGTAAAAAATTTGAAATTTCCTGGAGTGAAAGTTTATGTTACTTTAACTATTGCTATTTTTGCAGTTGTTATTGTTTCAGGACTTTATTTTGTTTTTGCTGATTCTATCTTTAGTGAATTGTATCAACTTTTTTATGAATCTATGAAATGAGCTTCTAACTTGGTATGAACTGATACTGCAGTACTTGATACGATAAATGATGCTGTTCTTACAGGAGTGGCTGAGTAGTTTTTATTTCTTTCAAATAAGGATGACAGAATTGAAAGCTGTGGAAATTAAAAAACAAATTGAAGACAAAAATTATAAATGGTATGTTTTAAGTGTAACAGCTTGACAAGAGGAACTTGTTGAGCAAAATTTAAAAGAGAGAATTAAAAATCAGAGTCTTCAGGAAGACGTTGTGGAAATTTGGAATCCGAAGGTTTCTGAAATTACAACAAAAAAGAGAAAGTCAAAAAATTGAGAATGAGAAAGAGAAGAGGAAAAAGTTGTAAAACAAAAAAAACTTTATCCATGATATCTTTTCTTTAAATCGAGAATGAATGATAAAATTTGGTATGTGGTGAGAAATACTCCAGGAGTGAGGTTGATTGTCGGAGCAGAAACGAAGCCTATTTCTCTTACAGATGCTGAATATCAAAAAATGTTAGAACAAGTGCAATCTTCTCAGGATCGTATCGAAAAATCATGGGATGAAGGAAGTGATAAATCTTATAAAATAGGAGATTCTGTTCAAGTTTTGAAAGGAGAATTAAAAGCTATGCAAGATCTTACTATCAAATCTATTGATTATGATAAAAAAACGGTAGTGGTTACTTGAAAAATGATGGGTACTGAAGCAGAATGGGAAGTGGGGTTTGATATGATTATTGCAAAATAGAAAATTTTAGGTTTTGGTTTACAAAAAATGAACGATGAAAAAAAAGTAGTCGTCTGGTCAATGGTGGTTTTATTTTTATGATTAGCAGTGGTGTATTCTCTTGCATATTTGAAGAATGCACCTCTTTTTGAACAAAATTTAAATATTATCAAAGAAAATAATCAAGCTCTTGCAAATTTAAGAGAACAACAAAATGAAAATAAATTTTCTTGAACTACGGTTAATTTGAATCCTATTATTATTGAAAGTTCGAGAAATAATCCAGAAAAGAATCTTCAGAAAATATCTTCTGGGGTAAATATTCAATTGGCAGGAGAAAGTAAAAAAAATCAAATCCCTCTTGAAACTTGAAATGAAATCGATACAATATCTTCATGATCAGATTCTTCTTTTCTTTGAACTTGATGAAATTCTGATCTTTCTGTAGTGAATCTCCTTGCTTCTACAGGATCTGTTACTTTCTTATCAGGGACGAGTCAGTTTTTTTGAGTCTTAGATATCTTGAATAGTCTAGGTTTAGATGCACAATATATCTTGAAAGATTCTAAAGAAATTTATTATGCTTATTTTTGAGAGGAAAAAATGGATGTTGTTAGGACGGTTCAAAAACTAGGGGGAGACCTCTATCTTATGGCCACGGAGAAAGAAATTTTAGATAATCAGTTATTCTGAGATAAAATTACTTTCGTTAATCTTCCGGCCTTAAAAAATAAACTTGTACTTATGATTTTGGAAATTCATAATGAAACTTGGTTTATCCAAGTCCCTTATCCAGAATATCATAAAAGCAAAGCTTATTTGAAATCTTTATTTATTTAGTTTGGATCAAAATGGCAAAAGTACAATCAATTTTGAATCTCGAGATCCCAGCTGGTAAAGCACAACCTGCTCCACCTCTTGGACCTATGCTTTGAGCACATGGAGTTAATATCGGACAATTCATCAAAGAATTCAATGATAAAACACAAGATTATATGAAAAAATTTCAAGGTGTAGATGTAAAAATCAAAGCAAAACTTACAATTTATGTAGATAGAACTTTCCAACTTGAGATTGGAACTCCTATTACTTCTGGACTTATCAAATGGAAAATCCATCAACAAACCGGATCTGGAGAACCAAATAAAAAGAAAATCGGAAAATTAACTAAAGCTGATTTGGAAGAAATCTACGAAATCAAAAAAGACGACCTTAATGCACACACTGTTGAGCAAGGAATGAAAATTATTGCTGGATGTGCAAGAAATATGGGAGTTGAAGTAGAAATGTAAAAACTATAAAAAAAGAGAAAAGTCTGAAAAAAAAGAACGTTTCTCTTGTGGAAGAAAAATCTTTCGTTATTACCACTTTTATTCTATTATTATCATAATCATGGCAGAACATGGGAAAAAATACAATGAAGCAAAAAAATCTGTAGATGGAATGAAAACTTATTCTTTGGAAGAAGGAATTGCTTTATTGAAAAAAGTAAATTATGCAAAATTTGATGCAACGGTAAATATTGCTATCAAAACCAATGCAAATCCAAAATACAATGATCAAATGATTAGATCGACAACTATCCTTCCAAACGGAACAGGAAAAACAAAAAAAGTTGCGGTATTTATTGGAGATGATAGAGTTGCAGAAGCTAAAAAAGCTGGAGCAGATATTGCAGGATCAGATGATCTTTTACAAGCTATAAAATCTGGAAAATTCGATTTTGATGTACTTATTACTACACCTGATCATATTAGAGATTTGGCTCCTGTAGCGAAAGCTCTCGGACCTAAAGGATTGATGCCTAGTCCAAAAGCTGGAACTGTTGCAGTAGATATCGAACAGGCTATTAAAGAAGTTAAACTCGGGAAAGTTGAATTTAGACTTGATAAAACAGGAAATATTCATCTTGGAGTAGGAAAAATTTCCTTTGATGATAAAAAACTTATTGAAAATATTCAAGCTTTGATGAAATCTATCGAAGAAAGTAAACCTACAGGAGTAAAAGGTAAACTTATCAAAAAAGTTGTAATTAGTTCTACAATGAGTCCTGCTATTGTACTTGATTACTAGGATGATATCATTTAGAAGAAAAAAAAGAGGAGTATTCAGACTTCTCTTTTTTGTTTTAAACTCTTCCTATTAGTCCTTTGGAAACCAATTCTCTCTTGAGATGATCTTGATCATTGGTAACAGCAAGAGCTTGTTCTGCGGTGATGAGATTTGCTTCTACAAGTTGTGCAAGATTATCTTCAAAGATCTGCATTCCATTATTTCTATTGGTATACATGACATTTTTCAATTGATTGAGTTTGTTCTCTCTGATGGTGTTGGAAACGGCAGTATTATTGAGCAAAATTTCGTGAGCTGGAACCATTCCTTTTCCATCGATCGTTCTAATCAATTTCTGAATAATGATGGCAACCATATTTTCAGCAAGATTATCACGAATTTGCGCTTGTTCATCAGCAGGGAACATGGAAACAATTTTTGCGATCGTTTGTTCGGCAGATCTTGAGTGGATTGTTGTCATCACAAGGTGTCAAGTTTCCGCAAGTTGAATAGCATTTTGGATAGATACCACATCTCTCGCCTCTCCGAAGAGAATCACGTCTGGTCTTTGTCTCAATGCTCCTTTCATAGCAGAGGCAAAACTGACGATATCTTTTCCCAATTGTTTTTGTTCGAAAATGGATTTTTTAGGTTCGAAAATATATTCGATTGGGTCTTCAATGGTAATAATATGTTTTGATTGGGTCATATTAATTTCCTCAATCATCGCTGCCAAAGTCGTAGATTTTCAGGATCCTGTTGGTCAAGCTACAAAAATAATTCCATTAGTTCTTTGGACAATCTTTTTGAAAAGTTGAGGAAGTCCTCTTTCATCAATGGTTGGAATTTTCTCTTCCAAAAGCCTTACTACGATCATATAATGAGATCTTTGTCTGGAAACATTCACCCTGTATCTTCTTCCATGCATAGAGATACCGAAATCAGAACTGAATTCTTCATTGTAAATTTTCCAATCTTCATCAGTCATCATAAATCTACAAATCCCGTCCAAAACTTCATCAGTTAATTTTGGAAGATTGGTAATTCTACGAGCTTCTCCATAGATTCTAAGCGTCGGTTCTTCCCCATACGTCAAATAAATATCGGAACTTTTGTATCTAATCATCAAATCAAAAAGATATCCCAAATATTGTTCAGGATTTGCCAATAAAGCATTCATTGCTTGTTGCATTGCTTGAGCTTGCTGTTGCTGTAATAATGCCGCTTGTTCTGGAGTAAGTTGTTGCATAGCATTCTGATCCATTTTTCGAAAAAAGATGTAAAAACTCTTCCTTTTATTATATTCGTAGTCTTTTTATTTTGCAAATAATTAGTGATAAAATTTGTCTTTTAAAATGTTTTTCTTTATACTTGTAGTGTTATTTTATTTTTCATATTTTATTTTTCATATTTTATTTTATGATTATTGGAATTGATTGTGATGAAGTTTTAAGTTCTACCTTGAGACAATTAGTTAAATATCCTGAATTTAATGGAGCAAAGCGAGAAAGTTTTTATAAATATAGTCCTCTTACATCGTCTGAAGTGAAGTTGCCAGCTCAGACTGATAGTTTCTTTTGGAGATTATTTCAAAATCCTGAATTTTGGGATGTGCAACCCGTACCCGGAGCATATGAACAATTAAAAAAGATAAAAGAAGCCTGACATATTTTGGCGGTTTTGACTTGAAGACCGCAGTTTGCAGCAGAAAATACGAAAAAATGGATTGAACTTCATTATCCTCAGATTTTTTCTGATTTTCTTTTTGCTGCTGTCCATACCAAGGATGAAATCACTAAAGCGGAACTCTGTGAACAGAATGGTGTAGAAATGATGATAGAAGATGATCCTTATTTTGTTTCAAATCTTTCTGAAAAAGGAGTTCCTTGTGTTTTACTTGATTATCCTTGGAATCAGGATTTTGAACTTGCGAAACATCCAAACGTTCATAAGATTAAATCACGAAAAGAATTTGATTTATCATTGCTTAGGACTGCTCATTAGGTGACTGAGCTCTTAAAAAATCTCCCTCCGCAAGTGCTCCCCCTCTTTCAAAAAGAGGGATAAAAATATCAGAAAAAAATAATAAAAGCAATGATGAAAAAAAGGATACCAAGAATGTTGTACCTATGGAGAATAATGAGAAATATAAAATGTAAAAATCCCTTGAAAAAAAGATAAAAATCATCACGCTAAAGATAATTCTTTTAAGAAAAAATACTGTTCTTGGAGAGGAGTCTGATTTTTATTTCTTTTTTTGATATCATGGAAAATAAGATTATTCTTTGTACTTATTCAGAGCAATTTTTACCTATCAAAACAACTCCTTGAGCAGTGTGTCGAGATGTGTTTTGTACTCAAGATTTTACGGTTGCACCAGGAAAAATTGAAAAAGTTGGAGCGGGAATCAAAACCTATCTCCCTCAAGGACGAGGAGTGAAAATGTATGCTAGAAGTTCTCTCCCTTCCAAAATGCATCTGATGCTAGCAAATGCAGTTGCAATCATTGATAGTGATTATAGAGGAGAGTATTTGATGCAGTTTTACAATTTTACGGATGAGACGGTTATGATAGAGAAGGGGAGTAGAGTAGCACAAATTGAGATTTTTGAGAGTTATCCTTTTGTTTCTCAGGGGCAGATTCCTTCTTTAGAAATGCTTGTCGATGCAGACCTTTACCATCATTTTGAAGAAAAATATCCAACAGAAAGAGGAACGTGATGAATCGGAAGTACCGGAAAATAAAAAAAGTAATGGGGAAAAATAAGAACCACCTTGACAAAGTACTCTTGATATTTATATTGATTTTCTTATCAGTAGTAGTGTTGTATCATTATTGTTTTTGGGGTTTATTTGTTTTTTTAGGAATAATGTCTTTGTGAAAATGGGGATCTTTTCTTATGGCTAGTTCTCTTATGGTAAGTTGATGTGATTCTGAATGATCGTCTGGAGAAGTTCCATCTTCGAGAAAAGAAGTGGTGATAACAACTTCAGCTGAAAGCCTTTATAGAAATCTTATTGCAAGAAGGTCTCAGTTTAATAAAAAATATCTCGAAATTGAGTCAGAAGATGGAATTCTTTCTTATACTGTTCAAGAATGAGATTATTTGAGTTGTATAGCAGAATGGCTTGCAGGGAAATGGTGGTTTTCAGCTTCACGTGAAAAAAAATATTTTCAGTCATGATTTGAGATTAATAGGCAAATTGTCGATTATTTAATAGAATACAATCATTTAGAAGGTGAAAATATCCGTCCTTGAATGGTTTTAAAAATCCCGAGAGGAGAATTATGAGCTATTTTGCTTGAATGGAAATATAGAGAAAAACTTTATAAAGATTCTCGTTCTTATTAGTTTCATTCATTTTTTTCATTTTTTTGTATTGGGGTATCGTAATGTAATGTTGGTCTCTTTTTTTCTGTCTTTTTTTGTAATAATGCTTGATACTGTTGATCTTGATATTTTAAAATAAGTTTCGCTATACCATAACTTGTACCATAAGTACTAAGGGGAATTAGACAAATAAGTAGAGCTTTAGCTCCTTTTTGTGTAAGATTCGTATATTTTTCGATAAATTTTATTGCTTTATCCCAATTCTTGCATAGGTTTCCTAATATTGGAACATTAGCTAATCAATTTTCGTCCATGGTACTTTGTAAAAAGTAAAAGAAAAGTCTGAACTTCCTTACGATTCTATCGATTTTGAGAGTCAGACTTTTGTTTTTTTATTTCATTTTATGTGCGGTAATAATCGTATAACTTGATGTGTTAATGGTTCGTTTTATTCCATTGATTGTACAATATCGATTTTTTCCGTTTTTGGTAATTTTAGCATTTTTATCCGTGATGTTGTTTTAACACAGCGAAATAATCCCTTCATGATCCAAGTTTACATTCAGATTTTTTTTTATTCTTTCATATCCCATGGGAGTGGTATGAATTTCATCAAGATGTTTCAAAAGCTCGATCATCTGGAGCAATATTATTCGATAAATGCTTTTCCTATATAAGGTTGAAGAACTTTAGGAATTTTGATTTTCCCGTCTGCAGTTTGGTTATTTTCGATAACCGCAATCAAAATCCTTGGAGAAGCCACAACCGTATTATTCATCGTATAGCAATATTTAATGCTTCCGTCTTCTGCACGATAACGAAGATTGAGTCTTCTTGCTTGAAAATCGAGGAACGACGTTGCGGAATGAGTTTCTCCGTAATTGTTTCTTGATGGCATTCGGCATTCGATATCGTGAGAAAGATATTTTCCGATCGCTAAATCTCCTGTACAAAGCTGTAAAACGCGGTAAGGAAGTCCAAGTTCTTGTACCAATTCTTCTGAATTTTGTAAAATTTGGTAATAATAGGATTCTGCCATCTTTTCATCTTCAGGGAGCAAAACGACTTGTTCCACCTTCATGAATTGATGCACTCTGTAAAGTCCTGTCGTATCTTTTCCGTAACTTCCTGCTTCACGGCGATAACAAGGAGAAAGTCCGACCATTTTCTTTGGAAGTTCGTTTTCTGCGAGAATATCCCCACTATAATAAGAAGTAAGAGGAATTTCAGCCGTTGCAATCATCCATTGATCATCTCTTTCCAATCGATAGGCATCTTCTTCACCTCCTGGGAAATATCCGGTTCCTACAAGACAACTGGTATTTACGATATTTGGTACTTGAAAAGGAGTGAATCCTTTATTGACCATTTTTTTGAGTGCATATTGAAGGATTGCTTGTTCGAGGAGCATTCCATCATTTTTGAGGAAGTAGGAACGAGCTCATGCTAATTTTACCCCTCTTTCGACATCGATCATATCATATTTTTTCATCAAAGTCATGTGATCTTGAAGAGGAAAATCAAATTGAGGAATTTCTCCATTTCTTCTGATTTCTACATTTTCTGAATCGTCTTTCCCTTCTGGAATACTATCATGCAAGAAATTAGGCATTTGAAGTTGATATCCTTTCAATTCTTCTGTTACTTGGTTATACTCTTCTTCTGCCGTTTGAATCTGACTTTTTAAACTTTTTGCACCTTCATAATCTTGCTTGGCTGCGAGCTCTTTTTGTTGGAATTTTAAATTGTCGATTTTTTGTTGGAGTTCTTTTCTCTTATCATCAAGAGATAAAATCTGATCGATATCAAGGTCAGAATGTCTTTTCTGGAGAACTTTTTTGTATTCTTCTAAATGTTCACGAACTTTTTTGAGGTCTAACATGATAGAAAATTAAAAATTAAATTGTAAATGATAGTAATTATTGGAGTATAAATTTCAAATGGAGTTTTTGAAAAAAGAATTTGGGTATCTTTTTAATTTCCAACGATGACTTTTGAAGGATTGATGACGATTTTTACCTCCTCTTTTTCATAATAAAATCCTTGTTCAAAGACGGAAATAATTTTCCCTTTCATTTTTTCATCATCCGTTGGCATCATACTTACGGGCTCATGCATTTGAGAATCTACTTCCAAACCAAGAGATTCAATAGGGAAAACATTGAGTTCGCTCAGACTTTTGAGACTATTTTCATAAATCATTTCAACTCCTCTTCAAAGTCCTTCTTGTTTCTGTTCTTCCGTTAAAGTTTCCAAAGATTTCCTTAAATTTTCGATGAAAGGAAGAATTTTTTTGACCACTTTGATGAGAGAATCTTGTTGCATTGTTTTTTCTTTTGCTTGAGTCTGACGAGAGAGCAAATCAAAATCATTTTTGAGATGAAGATAAGCAATTTGTGCCTTTTGAGCGATTTCTTCTTTATCTTTCAACTGATTTTCTAAATCTTGAATTTTTTTCAAAAGAAGAGAAATCGGATCGTCTGGACTTTGTTTTCATTCATTTTCTGAGGAAGAATCAGATTTCTTTTTTTCTTTTTCTTCATCTTCTGGAGAGGTTTGCTCTGTCTTTTCTTCTTCCAAATCAGAAACCATCTGTTGGAAATCCTGTAAATCTTGATCGTTTTGAGTATTTGTCATCGTTATGTAAGTAGAAAAATAAAACTATTTTTGAGACTCAAGAGAATGAAAATATTCTGAAAAAGTCATATCCATTTTATGAAGATACATTGCTAAATCAACCCCAACATATCTCCAATGTCGTGTTTCCTTCATCTGACCGTCGATTTCTATTCATTTTTGATAGGAATTATGGAAACCATATTTATAGGCATTTTCTTGCATTCGTTTAAAATATTTTCCGCCTTCTGTTTCGATTCCTTTTCCATTTACCCCTAAATCGACCGCTAATCCTAGTTCATGTTCACTCGTCCCTGGTTCAGCAACCTGTTGACGAGGTAAAATACTATAGAGTTTTCTCTGAAATGCGGTATTTCTATAAGCACTATTGATAGAAAATTTCGCTTTAAAGTCAAATGCATGAGAAAATGCTCGTGCCATCAGTTCGAACTTTGTTGCAGCTTCATCTCTTAGAGAAAAGATATTTCCATTTCCATGTAAAAATACCGAATGTAATCTTCTGATATCTTTGAATTTTTCAACTTGAGAAGGATGTTTTTTATCGACAAAGACTTCATAAGAGTAAGGAGAAAAAAGATCAAAAGTCTGATGAGGATCCAAGGTTTTGAAGTGTTTTTCGGAGTGAAAAATTTTTATTCAAGTTTTTTTTGTTAATTCGTTATATTGGGGAGTTTCACTTCGGCAAAGCAGGACAAAAAGACTTCATAATATTAGTAATAACGAATATTTTACTATTTTCATTAATTGTTAGCATTTTTGTAAAGTTTTTTCATCTTAAAGATTTTGATTCTTTTTTCAATTTTTTTATTGCTTGAGTTCATTGATGGTATTTTTCTTTGTTCAAAAAAAACTTGTTCAAACTTGTTCAAAAAAACTATTGAATTTGATTTTAAAATTTATAATCTTTGGAATGTTTTAGAATTTTTAGATGACTCATGATTGAAGACTTATTGAGTATTCGAAATACGGTTGTTTCGAAATTTCAAGAATTGGATTTGATGAAGATGATGGAAGATATTTTGGATGTTCCACTTCCTGTTCTAAGATGAGAACTTGTACTTTTATTTCTTATTTGAGTCATTTCTCTGCTTTATACGCTTTTTAAAACAGAGAAGATGAAACATTTTGGAGAGAAATTTATTGTACTCTTCGAACTTGGAGTAGAGAAAATTTATGAATTTTTTGAGGAGATTATTGGAAAAGATCAAAAATTCTGGGTTAAATCTACGATTATTGGAATCTTTTTCGTTGTTCTCTTCTCAAATCTGGCGGGATCTGTCTTTGATTTTATCAATACGATGTTCCCTGGATTTGATCAGAAAATTGTAGCACCAACAACGTGATTGAATTTCAATATTTCTATGGCGCTCGTTTCTGTTGCTTTGATCTTGATTCTTCAGATTAAAAAATTGGGATTTGGAAAGTTTATCTATTCTTATCTTCCTGTTTGGGGAAAAGATTATGTGAAAGTGGAAAAGGGAGATATGCATCCTGTTCTCTATTATCCTTTAGCGGTAGTTGTTAAACTCTTTGATATTGTGATTTCACTTTTTGTAGGAATTCTTGATATTGTGGGAAATATTGCAAAAGTGATTTCTTTATCATTCAGGTTAACAGGAAACTTGATGTCTGGGACGATTTTGCTTGGACTTCTCGTTGGGGCGGTAAATTTACTTTCTCAGTTTATTGGAGGTGTAGATTGTCCGGTATTATTCCCTGTGATCGTAGTTCTTTGGGGAATCCTTGGTGCTGTGATTCAGGCTTTTGTCTTCTCTTTATTGACTGCTATTTTTGTTAAGGTTGCAGTAGAAGATTAATATTATTTTAATTGGTTTTTTATTTTTATAATATAATTATTATGGAAACTTTAGGACTTATTGGAGCTGGTTTAGCAGCTGGTTTAGGTGGAATTGGAGCTGGTATTGGAGAAACGCTTATCGCTTCTGCTACTATGACTTCTATTTTGAGAAATCCTGATTTGAAGAGTAAACTTATGATCTTCATGATTTTGTTTATTGCTTTGGATGAAACGGTTGCTATTTATGGATTGGTTGTAGCTTTACAAATTGCAGGTTTGTCACCAGATGTTATTGCTGCTAATTCTCATACTTTAATTGCTGCTGCTTTAGCTGTAGGACTTCCTGGTTTAGCTATCGGAGTTGGAGAAGGATTTGTTGCAAGAACTGCTATCGACTGTATTGGTAAAAATGGAGAATTACAATCTAATTATATGGTTTTGACAATCTTAGGAATGGCTTTGATTGAATCTGCAGCTATTTACGGATTGGTTGTAGCTCTTAATCTTCTTGGAACTCTTGGAGCATAGTTTATGTATCAAAAAATTTAGTATTATAAATAAAATCTATGGAAGATATTAATGTAAGTTTGATTATTGCGTGAGTGATAAACTTTTTGGTTATTGTCTTCTTGTTTAGAAAGCTTCTTGGAGATAGAATTGTAGGAGTTGTAGAAGAAAGAAAAAAAATGATAGAAAAGTTAAAAAAAGCTGATGAAGAATACGAACAGATGATTAATGAAGCTAAGAGAGAATCTGGAAAACTTATCTCTGAAGCTGAACAAGAAAAAAATAGACTTATCCATGAGGCACATTTGATTGCTGAGGATGAAAAGTCAAAAATTATTAAAGATGGACAAGCAAAAGTAGAAGCTATGAAAGAAAATGCTGCTTTTGAAACTGAAAAACTTGAAAAACAATTGAAAGAAGAATGGGTAAATTCTGTGAAACAAACTTCAAAAAAAGTTGTAAAAAGATTATTGAAACATGATAAAGAATTATCTGATGAATATTTTGGAGTATTGGTTGAAGATTTACAAGAACAAGGAAAAAGTCTTTAGTTTTTGATCTCAGAAGAATGGATAAAAAAACGCTTATAGATGCTTTTCTTGCTGATACAAAACCTGAATATCTTCTTCAACTTTTGAAAGTAATTCAACATTTATCAATTAGATATGGGGAGAAATTTGGTGTCGAATCTTTTCTGGAAGGATTGGAAAAGGTACATAAAGATGTAACAGATTTGATTAGAGTACTTCAAAAATCTCATCTTCTTGAAAAAAAAGAGTTGGCAAAGTTTATTCGTGAATTTGAAACGAAACTTTCAGAAAAACAATCAGATTTTTCTCTTATTTCTTCCAATGAGAAGATTGTAGATTCTGTTACTTCTTTTTTGGAAAAAAACTTTACCAAAGTTCATGTGAATTATGAAAAGTCAGATCTTGATGGGGTAATTATCAAGGGAAGTGGATATTCTGTAAAAAGGTCATTGGATAATGATGTAGACAAGATGTTAGCATAATTTATATCGTATTTATAAACATGTCAGTAATACAAGATTTATTACAACAAATAGAAACAGGAATCGATCAAGCTAAACTCAATGATTCTTTCCAAAAGAAGGGTGAAATTTTGGAATTGAAAGATGGAGTTGCTACGGTGACTGGTTTGGAT
The DNA here is from genome assembly GCA_017442645.1 of bacterium. The sequence goes on along the minus strand of JAFRZH010000029.1, from coordinate 44,238 downwards.
GAAGTAAAATCATCAGAAATTGTTCTTTTTGAAAATGGGGTTAAAGGATTAGTTCTTGATCTTACTACCGATGGAGCTGGAGTTCTTGTTTTGGGAGATTATAGTTCTTTGAAGCAAGGAGATACGGTAACTGCAACAGGAGAAGTTTTCAAAGTTGGAGTTGGTGAAGAGTATCTTGGAAGAGTAGTAAATGGTGTTGGAATGCCAATTGATGGTGGAAAAGAAATTAAACCTGAACATTTTGGGCTTGTAGAAAGAGTTGCTCCTGGAGTTATTACGAGAAAGGAAGTAAATGTTCCTTTGGAAACAGGAATTAAATCTATTGATGCGATGATTCCTATTGGAAGAGGACAGAGAGAATTGATTATTGGTGATAGACAGACGGGAAAAACTACCATTGCAACAGATACAATTCTTAACCAGAAAGGAAGAGATGTATATTGTATCTATGTCGCTATTGGACAAAAAGATTCAAAAGTCAGAAGAACAGTTGAGATGCTTAAAGAAAAGGGAGCAATGGATTACACGATTGTGGTAAATGCTTCAATTTCTTCTCCAGCTGTTATTCAATATCTTGCTCCTTATGTAGGATGTGCTATGGGAGAATATTTTATGGAACACGGAAAAGATGCTTTGATTATCTATGATGATCTTTCAAAACATGCCGTTGCTTATAGAGAAATTTCATTACTTCTCAAAAGACCTCCTGCAAGAGAAGCTTATCCTGGAGATGTTTTCTATCTTCATTCAAGATTATTGGAGAGAGCTGCAAGAGTAGATCAACAATGGGGAGGAGGAAGTTTAACTGCTTTACCTATTATTGAAACTCTTGGAGGAGATATCGCTGCGTATATTCCTACCAATGTTATTTCTATCACGGATGGACAGATTTTCTTGGAAAGTGATCTTTTCAATTCAGGATTTAAACCTGCAGTAAATGTTGGACTTTCTGTATCCAGAGTTGGAGGTTCTGCACAGACAAAAATTATGAAGAAAGTTTCTGGAAATTTGAAACTTCAATTGGCTACGTATAGAGAATTAGCAAGTTTCTCTCAGTTTGCATCTGATCTTGATCCTGCTACGAGAAGAAAATTGGATAATGGAGCTAAACTTATGGAAATGTTGAAACAAACTAATGATTCTCCGATTCCTTTCTTTAAACAGGTTGTTTTGGTATATGCTGGAATTCATGATTATTTTGAAAAAGCTCCTCTTGAAGGAATTGCTAAGATTGAAAAAATGATTTATCAGAAATTAGATTCTAGTTATTTGGAATTAGCAAATAAAATTCAAGAAGAAAAGGCTCTTACTCCTGAAATAGAAGAAGAGATGAAAAATCTGATTTCTGAAGTTATTACAGAATTAGGATATAATTAGTCATTAGTTTCAGTGGTTCTTTTTATTTTGTGTTTTACATGATGTGGTTGAAAATACATACAGTACATGGAATGATATTTGATGGAGAGGTTGAAGGAGTAGAGGTTCCTACTAAAGTTTGAATCCTCTCTATCTTGCCACACCATAATCCTTTAACTTCCATTTCTCTCCCTGGATTGGTAAAATTTTCTCCTGTTGAAAAGAGAGAAAGTAAGGTCCTTTCTGATTCTCAGTTTCTTTTTGAAGATGAAAAAATTGCTATTGCGGTAGGAAAAGGAATTCTTTATACGGATGGAAATAATATTGTAATGTTTGTTGCTTCTGCAACGGTTAGTCCTTCGTCTGATGAAGATTCTCTTCAGAAAATGAAACAGGATTTAGAGACAAAGATTTCTCAGATTAGAGCTTCTGGAAATCAAGAGGAAATGGAGAAAGCATATTTGAATTTACAAAAGTTGACAGCAGATCTTAAACTCTTGAAAATCAAGAAACACAATCATAAGAATCAGACTTCTCAATAATTTTTATTTGTTTTGGGTAAAATGGCAAATATTAGGCAAGTAAAGGCAAGAATTAAAGCAACGACCAATCTCCAAAAAATTGTGAAAGCATTGGAAATTGTTTCGACCGTAAAACTTCAAAAATTAAAGGGAGTCATTGGTTCTTATAAAGAATTCTTGCAGAGTTTCTTGGAAGTAGTGAATATTGTGAGAAAGGAAGTTAATCTTTTCGATTATGATAAAGATTCACGAGATCCTCATGGAAAAAGACTTCTTGTAGTGGTTACAGGTGATAAAGGACTTTGTGGTGCGGTAAATTCGAGAATCTTCAAAAGAATGGAGAAAAATTATGGACATATGAAAGATAAAGCAGATGTGTTTGTAATTGGGAAAAAAGGATTGGAATATTTTGTACTTAATGGACGAAACGTTGTAGGGTCTGCAACGATCTCTGATAATGTTTTGCTCGGTGAAGTTGATCCGATTTCTGCTTTTATTGCTAAAGCAATCGAAGATAAAAAATATTCAAAAATAAAAGTCTATTTCAATTTCTACAAGAATGTAATTTCTCAGGTTTTGACGAGATTTAAATTATATCCTCTTGATGAAAATTCTTTCAATAACTTTTTGAATGAAATTGGAGTATCTTTGGATCATTTGGAAAGTATTGAACATAAGTTTTTGATGATAGAACCTGATGTAAAGACTTTTAAATTTGATTTCTTACAAAATTTGATTCGTATTATTATTTTTTCAGCAGTACTTCATAATAAAACAACGGAATATGCTTCTAGAATGATGGCGATGAAAAATGCGAAAGATAATTGTAAAGAATTGATGGAACAACTTACTCTGTTATATAATAAAACTCGTCAGTGAAGAATTACTCAAGAGATTACAGAGATTGTTGGTGCAAAAGTTTCACTTGAATAAGGTATTGTTTTTATTCTATAATATTTCTTAATGTCTAATGTTAATAATGATGGACAAGCTTCTCTTGGAAAAATTATTGCAATTAGGGGAGTGGTAGTTGATGTCCTTTTTGATCAGAATGTTCCTAATATTTATGATGCTTTGAAAGTTCTTTCTCAGAATGTTAGTGGAAAAAATGTAGTTATCGAAGTGCTTCAAGTTTTGGAAAATGGAGTGGTAAGAGGAATTGCTATGGATTCAACAGACGGACTTAAAAGAGGAGATGAAGTAGAAAATACTTGATCACCAATTAAAGTTCCCGTTGGACCTGAAGTTCTTTCTCATATCTTCAATGTTTTGGGAGAGACAATCGATGGAACCGATCCTGTAAAAGGAACAGAGCAGTGGCCAATCCACAGAAAAGCTCCTGTATTTACTGATCTTTCTACCAAAGCAGAAATCCTTGAAACAGGAATCAAAGTTATCGATCTTTTGGCACCTATTTTAAAAGGTTGAAAAGTTGGGCTTTTTGGAGGAGCTGGAGTAGGAAAAACGGTTATTATGCAAGAGTTGATTCATAATATTGCTGCAGCACACAATGGATATTCTGTAGTAGCATGAGTAGGAGAAAGAACGAGAGAAGGAAATGATCTTTATTATGAAATGAAAGGAGCAGGAGTTATTGATAAAGTAGCAATGGTTTATGGACAGATGAATGAAACTCCAGGACCTAGAGCAAGAGTTGCTTTGACAGGACTTACGATGGCTGAATATTTCAGAGATGTAGAACATAAAGATGTTCTTCTTTTCATTGATAATATTTTCAGATTTACGCAAGCTGGATCAGAAGTTTCTGCACTTCTTGGAAGAATCCCTTCTGCAGTAGGATATCAATCTACCTTAGCAACAGAAATGGGAACATTACAAGAAAGAATTACTTCTACGGATAAAGGATCAATTACTTCAATCCAAGCCGTATATGTTCCAGCAGATGATTATACAGATCCAGCTCCTGCAACAACCTTTGCACATCTTGATTCAAAGATTTGTTTGAATAGATCTATTGCTGATAAAGGAATTTATCCTGCTGTAGATCCTCTTGATAGTACTTCTTTGCTTTTGACTCCAGATATTGTAGGAGAAAGACATTATAAAGTTGCAAGAGAAATTCAGAGAATCCTTCAAAAATATAAAGAATTACAAGATATTATTGCTATTCTTGGTATGGAAGAACTTGGAGTTGAAGATAAGGTTACAGTTTATAGAGCTAGAAAAATTGAAAGATTCTTTGCACAGAACCTCTTTGTTGCTGAGAAATTTACAGGTAATCCAGGTACTTTTGTTAAGCTTGAAGATACGATTGAATCTTTTGAAAAGATTATTGCTGGAGAAGTTGATGAAATCCCTGAAAGTTTCTTCATGTATAAAGCTACTCTTAAAGATGTGATTGCAGCTTATGAAGAAGATAAAGCTAAACATGGTGATGAGTAAAAAAATAGAAAAATCTGACTGTTCATGAGGGAGAGTCAGATTTTTTTTTGTCTTTTTTGTTGTTGAAGATTATTTTTTGTGAGTAAAGATGATTTATGTATGAGAAGTTATGAATGATTTATAAGCATCACTTAAAGTTATATGTTCAGTATGTTTCTTTGTAAAATATTGTTTTAAAATAGTATTACAATCTTTTAATATTTCTTTAAATACTTGAAAATCTTTTTGGTATGCGTTAATATTAGAACTACTTAGATTAAGACTTCAATTTTTAGCAAGTTTTCCACATTGTTCCAAATCTGAAGCATGTAGACTATCCATAAATATAAAAAAAGCTAATTGATCTTCTGGATTTTTTACTTCTTGGAGAAAATCTTCATCCATATAATGTATTATATTATGGATGTGCTGTTTTTGAGTTTCAGTTTCTGTTCGGATTCAATTTTTTATATAGCATTGTTTTAAGATTTCTTCTAGTTTGAGTCTAAGTTCTTGATTTTGTGATTCTTTATCTTCTTTTGATTGTGATAAAGCTTCGTTTAATTGTCATTTGAAAGCTGATTCTTTATTTTTATCTGGTGTGAAGCCATTTCATACAGTATTGATTTGCATTTTTTTTGATTAATAAATAAAAGTGTTAAAATTTATATTCTAATTATAAATCATTTTTTTTTTTTTTCAAATTTTTGAAAGGAATTTTTTTTGATCTTTTAGACTGAGTGGAGTTAGGAGAAATATGTTTTGTTTTATACCTGAGAAAATTTATTTTTTTGTTGGACTTTTTCTTGATTTATAGGATATTTTTCTTAAAAGAAAGTTGAATTCTTCTCTCTTTTTTAACATAACAAGAGAAATGTTCAGCTTTTTTATCTTTTTTTTGGTATCTATGAGAAAAATTTTTTTAAGTTTATTTGCATTGTTTTCTCTTGTATCTACTGTTTTTTCTGCTCAAGAGAGATTGACAACTTCTGCTTATGATGTCATTAAAGTTACTCTTGATGGAACTCATAAGATGGTGGTTAATGCTGTTCAAAATGGTCAGTCTCCAAAATCTGTAAAGACATTGATGGATGAAGTTGGGGGAGTATCAGCTATTAACGGTGCTTTTTTTGATGCTTATAGTAAGTATCAGTCTTCAGATATGATTGCAATTTGGAATGGTCAGAAAAGATCAAAATATGGGGATGATCTTGGAGATACGAGAGCTTTATTTGGATTTACAAAAGAAGGAACTGCAGATCTAGCAAGTAATGCTACGAGAAGTCGAAATAATGGAAGTTGGTATAATTCTGATTTTTCAAAGTTTCAATATGCTCTTGCTATGCATGCATTAATTATTAATGGAAGAAATGTCTCTGCAAGTAATAGTGAAATGAATAATGATGGAAAACAAGGTAAAGCTTGAACAAAAGAGTTTATCTGTAGTACTTCTGATGGGAAAACTGTTTATTTTGGAAGAATTTATAATGTGAATTTTAGAGGTTTAGCGGATGCTGTTCAGAATAATTTCAATTGTTATAATGCTATTATGCTTGATGCTGGAGGTTCTACAGCTATTTATTTTGAGGGAGAAAAAATTGCTGGTCCTGGAAGGAATGTTATGGATGCTTTTGTTGTTATTGAAGATGATAGTGCTTATCAAGAAGAGCTTCAAGAATCAATTATTTGGATGTATGATCATGGAATGACAAGATATAATGATCCAGATTCTTTTATGGCAAAGAATTCTATCAATAGGGAACAGGCTTCTAAATTTTTTGGAGTATTAGCAGAAAATATTTTTGATAAAGATGAAGAAATAAATTCTGATGCTACTTGTACTTTTTCTGATCTTACTACGGCTGATCAAACTTTAACGGAAAATATTGTACAGTCTTGTAAAATTGGACTTTTTAATGGGTATAACGGAAAATTTGATCCAAAAGCTAAACTTACGAATGCCCAGGCTTTGGCCGTTCTTACGAGAATTGTTCGTGCAAAACTTGATGAAACTCAAAACCCTTGGTATCAGCATTATTATGGTAGAGATAATTTATCTGATTGGATTTCTGCAGAAGGATTAAAAGTTGCTCAATGGTCAAAAGTTGACGGTGAAGCAAATAGAGGAGAATTAGCGGTGATGTTTTATAGAACGGCAAAACTTCTTGATGCAGAAAATGGAGTATCATCTTCATCAAAAGCGAAGAAAAAAGAAGAAAAGTCTGAAAGTGATGAAAAAACGAATGAAAACGAAGAAGCGGAATGTCTTTCTACAGTACATGGGTATGAGGTTACGAGTAAAGAAACTGTCTATAAAGCAGGACTTATTGGAGATTCCTTTGTTTCTCGAGCTCCATCTGCACCTTGGAGTAAATATTCTAGAACTTTTTTCCATTTGGATGAAAAAAATAATGATCAGAATTTCTGTGTTAATGGATTTTTAGCAGCTATGGGATGTAGAGATAATCAATGTCGATGGATTTGTACGATGGATACAGAACATGATTCTGATACAGCAAGATATTGTACCGTTGAGGTTGATGATTTTGATGATGATAAAAGTGTAGAAGAAATTTGAAGAGAAACAACTGACTCTCATGATGTACTTGTTGTACAACTTGGTGGAGATTATGAAGTCATTGTCAATGCGGTTCAAAATGGACAATCTCCCAAATCTGTAAAAAACTTAATGGAAGAAGTTAATGGCGTTGCAGCGATTAATGGTGCTTTTTTTGATGCTTATAATACTAAAACATCAGATATGATTGCTCTTTGGAATGGAAAAAAGAGATCTGTTTATGGAGATGATTTGTGAGAAACAAGAGCTATGTTTTGATTTTCAGAAGATGGGACTCCTATTCTTGCAACCAATAGTACCAGATATTGGGATAATGCTACTAATGGTTGGGTAAATTCCGAATTTTCAAAAATGAAATATGGTCTTTCTATGTATACTTTGATAGATCATGGAAGAGATGTCTCTGCAAATAATACTCAAATGAATAATGATGCTAAACAAGGACAAGCTGGTACTAAACAATTTATTTGTAGTACCCAAGATAATGAAAAGATTTATTTTGGTAAAGTGCATAATGTAAGTTTTATGGGACTTGCACAATATATTCAACAACATTTTGACTGTTATAATGCAATTCAATTGGATGCTGGATGATCTGCTGCTATGTATTTTGATGGTGAAGAAATTACAGCTCCTGGAAGAGATGTGATGGATGCATTTGTAGTAGTAAAAAAATAGGACAGAGGAGAAAACTGAAATAGTAAAAAAATCTGATTCTCTGTTGAGTGTTTGCTCGTGAGGGAGAGTCAGATTTTTTTCTTTTTTAATTTTTATCGAAATGTCATTTATAATTGAGCATTTCAGTGGTATAATTTTGTAATACTTCTAGTAGAGGAAGTACTTCTTTTTTTGCAGTTGCTAAATCGTGATCGAGATAGTTCCCGCATTCTTCAATGGTTGTCCCCGGAATTTCTCATTCATAGTTTGCAATGAATTGGAATGTTTCTTTGATAAGTTGGATGCTTTCTGCTTGGGGGAGTGTGTCTCTTGTAAGAAAATAGAATCCAGTGCGACATCCCATAGGTCCTACATAGATGATTTTATTGCTGTATTGAGAGTTTCTGACGTAAGTCGCGAAAAGATGTTCGATCGTATGAAGTGAACTAGGCGTAAGATAGTTTCAGCCGTTAGGTTTTACCATTCTAATATCATAAGTGATAACGTCTCCGTCAATTCTTGAAATATACATTCCAATTCAAAATTTTGTATGATCTACTTGAAAACTTGCAATTTTTTCCATTGTGTTTTTTTAGAAGATAAATTTAATGTATTTATAGGTGTTTGGAAAATAAATGCAAGGATTTCCTATTATCGTTATAGTAAAAATGTATAGAATTGAATAATCGTAGTTTTAAACTTAGCTAGAATGTCCTTGTTTTTCTTTCTCTAATCAATAAAATCTCTTTTTAGTTCAAGGTTTATTTCCAAATAGCATCGATGCCAAAGAAAACAACGAAAAATATCCAAAAAGACTTAGAAAAGTCAGATTTTTCATCTCTTTCTTCTTTCTCTTCCATGAATGATGATCCTACGATGATTACTTTTGAAGGAGTGAAAACGAATAATCTCAAAAATATCAATATCTCCTTTCCAAAAGGGAAAATTACGACGATTACGGGAGTTTCTTGAAGTGGAAAATCTTCTTTAGCCTTTGATACAATCTATAAAGAAGGACAATACCGTTATATTGAGTCTCTTTCGAGTTATCTTCGTCAGTTTTTTAATCTTTGAGAAAGACCTGATATTGATTATTGTTCTGGACTTTCCCCAGCGATCGCGATTGAGCAGAATAAAAGAGGGGGAAATATCAGAAGTACGGTAGGAACCTTAACGGAACTTGATGATTATATGAGGCTTCTTTTCGCAAAAGTGGGAGATTGTTATTGTCATTCGTGTGGGCATCCGATTAGGCCACAGACGGTGGAACAGATTATGGATGAGATTCAGAAAGAGTATTTAGGCGAAAAAGTCTATCTTCTCAAGGAAACTGCGAGTCTGAAAAATGCTGATGAACTCCAGAAATTTGTGAAGAACAACAAAACGAAAGTGGAGAAAGGTGAGGGATTTACGAGGTATTTATTGGTGAGAGAACCTGAAGAAGAAGTTTCCGACAAGGAACTTTTGACGACTCCGAAAAAAAAGCAAAAAGTTTTCAATGGGAAAGCGTTATTAGAGCCGATTGAATATTTTTATTTGGAAGATCCGGTAGTCAGTCAGAATTATTTTCCGCTCAAAGTATATGGAATTTTCGATCGTGTGACGGTTGATGAAATGAAGATTCCGAGGTTGAAAGAGGATATTATCAAAATTCTTGGAAGTCAGAAGAAGTTTGGAATTTTTAGAGCTGAAAGTGCGAAAAAATCCGAGTCAGAAACACCGAAAGTTGAGAGAGGAGGAAGATCTAATATTTCCTTGGAGGGATTAGAAAATTTAACCGAAAAAGAAGAAGAAAAAAAAGAGAAAAAGTCTGATTCTCTTCAACGATTTACTGATAAAATGTTTTGTCCGAACTGTAATATTGTTTATCCTGAATTCACAACAAAGCATTTTTCTCCCAATCGTCAGGAGGGAGCGTGTGAACATTGTAATGGAATTGGAGAGATTCTTCAAGTGGACTATAATAAAATCATTGATCCGAATTCTGCTTTCAAAAATGCGATTCTTCCGTGGAGAGATTCGAATCTTGGGCAAGAGATTTTGAGAAAATTGGCAGAGAAATATGCGATGGATTTAGACAAACCTTGGAAAGATCAACCAGAGTGGTTTTTACACACCGTTGTGTATGGAGATAATGAAAATATGAGAGTGATGATCTCGTGAAAAATGACCACAATGGTCTATAGAGGAATCGAAGAAATCATCAAAGATCAATATGCAAAAGGAGTTTTAACGGTAGATTTTCAGGCAATGCTCGATATGAAGCCTTGTCCTGAATGTTTTGGATCGAAACTCAAACAAGATAGTTTGTATGTTTTCCTCACGTTTCCGAAAGAAGCGAAAAAGAAAATCGAGGCGTTACCTCATTTCAAAGAGTTCTTTATCACCAATGAGCAGTTAGATATTGTGCGTCCGTTCAATGACGGAGAATTCAAAATTAATATCTGGGATTTACAGAAAATTCCGTTACAAGAAGTGCAAGAGATCATTCAGATTTTTATTTCTTTTTCAAAACACGAAAAAAGTCTGATTGAGAAAATTACGAAACCGCTTCTTGATAGAATGCAGACGGTAATCGAGCTTGGACTGCCGTATTTGATGACGATTAGGTCGATTGATACGCTTTCTGGTGGGGAAATTCAGAGGCTTCGCCTTGCAAAACAGCTTGGAAATAAATTGACTGGAATCGTGTATGTGCTTGATGAACCGACGATTGGGCTTGATACCAAGGAAATTCAAAAAACGATCGCTTCGATCAAGAAATTGCAAACGATGGGGAATACTATTGTCGTGGTGGAACATAATGAAGAATTTATCAAGGCTTCGGATCGGATTATCGAGATTGGACCGGGGGCTTGAGATTTTGGAGGAAAGGTAACTTTTTCTGGAAGTTATGAAGAGTTTCAAAAATCTGACTGCTTAACCGCACAATATGTGAGAGGAGAGAAACAAATCTCCGTTGATTTTTCTCATCGTCCAACCAATAAACGAGTCAAAATCCTCAAAGCTCATAAAAATAACCTTCAAAATGTTACAACCAAATTGAATATTGGAAGTTTTACCGTGATTACTTGAGGATCGGGGGCTTGAAAAACAACATTAATGTATCATATTTTGTACCGTTTCCTCAATGAAAAAGAAAAATTCATTCAATCCTATATCAGACTCCAAATGTTGAAACAAGGACTTTCACGAGAGGAAATCCTTTCTGCTCCGGTGATGAGAACAGAAGAATACAATCATTATGCAAACCTTGCCACTCAAGAATTTTATGAAGATTTAGGAGTTGATAAAATCGAAGGAGCTGAAGAAATCAAAAATACGATTTATGTGGATCAGACGAGCATCGGAAAATCTCCAAGAAGCTGTCCGGCAACATTTATCAGTGTGTTTGACAAAATTAGATTACTTTTCGCAGGAACCAGTGAAGCAAAATATTTAGGATTTAATAATAGTTATTTTAGTTTCAATAGTGAAAAAGGAGCATGTTCTGCTTGTAATGGATACGGATATAAGAAAATCGAACTTCAGTTTTTACCTGATACGTATGTCCATTGTGAACTTTGTGAAGGAAAAAGATATAAGCCTGAAATTCTTTCGATAAAACGAAGAGGAAAAACGATAGCCGATGTTTTGGATATGTATATTTCTGATGCTTTAGATTTCTTTGAAGAAATTGATCCTATCAGAGATGAACTTCAATTACTCTGTGATATTGGACTTGGATATCTCAAAATGGGACAATCTGCACATACGCTTTCAGGAGGAGAATCACAGAGATTGAAACTTGTGAAACATCTTTTGAAAGAATATCGTGGAAATTCTGTGTATTTCCTTGATGAACCAACGGTTGGACTTCATATGCAAGATATTGAGAGATTGCTTCGTGTTTTGAAAGTCTTCCTTGAAAGAGGAGATACAATTTTGATGATCGAGCATGATAAGAGTATTTTAAAGTATGCTGATCATGTATTAAGATTAGAGGATGGAGAGTTATTTGAGGAGAAGTAGTTTTGAGAGGATGCGTTGATTCGTGTCCTTTTTTTGATTATGCAAATTATTCAAGAAATTAGAGGTAGTAAGTTTCTTTTACAAGAGCTTAATTACAAAAGTATTGACTTTTTGTTTTTTTTTGTATATTGGAAAACACAAAATGTTTTGTAACTGTTTTTGAGAAGAAATTGATCATTCTTCAAAAGAAAAACGGAGTTCTCTTGTACTTGGCAACAGAAACGAGAAAAATAACAAAAATTATAAATTTTAAAAGTTAAAAAATGAATTCATTAAAGGTTAAAAAAATGCTTTTCATCTTCTTTGTAGCATTGATATTCGTGGTAAGCGGATGTCAAGAAAAAGAAGGCGTCACAGTTCAAGAACAAGGTGTAATAACTGAAGTATCTGCATCTGAAATGGCAAAGAATGATGGTTTATTGCATCCATGGGTAGAAAGTCGTTATGATTATGACTATCTTTCAGAAAAATTGGAAGAAGCAAATCAGTATCTTACAAAGAATACTCTTACTCTTGAAGATTTAAAACAAATTCAAGAAATAGGAAATATTATTTGTGGAGAATACAGAGATTTTTTTACTTATCACTTTGATAAGAGAACACCTGAACTTATGGATTCAGAATTGTTTGATTCTGAGTATTCTAAGTGGAGTATCTTAGAGTTACTTATTGATGATTTCTCAGGAGAAGAAAGAGTTAAAAATACTCAAAAAATCCATATTATTACAGATCATATCGGAGAACAAGATGAATACATTTTTGTTGCTTTTACGGTATATAGATTATATAATTCTTATGGAAAAGAAAAAAGTGATCCCATCCTTCTTCAATTTAAAAAAGATCCTAATGCAAAGTATGGATTTTATATTGTAAATGGTGAATATGCATGCGAAGCATTTGAAGATCCTTATTTAGAGAAGGGGTGGAAACTCTATGTATATGATAATTATCCTGAATTTTATCAAGAGCATTTTGCTCATGCAATAAAAAATCAAGAGATAGATTATTGGTTAGGAAATATTTTAGAAAGACCACCAGTATCTTATGATGAAATATCTACCATCACTATGTTACAGAAGAAAAAAGGAGGTAAGTATGATCGCCGAGCTGCTTGTGAACATGCGTTTGAATATGCCTATTCCCCATGTCAAGATTATTTCTATTGGGAAGATGGCGATTGTGCTAATTTTGGATCACAATGCTTAGCGGCAGGAGGTTTACCTCAAAACAAAACATGGCGTTATTATTCAAACGGATATTCTTCTGGAACCCCTGCTTGGAGAGGTGCTATTGACTTATATCGTTATTTAGTTTCTTCAGGATATGCAGAACAAGTTACAACTCAAGGTATATGGGATACTTACTATAATAAAAAAGGAGCAAGTAGTCCACTTCGTTGGGGAGATATTGTTTTTATTAATAATAACACAGATGATGAAATATCTCTGACGGGAGATTATAAAAAAATATGATTAGACATACTTTGGTGTTAAATCATGTTTTCTATGATCCAACAGATTATTATAAAGGTACTCCTAAATGGGCATATTCTGCTCATTCTTATAACCGAAGAGATGCAAATCTGGTTGAAATGATTGGGAAAAAACTTGTTAATGGACACGCTGTAGGTATTCATATTACCTATTGATGAGCTGAAAATTTAGCTTAAATTTAAATGAGAGAGGAGATGTTTTTGTCTTCTCTCTTTTTCTAACAATGTTTAAAAGAAATATTTATCGTATAATCATACTTCTTCTCTTTTTTTACGCATTATCGAGTATGATAAAAGTATTTTAAAGTATGCAGATCATGTTTTGAGATTGGAAGAAGGAGAATTGGTAGAGGAGAAATAGAAAAGAGGGGACGGATTATTTCTTCATGGGGATTTACTCAAATTTTTATAAAAAATCTACTAGACTTTAAATGGGAGAAACATAACATTAAAAAACAATTAATCAAAAAATGAAAACAAAATTGAAACGAAATCTTAAGGAAAGAAAATAGTTTCCGCAGTGTGATGACTGTGTAACTCAACATCCGAGAAAGAGACTCGAAGACAATAAAACGAGAAGGAATAGGACTTCTTAGTAATACAAACCTATCCTCCTATTAGGATAGTAAAAACATAAAGAAAAGTGAAAAAGTTATTTATTTTTATGCTGATGCTTGTTTGTATAGTGTCGGCATGCAGTAAAGAGGAATCTGTTGATATGTCAACAGAACAAAAAAATCAAGTATCTGGTAGAACTTTAACAAAATCTGCTCCTGTTTATCAAGAATGTGGAGATTATGAATTTGCTTCGTTGTTTCAATGTACAAAGGCAATAAAAAGTGATGATAATTTCACTGTAACTTTTTATGCAAAAGTACATACAGAAGAACAACCTGAAAATGTATTTGTAAAAGTGTATAATCAACAAACTGGAGAGTATTTTTACGATTCTATTCCATTGGAAGCAAAAATTGTTGGTAATTATTACATTTATAAATACAAAAAAGTATTTAGAACTGTTGGTACTTTTAATTACAAGTATCTTGTGCAACCATCTGAAAAACCGCAATTATATACCATCAAGAAATTTGATGATATTATTGAAACCGGAACATATTATGGACCTGATGAAAATATCTTGCAATATTTTCAGCATTATTGTCAAAGGTATGCCAACAATAATCCCAAGGGATCATTTTACAATAATTCTCCGTATGATCGTAGTGATGCTACGTTAACTGTAACTAATACTTGTTGTCCAACGTGTTATATGATGGTTGCTGCTTGTCTTGCTCATGTGAAATATGGGTGGCAGACTGATTATCAAGTGTCTGGAACAAAATTAGCAAGTATTGTTAAAAATAAAGAATTAGCAAAGATTGTTGATGGTTATCCTAATTATACTAGGATGAATAAATTTGAATGGTATAATGAAAAAATCGATGGAGATTTTCTTGAGGTAAAGTTTCATCAAAAGTTAGTTAAAGAAATTCCGTCATGGGAACAGAGAAAGATATGAAAGAGTTTCTTTTAAAATCTTTACAAGAACAGAAGTTCGTGATGGTTAATGTGAATGTAATGAATCATCGAGATATTATCAATAATGATCACTATTATCAAATGACTAATAATACTGATTTATATGGAGGTGATGGCTATATTCGTACTGAAAATGAAGAAACTTATGTGAATAATACGTATGGAAAAATCAAAGTTATTGGACACATAATCTTAATTATTGGTATTAAAACAGGAGATAATACGGATGATTATTACATATATCGATCCTCTTGCAAAAACAAGAGAACGAAATAGGAGATATTGTAGATTTTCTACATTACTTAATAGTATGAGTATTTCTGGTACAAATGGAATCTTCTCTGCATTAAGTATAGGCTTGAAGTAAAGTTAAAAAAGTAAAGTACTTGATTTGGGACGCTTTATATGTATTTATATGAGGCGTCCTTTATTGTTTATATTGTATAATTAATTCAAATGAAAATTTGATATATAAAATTTTTCATTCTTGTGAGTAGTGTTGTTTCTCCTCTTATTTATGCGGATGATATTACTATCCCAAGACCTGTATGATACTTATGATTTTGACCTGAGGCTTTTATTATCATGGATCGTAATCTTGGAGCAACTTCTAATGATATTAACTTACCAGAATCTTATGGATTATATTTTCAACGATGAAATAATCATGGACTACCAGCGACGGCTCCAAGGATAAATAAAAGAGCAAAATGGAATGATAGTTATGCTCATAAATGATATTATGGATGAAATGCTTTTTTAGAACCATGATGAGGGGTCGATGATAATGGAGATTATCGGGAAGAGCAAACAATAAATAATGAGCTTCGAGGATGAGAAAATGATAAACTAGAAAATTATTTCTGATTAGATGATATTCTTGAAACTCAATGAAATAGACAAGGACCTTGTCCAGATGGATATCATATTCCAAGTATATGAGAATGGATAAAATTATTAGAATATTGGTGTTCAAATCATAAAGACATTTGTTCTTTGAAAAATTTTAAACATAACATTTGTAAGAATCATGAATTTGGTGAATATTGTATCACACCTACAGATTTTAGGTTACACAATTTTAATATTGGGAAAACTTTTAGTGAAGAATTAAAAATCCCTCTTGAAGCATTTAGAGGAGAAAGTACTTGGACAGGAGAAACAACACGATTATTAAGTTCTTCGCCAACTTCTCCTTGAGTATATCTGCTTGATATTATTGATATGAATCTTGATCTTGATTACATAGATATTATATCTCTACCACGTACTGTTCCTGTAAATATCCGTTGTTTTAAAAATTATGATAATCCTTTAACTACTCATATGCCAACAAAAATTTTCTATTTGCCAGTTGTATGGATGGTATTTGTTATGTTATGAGCATAGAGGGGATTCTGCTCCTCGTTTTTTATTTGTTTGTAATGGAAAGTCAGATTTTTTTTCTTTTTAACTGGATATGATAAAAGTATTCTCAAATATGTCGATCATGTTTCGAGATTGGAAGAGGGGGAGTTATTTGAGGAGAAGTAGACATAAAAGGATGCGTTGATTCGTGTCTTTTTTTTAGCTTAAATTGGTTTAGATTTAACTGTTGATTATGAAAAGAAGATATGTATTCTAAATGTAAGAAAATTTTAAAGCAATATGACTACTTCGTCTGAGAAATTTCTCTCCCATTTTTAGATAATCATAAGTATTAATGGTAATCCATATTCTTTCTTTGTTGTTTATCATTTTTTCTCAGAATGCTTCAAATTTTACGGATTGACAATCTCTTTTTGAAACCATTGCAGAGAATCATAATATTCAAGTGGTACAAATAGACCAATCTCGTAAGTTTGAACTTGTTTGAACCGATTATATTTTTTTACTCCATAACAATGAATTAAAAATATATGATAAAAGAAAAAAACAAATATTTAACGGTATCACGATTCTTGATAAGAATAAATTTTTCCCAACTCTGGATAATAAAGAGAGTAATGGTAATAAATTTATCTCTGTAACCATTCAAAATGGAAGCCTTTTTGTTACCATTATAGATACTAATGGAGGTTGATCATGAGAATGAATTGAAACAGTCTTAGAATTAACAAAAAATGGGAGGCGAGTTGTTAGCAAATGTTTTGATTATAATAATTACGGTCAATTTGAAGGTAATGAAAATATTGTCGATTCTTATGCTCGATGAACTACCCAATTTGATGTCTTAGACAAATTACCCCTATCGAAATGTAAGGATAATGTTCTTATTTTATAAAAATCAAGGATATTGTATTGTTGTTCTCTTTCCTACAAGAGTATTTTGAAATATGCTGATCATGTCTTGAGGTTGGAGAATGGGGAGTGGTTTGAAGAAAAATAGGGAGAATTTAAAAGTTAGAGAGTCAGATTTTTTTTATTTTTTTGTTTTAAAATAGAGTACGATTCAAAAAATGTGGAATGAACTAATTTCATTCCTTTATTTCTTGTTTATCTTCTTTGTGGTTTGTTAAATTCTCAAGTTCTTGATACTGTTCTTGTAATTCTCATTTTTTTTCTTCGTCAGGAATCTTCTTAATCTCTTTTTGTAAAAGAAAACGGATATTTTGACTAGTTTCTTCATCCATAAATCATGCTTCTAGAAGAGCAAGCATTCATTCTGCTAAATCCCAATATCCTTGTAATCATTCGATGATTTTCTTTGTTAATTCGTATTCGTTCATTTGATTCTTATAAAATAAACTATAGCTTATTTTAATCTTTTTTTCGATAATTGTCAAAAATAAGAAACGCTTTTTTATCTTTTTTTCTGATAAAAAAATTGACAAAAAAAGAGAAACAAAAGTCCCTCTCACGTTTTTTCTTTGATAGTAATAATTTTTACTCAATCTCCAAAATCTTAACTTCACTATTTGCTTCAGTCTTTAATCTGAAAACATCCCCTTTTTTTCTTCCATTAAGAGCTTTCCCTAGAGGAGATTCAAAAGAAATATAGATAATATCATCTTTAATATCTACTTCTCATGTTCCAACAATAATAACAGTTTTGGGATCAGAATTATCCATTTGAATGGTTACTTTTGATCAGAACCCTACTTTCTTTTTATTGCTATCTTTTTCATCAATACTATCAATAATTTCTACATTATCCAAAAGTTCATTAATTTCCTTAAGTCTAGAATTAACTAAATCTTTTTCCTCAAGTGCAGATTTATATTCAAAGTTCTCAGAAAGATCTCCCATTGCTTTAGCTTCTGCAATGGTTTTTAAAATTGCAGGAAGTTTTTTTTCATTAATTTCTTTTCTTTCTGCAATCAACTTATCGTATCATTCTTTGGTAAGTTGTTTTTTCTTTTTTGCAACTTCTTCTGGCATCCGTTTATTAAATTATTATTTAAAAAGTCTTTTTCGTCCGAAAATTCCTAAAATTTTTCTCTTCCATTTATCAAAAGCATGACTTACAAGATCTGTTGCTATTTTAAATCCTTGATGACTTGAAACTACAAATTCTTCACCATCAGCATTGAAAGAAAAATCTGCTTCATATTTCCCTTGCTTATTTTTGAGGATCGTATACTCAATAGTAATATTTGCTTCTGGATTTTTACTGTATACTTTTTTAAAGATAGATTGACATTTCCCATTAATTAAATGTTGAACAAGTTTTTTAATCTCTTCTTGCATGATTTCGGAAACATCAACAAATCTTGCCTTAGGTTCATCAATAGTTAAAAGTTGTGATTCTGTCATTTTCTTTAGATAAAAAATAAAAATTACTTCAATTGAAATGATAATGAAAGAATATTAAAAAGCAAACCTTTTTATTTTGTTTATTTTCTTTTTTCATTGTTTTGTTTGTTATTTCTTGACTTTATATAATTATGATACATAAAATATGAGGCATAAAATGTTATTTTTTTCTTAGTTCTCGCATAAAAATAGCGGTACTTTGACCTACATTCATTGATTCTTTTATTCATTGCATAGGAATTTGAACAATATTATCTACAAGTTTTAAGGTTGTATCTAAGACACCATCTACTTCATTCCCAAAAATGACTGCCAAATTTTCTTTTTCAGCAACGAAATTTCAAAGATTAATTGCATCATTTGTTAATTCTGCTGCAATGACTTGCATTCAGGTTTCTTTTGCTTTTTTGATAGCGTCTCCAGAAAAATTAAATTGTTGTATTCAAACGTTTTGTTCTGCTCATAAAGAGGTTTTTAGTACTTTCGGGTGAGTAAGAGGCGAGGGAGTATATCCTACAATTCGAACATCTCGTCCTAAAGAGTCTGCGGTACGAACAACATTCCCTACGTTATATGCAGAACGAATATTTTCCAAAATAACAACGTTACGCATGATTAAGACTGTAAATAAAAAACAGTTTTACCATAAGGATTTTATAGAAAGAATCAACAGAAGTCTGTATTTTATGAATCGATTTGATTTTTTTCTTCGAAATCGTAAAGTAACATTGTTTTTATCCTTCCCTATTGAACATTCATGCCTTACAAGATCTTCGGTTGTAAAGTCAATAAATTTTATCTCAATCAATGGTTGAATTATTATGAAAGTCAAGGCGTTAACCTTGATAACATTTTGTTGATTGCGAGTTGTGTAGTGACGGATAGAGCGAAACATAAACGAATCAAAGAAATAAAAGATGCTCTTCATCAGGGATATGAAATTCATTTAACAGGATGTGGAAGTTTAAAACAGGGAAAATTGGTCGATGAACAAGAATTTTATCAGCTTTATCCTGAATTGTCGGAGTTTAAGGATAAAATCCGTTTGTTACCAGAATCTCCCAAAAAAGAATCTCAGATTTTTTCTTCTTTTGAAAAAAATATTTATACGAAGCATTTTGTGGTGATCCAAAATGGATGTGATAATTATTGCAGTTTTTGTGCGACCGTTCTCAAAAGGGGGAAACATAGAAGCAGAGATTTGCAAGAAATTATCGAGGAAATTCAGCAAATTGAATTACAGGGAGGAAAGGAAATTGTGCTTACGGGGATTAATTTAGCGGCTTGGGGATGTGAAAATACGAGAAATCCTCACGAATCCAAATTTTCTTTTCTCTTACATGAAGTTTTACAAAAAACTTCAATTCCAAGAATCAGAATTTCGAGTATTGGACCAGAATATCTTGATGAGCAATTTTTTGAACTTGCGACCGATGAAAGAATTTTACCACATTTTCATTTTTCGATTCAAAGCTTTTCAGATACCGTACTTCAGCAGATGAGGAGAAATTATTCAGCAGCACATCTCGCAGAAATTTTAAAAAAGATTAGAAGTCTGAAAAGACCTCATGCGGAGCTTATTTCCATTGGTGCAGATTTGATTACTTGATTTCCATGAGAGACGGAGGAAGATTTTGAGGAAACTTTGAGGGGAGTGGAAAATTTTGAAATTACAAAACTTCATGCTTTCCCGTTTTCGGCACATCGACTCTGAGAAAAAATTCCTGCAACTTATTTTGAAAATCAGATTTCTGAATCTCTTAAAAAAGAAAGAAATAGAATTCTGATCGAAAAAGGGGAGGAGATTAGAACAAAGTTTATCGAGAAAAATAGAGGAGTGGAACATGTGGTTTTGCTTGAAGAATATGAGGATGGTTGTTGGAAGGGTTGGACGGAAAATTATATTCAGATAGAGATCCCTTGTTCTCAATGAGATTATCAGAAAGGAGAAATTATTGCTTATCATTTTTAAGTTTTGAAAAGAAAAACATGGAATTTTGAACAGAAATGAAAAGTTTTTCCGATATTATGAGAAAAAGACTTTCCCAGCAATTTCGTGGGAAAAATATGATTGGAAGTATTATTTTGAATGAATTGAATGCATTTTATCATATTGAAAAAGATGAAAATTTGCTAAGAGAAAGAGAAGTCTTGGAAGGTTATTTTAAAAATGATAAATTTTTTATTAAAACTCAAGATTTAGCATTGAGGATTCAAATTTTTAAAGATAAAAGAAACCTTTTGGAGGTAATTAATGCAAAATTAGAAAGTTTGGGGTATTCTCTGAAAATTGATGATTTATATTTTAAGTAATCGGATTGAATCCATCAAATATGGTATAGGAGTAAGGTTATTTTTAGTTTTCAATATTGATTGTGCATTCTTGATTCAGTCATAAGTAGTCCTTTAATTCAGAAAGAGAGAGGTCGTTTAATCTAAGTATTCCCCGCCCCCTTGTGGTCTTGGATGCTTTTTAATCTAGGAGGTAGGGAAAATATTTATCTTGATTTTCTTGATCAAAAAGAAATCCATCCTGAAAAAGCTGTTGAAGTCTGGAAGAGTCTATTGTTTCTATAATCTCCAAGGTTTTGAATTTTTGTCTTTGGTTTATTAACTCTTCTTTTTTTAGGAGTAAGGCCGCTTCTTTTCCCTTAATTATTTGTTGTTTGGTATTTATTTTTTCTCTGAGAGTAGTTATCTTTTCGGTATTATTTGATGGTATTTGGGTCTCCATTATTTATAAAATAAGAAAATGATAAAATATTTACCTATAATTATGTCTGTTTTTTTGTCAATTCTTTCTTTTGTATTTTTCTTGAAAAGTTAGATAATTTTTAAGAAAATATGGGAATGATACATCTCTTTACAGAAAATTCAGACTTTTTTCTTTTTTAAAATAAAAATTACCCCCTCTTTTCTTCTTGACTTTATCTTCCAAAACATAATATAGAAGTATCTTTATTTTTTATGATTATCAAAATGGAAGTATGGATGTATGTGGTTGGAGTTTTTGTGATTCTTCTTATTTCTACGATAAGAATTGTTCCTCAAGCTAAAGCGTATGTGATCGAGAGATTGGGATCGTATTTAAAAACTTGGAATAATGGAATTCATTTTAAAATCCCTTTTATCGACCAGGTTTCTAATAACGTTACCTTGAAAGAAATTGTGAAAGATTTTCCTCCTCAACCTGTGATTACCAAAGATAATGTAACCATTCAGATTGATACGGTGGTGTATTTTCAAATTACGGATCCTAAACTTTATACGTATGGAGTAGAAAGACCGATTAATGCGATTGAAAATCTAACTGCAACAACGTTGAGAAATCTTATTGGAGAATTGGAACTTGATGGGACTTTGACATCGAGAGATATTATCAATACGAATATGCGTGCAATCCTTGATGAAGCCACAAATCCTTGGGGGATCAAGATTAACCGTGTGGAAGTGAAAAATATTATTCCTCCAAGGGATATTCAAGAGGCTATGGAAAAACAAATGAGGGCAGAGCGTGAAAGACGTGAGAAGATTCTTCAAGCAGAAGGAGAAAAGAAATCAAGTATTCTCATTGCTGAAGGAGAAAAAGAAAGTGCAATTTTGAGAGCAGAAGCAGATAAAGAGTCAAAAATCCGTATTGCTGCTGGAGAAGCTGAGGCTATGATCAAAATTAAACAAGCTGAAGCTGATGGAATTAGAATGCTTCGTGCTGCAGAAGCTGAAGGACTTAAAATGCTCAAAGAATCTCAAGCTGATGAATCTGTTTTGAGATTGAAAGGATTTGAAGCTTTGAAATCACTTTCTGAGGGAAGATCTACAAAAATCGTAGTTCCTGCTGATCTTCAATGAATTGCAACGTTAGGAACTGCATTGAATGGAGTTTTGGAGAAAAAAGGACAAGTGAATTCGTAAAAAAGATAAAAAGAGATTAAAAAAATCTGATTCTTCTTTGAAGATTCTATTGGGACGGAGCTTTGCCTCGTCCTTTTTTATTCGTTCATTTTCCGTAATTTCTCCTTCTTGACATCATTTAAGAGAATTCTATACTGAGAAAGAGGTTTTATTTTCTTTATGGTTCAAAGATGGAAATTAATGGACTTACGATTTTGATGGGTGTTTTTGCTTTGTGAGTATTTTTAGCAGGACTTTATCTTTATACAGGGCATAGATCTGAAATCCTTCTTCGAAAAGTCCATAATATTCAGAAACTTTCCTTAAAAGAATTACAAAATATTGGAAAACGAACGATGATTAGTAGTGGATTTATTTTCCTTATTGCGATTGTAAGCATGTTTTTGGAAGTATAAGGGAGGGGGGAGTCAGATTTTTTTCTTTTTTATTGTTTTAAAAAATCATTTCTCTATACTGACAATGTTTAATTTTAAATATATCGATGGATCATAAATTACAGTTTAAAATCTTGAAACAAAGAGGAAATGCTAGAGTAGGAGAAATCACTCTCAATGGAGTAACGTTACAAACTCCTATTTTTATGCCGGTTGGGACGAAAGCAACGATTAAGGGAATGATTTTAGATCTTTTGAGAGATCCGCATTATATTGGAACAAATATCGAACCAATCAAACTTATCCTCGCAAACACTTTTCACTTGTATCTTCATCCTGGAAGTCAATTGATCAAAGAAGCAGGTGGACTTCATCAATTTGAAAATCGAAAAGATGGACTGATTCTCACGGATAGTGGAGGATTCCAAGTTTTTTCGCTTTGACTCAATAATAAAGGCGATGGAAATTTCCCTCATAAAGTAAAGCTTAAACTTACGGAAGATGGAGTGAAATTCAGTTCTCCTTATGATGGAAGTAAACATTTTTTCAGTCCTGAAAATGTGGTCGATACGCAGATTGAGTTTTGATCTGATATTATGATGGTTTTAGATGTCTGTTCTCCTTGAAACGAAGAGAAAAAAAGAGTCGAAAGACAAATGCACATGACACATCTTTGGGCGAAAAGAGCGTATGATTATTTCCAAGAAAAATATGAGCAAGCAAGGGGAGTTTTATTCCCTATTGTGCAAGGAGGATCGTTTTTAGATCTTAGACAACAATCCATTGATTTTCTTTCCCCTTTAGCAAGAGATGGAATCGCAATCGGAGGAGTTAGTGTTGGAGAAGAAAAAGGGAAAGTTCAAGAAGTTGTGGCTTATACAGCTCCAAAATTACCTCAAGATAAACCGAGATATTTAATGGGAGTAGGAACTCCTGAAGATTTGCTTTTCGGAATCGAACAAGGAATTGATATGTTTGATTGTGTAAGTGCAACCAGACTTGGAAGACATGGAATTATCTTCTCTGATGAAGGAAATATCAAAATCACCAATGCGAGATTTGCAAAAGATTTCACTCCTTTGACGACAAATTGTGATTGTTATGCTTGTAGATGTTTTACGAAAGCCTATTTTCATCATCTTTTGAGAGAAAAAGAAACACTTGGAGGAATTCTCCTTGGACTGCATAATATTGTTTATCTCAATCGTATTTTGGAAGATTGGAAAAAGAAAATGTTAGCAGAATAATAAGTCCCAAAAAGAAGAAAAGTCAGATTTTTATTTCTTTTGATAAGAGATTATGCTTTATTTTGTTCCAACTCCTATTGGAAATAAGGAAGATATTACCTTGAGAGCTTTGCGTCTTTTGAAGGAGACTTCTTTTTTCCTTTGTGAAGACACAAGAACTACGAAAAAACTTCTTTCAATGTATGATATTGATTTAAAATGAAAGGAGTTCTATGTTCTTACCAGTTTTATTGATGAAGGAAAATTAAAAAGTTATAAAAGTCTGATTGCAAATGATGATGTTTTAATGATTTCTGAGGCGTGAACCCCTTGATTATCCGATCCAGGAAAATCTCTTATTGAACTTTGTCAAAGAGAAAAACTTCCTTTTACTATCCTCCCCGGAGCAAATGCTCTGATACCAGCAATTGTAAGTGCAGGGTTTGATACGACGATTTTCACTTTTTTGTGATTCTTACCCCAAAAAAAGGGGAGACAAACCCTTCTCAAAAAAATCATTCAAGAAAATCATGCGATATTCTTTTATGAATCTGTCCATAGAATTGAGAAACTTCTTAAAGAATTAAGAGAATATTGATTCCAAGGTAAAATTAGTATCTCCAGAGAAATTAGTAAACTTTTTGAACAATATCTTACAGGGAATTTAGAGGAGATTACCGAACTTTTTAAAAATGGTACAATCCAACTTAAAGGAGAATTTGTTATTGGAATAAAAAGAGAATAATTAGTATTCATTTTTTTGTCCTCTTCCTTTGGAGGATTTTTTTATTTTTTCAACAATATAATATTTTTCCAATTCTTATACTATATAAAAAATATAAAATTCTCTTGACTTTGAGATATATATATGATATTTTTACCGATGAACGATAGCAAGTGCTTGAGAGAAGGTTAAATAAAAAAATCATGAAAAAATTCTTTATTGTAGTAGTATTGGCATTCCTTACTGCTATCACCTCGTGCCAAAACGATGACGACGAGATCATCGTCAACATCAACCCCACCGAAGTCGTTCACGACACGGTAGAAGTCATCCGTGACACCGTAGTAGGAGTTGATACAATCGTGGAGGATAGAAGTCTAGACCAGATGTATTGGTTCGATATCGCAACGTTGGTAGATCACTACCTGGACATCGGCAAGGGCTGTTCAGAGACCTCCGAGTACGAAGACTACGTGGACAGATACTCAGCTCTTCCAATCCACGAGTATCTAGTATGGATTGGATACTCTACAGTCAACTATGGATGGCATCGGAGCTGGCAACAATATTCCATCCAAGAAGAAACTGAGAAAGTCTTGCCCAGGAATTATCAACGGCTGGCTACGTTCGAAGAAGACGTAGTCTTTCCTGCCCGTGCCTATGTCCAAAAGCTCAAGGACATGGGATATGGGGGAAGTCATTATACTTCCTGGATCGATCCAGGGGATTTCTTGAGAGAGGCAATCAAGAACTATCATGGAAAGGATTCTTACGGCTACACCATCATTGTCGAAGAAGTGGCTAACGCGAATTTTATTTTCGGAATCTAACTTTTGGACCATCGATCAATATTTGGTTGGTGGTCTTTTTTTATTCATACAAATTTTCAATCTTTTCAACCGTTTTTTCTCGAGAGAAACATTTTTTTTCTCCTTCTTCAAAATCTCCGTTTTTCACTTTTTCGATTGCATCAAGAAAGCCTTGGGGAGTATCGTTTTCTAAAAAAATAACTTTTCCGCTTACCACTTCTGGAATTGCAGCAACTTTTCTTGTAATGAGAGGAATTTCCATAGCGCAAACTTCACTATGAACGGATCCAAATCCTTCCGCAAGACTTGGAGCAAAAACGACATTCGCACAGGCAACAAGTTCTCTCAATTGTTCCTTCTCCCATCCAGAAAAGATAAAAACACGATCGGAACCTCAGATTTTTTTTGCTATTTTTAAAATTTTCTGTTTTATCTCGGTATCTCTTTTACAAGGAATGAGATTGAAAACGAAGACAGAATCAGGAGAAGTTGAAAGAATTTTTGGTAACGCTTGTATTAAATAATCAATCCCTTTGCTTTTCCCAGAATGTCCATAATATAACATCAAAAAACGGTCTTCCCATCCATATTTTTCTCTCCATTGGAGTGAAGTGAGTTCTTTAATCTCTTGAGAATTCCGAAAATTCGTATCAACTCCATTATAGATTAAACGGAGTTTAGAATCTTCAACTCCAAAAAGTGTTCTCAACGTATTCAAAGTATAGAGAGAAACACAGTGGTAATAATCAAACGAAAAGAGAAATAAAATCTTCTCTAACCATTGATAAAAAAGTGCAGAATATCGTGGTTTAAATTGTTTTCGGAGTCTCCCAAACATCTCGTGGACTGTCAGAATTTTTTTCTTTTTAAAGAATTTTCCTAAAAGGCTGGCAGGAATTACGCTGGTATAAGTTGAAGCATGAATAACCTCAATATCAGGATGCTTTTTTAAAATTTCTATTCCCTTAAAAAAAGAAAAGAAGAAAAAACTGAACCTTCCTTTTCATCCTCTGTATAAGTGAAAGTTTTTCTGGTGTTCTTCGTTTTGTAAATTTTGATCAAAACGCGAAGTGATTAACGAAATTTCGTATCCTTTTTGAAGGAGACGTGTAATGATATTTTCAAAAACATTTTCTACTCATCATCTATGAGGAGGATAATAATCCAAGAGAAAAAGAAGATGTTTTTGTTTTTTCATGATAAGCAGAAAAATAAAGTTCTCTTTATTTATAAGAAAAACATTGTAATATACAAATAGAAATGAACTCAAAAAAAATCCAAAAAAAAACTTGCAATTTAAAAAAAATCGATTATAATAGCACTACATCATTAAAGGTGCTATTTTATTTCTTAACAAAAGTAAAAATGAAAACATTTTTCAAAAAAAACGACGCTAAAAAAGACAACAATTTTAAAGGTAAAGTCTATGTTTACAGAAACAACAACGGACACGAAGAAGAATTTGAAAAGGAATTTGATACTCCTGAAGAATTCAACAGATTCAATCAGCAATATCATCAACCTGAATTAACAGGACCTTTTATGGGACTTGGAGATTGGGCTAATTTGCAGAATTTTTTCAATGATCTCATTGATCAAAGATTCTGACTTGGATATTACGATGAACCTTGTGAATGCGATGAATGTTGCGATGATGAAACATGTGAATGTCATCAAAAAGAAGAACTTCCTTATGGAATCAATATGAGTAAATACGAAAGTGAAATGAAAAAAATCGAATATCAAAAAGCTCATAAGTCTGAGGAAATTCAAAAGATCAAAAAAACTTTGGATCAATTGGAAGATTACAAAAAGAAATTCAAAGCTGAAGGAAGAGATGATATGGTGAAAGAAATTGATACTGATATCAAAAACCTTCAAAAAAAACTTGATGAACTTGAAAAATAAAAGTTTAATCAAATAAATTTAAAAATCTGATAATGAGCTAAAATATAAAAATCTGACTTTTGATAATAGAGAGTCAGATTTTTTAACTCTTTTTTCATTCCCCTTGAATATTCCTTCCACTTATCTATCTTCAAAGAAGTTTTATATCTCTTTTCCCCCTACAATCATGAAATACTTTAAAAAGGTCGAACGAGGAAAAATTTATCTTTCTCCGGTCAATCCTGATGATTACGAAACAATCGCTCAATGGATGAATGATCCCAAAGTTACCAAAGAACTCGCTTTACATACGAGAATCGCTTCTCTTGAAAAAGAGAAAAATCGATTGGAAAATATCGTAAAAAATGGAGATTATATTTTTGCTATCGTGAAACAGGAAAATGATGAATTCATTGGTACCATAGGGATTCATGATATTGATGCTCTCAATCAACATGCAGAGATAGGAATTTCTATTTGAAAGAGTGATGAACATGGGAAAGGGTATGGAGCAGATGCTCTCAATGCGGTTTTGTCGTTTGGTTTTCATACGCTTAATCTTTATAATATGCATCTTCGAGTCTATAATTTCAATACCAAAGCTCTTAAATGCTATGAAAAAGTAGGATTCAAAAAGGTTGGAGAAGCTCATCATACGGTGTATCGTGATGGAGAGTGGTTTGATGAATCCTTTATGGAATTTTTGAAACCTGATCGGGAAGAAAAAAATAAATAATTTTATAGCTTAATTATCTTAAGATGAGTAGAAAAATTGTAGCTATTGGAGGGGGAGAAAATGGAAGACTTAAAGAGGGAAAAAGACTTCCTTATGAAACATGACCAATGGATCAAGAAATTATAAGACTAACAGGAAAAGAACATCCCAATTTTTTACTATTAGCGCATTCTCAACCTCTTGAAAATCAAGAAAGGTACTTCAATACCATGAAAGACATTTATGGTTGAATGTATGGATGTGAGTGTAAAGATTTGAAAAGTGATCAATTAATGGATGAAAAAGCTGTTAAAAGTCTGATTGATTGGGCTGATATTATCTACGAAGGATGATGAGATACCTTAAAGATGATTACATTGTGGAAAGAAACATGATTTGATAAAATCTTAAAAGAAGCTTGGGAATCTGGAAAAGTAATGTGTTGACTTTCAGCATGAGCTAACTGTCGATTTGAAAAATGTTCGAGTGATTCTTTAAAAATACAGTACTGACCAGATCAACCATTGATCGGAGTAGATTGTCTTGGATTTGTAAAGGGGGTTATATGTTCCTCATGCGGATGAACCAGGGAGAGAAGAAAATATTAAAGAACTCTTAGAAAAAGAACCCAATGAAATAGGACTATTATTTTCAAATTGTGCAGCATTAGAAATTGTGGATGATGCATATAGAGTAATAACGAGCGACGATGCACAAAATCATGGGATAGAAAAAGCTTATGGAAAAAAGACTTATCGAAAAAATTGAGAGTATAGAGAAGAAATGCTCGATACTTCTCCAGAATTTAAAAATCTATCTGAATTATATTCCCAATTGTAATTTTCTTATCTGACACTACCAATGTTTTCACTTGAAAATATCATTATTCGTCAAGCAAATACATCTGATTATGATGATTTTCTCACGGTATTTTCAGAGGTTGAAAAACTGCATAGAGAAAATCTGCCTTGGAAATTTCAAAAAACAGAGGTTTTATTCGCAGTATCAGATTATCAAGAAATGATCAATGATCCTCATGCAAAGGTCTCTCTCGCTTACGATGAAAACAAGATTGTAGGATTTTCAATTGCGTATATGAGACAGAATAAAGAGATTCCAATCTTTCAAAAAAAGAACCTATATTGATATCGATGCAATTTGTATACTTGAGGAGTATAGAAAGAAATGAATTGGATCTTTATTATTTTCTGAAATTGAAAATTGGGCAAATAATCATGCTATTTCTGATCTTCAACTCAATGTGCGGGAATTTAATCAGAATGCTCAAGATTTTTATAAGAAACATTGATTTGAAATGGTTTCAAGAATCATGAGAAAGAGTTAAAAAAGTCTGAGAAAATTTTAAGAATAATTGTAGGGACGACAGCTTGCCTCGTCCTTTTTTATATAAAAAATGTTCTCCATTTTTTAAGGGAGATGTCCGCAGGACAGAGGGATTTAAAATACCGTAATAAAATTCTCCGGCTCTGTGAGCCGCCTCCTTTGAAAAGGAGGACAATTTTGGAAAACATTGTTCCCCTTTATGAAAGGGGCTGTCACGAAGTGACTGGGGATTTTTTATTCTAAACAAAGAGAAGAATCTTAAGATGTTTCACTTCATTCAATATGACGAATAAAAAAAGACGGGGAGAATCCCGTCCCTACAAAATCAGATTTTTATATTCTTTTTTCTGCATCTTTATTATCCATAATCTCTACTCCGGTCCATTTATCATGAAGAAATTGATTTCCGTCGGTGGTTCGGTAAGAGTAGATATAGAAAAGAAGAAAAGTCTGATTTTCAATCAGAAGTTGTAGCTTTTGTATATTAAATTTGATATAAAAAATCTCTCAGTACTAACGCACTCATAATATTTTCATTTTGTAATTCAGATGATAAGATAGCTTTATACATTTTAGTAGCTCATGGAATATAAACGACTCAATCTAAAATAGCTACTTTTATGACATTTTGATTTACAGGACTTTGGAGTGTTTTTATAGCATCTTCAAATTGATCATTTTGCGTTCATCAAAAATCGCTTAAAAATTTTGCTTCGCCTATAATATATTTTCCATTAAATCTTGCTAATAAATCTAATCCTTTATTACGATTGTATCATAAATTATTATAAGCAAATTTTTTCATTCCTTCATCTCAAGCGTCTAATATAGCATTTTCATTTGAAGAACAAAATATATCAAGGTTTACAGGGATTATACCAAGACTTCATTGAGATATCCATCTTCTAAACGCTGGTCACATTTGTCTACTTGCTTTTTTAGGTTCACTTGCTTTTTCAAAAGTCCTATTTAATCATAATTCGTATACAATTCATGCCAATCTATTGATTGTTTGTGGATTCCTTGATATAGAACTTTTATCATTTCTTAAATATGCAACATATGAGTCATCAATAGGAAATTTCTTTAATTTTAATAAATTTCTGACTAATGTTTCATTATCATGATTATGAAAAGCAGTTTCTACTCATTTTCGTAATTCATTATCAATATCTCTGAGTCCATTGGGAACTGTTGGGTATACAGAAAAAAGATAATCTAAATAATTCCTTTGATTTGCATATTCTATACTTAATTCTAATCGGTAATTCATTTATCTATGATAAAATATAAATTTTGTAATTATCGTAATCATTGAGGTCAAGTGATATTATAACAGGCTGTATTCATAATCATTTTTGCTGTATGAAAATCTAATCTTCTACGATAAAATCCATCCCTTCTCAGTCCTTTAAATGAAGTTAATCCAATATCGCTTGATATGGTTCTATATTCTTTTAAAATATGATTACATTCTCCTAAGAAGCTTTCTAAAGAAATATTTTTTGGTAATCCTGAAACTCTTGTTAGAGAACGACTACTAATTTTAATATTGTTGGGATCAATCTTATCTCATTTTATAAATTCAATACTTGGGATTTTAGTATTGTCTATACAAATAATTCAGATTTCTCCTTTTTTATCGTTAAACTTCCATGGGATTTGATTTTGCTTAGAAAATAAGAACTTAATTTTTTGATTAATCTCTGTGTACGCTCCTATTTTTTTATTCATCTGATAGATTGTAAAATCATTCACTCAGAGAGTGTTTTTTAACTGTAGTGGAATAAATAAAGCTAAACAAACAGGACAATCGGTATCTTCAAACATTTTACATGTTAATGATACAAATGAATATAGTCTATTAGTGAAGAGTTTAGTATTGATAAAACTTTCGGGAATAATGGCAGCAACGAAATCTGTATTATTTAACATAACTTCCAGACATTTTTGATACATATCTTCATATTCTGGATATTCGTAATTTAAATTTCTTCTTGTTGCTGAATTTTTTGCTAAATAAGGAGGATTAGTAATTGCAACATGATATCCTTGTGGATAATTTTTGATGGTATCTTGTTGTATAATAGGATATTGAGTATTTTTATTTTCATGTGATGTATCAATATCAAAACAATGCCATGAATGAGGATAATTGATAATATCTTTTACGTTTTCAACTAATAAAGTAATATTATTAGATCACGCAAAAGGTTCTAGTAAAGACTGTTTATATTCATGAGGAATTAACGAAAACCGTTCAGAAAAAGCAGGAACGACAAAGGGATTTTTAATCGTAAAAAATTGTCAATTTTCTCTCTTAAAATCTGACATATAAAAAAGTTTAGCGACTAAAACTAGTATCAACCAAACTTTTTAAGATTCTTCGCTATTGCTCAGAATGACAGATAAATAAAAAAGACGACTGATACTATCGAGTCGCCAAACTAATTCTTTTTACTAGGTAATAGAACCACATAACAAAGAAAACGATAATACCAATCGTCTTTGTTTATGATTCTACTACAGGAAAGTTCTTCCTAGTTTGAATTAATTTGGCAATTTCTTTATACCAATCCTTTCTAAAAAGTCAAATCAAAACAAGAAAAAAAGACGGGGAGAATCCCGTCCTTAAAGAGTCAGATTTTTAAATTCTTTTTTCTGCATCTTTATTATCCATAATCTCTACTCCGGTCCATTTATCATGAAGAAATTGATTTCCTTCTGTGGTTCGATAGGAGTAGATATTGAAAGCAACATAAGCTCCATATCCGAGAATCAATGCGGTTTTTGTAACTAATGAAACAACAAGTTCATCAGCTCCAAGTCCTTGCACAAGAGCAGTAAGGATTCCGGCTCCAATCGCTGGAAGAAGCAATAATCCATATTTATAGAACATTCTTTTGAGAATGGTTTTTTTATGGTTTTGATTTGGATATTTGAGTTCGAGGTTGATGAAGTTTCTTCTTCGTCCAGAGTCTCCTTTGAAATTCCCTCTCAATTCAAGAACAAAGAGGAGAATAAAGGTTGCTACTGCAGTTGCGATGATAATTCCTTGTCCAATGAGATCTCCGAAGAAATCATAAGAGAAGAGGAGTCCCAAAAGGTAAATAATTCCGATAATGATTCCGATGAAAACAGCAGACAAAAGAGGTTTGAGAACTAATCTTTTGATAAGCATTCTGATTTTATTTTCATCATTATAGAGAACAGGAACTGCAAAGAGAGTGACAATCGTTGCTACGGTAAGTCCGTACATGATCGTATAAGCAAGCGGTGCAAACATTCCGTTAGAAGTAAGAGTCATCATTCCAATAACGGTCGTGAGGGTCGTACTTAAAATAGGTTTAAGTCTGAATTTTGCACTTTTTATAATAGATTCCATACGAGTGTTTCCTTGATTGATGTTTTCATTTGCAGAATCGATGAGGATAATGGCGTTATTTACTACGATTCCCATTAAAGACACGAATCCAATCATAAACATCAAAGAATACGGAAATCCTACGAATTGTGTTCCATAGGTTGCTCCTACGAATCCCATCAAAATACTGTAACAAATGATGAGTGGTTGCGTATATTTATTGAACTGTAAGACGAGAATGGAGAAAATCATGATGAATGCGAAGACGAATGAGAACAAAACTGATTGAATTAAATCTGCGTTTTCCTCTTGTTCTCCTCCTTTTGAGAAACTGATTCCGTCAGGGTAGTCGTAATTTTCTGCGTAGGTGTAAAGTGCTTCATTAACCGGTTCTGCTTTGAATCCTTGTTGGAGGTTTGCTCCTAAAGTTACCACGATATCTCCGTCTTCTCTGGAAATATTGGTTACTGCAGGTTTGAAGGTATAATTTCCTAAACTTGCGAGAGGGAGTTGTCCTGCAGAAGTTGGGATGAGAGTGGTCATCAAGGTCTCAGGAGAAACTTCATCTTGGAAATTATCGTATTTGACTTTAATATCGTGAGAATCTCCGTCTAAGGTTACGCTTCCCGCTTTCATTCCGTTAAGAGCGAGATAAAGCTGAGGTCCGACATTGCTTGGAGTTAAACCGAGTTTTGCGAGTTTACTTTTATCGAGTTGGAAAACGAATTGTCCAGGGCTTTCTTCACTTGAATTGGTGATATTTTTCGTTCCTGGGATTTCTCTCAAAAACTTTTCAAAATCTCTTGCAACTTTTGTGAGAACGGTTTGGTCGACTCCGTCTTTTGCGATAATTTTGACTCCAACTTCTCAACCTCCTCATCAAAGTTGGCTTGCGAATCCTTCGATAGAGATGCTGACTTCAAATCCTTTTTCTTTCAAGAAGTTTAATTTTTCAGTGAGTTCATCTTCTACCTCGAAGGAAGTTCTGTCTCTTTGAGATTTCTCTACGAGTTTAAGGCTGATGGAGATTTTATTTCCTTTGATACTTGCCTGATAATTTTCTAATTCGGGGATACTTGCTAAAACTTCGTGGTATCCTTCGGCTTTCTCTCTGATTTTATCTTCGGTGATTCCTGCTTCAGCTTTCAAAGTGATTCCCATTTGCTCGTTATCATCTGCCGGCATCATCAAGAATCCTAAGTTTGTAGATACAAAAAGAAGAGTAAAAACCAGAATGACAATAGGGAGAATAACTCGTAAAGCTCTGGATTTTTTGTTTTCTACGACTTTTCTGATTTTTTTATCGTATCGGTCTACGAGTTTATCCAAAATCTTATCACGATAAGAGGAAGATTCAGATTTTTCTTCTTTTTTTATTATTTCTGTCTTCTCTTGTCTATCTGCGTCTAAAATTACTTTAGCGGTTTCGTCCATAAGACTTTCGCTTTCTTCATCTTTCTGATAAGTGTTTTTATCCTTGTTCATCTTGAAGAAAATGGCAGGAGTTACCGTGAGAGAGATGAAAAGAGAGGCGAGGAGTGTGATGAAAATAGTAATTGGAATATAGGAAATTGCTTTCCCCATCATTCCTGGAAGGCTCATCAGAGGGAGAAATACAACAACGGTTGTTGCAGTTCCTGAAATGAGAGAATTTTTGTAGGTTTTTACCGCAAGAAGGGCAGCGTGAAGTGGTTTGAATCCTTTTTTCATATTCTCGCTTGAACCTTGAATAATTACGGTTGCAGAGTCTACAGCAATTCCCAGACAGATAATGAGAGAAAAGTTTGTGAGCATATTCATGGAAAATTCCATTCCATTTAAGACAAAGAACGTGATGAAAAAGGCGAGGGGAATGGAAATTGTAGCAAGGAGAGATTCGACCGTTCCTACGAAACATCGCACAATGATAAACACGATGAGAAGGGTAGAAATCATATTTACTGCCAATTCAGAATAATCATCGCTGATTTGTTTTCCTAAATCGGAAGTATAGAAATATCCTAAGTTTTCATATTCAGGCTTTTTTAACTCTTCTTCAATCATTTCTTTTGCCTGTTTTGAAGCTTCCAAAATACTTGCACTACGTTTTTTATTGAAGAGAATCGTTACAGCAAGTTTTCCATGATAATCTTCTCCGTTTTCAAAATGTCCGATTTCATAGCGTTGATTGTCAGGATAGGTTCTTTTAATCGTTGCAATACTTGAAAGAGGAATGGTTTGTCCGTTTCCAAGTGAGATAAACATATTTTCGAGTTCTTCGATAGAAACATATTCTCCGTTGATTCTGAAGGAATATTCTTTATCTCCGAGTTCGTGAGTTCCTAACGGTTGATTTTGATTGAATCCTTGAATGAGTGAGGCAATTTGACTGATTGGAAGTTTGAATTGTTCGAGTTTCTGCTGATCGACAAGCACTTCGATATCGTATTGATCTCCGTCCGTGATGGTAATGGTATCAAGATATCCTTGTCCTTCCAATGCTTCTTTGATGAGTTTTGCTTTTTGTTTGAGATAATCAGCATCAAAACGGTCGTCTTTCGCATAAAGATTCATGTAAAAGAGGACTTGTTTCATCGCTTCCGTATCTACCAAAGCTACAACAGGATCATTCGCATCAGAAGGTAAAGAAACTCTTTTAACCGCATCTTCAATTTTATTGGTTACATCGCTTGAATCTGCGTCGTTTTCGAGGGTAACCATGATACTTGATACACTATCGAGAGACTGAGAATCAAACGACTTTACTCCGTTGATATTTTCGATTTCGTTCTCGATTTTTTTTGTGATGAGATCGTTGATGTCTTCGGGATTCCCTCAAGGATAGGTCGTCGTAATTCTCACAATTCCTAAATCGATTTCAGGAACGGATTCTTTCGGAATTCTCATGGCAGAGTAGGTTCCAATCAGGATAATTACGATAAGTACGAGAATGGTGACTCTTCGCTGTTTTAACCAAAAACCGAAAAAACCGCTTGATAATTTCTCTTCCGCTTCTTTTAGTTGCATGTTTGAAATTTCTTAAAAAAGAATAAAAGTCTGATTATTTTATCACAATCGTAATATCTCAAGGAAGGGGATCTTGAAGTTCTACGAATTTTCCTCGAGTTTTTTTGATTTTTACAGGATAACTTTGTTGTTGATTATTTTCTCGGATAGCGATTTCTCCCTCGTTACTATTCAGAATTTTTACCTGTTCCAAAGGAAGAATCGTATTTTCTTGTAAGATGATAGGGAAATTGATTTTTGCGATATCTCCAAGAAGAGGAATGTCTGCTTCGAGCTGGATTGTGGCTCTATAAAGGTTGTTTTTATCAGCAACACTACTGAGTGATTTGATCGTCCCCGAAAGAAGGGTATTTTGATATTCGACTTCGACAGGTAAATCAGATTTGATGTATTGATATTCTTCAGAAGTGAGATAAACCTCGATTTCCTGTTTTTTCGTTCAAGAAACTCTAAAAACTTGCGTTCAAGCTCAGATTTCTTGTCCTTCTGTTACCATAATTTGTTCAATTACTCCATCAATAGGGCTGGAAATTTGTAGTCTATTGTATTGCGTTAATGCTCTTTCATAGGCAAGTCTTGCATCAGAAATTGCGTTAGAGAGGAGTTGAAGTTGGAGATCTTTATTTTCCGTAACGGTATTATAGGCAGTTTCTGCGTTTTTTACGGCTGTTTCTGCTTGGAAAAGATTATTTTTGGCACTTAAGGCCGCATTTTTTAGCGTAATGTCTGCGGATTCTTGGCTGAGTGTTCCGCTATTACTCAATTGACTATTCACATTGCTAAGGTAGGTTGTGAGTCCTGCTCTTGCTTGAATGGTTGATCCGTATTGAATACTTTGAAAACTGCTTTTGTAATTATCAATCATTGCTTGAGAAAGACTTCCTTGAGAAGCAATAGAATTTTCCATAACTTGTTCC
Source organism: bacterium (assembly GCA_017442645.1). The sequence continues at coordinate 7,689 of JAFRZH010000029.1, read as the reverse complement.
ATTGTCTTCGCAAATGCTAAAGTCTTTTGAAAAGCTTCATCGAGTTTAAGCGTATTGGTCAAAAGTTCTTCATTGGTTTCTGGAATATCTTTCAGATTTTTAATCTCATCTCTTAAGGTGTAAAGTGCTTTCAATTCTTCTTTTGCTTGATTTTTGAGTTGTACATCTTTCGCTCCAAGATAGACGTCGATACTTTTATCAAGTTTTTCTTCGTAATAATCTGTGACTCCTAAAAGTCCGTCTGCGGTATCCAAAAGACTATTGATAACATTGATTACGGTATTTTTTTGAGAAAGAAATGATGTTTTTAAGGTTTCAATTTGATTGTCGGCATTCGTTACTCAAATTTTTGCTTGTTTAATTGCTAATTCCGCTCCCTTTTCTGCATTCCAAAGAGCTTCTTTTGCTGTATCGAGAGCATTTTTTGCTTGTTCGATTTGTTGATTGATCGTTAGTTCGGTTTGTCTTCTGGTTAGAACCGCTCTATCAAGGGCGTTTTTCGCTGAATCCACTTGAATTTTATAATTTGCAATGGTGTCTGAAAGGGAAACAATGGTTTCTCCTGCTTTGATTTTGTCTCCTTCATTATGAGGGATCTTTGCTACTTTCCCGTTTGCTTGTGAAGTTACAAGAATATCTTGACTTGAAGCAATGGTTGCAGTTTTTTCAAGTTTGAGTTGCTGTGAGATTTCACTGAGAGAAAGAAGTTTTGGAGTATTGATTTCTTCTTGTTCTGCTTCGGGTTGGTTATGCGTTTCGATATAATAAAATCATCAAAAAACGATTCAAAAAAGAATAAGATATAAAAAAGTTCAAAGTATTACATTCTGCTTTTTACTTTCCGCCATGTAATGAAATAAAAAAATAAAAAAATTGAACAAGTGTTCAAAAAATAATGATTTATGTTCTATTTTCAAGGGGTATTATTTTTTTAGTCTTTTCTTTTGTCTGTTTTGTGATGAGATTAGGCTGAGAGAAATTTACTTTTTTTTCTTTTCTCATTTTGAAAAAATATGATAGATGAAAAGAAGGGGGAGGATAAGAATTTTTTTAAAACTTGGAGCTTCCCAAAAAAAAGCAGGGAAATCTTTAAAAAAAGTATCTAATAGTCTATTAATTTTATTGTTGTTATCCTTTTTAAAAGGGAAAAGAAAAAAATCTTTGATAAACTTTCGCATTATTTTATGTGATTTTAAATTATTTTTTTAATAATGAATTTTTTACTGAAAACAAGTGATTTTTCTTCCTTTTGCTGATGAAATGTTATTTTTTCTTTTAAAAAACTTGATATCTAAAAAAATATTCTTATGATTATAGTATATTTTATTTTTATAAATACAAAAAATGGCAATATCTAAAGATTTTGAAGAATGAGTAGATAAGATTTCCCAAGAAGTATCTAAGGCTGCTGAAAATGTCAAAGAAACAGCTTCTGATTTCGGTGGTCGGTGGAAAAAAACTTCGACAGAAACAAAAATTACTACTTTTGTGGGAGTTATCCTTTTAGTTTGGGGACTTTGGAATTTAAAAGGAATGATTTTTGGAGTAGTTCTTGTTACTCTAGGAATTTTTTGTTCTATGGGACGTTTCGATAAACCTTTGAAGAATTTCTTTAATTGGTGTAGTACTACTTGTAAAAAGAAATCATCATCTTCTTCTAAAAAATCTGAAGAAAAATTAGAAAAGGTTGATGTTGAAGAAGAAAAAAAATAGTATGTTTTGAGAGATTCTTAAAAAAATAAAAAATCTGATTCTTTTTGGAGGAATATCTCTGAATCAGATTTTTTTGATAACTTTTTTATGCGAATAATCCTACGAAAAATTGAGGATTAAATTCAAACACCATTCTTAGGAGTGCAATTCCAAAGAGAATCATTCCTTCCACTCTTGAAAGTTTTCGTCCTGATCTCATAAAGATTGCCGTAAGAATCAAGGTTAAACAGAGAAGAAAGAGTGAAAAATGAATATCATTTCCTAACGGTGCGAAGAATCCTCGATTTTCTCCAAATAAACGAGTAGGTTCCAAATGCACTGGAGTAATAGTTGCGCTGATTCCTACGATTCCCAAAAAATTGAAAATATCACTTCCGATAAGATTTCCCACACTGAGTCCATAATCTTTTTTGAGTAAAGAAGTGATCGTTACTGCCAATTCAGGCAAACTTGTTCCCATTGCGATAATCGTTGCTCCAATGGCCCATTCAGACATTCCTCGGAGTTGAGCGAGATACACTGCAGCTTCTACGACATGATCTGATGCAATAATAAGCGTACAAAGACTTACAAAAAGAAGTAAAAAGCTGAGGAATAAACCACGATGTTTCTTTTCTGGATAGAGAAGTTTAGAATAAACAAAGTATCCTATTGCTAAAACTACCGTTCCAATTAAAGCTCGCATCATAAAAGGAGAATACCTCCATTCAATTCAGAATCCATCTTCTGTTCCTCATGCAGTAAATCCTGCAAATACCGTTAAAAGAACAAACACAATAATCAAATTTCTCCATTGATGATCTTCTTCCTTTGTTTCTTTCAAGTCTTCTTTCGCTTCTTCGATTTCTCCCTCTGGCACATCTTTTTTGATCCAAAGGAATGCCGTATATCCTACAAGAATCAAAAGTAAAGAAATTCCCATTCGTCTATCTACTTCATTATTTCGAAGCATCACCAACATGAGAACGGTAAGAATCATCAATAACGTAAAATCTCTTTTCAAAATTTTTCTTCTAATGAGAATCGGACTCACCATTGCAGCAAGTCCAAGAATAAATCCAAGATTAAAAATATTAGAACCAATGACATTCCCTACAGAAAGATTTCCTTTATCTCCTAGTGCTGCCATAGCAGAGAGAAAAAGTTCAGGTGCTGAAGTTCCAAATGCGACAATTGTTAATCCAATAAGTGCCGTTGAAACTTTGAAAAATCTTGCAATTCTTACAGAAGAATTTACCAAAAAATCTGAAGAATAAATCAAAACTGCAAGACTAATTGCCAATACGATGAGTGAAATTAGCATTCTTGTTTTATGATGAAAAAATAAAGATAAATTTATTTTATATTTTCGCTTGAGAAAGTAAAGTAAAACTATTTAATCTTGGATGAAGTGTGGAAAAACTTTTACTTTTTTTTCTGCGATTTTGTATGAGTTGATTACAATATCTTTCATGTATTCTGAAGGAACTAGGTGTAAATTGATATATTTTTTTAAGCTTTTAACTAATCCTTTCATTAAAAGATATTTTCCTCGTGCAAGAAGTTTCTTGATTCCTTTTTGATTTGCAAGAAAATTTTTTCTTGAAAAAGGAGTTTTACAATGTTTTATCTCAAAAAGTGCATGGGGATAGGGATAAAAATATCCAAAATCGTGGTACATCATCCAGAGTTCAGATTTTTTTTCTTTTTCTTGGTATTTTGCTGCTGCTTCTATAACTCCTTTTCCTAATCCGCGGAGAAGTGAATGGAATCGAATAATATCGGGGGTCTCTTTTTTTAAGAAATTTTTAAATCTGATTTTTGATAAAAAAGCAAATGGAGAAGTAAGGATTCCTCGATAACGGAGCAGTTTCCCTCGTATTCCTTTTCTTCCTTCTTTTCCTCGTATCAATACAGTATAATCCAGACTTTCTAGATATTCTTTTGCTTCGTTTAGGTAGGTTTCGATTCCTCAAATTTTATTGATAAAATCACTAACAAGTACGATTTTTATTGGAGAGTCAGATTTTTCTTTTTTTTGTAATATTTTACTTAATTGACAAAAATTGAGATATCGGGTATTTTTTGAATATTGATCCATGAGGAGAGTGATTTCGTATTGATAGGTTTCTTTTTTTTCTTTTAATTCTTCTGTGGTGAATTTACAAATTTTTTGGATAGCAGACAAGAGTCTTTCTTCTGTATTATTTCCCTTAAAAGTGTATAAGTTACAGTCTCCAAAAATAAAAGGTTCCATTCCTCCTTTTTTATACCCAATAACAGGAATTCATCGAGAGAGCGCATTTAGTGCGGAAAGTCAAAATGTTTCTAAGAATTCTGATGGCATGAGACAATAATCGATATTGGGGAGGTATTTTTGAATAGTAGAAAGTGGTTTTCGTCCGAAAAAATGGATTTTTTGATCGGTAAGTTCCAAAATTTTATTTTCTAGACTTCCACTTCAGAAAATAAAAAACTCGCAATTTATATCAGAATTTTTAACTTTTTGTAATACTTTAATGAGGGAGTCTACCCCCTTTTCTTTTTCTAATCTTCCATAATAGAGAAATCCTACCATTATTAATTTTGAAAATAAATATCTTCTTTCCCTTATAAGAAAAACTAAATAAAAAACAAAAGAAATTTTTCTTCCTTGCGAAAAGGTCTTATTTCCTTATGATATAAGTATTTATTTGATCTATAGAAAATGAAGCTTTGTTTTGCACCCATGGACGGGATTACGACGTGTCCAACGAGAATGATTACGAAAGAAATTTTTGAAAAAAAGGGAAAAAAGTCTGATTGTCTTCAGATTCGGACTGAATTTATGAATATCGATGGTTTTTTGATCAATCCTCAGAAAGTGTGTAAGCATCTTTTAACAAATGAGGGAGAAAAGCCTATTTTACAAATCTTTGGAGGAAAGGAGGAAACGTTGTTGCAAGGAATTCGTGAGATCGATCAGCATTTTTCTTCTTTTTTTAGTGGAATTGAGCTTAATACTTGATGTCCGAGTAATAGTGTGATGAAAGTGTGAGGGGGGAGCGATATGATGAGAGATAAGGCGAAAACCTTGAAAATTATTCAACATCTTTCGGAAAATGTTCAGAATCTTTCTTTTTCTCTGAAGAGTAGGGCAGGACTCAATGAACAAGATAAGAGTGAACAACTTACTTTTCTTTGTGAAGCGAGTCAATTTTGTATGATGATTTCGATCCATGGAAGGACGCTTAAACAAGGGTATCAAGGTGATGCGGATCGGGATTTTATCCAAAAAGTGAAAAAAAATCTGAAAAATCCTCAATGTTTAGTTATCGGAAATGGGGGAGTTCGTACTTACGATGAGGCTTGTCAGATGGAACAAAAATATGGATTGGCTGGAGTGATGATCGGTCAGGGTGCTATTGGTAATCCGTGGATTTTTTGTGAAGAAGAGGCGAGTCTTGAAGAAAAAAGGGAAGCAATTCTTCGTCATTTAGATCTCAGTGTAGCATTTGATCAATATTTTCAGACCTTCATTGAAGAAAGATCAGATTTTAAAAACTTTTTTTGTATTCCTGGTGATTTTCGAGAGGAGCAGATTCAAAAAAATCTGAAAAATCCTGATTTTGAAGCTCATGCGGTGATTGAATTTAGAAAGTTTCTGTTTCAATATGTGAAAGGAATCCCCGGAAGTAAAGAATGGAAAGTGCAAGTGCTTTCTCTTGTAGATTATGGGAAAGTTCGTGATGAGATTCAGAGATTTTTTGAGAGATAAATTTTGTAGAAAATGTAAAAAACGTGAAAAAGTATTGACAATTAATTTAAAAATATTATTATCTTTTTAATTTTTTTTATTTAATGAGTGTTGCCGATGATGAGAACTTTGTTGCAATTGATTCTTTTGGAAGGATTCTTCCTTCCAGTAAATGTATGAATGGTAAATACTCATGATTCTTTTTTGAGGTTTATCTGATAGGAAGAAACTTATCTCGTGATAGGTAAAGAATCTTTATATTATGAGAGATAATCATGCCTATTAATAAGAAAGGAAAATTTAAATTAGATCCTTATGGTGAATTTTTAAAAGACGCTTATTCGTTACAAAATGATGATGAGGTGAATTGAAGAGTATGACAGCGGTCACCATATCAGAAAAAGAAAGTGAAAGAAGAACTATGATTTGCTGTGTGAAAACAACAGCTTCAAGTTATTGAATATTTACAAAATCAGTATAGAAACAAATTAGCAAAATTCTCATCTGATAGCTCTTTTTGAGAAGTTGTTCAGCGCTGGATGGAAAAAAAGTTTTTGGTAAAAAAGAAATGTGTTTCTGATGATTATTTTCAAGAAGATCGGAAAAGACGAACAGATCAAGGAATAGCTATTTCATTTGAGGATTGTAAAAAAGCACATCGAAATAGAAAAATTGAAGATCAAAAAGAAAGTCTTAGAAAGTGGGTTTGTTATTTGTGAACAAAACAAGATAAGCCTCCTGAAGTGCTTTATTGGATTCTTAGAGAAGTAAAAGATTTATCAAAATTTTCAAAAGATACTCAAAGTTTTTGAAAAAGAATTCATAATGGAGAATGAGTCAAAAATGCAACAACTGCAAGTTTCCCAGAATTAGTACCAGAGGTTGTAGATTTTGTGATTGATTTTAAGATGTCAACAATCAACAATCAACAAGATGACTCTTATTCCTTTCCAGAACGAATTGATCAAGAACAACAAGAAATCCTTAAAAAGAAAAAATCTTTTAAAGAAATTTATGAGATTTGATATACTCAGCGATTTGCAAAGCAAAATCAATTATTATCAAATACCAATGGAGAACGAAGAGAATACTGACCTGAAGATTATGAAGAGCTTGTGAAAACTTTAGAATGAAAAAATACTTGACGATGTATTGCTAATACTCAAACTGCAAAAGATTGGTGTTCAAAAGGTAAATTTTTGATTTATTATTCTCAAGATACATCTTGAGCTTATACGATTCCAAGATATTCCATTAGGTTAGAAAATGGAAAAATTGCAGAACTTTCATGAGTAAAATGAGATGATCAAGTCATGGATGATGCACTTGCGGCTACAGGTATTGTGGAAGAAAAATTACAGACCTTTAATACTGAAGAATCTCCTCTTTATGCCCAGTATCAACAGAGAAAAGAATGGATGCAAGTTATTACAAGTATTCAGCAAAAAGTGAAAGAAAACAACTGTGATGAGATCGGAGAAGATGAACTTCCTGTTCTCTTTGAAACTGAGAATATCGTATGACTTTTGGGAGATAAAGACCCTAGAGTAGATGTTCTGAGAAATAATGAAATCTTAAACAAGAAATATAAAGACTTTTCTTGAGATTAATTAACCATTTTTAAAAAAAGAAAAATCTGATTTCCCGATGGTGAGTTGTTTCGTGACGGAGAGTCAGATTTTTTTGAGAGAATAGAAAAAACACCGTAAGCGGTGTTTTTATTTTTCTCCCCACCTTTCTTTTGACCTTCCTGTAAATTTGTTATAGTATTGTTTCCCATTTACGTTTGTTGCTATTTGTATTCATAATATAGTTCATGTATTTTTTGGATTATATCGGATAATAGGAGAATAGTTAGGATTATCGTTGATTAAATAATAATCTTTACCTGTTTGTAATTCTTCTAATCATGTGTTCACAAAATCTCTGCCATCGTCTAGCTTAAATCTAGTTTCTTCTTTCATAATAATGAGAAATTTCTTTATTATTTCTTCTGTTACGTTATTTGCTAGTCTTAATCCTTTTTCTTGTTTTATAGTTTCGTATTGTTTCTTTTCTTGTTCTGTTAATTTTGATATTATTTCTTTTTCCTGAGCTTCTGTCATGTCGTCTGGAATAGTTTCTTGAGTTCTTTCGTTTCATGTTTCTGTTATTTGAGGATTTTGTTGTAGAGGTACTTCTGGTTTTTCTCAGACTGTTTGTGAAGGTGTTTCTGGTTTTGATTGTTCTATGCTTCTATTCTGACTGACTGACTGACTGAC